>JBBRQQ010000015.1:0-58391 GCA_038226155.1 Burkholderiales bacterium
TACACGGCGGCAATCACAAACGCTGCCAGCTTGTAGTGCGAAACATTAATGCCCAGCGCCCTGGCAGCGTCTTCACTGCCGGCAATGGCGGCCAGCGCCATGCCGAAGCGCGACTCCTTCATGCGCCAGGCGGCAAACAGCGCCACGGCCAGCACCACTACCAAAAACAGCAACTGGTACTTCGGATCGTTCAATTCCCACTTGCCTATGCCTATGGGGGGAATGCCCGAAATCCCCATGTAGCCCTGCGTGACGGACTGCCATTCAACAGCGATCTCGTAAACAATCATGCCCAGCGCCAGCGTGGCCATGGCCAGGTAATGGCCGCGCAAACGCAGCGCCGGGTAACCGACAAGAAACGCCACCAGAACAGCACCACCCACACCTATCGGCAGCGCGGCAATCGGCTGCCAGCCGTAAGTTGAAGTCAGCACGGCAGAGGTGTAGCCGCTCAGCGCCGCAAATGCATTCTGGCCAAACGACACTTGGCCCGCGTAGCCCATGAAAAAATTAAGCCCAGTGACAAAGATAGCGTAAATCGCTGCAAAACAAAGCACCGTAACCACGTAACCACCAGCAAAAAAAGCATAGGCGAACAGGCCCGCCGCAAGCACCATCAAGCCATAGCGGATGGATGTTCTGAAATCAGGCAGTCGCAAGATAGTACCTCGCAAGATCGTGCGGGGAGCGGATCTGGTCAGGCCTGACTTCACTGACCACACGCCCTACCGCCAAAAGGTAAGCGCGTTTGGCGAGCTTCAAGGCCAGCGGTGCTTTTTGTTCGACCAGCAACACACTCAGGCCCGACTGGTTAAGTTGACCGAGCGTGACAAAAATTTCTTCCGCCAGCCGCGGTGCAAGCCCTAGGGAGGGCTCATCAAGCAGCAACAGTTTGGGCGCTGCCATCAGGCCGCGGCCAATCGCCAGCATTTGCTGCTCGCCGCCAGACAGAGAACCGCCCAGCTGTTTTTTCCTGTCCTTGAGACGTGGAAAAAGATCAAAGACGCGTTCAAGGCGTTGTTTGATCTCTGCCGTGTTCGTCGCGAGGTAGGCGCCCAGATCGAGGTTTTCAGACACCGTCATTGGCCCAAAGATGCCGCGCCCTTCTGGCACCAGCACCACACCGCGCATGGTGCAGCCGCGCGGGTCGTTGGCGGGCAGGGTTGAACCAGCGAAGGTGACCGTACCTTCACCCGGCACCAAACCGACCAAGCGCCTGAGCAGCGTTGACTTGCCCGCTCCGTTAGGCCCCAACACCGCTACCAGCTCACCTTGCCCGACATGCAGGTCCGCAGCGTGCAGGGCTTCTATGGGACCGTAACGTGCGGTGACTCCGCGCACCTCAAGCACTGACCGGGCTTCATCGCTCACTTGACAATCTTTACCGCGTTGCCGGACATGGTTCCCAGGAACAGCGGGTTGGCAGTAATGCCCTGGTGATTGATCGGGCTGAAGTCGTACAGGCCCGACGTGCCTTGGTAACCGGTGAGGGATTCAAGTGAATCGCGCACCTTGGGACCGGAAAAGGAGTCGCCCTTCAGGATGGCCGCCTGGATGAGGTAAACGGCATCCCAGCCACGACCTGCCCAGTTGGGGTCGCGGTCACCGTACTTGGCTTTCCATGGCACAAGGAAATCATTGATGCTGCGTTTCAAAGGGCCGGCCGGCACTGCATCAATCACCTGGGCGGGTGAGGCTACAAAGAAGAACTTGTTGCCCAGCACTTCAGCGACCGGCTTGAACACATTCAGGTCTTCCAGGCTTGTCAGCAGTAGCGTGGGCAGGCCCAGTTGCTTGATGTTTTTGGCAGCCGTCAAGGTGGTGCCGCCCAGGCCGATTTTCAGGATCGCGCCTGCGCCTGCCGCGTTCATCTTGCCGATCTGCACCGACAGGTCTGGATCGTCGGTCTTGTACTGCTCTATGCCGACCACCTGGATGCCATAGGAGGCAGCAGATTTTTCAGCTACTGTTTTTTGCAGGTTGGCATAAGGTGAGGGGTCGTGCAGCACCCCAATCTTGCGGATCTGCGTGTTGTCACGGATGTACTCCAGGCGACGTTCGACTTCAAAGCGGGCCGGTGGCAGCGTGCTGAAAGCCCACTTCACATCGTCCTCTCTGGCGGGAAGGATGGAGCACAGCACCATCGGGATCTGTGCACGCGCCACGGCTGCGGCTGCGGCAAAGTTGCCGGCAGAAACACAACCCGATGCAAAAACATCCACCTTGTCGCTGGTCATCATCTTGCGGTAAACCACCACAGCTTCCTGCGGTTCGGAGCGGTTGTCTTCAACAATTACTTCAATCTTCCGGCCCTTGATGCCGCCCTTGGCGTTAATGGCATCGGCAGCCAGCTTGACACCATCGCTCCACGACCTGTCGACCGTGGCGGCATAACCCGTCAGGCCGGCCGAGATGCCGATTTTGTAGTTCTGCTGCGCCATGACCGGCGTGACCGCCAGCGTCAAAAGACCGATGGCAATCAGCCCACCGAGTTTTGTTTTCAGATTTCTGGAAATCATTTTTGTCTCCTGTGTTTGCAATACTTTTATAACAATTTTCCGAAGCCACCACCACCCGGGGTTTCGAGCACGACAACCGCATTGGCATGCAACAAGGTTTTTTTAACCTCTTTGAATGGTTTGCCATCCACCGTAAAACTGCCTGCCGCTCCCGGCTCGGCACCATCCAGGCCTTCCGGCCCATTTTCGAGGCGGCTGGGTACCGCATTGAGCAGCCACGGGTGTGGCGTTCGCATGTGGAACTTGATGATCTGCCCATCACCACCCCGCTTGCGGCCCGCACCGCCCGAGCCGACGCGCAACTCTTTCTGGTCAAACACAATCGGTATGACCGCCTCCAGGATTTCAATCGGCACCGCGCCCACACCGGTCGGGTAGGCGGTGGCGCTGGGGCCGGTTTTGGTTTTGCGCGCGCCCATGCCACCGGAATAATTGAACATCGACGAGGTGAACGTCTCGCCGTTGCTGCGCTTGCCCTGTATCTGGATGGTCCAGACCGCGCCCGCACCTTCGGCCAGCACGCGGTCTGGCATGACCTGGTGCAGCGCCTTGAGGATGGGCATGGGCACATACATTCCAACCACATGCCGCGCATTGACGGGCACCGGGTATTCGCAATTGACGATGGAACCCAGGGGCGCCGTGACGACGATGGGTGCCAGGCTGCCGTGGTTATTAGGCAGATCCGGATTCAGGCAACTGCGGATGGCAAAGGTTGAGTACGCATGGGTGTAGTTCATCACCACATTGATGCCGGCTGCGCTCGGGCCGGAGCTACCGGCAAAGTCGATCAGCACTTCACCCTTGACGTTGTCAATCGTCACGGCCGCCTTGAGCGTGATGACTTCGCCACCGGGCACATCGAACTGACTCTCGCCGTGGTAGGTGCCACCGGGCAGCTTGCGGATCTCGGCACGGGTGGACTCTTCGGAGCGCCTGATGATTTCATCGGACAGTTGCTCGATGTCGGACAGGCCATAACGCTTGCACATGGCCAGCAGGCGTTCGCCGCCCGACTTTCCGCTCGACACCTGCGCGGCCAGGTCGCCAAACACGTGGTCTGGTGTGCGCACATTGCTGCGAATCACGTCATGTATGGTCTTGTTGGGTTTGCCGCGCTCAAAGAACTTGAGCGGCGGAATCCACAGGCCTTCTTCATGGATATCGCGCGCGCCTGCACCGATGCCGTAACCGCCGATGTCGGTGTGGTGGATGGTAGAGCCCACGTAACCAATCAGACGGCCTTCGTTGATGATGGGCGATAGCAGGGTGATGTCGAAAAAGTGCCCTGCCGACAACCAGGGGTCATTGGTGATCACAACGTCACCTTCTTCCAGTTGGCCTTCAAAAATGCGGTGCAGATGCCCACCCGCAGCAGCCAGCGAGTTGATGTGACCAGGCGTACCGGTGTTAGCCTGCGCGATCATGCGGCCACGCGCGTCGAACAGCGCACTGGCCAGGTCACCAGCCTCACGCACAACCGGACTGAACGCTATGCGCTGCAGGCTTTTGGCCTGCTCGCTGACGATGCTGATCAGGTTGGACCAGAGTATTTCAAGTTCAATGCCGTCCATGGTCAATCCTTTAATGTGGCAACGATGCAGCCAAACCCGTCCACCGTGGCGGTCCAGCCGGGCAGCACGATGATGGTGGTCTCCCGCTCTTCGATGATGACGGGGCCGTCAATCTTCTGGCCGCTGGCAAGCGAGGTGCGGTCATACACCGGAACCATCTGGTCGTCCCGCCACAAATGAACCTTGCGGGATTTTTTCGGCTTGCCGGGTATTGAAGGCAGTGACAGCGCCACGTGAAAAGGCACCAGCGGGCCACGTGCCGTCAGCCGCCAGCTCACTACCTCGGTCGGCACATGTGAGGGCATGAAGCCGTACTGCGCCTGATAGGCCGCATCAAATGCGGCCTGGATGACGGTTACATCGTGGGTGGTGCGCGGGTCTATTGCAAGCGTCACGCTGACCTCGTTTTGCTGGCCGAGGTAACGCATGTCTGCGCCATAAATCAGGGTGATGTCGCCAGGCGCGCAACCAGCCGCCATCAGGGCGCTACCGCCCTCTTTGCTCATCTCGTCGAAGAGTCTGTCAGTGCGAGCCCAGTCGGTTGAATCGAGCAGTCCGGGCGCACTGCGAACCAGATCCAGCCGCACGGGAGTGACCAGCGTGCCAAACGCCGACAGCACACTGGCCTGCGGCGGAAAGATCACCGATTTGCTTTGCAGCAATGCGCCGACCTCGCAGGCATGTACTGGGCCAGCGCCGCCAAATGCCAGCAACGACAAGCCCCGGTAGTCAATGCCTCGGTCAGTGGCATGAGCGCGGGTAGCACCAGCCATGGCCTCGGCAACGATACGGTAGATGCCGCGCGCGGCGGTATGTGTGTCTGTACCCAGGCGTTTGCCTAAAGTTGCAATGGCACGGTCGCAGGCTGCCAGGTCGAGCAACATGTCCCCGCCGAGAAAATTGTCGGCATCGAGCAGGCCGAGCAGCAGGTCAGCGTCTGTCACGGCAGCGCCTTCACCACCGCGGCCATAGCAGGCCGGGCCGGGCGTGGAGCCGGCGCTCTTCGGGCCGACCTTCAACAAGCCCAGGTCGTCCACATACGCCAGGCTGCCACCGCCGGCACCGATTTCGATCATGTCGATGGACGGAATGGTCACCGGCATGCCGCTGCCTTCCTTGAAGCGGTAGCGGCGATCAACTTCAAACAGGCCAGTGATCAGTGGCTGGAAATTTTCAATCAGGCAGGCCTTGGCGGTGGTGCCGCCCATGTCGAAAGACATCAGGCGCTCCAGGCCCAACACCTTGGCGTAATGGCTGGCGGCCAGCGCACCGGCAGCAGGGCCGCTTTCAATCATGCGTACCGGGTTGCGGCCGGCAACGTCAGCACCGATGATGCCTCCAGAAGACAACATGATGAGCGGGTCGTTGACGTAGTTTTCCTTCTTGAGCCTTTTGGCCAGCGCACGCAGGTAGGGCTGCGAGATCGGCATGGTAAAGGCATTGATGGCCGTGGTTGATGCACGCGGGTATTCGCGAATCTGCGGTGCAATTTCAGACGACAGCGACACAAACAAGTCGGGCATCGCGTCGCGCAGCATGTCACCGACCACACGTTCGTTGTCGGGGTTGGCGTAGCTGTTCAGGAAGCAGACGGCTACCGCCTTGACATCGAGTTTTTTGAGTTCTGCAATGCAGGCGAGTACGTCGTCAAGCGCGGGGGTTTTTCCGACCGTGCCGTCTGCGTAGATGCGCTCGTCAATGCCGTACGTGAGTTCACGCGGCACCAGCGGTGGCTGGAATTCAATTTGCGGGTCGTACATGTCATAGCGGTGCTCATTGCGTATGGACAGCACGTCGCGGAAACCGCTGGTCACCAGCATGGCGGTTTTCAGGCCCTTGCGCTCAATGAGGGCGTTGGTCACCACTGTGGTGGCATGTACCACCAGGCCATCAATGTCGGCGGGCTTGAGCCTGGCTTTTGCAAGCACCGAGTTAACACCAGAAAAAAAACCTTCGAGCAGGTCGTTAGGAGTTGTCAGGGTTTTATCGATTACGAGTTGCCCGTCAGAGCCGCGTAAAACGATATCCGTGAACGTGCCTCCAATGTCAACGGCCAGAGAGTAGGTCAAACGGTTTCTCCTTTGATGATGGAACTGCGGCTACCCAGTACGCGCGGCGCACGCGAGCCGGGTCTAGACCTAGTCGGCTGTAGCACCAGACGATTTGATGATGGCGGCCCAGCGCGGGATCTCGAGCTTTAGGCGCTGCGTCACGCGGTCAGCTGTGCCACCCTCAGGTTCGGCGCCAACAACAGACAGACGGGCACGAACCCGTGTGGTTTGCAGCGCCTTGTTTAAAGCGCTATTGAGCTTCTGAACAATCTCGGTAGGGGTGCCGCGCGGAGCCATTAGCGATATCCATGAACTGACGTCGAAGTCCTTGTATCCCAGCTCTTTCAGCGTCGGCACACCGGGCAAAAGGTAGGAGCGTGTGGGCGTGGTCACTGCGAGCGCGTGCAGCTTGCCTGCATTAACGAGCGGTGCAGCCGTTGGGACAATGTCCATCATCACGTCTAGCCGCCCGGCCATCAATTCATTGAGCGCCGGTGCACTGCCCTTGAAGGGGATGTGTAGCCATTTGACGCCGGTCTTTTGCTGGAAGTACTCACCCATCAAATGGTTGATGCTGCCACTGCCGGCAGAACCCATGTTCAGCGGGTGCGGCGCAGCTTTCGACAACGCCACCAATTCAGCCACGGTGTTAGCCTTGACGCCCGGATTCACCACCAATACACCGGGTGTGCTCGCGTACCAGATGACCGGATCAAACCGGGCAATAGGGTCGAAGTTTCGATCCTTGTAAAGGGAAGGGCTCATGGAAAGCGGCCCCGCAGCACCAACGGCCAGTGTGTAGCCGTCAGGGGCAGCATCTGCCACCTGCTCAAGTGCAATCAGGCCGCCCGCGCCTGGCCTGTTTTCAACCACAAACGCCTGGTTCAACGACTCATTGAGTGCAACGGCGATCTGCCGCCCAATAAGGTCAACCGCACCACCCGCGGCAAACGGAACGATCAAACGTACCGGTTTTGCTGGATAGCTTGCAACACCCTGCGCATGGCCTTGTTGCATCACAAGGCCCAAACAGAGGCCACCGGCCAGCATGGCAATCTTGAAAATCTTCATGGCTTCTCAATCCATTAGGTATGCCGCCAATTGTCCTCGTCTGATCAAAAAACATATCGAGGGATTACCCTCCTTTTGTTCTTTTGAGAAGAATTATATTTCTCTTAGAGAAACACTATACTTGCTCGAAGAATAAAATAATCCCACAACCCGCCTGCCATCCAGGCCCTGAATCCAAAGGTTTTATGTCCTCATCGAAGTTCAAGGCCCAAACCTGATGGCAAAGTTGTCATCCCCCGCAGAGCGACCGAAGGTACGCGCATCCGGCACTCCTTCCGGCCCCGTCATTCTCGAGTCGGTTGGCATTGTCTTTGACATCATCGACAAGTTGACCCAGGCCGGACGACCCATGGGAGTGACAGAACTTGCGCAGTTGATGCAACAGCCCAAACCACGCGTCTACCGGCACCTGTCCTCAATGCGGCAGATCGGGGTCATTGAACAAGAGCCGCTAAGTGAAAAATACCGGCTGGGAGCACGTCTGATCGCTTTCGGCAAAGCCGCCAATAGCCAGTTTGACCTTCGCGCACTTGCAGATCCCTATCTCAACAAGCTGCGAGACATAACCGGCGAAACGGCCATGCTTTCAGTTGCCGACCAGCAGTCGGCTTTGGTCATTGCCGCGGTGGAATCCAACAATTCTGTATGTATTTCAGTCAAGCCTGGAAACCGCGTTCCCGTCCACAGCTCGGCACAGGGACGTATTGTGCTGGCATGGTGCGACCCGGCGACACAGCGGAAATTGTTGAAAGGGAAGCTTGAACGGTTCACGGACCACTCTGTGATCGACGCGGGGCAGGTCCAAAAGCGCCTTGAGCGTATTCGAAAGCAGCTTTATGAAGATGCCAATGGAGAAGTCATTGACGGCGTCAACGTGCTCGCAGCCCCCATTTTTTCCGCTGGGGACGAACTCGTGGGTGTTATCGGGATCATCGGCGCAACCCGTAACATACCCTCGCCGCCCAAGCCCCATTTGCTGCGCGCGGTGCAGGATGCTGCCGCTGAATTGAGTAGCCGCCTCAACAGTGACATGTATGCCAGGCGCACCAGCGCGATGGGATCGGGCAGCAGCGCGCTGCCCCGCAAGACGCGTAATTGATAAACCAGCAATCAGGAGAAGCAACTTAAATCTTGCTGAATGACATATGGCAGAACTTAAAACAACCATCGGCACCATCTCCCTCAAAAATCCGGTGATCTGTGGGTCCGGCGAACACACCATGACGGAGGAAGGTATTCGCGCGGCGATTGCCAGTGGCGCGGGTGCTGTCGTCGCGAAATCTATCAATGAGTCGCAGGCCGCAAAAATACAGCTGGACAAAACAGACTACCGCCTGCTGGATACGAAATGGCAACCCGTGCCCTGGGATTTCAATGCGCCGCGCGATGCCACCGTTTTTTGCAGGTCAGGTCTGATGCAACAGGACTTCGATGGCTGGATGCATCAGCTGCTAGCGCTGGACAGAGAAGCCGCCGCCGTTGGCAGCTATGTCATTCCCAGCCTGATATTGAGTGGGCTTGCCCAGTGTTCAGCCTACGCGCAGCAGATAGAGGCGATGGGCTTTCGCGCACTTGAAGTCAATATCGGCGCGCCGCATGGCGATGAATCTGCAAAAGGTGCCATCGTGCTGGAACGTGATGCGAGCCGGATTACAACCATAGTTTCTCGCCTGCGCGCGGCCACCACCTTACCCCTGTGGATCAAGCTGACCGGCCAGAGCGAAGACCCTGCCGCACTTGCCATCGCAGCAAAAGACAGCGGCGCCGATGCTGTCATCCTGATGGGCCGCTTCATGGGTTTCATGCCGGACCTGGAAACAGAAGCGCCACTGCTCAATACATCAGCTGCGATTGGCGGTGGCTGGGCGCTGCCGCTGACCGCGCGCTGCATAGCGCTGACGCGCAAGCGCATTGGAAGGGACTACCCGCTACTGGCCACCAACGGCGCGCGCTGCGGGCTGGACGTTGCACGCTTTCTCTTGTCGGGCGCAGTTGCCACCGAGATGGCATCGCTGGTACTTATGAGGGGATACGGCGCGCTGACGGAGTGCATCCTGGAACTCGATGCCTATCTCGATCGCCGCGGCAAGTCAGCCGCTGACTTACTTGGCGCTTCAGCAGACAAGCTGCAAAGCTATGCTGACCAGCCAGACCGCCCTGGGTACTGGCGTGAATTTGCACCCCCCACAGGCGACTGACCTGCAGCGTCAATGGCGTTCAGAAAGTACCTGAATACGCCCCACCATCAGCCAGCACGTTTTGCCCTGTCATGTAAGACGCATGCACACTACACAAAAATGCGCATATGGCGCCAAACTCTTGCGGCGTACCAAAGCGCCTGGCTGGAATCGTTTTACGGCGTGCATCCATGATGGCTTCAATCGGCTGATTGGTTTTTTGCGCTGCGCCCGCCATAGTGGTCTTTAAACGGTCGGTATCAAACGCGCCGGGCAGCAAGTTGTTGATCGTCACGCCCTGCGCGGCCAAGCCGCTGCGCGACACGCCAGCAACAAACCCGGTAAGCCCGCTGCGTGCGCCGTTAGACAAACCCAAAATATCAATCGGTGCCTTCACCGCGCTCGATGTGATGTTGATGATGCGGCCAAAGCCGCGTGCAGCCATGCCGTCTACCGTGGCCTTGATCAGCTCAATCGGTGTGAGCATGTTGGCATCAACGGCTTTGATCCACGCGTCGCGGTCCCAGGTGCGAAAGTCACCGGGCGGCGGGCCACCTGCGTTGGTGACCACAATGTCAAAGTCCTTGCGCACTGCAAACACCGCTGCGCGGCCTTCAACCGTGGTGATGTCTGCAGCGATATGAAGCACACTAGCGCCCGATTTACCAACGCTATCAGCTATCAATTGTGCAGCAGCAGCTTGCAGTGCCTCTGCACCACGGGCGACGATCAGCACGTTCACTCCTTCAGAAGCCAGTGCCTGGGCGCAGCCCAAACCCAAGCCTTTGCTGGCGCCACACACCAGCGCCCATTTGCCTGTAATACCCAAATCCATAATAATTCCTTTGCAAGATCAATTCACTCATACACCGATGAACACCGGGGGACCACGCATGATACTGATTAAAGACCAGCGGTGGCTGCTAGCAGCTTTATTCGCCTGCCTGCTTTTACCCGGTGCTGCGTTTGCGCAGAGCGAAGCGGTGCTCGTCAAGCGCATGGCCCAGTTACGCGATGCACCGGGTGAGGCATCACGCAGCTTGACTGCGTTGCCAATTCAAACCACATTGACACGCCTCAGTGAGCGGCAGGGGCCGTGGATCAAGGTACAGATGGCTGATGGCACACAGGGCTGGGTACATATGTTCGACATCACCTCCAGCAGCACCGGCCAGACGAGCAATGCAGGCACCGGCGCACTGCGCAGCATCACCAGCTTTTTCAACCGTGGCAGCGCGCAGGCCAATGCAAGCTCGCTGCCCACGTCCACAGTGGGGATTCGCGGGCTGGGCGCTGAAGACATCAACAACTCGCAACCCGATGTAGCGGCAGTGGCGCAACTTGATGCGAGCAGGCTGAACGCCGCACAGGCGCGCCAGTTTGCGGGAAATGCATCGCTTGCAAGCCGCGTGGTCAGCCCGCTACAGGCGCCCGCAGCACCTGCGAAATTACCAGCGGCCGGCAACAACAATCAGACGCAAAGTGGTGGCTAACATGGCAAATGCACAACGCTTTTTTACGCTGGCGGTTGTATCAAGTCTCGCATTCATGAGTCCGCTTACGGCGCAAAGTCAAAATACTGGGAATGCGCTGAACCTGTTCCAGAACCTGCTGCGCGGTGCAGCGCCGGATGGGCCTCAACCCTCTTCACCCACTTCACCATCTTCACCCGCGGGCCTTGCAAACAGTCTGCTCGGTGGCACGCAGGCCGCCCGTCCTGGGGCGGGCGACCTGGTGCAATTGCTGTCGCAATCTGTCGAGCAAATTGACGAGCCGCGCGAGATACAGATCGGCAAGCAGCTCGCTGCACTGCTGCTGGGCAGCAAACCGTTGTACCCCGACATCGCCATGCAGCGCTACGTTAACCAGTTGGGCCGCTGGATCAGTCTGCACTCATCGCGCCCTGACCTGCCCTGGGCGTTTGCAGTACTTGATGACCCCGGCTTCAATGCATTTGCCGCACCCGGCGGTTATGTGTTTGTGACCAAAGGGCTGATAGACCGCATAGCGGATGAGTCAGAACTCGCCGGCATACTGGCACATGAGATAACGCACGTCACCAGCAAACACCATTTGACGGCGATGAACAAGGTCGCTCGTTCCGGCCTTTTGACACAGGTGATCGGCTCACAATTCAAAAATAATCTGGGCGGCCTGGTGTCATCACAACTTTTGAATCTGGGCCGCAATATCTATTCAAAAGGTCTTGACCAGGACGACGAGCTTGAAGCCGACCGCACTGCCGTTGCGCTGGCCGCTCGCGCAGGCTTTGACCCTTACGGTCTGGTGGCGGTGCTGCAGCAGTTGCGCACTGCGGCACCCGATGACGCGCTGTTTGCGCTGTCGCTGAGTACCCACCCACCGGCGCAGCTCAGGCTGAACCAGCTGGAGCTGGCCATGGGTACACAGCTTGATAACTACACTGGCCAGAAATCAGTGACGCTGGCCCAGCGCATGGAAAGGCTCGCACAAGTCAACCGCAGGCAGGCGACATCTGCCAAATAAAAATCAGCTTCAAAACATTAACGCCGGGATTGGGTAAAAACAAACACCCCGGTCAGCACCAGCACGGTTCCGGCTGCGACCGATACCGTGAACGGCTCTCCCAGAAGTAGCGTACTCAGCAATATGGTTGACACGGGCCCCACCATACCTGCCTGGGCCGCAGCGCTGGAACCTATGCGCTCGACAGCCATCATCACCAGTAACACTGGCAGGGCGGTACATAGCATTGCGTTCAGCACAGACAGCCATACAACCTCAGGTACAACCCATGCAGCGCTCAACGGCCGGAGCAGCGCAAACTGCAACAGGCAGCAGACACAAGCCACCGAGCTTGCCATGCCTGCCAGCCGCAGCGAACCCAGGCGCTTGACGATTTCACCGCTGTAGACGAGGTAGATGGTGTAGGTCATCGCGCTAAGGAAAACCAGAAACGCGCCCCACGCAATATGGGCGCCCTGCACATTCAACTCCTGCCCAAATACCAGTACCACGCCGCCATAGCTGATCGCCATGCCAACCATTTGCCGCAAGATCACCCGCCGCTTGTAGAGCACCCAGCCGAGTAGTGCCACCATGGTCGGGCTGAGATACAGAATCAGGCGTTCGAGCGAAGCACTTACGTAAGCCAATCCGGCAAAGTCCAGAAAGCTCGACAGGTAGTAACCGGTAAAACCGAGCGACAGCACGCCGAGCCAGTCCTTGCCCGTGAGTGGCGGCTTGCCTATATCGCCCTGACGGTAAGTACCCCACCATGCCATCAGCAAAAAGAATGGCAAAGCAAACAACATACGCAGCATGATGAGCGTGACTGCATCAACGCCATGGCGATAGGCCAGCTTCACGATGATCGCCTTACCGCTGAAAGCGATGGCACCAAAAATAGCGAGCAACAGGCCGGGCGCTACGCTTTTGGTAGCTAGTCGCGCCTGTATTTGTTGGGCTTCGGGGCTTTTTGACTCCGAATTTTGGCTCAAAATAGCGATTTCTCTGCTCTTGGGATCAAATCAGAATCCAACAGCCTGCCCATCACGCCGCGCGTCGCTGGCGGCCACATAGCCTTCGATTTTCGGGTCGCCTGCACACCAGATGAACTGGCCCGCGCCAAAGTCCTGGTAGGAGTCGTTGATAACTTCCATGCGGTGGCCACGATCTGCCAGGCCCTGTACGGCGGCTTTGTCCATGGCGCCTTCAACGTTAATCTCCAGCCCTGCATTAAAGCGCCAGCGCGGCGCGTCGCACGCGGCTTGCGGGCTTTGTTTGTAGTCAAGCATGCGCACCAGCGTTTGCATGTGGCCTTGCGGCTGCATGTTGCCACCCATCACGCCAAAGCTCATGGCGGGTTGTCCGTCCTTCGTCAAAAACGCCGGAATGATGGTGTGAAACGGCCGCTTGCCAGGCGCGACCTGGTTAGCCCCGGGCAGCAAGCTGAAACCATGGCCACGGTTTTGCAGACTGATGCCGAATTCAGGCTCAACACAGCCTGAGCCAAAGCCCATGTAGTTGCTTTGGATAAAGCTGACCATCATGCCGTTTTCATCCGCTGCCGTGAGGTAGATAGTGCCGCCTTTGACCGGATTACCCGCGCCAAAATCTTGCGCTTTTTTCATATCGATGAGTTTGGCACGGGACGCAAGATAAGCGTCATCGAGCATTTGCGCGGGGGTCACCTCCATTGACGACGGCTCGGCCACGTATTTGTAAATGTCGGCGAAAGCCAGCTTCATGGCTTCGATTTGCAGATGCTGCGAATCAACGCCATCGACGGCGAGCGACGCTAAATCAAACTTGTCCAAAATACCCAGCGCAATCAGCGCCGCAATGCCTTGGCCGCTGGGCGGAATTTCATGCAGCGTGTAGCCACGGTAGTTTTTTTCAACTGGCTTGACCCACTCAGGTTTGAATTTTTCCAGGTCTTTGACTGACATGCTGCCGCCATTGGCCTTGGAGAATTTCTCAAGCGCGTGCGCAATTTCACCACTGTAAAAAGCCGCACCTTTGGTCATCGCAATCGCACGCAGCGCTTTGGCTGCCGCCTTGAACTGAAACAGCTCACCCACCTTGGGTGCCCTGCCCCATGGCAAAAAGGCTTTGGCAAAGCCGGGTTGGCCCTTGAGTTCGTCAGTGGCCGCTTCCCATTTTTGTTGCACGACGGGGGGCAGCAGATAGCCCCGCTCGGCAATGTCAATCGCAGGCGCCATCAGGTCGGCAAACGGCAACTTGCCAAAGCGATCACTTAACGCAACCCAGCTGCTGACAGCGCCCGGCACGGTGACCGAATCCAGCCCTCGCTTGGGCGGTGTGACGGCGTTATCACCGTACTTGCGCTTGAAGTGGTCGGATGTCCAGCTTGCCGGGGCACAGCCCGAGGCATTAAGACCATGCAATTGACTGCCGTCCCACAAAATGCAAAATGAGTCGCTGCCCAAGCCGTTGCTGACCGGTTCAACAATCGTCATCATCGCAGCAGCGGCAATGGCGGCGTCAACCGCGTTGCCACCCTTGTACAACATGCCAAGGCCTGCTTGCGCCGCCAGCGGGTGCGAGGTAGAAACGACGTTACGCGCAAACAGCGGCAAGCGGGTAGATGTGTAGGGGTTGTTGAAGTTGAAGTTCATAGGATTTTTGGGAAATATGGCGGGGGAAATGTGGCGCGACTGTCTTGGTAAGGCTAAAGCCGCAATTTTCTACTGAGTCATAATTTTTTACTGCGTGATAATTTTCTTGTGCAGCCTGCGCAACATCCACCACACGCTAAGCGCCACCAGTGGAATGGCGAAGGCCGTGCTGCTCTCGGGGCTGAATGGCCAGCCCACTTTTTGCAGGCCTTTGGCCAGATAAGACACCAAACCCACACTGTAGTAGGTGATGGCGGCGACCGACAAGCCCTCGACGGTGGACTGCAATTTAAGCTGCAGGTCTTGCCGCCGGTTCATGGTGGCCAGCAGGGCTTGACTGCTTTGCTGCTGCTCGATTTCAACCCGGGTGCGCAAGAGGTTGCTCATGCGCGAGACCCGCTGCGACAGCGCGTCTTGCCGCCGGGTGGCCCACTCGCAGGTGCTACGGGCGGGGGTCAGGCGGCGCTCCATGAACTCGCCAATGGTTTGCAGCCCACTCAAGCGCGACTCGTCAATGTCGACGATGCGTTTGTCGATCAGCTCAAAATAGGCCGCACTGGCAGAGAACCGCGAGTGGGTGGCTGCGTGCTGGCTTTCCACCTGCCCCGCCAAGCTGGTCAGACGGTCCAGCAGTTGGGCTTCATCGTCGCGCGCTGCGTTGCGAATAGCCTGTGCCAATTCAGCCAGTTCGCGCTCAGCAGTGGCGAGAACCCGATAAGCCTCGCGGGCCGCAGGCAGGCCCAAAAGTGCTGCCATGCGGTAGGTCTCGATCTCCAGCAACTGCTGCACCAGGCGGCCCATGCGCCGCTGTGTCATACCGCTTGATCCGCTGGAGGCCAGTAGAACCATGCGCGAAAAGCCGTCGGCATGAATAGCAAAATCAGTAAAGACTTGCCCCTGGTCGTCTGCAACATGGGCGCCCACCAGCGTGTCCTCATGCAGCAAATGCTTGACTAACACATGGTTGTCCAGTGCAAGCTGCGGTAGCACCCACAGGTGCATGCTGCTCAGGCACTGGCCGGGCAGTCGGGCCAGCCAGTCTTGCGGCACCACATCAGCAGCTGTCACGGGTTCTCGGTCGTTTGCCAAACGCAGCAGCGCGGGTGCTTCCAGAGGCCTGGAAAAGGTGTAGCTTACAAACTCGGTGTGCAGTTCCCATCGGATCCGAAACAAACCGACATCCATGCGGATATGGGTGGAACCTGCATCTGGTTGGGGCAAGTGTCGCTCGCGTAGCAAAGCGGCCACATGCTGGCGGCTGGCTTCGCGCTGGCTGGCGTCGCACAGCATAACCACATGCGAAACAGCCAGCGGCGCCTCCAGCGCCTCAGGCGGCCGGGCATGGACTTCATTGTGCAGGGCGGCCCTGCTGGGGTACTGGGAAATTTGAATCGCGGGAGACATGACGGTAGTTGTACCAGTATCGGCTAAGACCTTTGTATTTCAGGCGATAAAACGACAATACCCAGGTGTCGCAGTGGGCACGTCCACCGTATTGCCGCCGCTATACAACATCCCATGACCACCTTACGCCGCCAACGGACCGGAGATGGACACCCTATTGCGCGCAAACAGCGGCAAGTGGGTGGCCGTGTAGGGGTTGTTAAAGTTGAAATGAAAGTTCATAAAAGCTGCTTGAAAACGATCGGAATTTTAGTATGCGCGCAAAAATGGCACCCAAAGGTGCCATTTTTAACTAGCCAAAAAGAGCCTTGTCATTCCTCGACGAAGGCCTCTTCGCGTTTGTTCTTGATAGACGGCAATAGCACGATGACCAGCAGCAACAAGCCCGCAGCCAGCAGGCCAGCGGAAATCGGACGGGTTACAAATACGCTCCAATCGCCTCGGGACAACAGCAGCGCGCGTCGCAAGTTCTCTTCCATCATGGGGCCAAGGATAAAGCCCAGCAACAGTGGCGCCGGTTCGCAACCGATCTTGACAAACAGGTAACCGATCACGCCAAACGCACCCACCGTCCAGATGTCAAAGGTGTTGTTGTTGGTGGAGTAAACGCCAATCGCACAAAACAGCACGATGGACGGGAACAGGTAACGGTAAGGCACTGTTAGCAGCTTGATCCACATGCCGATCAGTGGCAGATTCAAAATAATCAGCATTGCATTGCCGATCCACATCGAGGCGATCAGGCCCCAGAACAGTTCAGGGTTGCTCGTCATCACCTGGGGGCCAGGCTGAATGTTGTGGATGGTCATGGCACCGACCATCAGCGCCATCACGGCGTTAGGTGGGATACCCAGTGTCAGCAGTGGAATGAAAGAGGTTTGAGCGCCCGCATTGTTGGCTGATTCAGGTGAAGCAACACCACGAATATTGCCTTGGCCGAAAGGCACTTCGCCCGGCTTCATTTTGATTTTCTTCTCAAGTGCGTAAGCTGCGAAGGCCGCCAGCAGAGCACCGCCACCAGGCAATATGCCCAGCATAGAACCGAGTGCCGTACCGCGCAGTACAGCGGGCGCCATGTCCTTGAAGTCCTGTTTGGTGGGCCATAAGCCCGTTACTTTGGCCGTGAACACCTCGCGGTCATCCTCTGGCTGCGCCAGGTTGCTGATGATCTCGCCATAGCCGAATACACCCATGGCGATCACGACAAAACCAATACCGTCGGTCAGCTCAGGAATGTCAAAGCTGAAACGGGCAACACCCGAATTCACGTCGGTGCCTACCAGCCCAAGCAGCAAGCCCAGCACGATCATGGCAATGGCCTTGAGCAGTGAGCCGGAAGCCAGCACCACGGCGCCAATCAGACCCAGAATCATGAGTGCAAAATATTCAGCAGGGCCGAACTTGAAGGCCAGTTCAGTCAGCGGTGGTGCAAAGGCAGCCAAAATCAAGGTGCCAACGCAACCAGCAAAGAACGAACCTAAACCAGCGGCAGCGAGCGCAGGCCCCGCTCGGCCCTTTCGGGCCATCTGATAGCCATCAATACAGGTGACGACTGATGATGACTCACCCGGCAAGTTGACCAAAATAGCAGTGGTTGAACCGCCGTACTGGGCACCGTAGTAAATACCAGCCAGCATGATAAGCGCCGACACAGGTGGCAGCGCGTAAGTGGCCGGCAGCAACATGGCGATCGTGGCGACCGGGCCAATGCCGGGCAACACGCCGATCAGCGTGCCCAGCAGGCAGCCGACGAAAGCATAAACAAGGTTGATCGGCGTGAAAGCCACGCCAAAGCCTAAAGAGAGATTTGCAATCAGATCCATGGTTTGCTCCTTAACCTGTAATGAAAGCAGGCCAAACCGGGAACTGCAGTTTGAGAACGATGACGAAAGCCACATAGCTGCCAGCAGCTAGCACAGTGGCCAAAATAAATGTGTTTTTTACTTTCCAGCCGCGCTCGGCCATGCTGGAAATAAACGTCAGTGCGTAAATGGCGACGATCATGCCCATCGCGGGCAACTTGAAGTTAGGCAAGCCACCGAGTAGCACGCCAAAAACCAGGTTTGCAAGGATGATGTAGACCAGCGGCTTCCAGGCCCACTTGCCAATTTTGTCGCCACCTTCTACCTCGACCACCAATGACTTGAAGGTGATGACCGCGCCAAGAATAGCCATCATCACGCCCAGCATAAGAGGGAAGTAGCCTGGGCCCATGCGGGCACCCGAACCGACGTTATAGGTGGTAGCACCCCATGCAAACGCCACGCCGGTGCCCATAAACATAAGGCCCGAGAAAAAGTCTTTTTGACTCTTGATATTCACAGCTTGTCTCCAATAGAAAGATTGAATGGCGCGATTGTGCATTCATTCATGCCTTTTTGGCATGTGGCTTTCACCTATAGGCCAGGTGATGTGCGCACCAAAAATGGCTTGCATCAATGGCTTGAACACAAAAGGACCAAATGATATGCACACTTATGGTTCGTACAGGCCAAATTTTGGTCAGCTCCTGGTCAGACCTGCATCAGGGTTTGCCCGCAGAAGTTTGATTCAGCAACTTCAGGACATAGGCGGCGTAGTCGCCAAAATTTCTTCAATCGTCGTCAAGCCTTCGGCCACCTTGAGTGCGCCGGCCAGACGCAGTGGCCGCATACCTTCTGCAACCGCCTGTTTGCGTAGCGAGTCGATATTCGGCTCTTTGGAAACTTTCTCTTTAAAGGCTTCAGTCACCGTAAGCAGCTCGTACAAGCCCATCCGGCCCCGGAAACCCGTCAGGCGGCAATCAACACAGCCCACGGGTTTGTAGGGCCGATAACCTCCACTGACCTGCCAAGGTTTGACGAGTTCAGTCAACGTCTCGCGCGAAGCGGCTTCGTCTTTTTCACGGCAGTTGCTACACAGCGTGCGCACCAGCCGCTGGGCCAGCACACCCAGCAATGTGGCGTTGATGAGGTATGACGGAATACCCAGTTCCATCAGCCGTGACACTGCGGAAGGTGCATCGTTGGTATGCAGAGTGCTAAAAACCAGATGTCCGGTCAACGCTGCCTGCACGGCCATTTCGGCGGTTTGCAAATCGCGGATCTCACCGACCATGATGATGTCCGGGTCTTGCCGCATCAGCGCGCGCAAGCCTTCCGAAAAATCGAAATCAAGATGCGGCTGCACCTGCGTCTGGTTAAACGAAGGCTCAATCATCTCGATCGGGTCTTCTACCGTGCTGACATTGACATCTTCAGTCGCCAGCCGTTTGAGGGTTGAATACAGCGTGGTGGTTTTACCCGAGCCGGTTGGTCCGGTCACCAGAATAATGCCGTAGGGGCGCTTGACGAGTTGTTCCCAGCGCGCGGCGTCATGCTCTGAAAATCCCAGTGCATCGAGGTCTTTGACGGTGGTGTCCGGGTCGAAAATACGCATCACCATTTTTTCACCAAACGCAGTCGGCAAAGTTGACAGACGCATTTCAATTTCATCACCACGCGGGTTACGCGTTTTGATACGGCCGTCCTGCGGCCTGCGCTTTTCGACCACGTCCATGCGGCCCAGCAGCTTGATACGCGCCGTCATGGCGTTGTGTACGGCCATAGGCATCTGGTAGACGAGGTGCAGCTTGCCGTCAATGCGAAAACGTATCACGCCCTGCTCGCGCCGGGGTTCCAGGTGGATGTCGCTGGCGCGCTGATCGAAAGCGTATTGCCAGAGCCAGTCCACCACCTGCACCACGCCCTGGTCGTTGGCATCGAGTTGCTTGTTGGTTTTGTTCAGTTCGACCAGTTGTTCAAAGCTGGCCCCACCTGCGTTGCCACCAGATTTAAGCGCGGCCTTGACAGATTTGGCCAGCGCAAAAAACTCGGCAGTGTATTTGGTGATCTCCAGCGGATTTGAGACCACCAGTCGCACATTGCGGCGCGACTGGCGCTCGACTTCCGAGATCCAGTCAGTGACAAAGGGCTCTGATGTCGCCACCACCACTTCAGTCGGCGTAACCTGCACCGGCAGCACCTTGTGTCGTTCGGCATACACGGCAGACATCATGTCAGCAACCTTGCCGACCTCGACCTTGAGCGGGTCTATGCGCAAATATTTCAGGCTGGCACGGCCCGCCAGCCATTCGGTCATGGTTTCAATATCCAGCGGCTTGCCGTCCGCCACCCGCGTCATGCTGACACTGGCCAGCCGCACTAGGGGTTGCTGTGCGCTTTGCACCTGGGCACAGCGGGCGATAGTGCGCTGAGCCTCCGCGCTGCTGATCACGCCATCCTCGCTTAGCCATTCAACCAGCTTACGCCAGTCCAGCGGACCAACGTGCGCAGGTTTTGCTGGCGGTTTGCGGGACGATGTTGGTTGCGATATTGGTTGGCTTGGGGGCATCACGGCACTCATGGTTTGACTTTACAGCATGGATTCATTTTGACCACCTGATTTTTTACACCACAGGCTTGAACAAGCGCAACCACTTTTTGGCAGGCAAGCCCCAGCGCGACTCGATATCGGCAGCCCGCAACAGCAAGTCAGAGCGCTCGGGCCGCGTCGGCTCACGCTGCGCCAGCACCACGGTGTTGCCTTCCCGCGTGGGCCTGAAAGCCCAAACCGCCTGCGGGCCAAAAACGTTGGCAATCTTTTGAAGCGATTGCTCGTAGCTTGAATCACGGCCAAAAAGATTGACCGTCATCACGCCATTTTCAGCCAGCAAGCCATAGCAATGCGCATAAAAATCGGCACTGTCCAGCACCGGCGCTGCGGCTTCGTGGTCATAGAGGTCAACGTGCAGCAAATCGACCGTCTCATGGTGCTGCGGCTTTTGTATTTCAACTGACGCATCAGCCTCGATGACATGCAGGCGC
Source organism: Burkholderiales bacterium (assembly GCA_038226155.1). Lineage (GTDB taxonomy): Bacteria > Pseudomonadota > Gammaproteobacteria > Burkholderiales > Burkholderiaceae_C > Polaromonas. Next base: position 20,761 of record JBBRQQ010000015.1, read on the forward strand.
AAGTCATCGCGCGGCAACTTGAACCAGACACGGCAGGCACTGACAACCTGCGGATTGATTTCAATCGCCGTCGTTTTCATGCACAGCTTTTTGTAGCAAAATTTTGTTAACGCCGCAGAGCCCAGGCCGAGCTGCATCGCGTGCTTTTTGTGTACGGTGCTGGAATCCATAAACAACAGCCCGGCCATCATGCGCTGGACATATTCAAGCTCGATGTCATAGGGCTTGTCCAGCAGCATCGAGCCTTGTACCCAAAGGGTTCCGAGATGCAGGTAGCGTACGTCGCCATAGTCGGAGAAGTTGACTTCGGGTAGTTCAACTACCGAATCGGCGCTGTCTTTTCTTGCCATCAGATCAATCCATGTTTTTCAAAAACCTCGCGCCAGGCGGCGAGTTTTCGCTCAAAACTCCACGATGCGTTGGCCGGGCTGGTCGACGGAAGTTTATAAACTGGCAAACCCAGCAAAGCTGTGTGCTTTGAATGTTTGAAGCTCTCGCCGCCGTTGTGCGCTATCGCTTGTAACTGTGGGCAGGTTTGCTTCAAACTCGAAAAATCGTTCAGTATTGCGTTACGGATAGAGCTGTCCAGACTGCCCTCCCGCTCGCAGGCAGCATACACATCCCACACGCCCAGGCCTTTGGTGAGCAGCCAGTCGCTACGTTTTTCATAGCTGGTCACGCCCGTTTTTATTGGGTTTGAGGGCCAAATGGCATCCAAAATACGCCAAAAATGATTCTGCGGGTGGCCGTAGTACTGCTGCGCCTTCAATGAAGCCACACCGGGGAAGCTGCCCAGTATCAGCAAGCGCGTGCGGTTTGAGACAAGCGGGGGCAACGCTGTCAACATGGAACAATACTGCGCAGCTTGGGCAAGGCAGCCAGCGCATTGGCCGTGGTTGCAGCCGCCAGTTCTTCGATGGAGACTCCGCGCAAACTGGCGACCACTTGCGCGATGCGCGGCAACTCTGCGGGCTGGTTGCGGCCTTGCATTTGCCCCTGTTCACGCTGCGCCATAGTTTTGTAAAGCCAGTGCGGCGGAATGTCGGGGGAATCGGTTTCCATCACGATATTGTCGAGCGGTAATTCGGTTGCCAGACGGCGCAATTGCAAGGCTGGCTCAAACGTCACCGCACCGCCGAATCCGAGTTTGAAACCCAGTTCGATAAATGCTTCGGCTTGTTGTTGGCTACCGTTGAATGCGTGAGCAATACCTGACCAACCCTTGGCGGGGTTTATCTCACGCAAATGCTTGAGCAGCTTGTCGGCAGAGCGGCGCACGTGCAAGATCACGGGGAGGCCGTGGTTGCGAGCTATTTTCAGCTGCTCTCGGTAAAAGTGCTCCTGGCGCTCGCGCATGGGACCTTGCATCAACTCAGGCACAAAGTAATCGAGACCAATCTCCCCCACTGCTACCAGACGTGGGTCGGATTTACGCAGTGCTAGCTCTTTGTCTAACGCCTGCAGGTCAGCGTCTAGCGCGCCCGGCACGCACATCGGGTGAATACCGAGCGCGTAGCTGTACGAATATTGATACGCCAGCTCTCGCACTAGCTGAAAATTATTCACCGCCACCGCCGGAACCACGCAATGCACCACATTGGCGCTCTGTGCCTGCGCAGACACCGCTGCCAGATCATCGCGAAATTCGACGGCATCAAGGTGGCAATGGGTGTCTATCCAGAAAGTCATGGGTCGTGGGTCAAGATGGTTACGTGGCAGCAGATGATGGTGACACAAAAATGCAGTCTTTCGAGCCAGAGCAGATGGATAGCCGACTGGCGTGCAAAGAGGCAAAAATCGTGATACGGTTGTTTTCTTGAGGCTTGACAAAGGTAACCCATGCGACGCCCTGCCCTTTACAGTAGATCAAACCGTCCTGACACAGACAGCTCTGTCGCTGCCACCGATACGGCTAATACCGCTGGTGTCGCACTGTCCGGACAGAGTGCTTCAACACTGGCCCGATTCAAAAAACACTTTTCATTCAGCAACATCACCATGCTGTGGTCGGTTGTAGGCTTACTGGCTTTGTTGCTGGCGATTAGTTTTTCGATGTCAATGCGGCCAGGCGCTCACAAGCTGACGCAGGAAGACATCAACGCCGCAGTGCTCAAAACATTAGAGACCGCCGTGCTGCCATCTGCCGAAGCCAAGGCCTATGAAGCCATCATCCCCTCGGTGGTACGGGTAGTCAGCATTGGTAAAGACAAGGACGGCAAAGAAGGCGAGCGCGGCGTGGGTACGGGTGTGGTAATTGTTGACAAAGGCATCATCCTCACCAACCTGCATGTGGTGCAGGGGGCAGAAACCATCAAGATCACTTTTTCGGATGGCATGGAAACCACGGCGCACATCACCGGCGTGCAACCCGAGAACGATCTGGCGGTGCTGCAAGCTCACAAAATTCCTGACGACATGATTGCCGCCACCATGCGTTCCACAGCCGATTTGCAGCCCGGTGACAAAGTGATGGCGGTCGGCTACCCGTTTGGCATTGGGCCATCGGCATCAAGCGGCATTGTGTCTGGCCTCAAACGCAACTTTCGTTCGCCCGAAGGCCAGCAAATGATGACCAACCTCATCCAGTTCGATGCTGCGGCCAACCCCGGCAATTCGGGCGGGCCATTGGTGACGATGGACGGCGAAGTGGTCGGCATCGTCACCGCGATTTACAACCCGAACCAGCAACGCACATTTGTTGGCATAGGCTTTGCTGTACCCATTGAAAATGCGGCGTCGGCTGCCGGATTAACACCGTTTTGAAAAAACGGTGTTATTACGAACAGCCGAAAACCGAAAACTTTGCGGGAAAGACCAATCGACCTGCGCAGCAGCCGACTGCTCTGTCCCCAAACTGATCAGTTCCCCGAATTTGAACCCGAATTAAACAACCTCAACAAAATAGACCTATGACAACAACAGAACCCAACCAAGACACCGCCCAGCTCATGGAGCAAATCCTCTATGAAGTAAAACGCGTGGTCGTCGGGCAGGACCGATTTTTAGAGCGCGTCATGGTCGCCATCCTGGCTCAAGGCCATTTACTGGTTGAAGGCGTACCCGGTCTCGCCAAAACGCTGACCGTCAAGACATTGGCAGAAACCGTACGCGGCAACTTCAAGCGCATCCAGTTCACCCCCGACCTGGTTCCAGCCGATCTGGTGGGTACGCGCATTTACAACCAGAAAACCGGCGAGTTCAGCACGTCGCTTGGACCTGTGTTCACCAATTTACTGCTGGCCGACGAGATCAACCGCGCACCGGCAAAAGTGCAAAGCGCGCTGCTGGAAGTGATGCAGGAACGGCAGGTCACGATTGCCGGTGTGACGCATAAAGTACCTGCGCCATTTTTAGTCATGGCCACACAAAACCCGATTGAAACCGAAGGCACCTACCCGCTGCCTGAGGCGCAGGTAGACCGCTTCATGATGAAGGTGTTGGTCGATTACCCGACGGATGAAGAAGAGTTTGTTATCGTGCAGCGCGTCACCGGCCCGGCAGTCGCCGTATCAAGCGTTGCCACCACCGAACAACTGGCCGCACTGCAAGCCGAATGCAGACGCATCTACGTTGACCCTTCCCTGGTGCAGTACGCCGTCAAACTTGTCTCCTGCACACGCAACCCTGAAAAGCATGGCATCAAGGATTTGCAGCGCTTCATCACCTTTGGCGCCAGCCCGCGCGCCACCATCAATCTGGTTGAAGGCGCTCGCGCGCTAGCCATGCTGCGTGGCCGCAGTTACGCGCTGCCAGAAGACATGAGCGACCTGGTACCCGACGTGCTGCGGCACCGGCTGGTGCTGTCGTATGAGGCCCTGTCTGAAGGGCTGTCGCCCGATGCCATCGTCAGCAAGATCATGGCGAAAATTCCGGCTCCTGCCAAGCCACTGGCTCACGAACAACTAGCTGCCTGAACAAATGGCTACAACGCCAATGGTCGCCGCCCACGCAGCCAAAACAGGCGGTGCAGAACAGCTCCTGCGCAAGCTTGAGTGGACGGTGTTGCGCCGCCTTGATGGCTTGCTGCAAGGCGACTACCGAACGCTGTTGCGCGGCACCGGTATGGATCTGGCTGACCTGCGCGAATACCAGCACCATGACGACGTGCGCCACATCGACTGGAACGTCACGGCCCGACTGGAGCAACCGCATGTGCGGGTATTTACCGAAGACCGAGAAATGAGCGCCTGGTTTCTGCTGGACCTCAGCCCGTCGATGGACTTCGGCTCGGGTGAGCAGCGCAAACGCCATGTCTCTGCTGAATTTGTTGCGGTGCTGGCGCGCATATTGACGCGACACGGCAACCGCGTCGGGGCCATGCTTTACGGGATTGGCGTTGACACCGTGATACCCGCGCGCGGCGGCAGGCAACATGTCTTAAATCTGCTGCACACGCTGCAGATTCGACCTGTTTCACCTCAAGCAGGTACAACACGATTGGGCGATTTGCTGGAGTCCGCAGCCAGGCAGGTGCGCAGGCGCTCGACGATTTTTGTGGTGTCTGACTTCATCAGTGAAGCGGGCTGGGAAAAGCCGCTCGGTGTGCTGGCGCTGCGGCATGAGGTAGTTGCCGTGCGTCTGCTAGATCCGCTGGAACTGCAGTTGCCCGACCTCGGCCTGATACCGATTGTGGATGCCGAGACCGGCGAGCAACTGCTGGTCGACACGCATGATGCAGGTTTTCGCAAACGCTTCGCCCGCATCGCGGCGCAGCGTGAATCAGATTTGCGGCAATCCCTGGTACGTGCTGGTGTCGATACCCTGGAGCTTTCTACCGACGATGACCTGGTCAATGCACTGATGCGTTTTACAGATCTGCGCAAACGTCGCAGCCGGATGTCGCAGGGCGGTACCATGCCGAACCATTTGAAAACAGCCGCCTAAGTTGGCTTTGGAAACGTTTAAAAAAGTGCCTTCATGAACTTCTCACAGCTCATACCCAAAACCTTCCCCATGACTTTCATGTGGCCGCAATTTTTGTGGCTATTGATGTTATTGCCACTGCTGGTGCTGCTGTACATCTGGCTGCTGCGTCGCAAGAAAAAAATGGCGCTGCGCTACGCCAGCCTGTCGATAGTGCGCGAAGCCATGGGTAAGGGCCAGAGCTTTCGCAGGCACATTCCGCCACTGCTTTTTTTGTCTGCACTGGCCGCCATGTTGGTTGCGTCGTCGCGCCCGTTTGCCGTCATCACCCTGCCCTCACAACGCGAAACCATCATGCTGGCGATGGACGTATCCGGCAGCATGCGCGCCACCGATGTACTGCCGAACCGGCTTGTGGCCTCGCAAAATGCAGCCAAGGCTTTTCTGGCCGACCTGCCGCGCGGTGTGCGCGTCGGCATCGTCGCGTTTGCAGGCACCGCCGCCGTGGTTCAGCCACCAACATTAAGCCGCGAAGACCTGGTCACTGCCATCGATAAATTCCAGCTACAGCGCGGCACCGCCATTGGTAACGGCATTGTTGTGTCGCTGGCCGAGCTGTTCCCCGACGCCGGCATCAGCCTGGAGGCGATGCAAAGCGGGCGTGACAAACAGCGCGGCATTTCGATCGACCAGGCAGGTGGAGGCGGCAAAGAAAAGCCCGCGTTCGTACCGGTTGCGCCCGGCTCCTACACATCAGCCGCCATCATTTTGCTGACCGACGGTCAGCGCACTACAGGCGTTGATTCACTCGACGCAGCCAAGGCCGCTGCCGACCGCGGCGTTCGCGTCTACACCGTGGGCGTGGGCACAGTGACCGGTGAAACAATTGGCTTTGAAGGTTGGTCCATGCGCGTCAAGTTAGATGAAGAAACCCTCAAAGGCATAGCCCGCGCCACGCAGGCCGAATACTTTTATGCGGGTACGGCAGGCGACCTGAAAAAGGTCTACGAAACCCTGAGCTCGCGGCTTGCCGTAGAGAAAAAAGAGACTGAAATTTCCAGCCTGCTGGCGCTGGTAGCCGCCGCGCTGGCGTTGCTGTCAGCCGGGTTGTCGTTAGCCTGGTTTAACCGGATTTTGTAAGCAAAAAACGGATTCAGACCAATAGATGCGGGCGTGAGCAGCTACTTATTTTGTAGCGTGCATGGCAACCCCGGAAATTATCAGGCCTCCGACAACTTCCCCAGCACGAGTCGCAAATGCCGGCCGCAGCGCGTGGCCAGTGACTCGTCGTGCGTGACCATCACAAACGCTGTGCCCTGATCGCGCGCGAGTTGCAGCATCAGCTCAAACACGCCGTCGGCCGTCGTTCTGTCGAGGTTGCCGGTTGGTTCGTCAGCCAGTACACAGGCTGGTTTTGTGACCAGTGCCCGCGCGATCGCCACGCGCTGGCGCTCACCGCCTGATAGCTCTGCCGGCCTGTGGTGAATGCGGTCTTTAAGGCCCACTGCGGCGAGCATGTCGGTTGCTGTTTTTGCGGCATCGCCCGGCGTTTGCCTGCGAATCCACAGCGGCATGGCGACGTTATCGAGCGCGCTGAACTCAGGCAACAGATGGTGAAACTGGTAGACAAACCCGAGGTGCTGGTTACGCAAATTGCCCTGCTCCGCCGGGGACAGTGTTGATAGCCGCTGCCCCTTGATTTCCACATGGCCGCTGGTGGGTGCGTCCAGCCCGCCCATCAAATGCAACAAGGTACTTTTGCCTGAGCCGGACGAGCCGACGATGGCGAGTGTTTCACCTCTGTGCACTTGCAGGTCAACGCCTTGCAGCACAGTTACGTCAAGGCGACCTTCTGTGAAGCGTTTGGTGATGCCCTGGGCTTGTAAAACAACTTCACTCATAGCGCAGTGCTTCCGCTGGGTTGACGCGACTGGCGCGCCAGCTTGGGTAAATGGTGGCGAGGAAAGCCAGAATCAGCGAGATTACGGCAATCGGCATGATGTCGGCATACTGTGGCTCGCTGGGCATACGGCTTATGAGGTAAATGTCTTTTGGCAGAAAGCTGGCGTTCAGCAAGCGCTCTAGCGCAGGCACGATCACGTCGATGTTGAGGGCAATGCCCAGACCCAGCAGCAGTCCCGCCACCGTGCCGATCACACCGACCATCGCACCCTGCACGACAAAAATACCCATAATGCTTTTCGGGCTTGCACCCAGCGTTCGCAGTATGGCGATGTCTGCACGCTTGTCGGTCACCGTCATCACCAACGTGCTGACAAGGTTGAAAGCGGCCACAGCCACGATGAGCGTGAGGATGATGAACATCATGCGTTTTTCAAGCTGCACGGCTGAAAACCAGGTTTTGTTTTGCTGCGTCCAGTCGCGGATCAGCAAGTCACCGCTGAGGCTCCGAGACAACTCAAACGCTACTTCACGCGCCTGATGCAAGTCCTTGAGTTTGATGCGAATGCCGGTTGGCCCTTCAAGCCGGAAGATTTTTGCGGCGTCGTCCTGGTGCATCATCACCAGCGCCGAGTCGTATTCAAAATGGCCCGAGTCAAAAGTACCAACGACCTTCATTTGTTTTAAACGCGGCACGATGCCAGCCGGCGTTACCTGACCACTGGGCGCAATCAGCGTAACGACATCACCGCCCCGCACACCCATGCTACGGGCAAGTTCGCCACCCAGCACCACACCAAACTCACCAGGCACCAGCTTTGCCAATGTGGTTGATGATGTGGCGGCAAGGTCAGTAACCTGGCCTTCGAGCGCCGGGTCAATGCCGCGCACCAGTGTGCCCTTCATGTCTTCCCCGCGTGCCAGCAGGGCTTGGGCTGCTATAAAAGTTGCAGCACCCACGACCTGTTTATTGGCCCTGATTTCATTCAGTGTTTTTTGCGCGTCGGGCAAGGCCGCACCATTAGGTGCAAACACCTCGATGTGCGAGATCACACCCAGCATGCGGTCGCGCACTTCTTTTTGAAAACCGTTCATCACGCTCAACACAATGATGAGCGCGGCCACGCCGAGTGCAATGCCCAGCATCGACACGCCAGAGATAAACGAGATAAAGCCATTGCGCCGCGTGGCCCGGCCTGCGCGCGTGTAGCGCCAGCCGACAATCAATTCATAAGGTACTTGCATCGTGGGCATTCTCGCATCCCGGACAATAGCGCCATGCCAGAGATTTCAATACCCCACCTTGTCATTCCGTTTGCTCGCTGCGAAGGCGACGCCTGGCTTGCAGCCATGAAAGCCCAACCAGCGGGCAGCCTCGAAAATCTGGGCAAATTGCTGCAAGGCATGAAACTGGTAAACCTTGATGCGGGCGAGGCCCATTCGCTGTCAACCCCGCATGAGCGGGTGCTTGCGCAAGCTCAGGGGCTGGATGCAGCGGTTGATGGCTTGATACCCTGGGCGGCGATGCAAGCCAACACGGGCACCGCAAAAGCCTGGGCTTTCATCACGCCCTGCCGCTGGGCCATGGGCCGCGAACACGCAACGATGACAGACCCTGCCGCCCTTGCATTGACACCGGAAGATTCACAAACCCTGCTGGCCGCCATGCAGCCTTACTTTGAAACCGAGGGCATCACGCTTCACTACGCTGCGCCTGCGCGCTGGCTGGCCGAAGGTGAGGTGTTTCGCACGCTGCCCACCGCATCGCTTGACCGCGTGCTGGGGCGCAATGTGGACCCGTGGCTCAGCACCTCAAAAGCAATGAAATTGTTACAGAACGAAATGCAGATGCTGCTGTACACGCATACGCTGAACGACGAGCGCCTTGCTAAACGGCTGCTACCTGTCAATTCGTTCTGGATCAGCGGCACAGGCGCATTAAATCAACCCGCTCTAAAGACTTTACAAGCCCACAAAATCAACGTGCCTCGCACACTGGCACAAGCAGCCTTCAAGGATGACTGGGCCGCTTATGTGAAAGCGTGGGGCGAGATTGATGCGATTGGCATTGCACAACTGCTGATGCAGCAAAACGCAGGGCAAGTCGTTCAACTCTCGCTGTGCGGCGAGCGCAACGCACAAACTTTTGAAACCACTGCCCAAAGTTTTTTCAACAAAATCATCCATCGCTTCAAGACAAAAAACCCGCTGGACCTATTGAGTCAACTATGAAAATACAAGTGCGCGATGTACCGCCCCGCAGCGTTTGGGCCTTGCGGCAGGCGGGCGTTCACCCCTTGCTGGCGCAGCTTTACGCGGCGCGCGGCGTTAGCTCGCCCGACGAGCTCGACGATGGCTTGGCCCGGCTGTTGCCGCCGGCCGGGTTGTTGGGTGCAGCGCAGGCTGCTGTGCTGCTGGCAGACACTATTGCTGCTAACAAAAAGATTTGTATCGTGGCTGATTACGACTGCGACGGCGCAACTGCCTGCGCCGTTGCGCTGCGCGGCCTCAAGCTGCTGGGCGCCAGCAATGTCACCTACCTCGTACCCGACAGGGTGGTTGACGGCTACGGCCTGACCGCACCGATTGCAGAGCGCGTCAAGGCGCTGGGTGCTGACTTGCTGGTCACCGTTGACAACGGCATCGCCAGCTTTGAAGGCGTGGCACGCGCCAAGGCATTGGGTATGCAGGTGCTGGTGACTGACCACCATTTGCCCGCACTAAGCAACATGGGTGACGGCAATATCCTGCTGCCCGATGCAGATGTCATCGTCAACCCCAACCAGCCCGGCTGCACCTTTGAGAGCAAGTCGATAGCCGGCGTTGGCGTGATGTTTTATGTGCTGCTGGCGCTACGGGCGGAGCTACGCACGCGTGGTGTGTTTAGCAGTTTCGACGCCGGGCCGCCCCAAGGCGAAACAGCCCCTGTACCAGGTGAAAGGAGCAGCGTACCGCCGAAGGCACGCGAAGCGAAAAGCGTGGGGGCCATTCCTCAGCCACGCATTGATGTGCTGTTGCCACTCGTTGCACTGGGCACGGTTGCCGATGTCGTGAAGCTGGATGCCAACAACCGCCGCCTGGTAGCGCAAGGCCTCAAGCGTATCCGCTCTGGTCACTTGCAGGCCGGGCTGACCAGCCTGTTCACAGCAGCGGGCCGCAAAGCCAACGTCGCCACCACGTTTGATTTCGGCTTTGCGCTGGGACCACGCATCAATGCTGCCGGGCGCTTGAGCGACATGACCTTGGGCATTGAATGCCTGCTGACCGACGATGCGGGCCGGGCCGACGAACTGGCGCGCACGCTGGACGGCATCAACCGTGAGCGCCGCGATATTGAAGCTGGTATGCGTGAGCAGGCCCAGATGGCAGCTGACGCGATGATTGATGAGCAAGACGAACCGCCGCCTGCCATTTCAATATTCGATGCCGACTTTCATGAAGGCGTGGTCGGTATCGTGGCCTCGCGCATCAAGGACAAACTGCACCGCCCCACCTTTGTATTTGCCGCCAGCCAGGCACCAGGCAAAGAGCATGAGCTGAAAGGCTCGGGCCGTTCTATACCCGGCTTTCACCTGCGTGATGCGCTTGACCTGGTGGCCAAGCGCTGCCCCGGCGTGTTGATTAAATTTGGCGGCCACGCCATGGCAGCGGGCTGCACGATTAACGAAGAGCACTTTGAGCAGTTTGAGTTTGCGTTGCAGCAGGTTGCCAGCGAGTGGCTGGATGCCGCCACCTTGATGCGCAGCATGGCGACCGATGGCCCTCTGGCTGCAGAGTACCGCCGTACCGACATCGTCGATACCCTGCACAAAGAGGTCTGGGGCCAGGGCTTTGCAGCACCGACTTTCAGTGAAGAAGTCGAGGTGGTGTCGCAGCGACTGGTGGCTGAAAAACACCTGGCGCTCAAGCTCAAGCATCAGGGGCAACCAGTCGATGGCATCTGGTTTGGCCATACCGAGCCACTACCCGCCAGGGTCAAGCTGGCCTTCCGTCTGGACGCGGATGAGTGGCAGGGCGTGCGCAGGGTGCGGTTTTTGGTTGAGGCGGCGGAGATTCAGCCTGATTAGCCAAAAATCCCGTCAAAATTGACCAAAAAAGTCATTTTTGACCCTCTAAAATAGCCACAACGCCCTGTTTACGAGCGTGACACGCTACTAAATTAATAGCTATTTAAAGTCGCCATCAACTGACCAGTCTGGCCGCACCGCGCATCTGATCGGACTTTTGTCCGATGACTGCTGTGCATCGAGACCTACGCAGCCGGCCTGCGCTTGAGAAGAAAATTGTTGCTTCACATTAACCTTTGCAGGACTATCTCATGAACACCATCATTTACATCGTCGGCTTAGTCGTCGTGATTGGCTTTGTACTCTCGTTTTTCGGTTTTCGCTAAACCGACCAGCCTGGCTCGTCGCCAATGAGTGCGGGTTGAAACATATCCATAAGAGAGTGTTCAACGGGCTCTGGTAAGCCAAACTCTTTTTGGTCAACTGAGAAGGCTGTATTCGCCACCACGCTCCAGCGCCTTTTGATACGCACCCCTGGCGTGAATGCGCTTCAAATAGTCCATCAACTTGGGCCGGCTTGCATCCAGCCCGCCGCGCTCTGCTGCGGCCTCAATCGGAAAGCTCAGCTGGATGTCAGCCGCTGAAAACTCGCTGCCGACAAACCAGGTGCTTTTGCCCAGCTCGGCTTCAAGATAATCCAGATGCGTTTTGAGCTGCGGCGTGATAAAGCTGCTTTTGATTTTGGCCGATATGCCTTTCGCAATCGGCTTGACGAAAAACGGCATTGGTGATGTTTCAATCTTGTCGAAGATCAGTTTAAGAAGTAGCGGTGGCATCAGCGAGCCTTCGGCGTAGTGCAGCCAGTAACGGTAGCGCAGGTACTCGGGGGTGCCGTGCTCGGGTGACAGCGTGGCGCAGGAGTCGGCGTTGCCGTACATCTCAACCAAATACTCGACGATCGCGCCAGATTCAGCCAGCGTCAAATTGCCGTCTGTCAGCACCGGCGATTTGCCCAGTGGATGAATAGCCCGCAGCTCGGGCGGGGCCAGCATGGTTTTGGCATCGCGCTGGTAACGCTTGATCTCATACGGCACGCCCAGCTCTTCAAGCAGCCACAGCACGCGCTGTGAACGGGAATTGTTCAGGTGGTGGACAACGATCATCGGCGGGTCTCCTTAAATGTCGAATACACATTGTGCAGCGAGTCAGCATGAAAGCCCCCCAGGGCCTAAAATACCTCGGTGACTACTTCTACACAGCCTCCACAAACTTCCCTTGCGCCTCCGCCCACCGGTATCCTGAATGCCGACCTGCACTGCCACTCGATCGTGTCTGACGGCACCTTGACACCTGAGGCCCTTGCAGAACGTGCAGCAGCCAACGGCGTTGAACTCTGGGCGCTGACTGACCACGACGAAATTGGCGGTCAGCATCTCGCCGCCGCCGCTGCAAAAGCCAACGGCATGCACTACCTGACGGGTACAGAAATATCCGTCACGTTTGCCAATGAAACCGTTCACATCGTCGGCCTCGGATTTGACCCTGACGATGCCGAGATGCTTCATGGCCTGCGCAAAACGCGCGGTGGCCGGCAAGAGCGGGCACTTGAGATGGCTGAAGGCCTGGCCAAAGTCGGTATCAAGGGCGCTTATGAAGGCGCGCTTAAATTTGTCGGCAACCCGGAGCTGATTTCACGCACACACTTTGCGCGCTTTCTGGTTGAAAGCGGTGTCTGCAAAGAAACCAGTGAAGTCTTTCGCAAGTACCTGACCGAAGGCAAGCCTGGCTATGTGCCACACCGCTGGGCCAGCCTGCGCGATGCGGTGCAGTGGATCACCAAAGCCAAAGGCATGGCCATCATTGCGCACCCGGCGCGCTACAAATTCACACCGAATGAAGAGTACGCCCTGTTCACCGAATTCAAGGCCCACGGTGGGCAAGGTGTTGAAGTGGTCACCGGCAGCCATACCGCTGCCGAATATGTGAAGTACGCCGAAACAGCCAAAGAGTTTGGCCTGGCCGCGTCGCGCGGCAGCGACTTCCACAGCCCCGATGAAAGCCATACCGACCTCGGCACGCTGCCGTTTTTGCCGGGTGGTTTGACCCCCGTGTGGGAACTGCTCTCCAGCCGCATTCAGTGAGCAAGTCGTCGCCTGCTGCAGTCGGCGGTACAGCGCTGGTCTTTGCGGCCATGGCCTGCTTTGCCACGCTCGACACCACCACCAAACACATCAGCGCCAGTGTGCCGCTGTTCATGGCACTGTGGTTTCGTTATGCGTTTCAGGCCGTGGCTACCACGTTGGCTGTTTTGCCGACGCGAGGGCTTGCGGTATTGCGAACCGCACACCCTAAATTTCAATTGCTGCGCGGACTACTGATTTTTGCCAGTAGCCTGATCGCATTTTTCAGCCTGCGCTACCTGCCAGTGGGCGAGTTCACGGCCATCGTGATGATTACCCCTCTGGCCATTACCCTGCTGGCCTCTACATCGCTGGGTGAAAAGGTCTCGCCGCTGCGCTGGGTGCTGGTCAGCGGCGGGTTTGTCGGCGCACTCATCATTGTCAGGCCGGGGCACGATGCGTTTAACTGGGCGGCACTGCTGCCGTTGGCATTGGTCGTTTGCAATTCCTGGTACCAGGTGCTGACCAGCAAGCTCGCCAAAATTGAAGACCCCGTGACCATGCAGCTGTACAGCGGCTGGGTAGGCGCGCTGCTGGCAACGCTGGCGCTACCGTTTGTGTGGACATCGCTTGCATCATGGTCGCTGTGGGGCTGGCTGCTACTGATGGGGCTCATGGCGACGATTGGGCACTTCATGCTGATATTGGCCTACCAGCGGTCACCTGCCGCAACGCTCACCCCATACCTGTATGCGCAAATCGGTTTTGCCATGCTGGGTGGGTGGATTGCGTTTTCGCATGTGCCTGACCAACTGGCCATGCTGGGCATTGGCCTGATTGCCGTTTGCGGCGCAGCAGGTGCATACCTCGCCGTGCGGGAAAGCCGTGCGGCGGCGCAGGTGAGTGTGCAGCCTGTTGAAAATTAGTAAAGCGCTGCTCCGATGGCCCAATATTTTGAAGTCCACCCCGACAACCCACACACCCGGCTGCTCAGGCAGGCAGTGGCGCTGCTTGAGAAAGGCGGAATTGCAGCGGTTCCGACCGACTCCAGCTACGCGCTGGTCTGCCACCTCGACGACAAGGCCGCAGCCGACAGCCTGCGCCGCATTCGCGGTGTGGACGACAAACACCACCTGACGCTGCTGTGCCGTGACCTGAGCGAGCTGGCCAACTACGCACGGGTAGACAACAAGCAGTTTCGCCTGTTAAAAGCGGCTACCCCCGGCCCTTACACCTTCATCCTGGAGGCCAGCAAGGAAGTGCCACGGCGCCTGAGCCACCCGCAGCGCAAAACGATTGGCCTTCGCGTGCCCGAGCACAAAACGTTGCAGTGTCTGTTAGAGCTCCACGGCGCACCATTACTCGCCACCACCCTGATCCCGCGCGGCGCCACCGAGCCACTCAATGATGCGCACGAGATTCGTGATTTGCTGGAGCACGAGCTGGCCGCCGTGATTGACGCAGGTGCCTGTTATCAGCAGCCGACAACGGTGATTGACCTGACGGAGATGGGCAACGGCGGCGAGGCGGTCGTCACACGGCAGGGACGCGGCGACGTGGCTGTTCTGGGACTCTAACCACGTCTGAGACAATGACGGGATGGACATTGCAAATCTGATTCAGACCGTCGCCATCTACGCACTGCCCGTGCTGTTCGCCATCACCATCCACGAGGCCGCACACGGCTATGTGGCGCGCTACTTCGGTGACAACACCGCCTGGGCGCTGGGCCGCGTCACGCTGAATCCGATCAAGCACATTGACCCTGTGGGCACCATCGTGATGCCGCTGATGCTTTACTTTGCGACCTCAGGTGCATTTTTGTTCGGCTATGCCAAGCCGGTACCGGTTAACTTTGGCCAACTGCGCAACCCCAAGCGCGACATGATCTGGGTGGCACTGGCCGGGCCTGCATCCAACTTTCTGCAAGCCATCATCTGGGCGCTGGGCCTGGTGGCGATGGCGGCCATGGGCACTGAGGAAGTTTTTTTCATCAAAATGGCGCAGGCTGGGGTAGTGGTCAATCTGGTGATGTGGGCGTTTAATTTATTCCCGCTGCCACCACTGGATGGCGGCCGGATTCTGGTCGGGCTGCTGCCGCACAAGCAGGCTCAAATGGTGGCGCGTATTGAGCCCTGGGGGTTTTTTGTGGTGATGGCATTGGTGATCGCCGGTGTTGTCGGTACTTACTGGCTGCGCCCGTTGATGTCGTTTGGCTATCTGGTTTTGAACGGCCTGACAGCGCCCCTTATTTCCCTGTTTCGCTAAATATCCATGAAATCCGAACGCTCCGAACGATTCCTGACTGGCATCACCACCTCCGGCACCCCGCACCTGGGCAATTACGTCGGCTCTATCCGGCCCTCGGTCGCCGCGAGCTTGGGCCACAACGCCGAGAGTTTTTACTTTCTGGCCGACTACCACGCGCTGATCAAAACCGGCGAGCCCGAACGCATACAGCGCTCGACACTGGAGATTGCCGCCAGCTGGCTGGCTGCGGGCCTGGACCCGCAGCGCGTGACGTTTTACCGCCAGTCAGATATTCCTGAAATCACCGAACTGACCTGGCTGCTGACCTGCGTCACGGCCAAGGGCGTGCTCAATCGCGCCCACGCCTACAAGGCATCGGTTGATAAAAATGAAGCCGCAGGCAACGACCTGGATGCCGACATTACCGCCGGGCTTTTCATGTACCCGGTGCTGATGGGCGCAGACATTTTGATGTTCAAGGCGCACAAAGTACCCGTCGGGCGCGACCAGATCCAGCACATTGAAATGGCGCGCGACATGGCGCAGCGCTTTAACCATTTATATGGCGAGCATCTGGTGCTGCCCGAAGCCCTGATTGAAGAATCGGTCGCCACCTTACCCGGCCTCGATGGCCGCAAGATGAGCAAGAGCTATGACAACACCATCCCGCTTTTTGCGCCGCGCGAGCAGCTTAAAAAACTGATCTCAGGCATCGTCACCGACTCACGCGCACCGGGCGAAGCCAAAGACACCGAAGGCTCTGCGCTGTTCCAGATTTATCAGGCCTTTGCAACTGCTGATGAGACCGCAGCAATGCGCAAGGCCTATGCAGAAGGCATCACCTGGGGCGACGCAAAAACAAAATTGTTTGAGCGCATAGACCAGGACATCGCGCCCATGCGTGACAAATACCTGGCTTTGATAAATACACCCGAAAAAATCGAAGCTATCTTGCAGGCCGGTGCTGAAAAGGCCCGGGCCAAAGCTACGCCGCTGATGCTCGAGCTAAGGCATGCCGTCGGCTTGCGCAAGCTGGGAGCGCCAGCACAGGCACCAGTTGCCAAAAAACAGAAGGCTGATAAAACAGGCCTGCCCAGCTTCAAGCAATACCGCGAAGCCGATGGCCTGTTTTATTTCAAACTGTTGAACGCCACCGGTAAGTTGCTGCTGCAAAGCCACGGTTTTTCTGCGCCAAAAGATGCGGCACTGGCGATTGCCGGGTTGCAACGGCGTGGGCCACAGGCATTGAAAGAAATGAGCGGGAAGCTGCTGCCGATTGAAGACCCGCATTCCGATGCCATTGCCGCAGCGCTGCAGCAGTTGATGGATGCGTCCGGTTGAAAAACTCCCACAGATAGTTGTAACGCTACCCATCAAATGCCAAAAAATACCGGGTTTAAAAACTTTTTTCTTCTTCGTACTTGACCCTGAACGGTTATGCTTGACTTTTGCTGTTGTAGCCAACCATTAGTCAGAGTTCATGAGCATTTTTGTCATTGATGAACACCCCTTGATGCGGGAATCCGTAGCGGCTCTGCTGCGTCGGCTGGACCACACCGCCACCGTGCTCGAATTCGACTCTCTGGAAGCAGCCCTCAGCGCTGCGCAAACACATGGCACCCCCGAGATAATTTGCCTTGATCTGCTGCTGCAGGGCTATAGCGGTGTAGCGGCTGTCGGGGCATTCAAACGCAGTTTTCCGGATGTTCCACTGATCGTGCTGACGGCAGCACCTGAGAAAACGTTCAAAGACCTGGCATTGCAGGTCGGTGCTGCGGCATTTGTCAACAAGTCGGCCAGCGCATCAGAAATCAGCAATGTATTGCGCGTGTTTTTGAAAACAAATGGAGAAGGCGAAGGTACCGCCCCGCCAGAGAAATTGTCAAAGCGGCAAAAGCAGTTGTTAAAACTCCTCGACAAAGGCATGAGCAATCGCGACATTGCCGAAACCCTGGAAATAAGCGAGCACACCGTCAAGGTGCATCTGTGGCGCCTGTTCAGGCGCATCAATGTGAAAAGCAGGTCACAGGCCACGCATCTGGCGCGCACGCACGGGCTGCTTTAAAACCAGATAATTAAAAACAAAAAAGCCGAAGTTATTGACGTAACTTCGGCATTTTAACATTTTGCGGAGAGGGTGGGATTCGAACCCACGGTACCTTGCGGTACGCCTGATTTCGAATCAGGTACATTCGGCCACTCTGCCACCTCTCCTTCGAGCATTTCTATAAATTCATTTTTCGTGCGAATTGCGGCGTTGCGCGGTGCTCGCAATCCTCACGTACACAAGCACGTTCCGGTTGCTGCGCTCCGTGCGCCTTGCACTTCATCCCGAAAATCTGAATTTCTAGAAACACTCTAAGCCCACAATTCTATCAGGCAGTCAGCACCTTCAGGCCGCCCATATAGGGCTGAAGCACCTCGGGTACGACCACACTGCCGTCGGCTTGCTGGTAGTTCTCAAGTACTGCGACCAAGGCACGGCCAACTGCCAGCCCAGAGCCATTAAGCGTGTGTACAAACTCGTTTTTGCCTTGAGCGTTTTTAAAGCGGGCTTGCAGACGTCTGGCCTGGAAGGCTTCGCAGTTGGATACCGAGCTGATCTCGCGATAGGTTTTTTGTGCTGGCAGCCAGACTTCGAGGTCGTAGGTTTTGGTTGCGCCAAAGCCCATGTCGCCGGTACACAGCAACATGACGCGATACGGCAAGCCCAGCTTTTGCAAAATCACTTCAGCGTGGCCCGTCATGGCTTCCAGCGCTTCGTAGCTTTTGTCTGGATGAACGATTTGCACCATCTCGACTTTGTCAAACTGATGCTGGCGAATCATGCCTCGCGTATCGCGGCCATAGCTGCCGGCTTCGGACCTGAAGCACGGCGTATGGGCGGTGAACTTGAGCGGCAATTGCGCTTCTGGCAGGATTTCGTCGCGCACAAAGTTGGTCAGCGGCACTTCGGAGGTGGGAATCAGGTAAAAGTTAACAGCAGCCTCTCCCTCCGCCTCAATGCCGAACATGGCTTGGTTCACGCTGCCATCTTGAAGCGCTGATTGCGCTTCCAAGCTTCCCCGCTTGAAACTGCGCGGAACTTTGAACAAGTCTTCTTCAAACTTGGGCAACTGCCCGGTACCGCGCAGCGAATCGGCGTTGACGATGTAGGGCACATAGCACTCGGTATAGCCGTGTTCTGTGGTTTGCACGTCGAGCATGAACTGCGACAGCGCCCGGTGCATTCGTGCCAGCGGGCCTTGCATGACAGTGAAGCGCGAGCCAGTGAGCTTGGTGCCC
The DNA here is from genome assembly GCA_038226155.1 of Burkholderiales bacterium. Lineage (GTDB taxonomy): Bacteria > Pseudomonadota > Gammaproteobacteria > Burkholderiales > Burkholderiaceae_C > Polaromonas. Next base: position 39,188 of record JBBRQQ010000015.1, read on the forward strand.
ATTTCAAAGTCCAGCCCCAGCGGCGCGCCAACATCAACGTGGTCTTTTACGTCGAAGGGCATGGCGGTTGGCATACCGCCTGCACCTTCTGATGGGCTCCATTTACGCACTTCTACATTGCCCGCCTCGCCTGCACCCAGAGGCACAGATTCATGCGGCAAATTAGGCACGGCCAGCAGCAAGCTTTGCAGCTCGGTTTGCAGCGCGTCAAGCCGCGCGGCGGATGCTTCAAGCTCGGCTTTTGAGCTACTCACCTGCGTCATCACCGCGGTCGCATCTTCACCTTTGCTTTTGAGTTGACCGATTTGTTTGGACAGGGTGTTGCGCTGATTCTGCAACTCTTCAGTGCGGGACTGCAGGGCTTTGCGCTCGGCTTCCAGCGCCGTGAATGCCTCGACGTTCAAAAAAGCTTGTGGATTTTTGCGCGTCTCCAGGCGTGCGATGGCCGAGGGCAGGTCTTTGCGGAGCAGGTTGATGTCTAACATGAAGTGATTCTATTTTTCGATGAATGGGGCATCAGCCAAGTTGATGCAAGTGGCTGTCAGCCACATCCATCTCATGGCCGTGCGCATCGAGCTTGAGGCCTTTGGGCAGCGGGAACTTGATGGTCTCTTCAATGCCGTCCATTTTGCGGATCGACACCGCACCCAAAGCCTTGATGCGGTCAATCACCTGCTTGACCAGTATCTCGGGGGCTGATGCGCCGGCGGTCAGGCCGACAGTGGCCATGCCGTCAAACCAGCTTTCCTGTAGCTCGCTGGCATCGTCAACCATGTAGGCCGCAGTGCCCAGCTTGGCGGCCAGCTCGCGCAGGCGGTTGCTGTTGGAACTGGTCGGGCTGCCGACCACAATCAAAATATCAACCTGGCTACTGAGCACCTTGACGGCATCCTGCCGGTTTTGTGTGGCGTAGCAAATGTCCTGCATTTTGGGGCTGCGCACCTTCGGGAAACGCGCCTTGACTGCTGCGGTAATTTCAGCCGCATCGTCAACGCTCAGGGTGGTTTGCGTGACCACGGCCAGTTTTTCAGTTTGCAGCGGCGAAATGCGCGCTACATCAGCCACGTCTTCAACCAGGTGAATGCCGCTGTCTAACTGGCCCATCGTGCCTTCAACCTCGGGGTGGCCCTTGTGGCCGATCATGATGAACTCAAAGCCTTCCTTGCTCAGCTTGGCAACCTCCACATGCACCTTGGTCACAAGCGGGCAGGTGGCATCAAAAATCTGAAAGCCACGGCGCTCGGCCTCCTGCTGAATCGCCTTGCTCACCCCATGTGCGCTGAATACCAGCGTTGCGCCCGGCGGTACGTCGGCCAGCTCTTCAATAAAGATGGCACCTTTTTGCTTGAGGTCGTTCACGACATAGGTGTTGTGAACGATCTCGTGGCGCACGTAAATCGGTGCGCCAAATTTGGTCAGCGCACGCTCTACGATTTCAATCGCGCGGTCAACGCCAGCGCAAAAGCCGCGTGGCTCGGCCAACAAGATCTCTTGTGGTTTTGTGGTCATATCAGAGTACTCCGATGAGTTGCACTTCAAACACAACCGGCTGACCAGCCAAGGGGTGATTAAAGTCAAACTGCACAGCACCTGCTGCATCGCCCACCCGCTGCACCGCACCAGCGTACTGGCCCGCGCCGTCGGGCGTGGGGAACTGCACCACATCACCGACCTTGTACTGCTCATCAGGGTCGCCGAGCTCATTGAGCAGCTTGCGCGCCACCCACTGCAGCAGATCGGGGTTACGCTCGCCAAAGGCTTCGCCAGCGGGCAGCTCGAATGTGGCTCGTGTGCCTTCGGGTAGACCGATCAGGCGCTTCTCAATCGCTGGTGACAACTGTCCGCCGCCCAAACTAAGCGTGGCTGGTTTGCCATCAAAGGTATTGATGATGTCCATCCCATCAGCACCCGCCATGCGGTAGTGCAGGGTCAAAAAAGAGCCCACCTCCACGAGGGGGGGCGTATCGGTTTGCGGGGATGATTGCACTGCGGACATAAAACTCTCGATTAAGCGGACCAGCGCCCAGTGTTTGTGAAGCGCCCTAAACTGCCCTATTGTAGAAAGTTAGTTCATGCTCCTTAAAGATATCCCCCTGGATGCCCGACCGCGCGAAAAGCTTTTGGCCCGTGGGCCCGCTGCGTTGAGTGACGCAGAACTGCTGGCGCTGCTGCTGCGCACCGGTCTGCCAGGCAAAAACGCGCTGCAAATGGGCCAGGAGTTGTTGAATACTTTTGGCGGCGTGGCCGGGCTGCTGCACACAGGGCCGGAAGCACTCAAAAGCATCAAGGGGCTTGGCCCCGCCAAACGCGCCGAGATTGTGGCAGTGCTGGAACTGGCACGCCGCGCACTGGCTGAAGAGCTGAAGGAAAAAACCGTTTTTTCCACCCCGCAGGCGATACGCGACTATCTGCAGTTGCAGCTGGGCAGCCGTCCATATGAAGTGTTTGCGGTGCTGTTTCTCGATGCCCAGCACCGGCTGATTGCGCTTGAAGAACTGTTCAGGGGTACGCTTGCACAAACCTCGGTTTACCCGAGGGAAGTGGTGGTGCGGGCTCTGGCGCTCAACGCCGCCAGCGTAGTGCTGGCCCACAACCACCCAAGTGGCTCAGCCCAGCCCTCACGCGCTGACGAAGCCATCACCAAAACACTCCAGGCCGCGCTGGGTCTGATTGACGTGCAGGTGCTGGACCACTTTGTGGTGACCACTTCCCAGGCCACGTCAATGGCCGAGATGGGTTTGCTATAGGCCCCTCATCCACCATGAAAGCAACTCCCATCAAGGATTTAAGAGGCCTCAAGGCTGTCAAGCAGCAACTCGAAGCGCGGGCAAGGCTTGCCGTAGAACAAGAGGCTACGCGCAAAGCGGCAGTGGCAAAAGCCAAGGCTGAAAAAGATTTTTTCGTGCTGGCTGTCGGCCCCATCAAGCCGCTACCCGCCAAGCACCTGCCCGGCCACAGGGCCCACCGGCTGCACTTGCCCACTGCGCCAGCCGCGCCGATTGCGGTACAGCACCAGCTGGACGAGCTGGCTGTGATGCGCGAGGCGATATCTGACGAGTTTGATGTCGAGACACTCCTGGATACCGACGATGCCTTGAGCTACAGAAGGCCTGGAATGGGGCCAGATGTCACGCGCAAGCTGCGTCGTGGCGGCTGGAGTATTCAGGGCCAGCTCGACCTGCACGGCCTGCGCCGCGACGACGCACGCGAGTCACTCTCACAGTTCATCAAGGACGCGCACAAAACCGGCTGGCGCTGCGTGCGCGTGGTGCATGGCAAGGGCTTGGGTTCACCCGGCAAAACGCCGGTGCTCAAGGGCAAGGTACAAAGCTGGCTGATCCAGAAAAATGAAGTGCTGGCGTTTGTGCAGGCCCGACCCGCGCAAGGCGGCGCTGGGGCGCTGGTGGTGCTGCTGGCGCAGAGCTAACCTGCACTCCACCAGGTCTTGTTTGCCCGTGTTTTGGCGAATTATGTTCAATGTCGATGATTTTTGGCTTTTTTTGGGGCCTTAAAATGGCTGAAGCCCAATGAACACGGGCGTGGGCAGCTACTTATTCAGTATCAAATATTCACTCACCCCGATTCCGCATCCAGTCGGCCGTCTGGAAAAACGAAGTGTTCAGCCGCTCGCGCAAACCATCATCAACGCCCGTTTCGACCATCGCCTGATTCATGCAGGCCAGCCACTGGTCGCGCTCTTTGATGCCGATCGAGGAGCCACCCGTTTGCTTCGGCATGTGACGCATTCGCAGCTTGGGGTGGCCGAAGCGCTCGGTGTAATGCTGCGGCCCGCCCATCCAGCCGCATAAAAACCAAAACAGCCTTTGCCGGGCGTTGTTTAGCGCACCTGCATGGGCGGCGCGCAGAGCGGTGTAGGCGGGCTCCAGATCCATCAAATCGTAAAAGCGTTCGACAAGCGCTTTGACGCGCTCTTCGCCGCCTATCCATTCATAAGGATTTTCAAAGGGTGGGCTGCCCGGAGGTTTTTCTTCGATCTGCATCATCACAATTCTTATTGAGATTTACGCAAGGTTTCAACCACGGGCGTATTGAGCACTGACCGCAAGCCCCACCAGCCCGCTGCAAGGGCCAGCAATGCCCCGGCAAGGCTGCCAAACAGTGGCACTGTCCATGAGCCCGTCCAGTTGAAATCAAACACATAGCGGGCCAGTGCCCAGCCAACCGCCAGCGCAACGAGTGATGCCAGAAAGCCCGCCAGCAAGCCCACGCCGGCCAGCTCGGCACGTTGCACCTGGCGCAGCAGTGAGGCCCTGGCCCCCACCGCACGCATGATGGCGAACTCGCGCGCGCGCTCTTCACGCGTGGCGGTGATGGCCGCAAACAGCACCACCAGCCCGGCGGCTAGTGTGAAGCCGAATAAAAACTCCACCGCGCGTATGACCTGGTCGAGCACGCGCTGCACCTGCGCAAGTGTGCTGCTCATGTCTACGTTGGTGATGTTGGGAAAAGCGCGCACCAGTGTGTTGTCAAAGCTTTGCGGCCTGGGTTGCCCTGCAACGGATGCGGGCAGCTCAGGTGCCTTGAAGGCGCTGATGTATGACACGGGCACGTCCTGCAGTTGCGCCACTGGGTACATGACAAAAAAGTTGACGCGCATCGAACCCCAATCGACCTTGCGCAGGCTGGTGATTTTGGCTTCATTGGTCTGTCCGCCCATGTCAAAGCGTACGCTGTCGCCGAGTTTGAGGCCGAGCGTTTTGGCCAGTCCCTCTTCCACACTGACCGCATCTTTTTCACCGTGTGTCCAGCGCCCCGCGACGACCTGGTTGTGGCTGGGCATATCGACGTTGTTTGATAAATTGAACTCGCGGTCTACCAGCCGTTTGGCGCGGTCGTCTTCGTAGCTGTCGGGCGTTACAGGTTTGCCATTAACGGCAATCAGCCGACCACGAATCATCGGGTACCAGTCGAACTTTTTCACGCCCCCATCACGCAGTGCTTTTTGAAAAGCCTCGCCCTGCTCGGGCTGCACGTTTATGACAAAACGATTCGGCGCATCAGGCGGCGTAGCTTTGCGCCAGCTGCTGATCAGGTCAGTGCGCAGCAGCACCAGCAGCATCAGCGCCAGCAGCCCAACGGCCAGTGCGCTGGTTTGCACCACGGCATACACCGGGCGGGCCGACAACTGCCGCGTGGCCAGTACTAGCCAGCGCGGCGCAGTGGCTTCATTGACGCTGGCGCGCAGCAGCTTGACGGCGGCATAGCTGCTGGCAGCAAACACCAGTACGGCAGCGGCAAATCCGCCGACTGCAATCAGGCCGAGTTTGAGGTCGCTGCTGGCAGCTACCAGCAACGCTGCAAACCCGAGCACGCCGACACCCAGCACGGCGATCGACGTCGGTTTCAGGTTACCCACATCACGGCGAATCACCCGTAACGGTGGCACCGACGCCAGTTGTAAAACTGGTGGCAGGCCAAAGGCCAGCAACAGCGTCAAACCCATGCCCATGCCAAACACCACAGGCCAGATCGTGGCTGCAGGCAAGGCCGTTTCAACCAGCCCGGCCAGCAGCAGTACAAAGCCGTAATGCACGCCAAAACCCAGCGCCACACCGATTGCGCTGGCAGCCAGCCCGGCCAGTACAAATTCGAAAGTGTAGGCCAGCGCGATGGTGCGCTGCGGCTGGCCCAGCACGCGCAGCATGGCGCAGTCGTCCAGGTGCCTGGCGGCAAAGCCACGCGCCACAATCGCGACGGCAACGGCACTGAGCAAGGCGGCCAGCAAGGCGACAAGGTTTAAAAACTTCTCGGCTCTGTCCAGCGTCTGTTTCATTTCGGGGCTGCCCGATTCAAGCGATTCGAGCCGCACACCGCGAATGCCAGATTGCTCGAACGGTTTTTTGATTTCAAGCTCGGCCCACTTGACGTAGTCGCTCACCGCCTTTGCCTCACCCGCAACTGCAAAGCGGTAACTGGTGCGGCTGGCGGGCTGTATCAGGCCGGTGGCTTTAACGTCTGCATCGTTAATCATGGCGCGCGGCGAAAAGCTGATAAAGCCCGCACCGCGGTCTGGCTCCTGCACGATAACGCGGGTCAGTTTGAAGCTGGCGTCCCCCAGCAGCAGCGTTTGACCGAGCTTGAGGCCGAGTGAGTCAAGCAGCGAAGCATCCGCCCACGCGGTGCCGGGTGCCGGGATATCACGCGTGTTTTGGCCAACGCTTTCAATACCTTCCATGCCTGTTGCAACCTTCATCGTGCCGCGCAAGGGGTATCCAGCAGGCACAGCCTTGAAGGCGACCAGCTTGCTGGCACCGCCGTCGGCATCAAGTGCGCGGCCCATGGTCGGGAAGCTCACGGTTGAAATCGCGGCAAGCCCCAGCGCCTGTGCCTTGGCTATAAACGCAGCAGGCGTGATGCCATCGCTGCGTATGACGGCGTCGCCACCTAGCAGTTGCCGCGCATCACGCTGCAAGCCGCCTTTGAGCCGATCAGCAAAAAAGCCAACGGCGGTGAGCGCCGCCACAGCCAGCGTGACGGCAACGATCAGCAAACGTAATTCGCCAGCGCGCAGATCGCGCAGCAGGGTGCGCCAGCCGAGTTTCAGGAATAGAGGAGTCATGGTCTTACCTTAGCCTAGATTGGTGCAGAAAGCTTAACCAGCCCCTTTATGTGGCTGTTTTAAGGCCGCTCCGGGGCTTCGGGCCGCACAGCAAGGCCAGGCTGCAGCTTGAGCCGTTCAATATGGGTGTAGCAGACAAAGCGTTTATTGGTCGCGCGGCCAATGGCACACAGACCCACCATTTGCGCAACCTGATGACCCATTTGCGTAATGCCGCTGCGCGAGATGACGATGGGCACGCCCATTTGCGCGGACTTGATGACCATTTCGCTGGTCAGGCGGCCTGTGGTGTAGAAGACCTTGGTAGCCTGTAACAATGCCGTATCTACCTGCATAGACATCCAGCCTGCTATTGTGTCTATGGCGTTATGGCGGCCCACATCTTCTACAAACAACAGCATTTCCGGCTCGCCACCAGCAAGGGCAAACAGGGCGCAGGCGTGGACTGAACCAGAAGATTTATAGGTCGTTTCTTTCAGCCGTATGGTGTTGACCAGTGAATACAGCTGGCCCTGTGAAATGCTGGCGTTTTCAGGCAATTTGATCTGCTCGACATCGTCCATCAGTCCGCCAAAAACACTGCCTTGACCACACCCTGTAGTAACCACGCGCCGTGCGGTTTTTTCTTCGATGTTCTCAATCCCGTTGCGGGTCTTGACGGCTGCCGCACCTACCTCCCAATCGACGGTGATGGACTCAATGTCATGCACATCCTTGACCAGCCGCTGGTTACGCAGATAGCCCAGCACCAGCAGCTCTGGGTGCGCGCCCAGCGTCATCAGCGTGACCAGTTCGCGCTTATCAACATAAACGGTGAGCGAGCGTTCGGCGGGGATTGAAACAGCGTGATGTTCACCGTATTCATTGACGGCATCTATCTCGCAGGTCAAGGGCGCTTTGGCCTGCGTCAGGCGCGGCAAAGGGTATGGCACAGAAGACGAAGAAGACGAAGGAGACATGCTGGGAGACTACAACAAAAAAGGCCGACACCTTGCGGGTCAGCCTTTGTGGGTATTTACTTTGCAGCCAGGTGCCTAGCTGTTCTATCAGGGCTACCTCGCCGGATTCACCATTGCATCAGGCTTGGTCGTGCTGGGCGGGCTGGCCGCCGTAGCAGTTGGCGAAGGCGCACCTGCAGCCTCAATCGGCCTGGCTTGCGCAGAAGCTGCCGCTGCCGGGGAAGCAACGGTGTAAACAAAAGCACCGGGGTCAGCGCAGGCAGGCAGCGCGGCTGGCGCTTTGGTTTCCTTGCCTGCGGTCTTGGCAGACTTGTAATAGCTCGCAGCCACCTTGTCCTGCGACTTGCACAACAGATACGTATCAACCTTGCCTGCCCATGCGGTTTTGGCAGCGGCCTCGGCGGCCTTGGCCTTGGCTTCGTCGCTCAATGCCGGGAGTTTGGCTAGAGCCAACGAAGCAGCGGCCAAAACAAGACCGGCCAACGCACCGTGGATAAAAAGTTTTTTCATGGAGTCCTCGCTGCTTAAATCTGTACCGTGTGGCCGGGCGCACGTTGGTCTGGTGGTGCAACCAGTTCGCTGCGCTGGGCAGGTATCTTCCCGGCCTTTACATCGTCATACCAGTAACCGTGGTGCTCTTTGGCCCAGGTCTCATCGACATAGCCGGTCTTCATGCCCTGATAGGCACCCTGCATACCGATGGTGCCCAGGTAGATGTGGCCGATAAACATGGCGATCATCAGCACCGTCGCCACGGCGTGGACCATGTGCGCAATCTGCATGGTTGAACGTTCGTAAATAAGGCCTGGCAACAGCTTGTCGAGCACGAAGCCTGACGACACCACCACCAGCCCGAGGAAAAACACACCACCCCAGAAGACGATTTTTTCACCCATATTAAAACGGTTTGAAGGCGGCTCGGCAGAGCCAAACAAACCGCCACCTTTGAGCAGCCAGTTCAAATCGCCTTTTTGCGGCCAGTTGTCGCGCAAGAAGGTGGCAAACACAATCACCAGTGACACCGCAAACAGCGGGCCGGCAAAGTTATGCAGATTTTTGAACGCGTAGGTCAGCCAACCGAAAAGGCTTCCGCCAATAATCGGTAACAAAAAGAATTTACCAAACGCCATCACCACCCCTGAAACACCCAGGCAAACAAACGCAATCGCGTTCGACCAGTGTGCAGCCCGTTCAAACGGCGTGAAGCGTTCAATTTTGCGACCCGTATCAGGTTCGTGGTTTTTAATCATGCCTTTGGTGCCGTAATAAATGCCAATAGCCAGCACCACAATCAGCAGCAATGAGCCGCCATAGGGAATCAGCCAATTGTTGCGCACCTGCCGCCAGGCTTCACCCGCGTTGGTCAGATTGGAGCCGGGGTATTGCACGAAGGGCTGAATCAAATTGCCAGCCTCGGGCGCCTCTGACCTGGGCAGGCTGCTGAGACCGGTTACGCCTGCACCGACCTGTCGCCACATGGGTGCGTTATTGCCTGGCTGGACTTTGGCCCGCTCGCCATTGGTCTGACTGGCGTACTTTGGGTCGGCGCTGGCATCCGGCTTGACTTCAAAGATATTCTGGCTCTGAATACCGCCGCTTGAAGGGGCTGCGGTCACGACCGGCGCAGGCGCATTGGTTGCGGGTGCAGCCGGTTGCGCCGCTGCCAGGCCAGCAATAAGCGCCGCCAACGAAAACACGCAAAGCTTGTTTCCAAGCTCGAACGGTAAGGTAATTTTCATAAGACCTCAGCGCGGTTACTTGCTCGGCACAACGGCTACCGACGCAGCCACGGGTGCACCAGTTTTACTATATTCGTTTTGGGTATTTTGCATACGCGCTTTCAAGCCCTGCTCCCAACTCGTCTTGTCGCCTGCTTTCCAGCCCGGCGCAGCAAATTTATTTTCAACGCCTTGGTAGGCAGCTACGTCACTCTTAACGCCGCCAGCCGATTGGGGCTTGTCGCCACACGCGGACAGCACCGACATAGCCGCCGTTATGCTCAGAACTACCAAGCTTGTGCGCATCATGATTTCGCTCCCTGCGGCGGCTGACCCGCCTGTTTCGAGCCATATGCCGTACCCCAGCCCCAGACCTCTGCGCCCTTGCCGCGTTGCACAACGCGGTTGCGGAAGATGTCCGCCACCACATCGCCGTCACCGGCCAGAAGCGCCTTGGTCGAACACATCTCGGCGCAGGCAGGTAGCTTGCCCTCGGCCAGGCGGTTGCGACCGTACTTCTCAAACTCGGCCTGTGAACCGTTGGCTTCGGGGCCACCAGCGCAAAATGTGCATTTGTCCATCTTGCCGCGCACACCAAATGTGCCGCTTGAGGGAAACTGCGGCGCACCAAACGGGCAGGCGTAAGAGCAGTAACCGCAGCCAATGCACACGTCCTTGTCGTGCAATACCACTCCCTCGTCGGTGCGGTAAAAGCAGTTGACGGGGCATACGGCCATGCACGGTGCATCGCTGCAATGCATACAGGCCACCGAGATGGATTTTTCGCCCGGAACACCGTCATTGAGCGTAACCACCCTGCGGCGGTTCACGCCCCAAGGCACTTCGTTCTCGTTTTTACAGGCGGTGACGCAGCCGTTGCATTCGATGCAGCGTTCTGCGTCACAGACAAATTTCATGCGTGCCATATTTTTTCCTTATGCTCTTTCGACGTTACATACCGTCGTCTTGGTCTCTTGCATCATCGTCACGCTGTCATAACCATAAGTCGTGCCGGTATTGATGGCCTCGCCTCGCACGATGGGTGCTGCACCATTCGGGTAGTAAGCAAGCATGTCGGCACCCTGCCAACGCCCCGAAAAATGGAAGGGCATGAAAACCGTATCAGGCCCGACGCGCTCGGTCACCATGGCCTGCACGTTAAGGCGTGCGCCGGTTGGTGTACTGACCCAGGCGCGCTCACCGTTGCGAATGCCTTTTTCCGATGCCACCTTGGGGTTGATCTCGATGAACATTTCCTGCTGCAGCTCTGCCAGCCATGGGTTGGAACGGGTTTCTTCGCCACCACCTTCGTACTCGACCAGCCGTCCGGAAGTCATGATCAACGGGAATTTTTCATGCACCTTGTCAGCGATGTTTTTCTGCTGGATGGTCTTGTACAGCGTGGGCAAACGCCAGAAAGCTTTCTTGTCGTCGTGTGTAGGGTACTTGACCTGTAGGTCTGCGCGCGTACCGTAAAGCGGCTCGCGGTGCTGCGGAATAGCATCGGGAAAGTTCCACACTACGGCGCGCGCCTTGGCATTACCGAACGGATGGCAGCCGTGGTTTTTCATGACTACTCTGATGATGCCGCCAGAAGAATCAGTCTTCCAGTTTTTGCCGTCGGCTGCCGTTTTTTCGGCATCCGTCAACTCATCCCACCAGCCCAGCTTTTTAACCAGAGTGTGGTCAAACTCGGGGTACCCGGTTGTGATGTCCGCGTCTTTTGAGTAGGAGCCATCTTCAGCGAGCAAATTAACGCCATCTTTTTCAACACCAAAGTTGGCGCGGAAATTACCGCCGCCGTCCATGACGTGTTTGGAGGTGTCATACAGGTTGGGCGAGCCAGGGTGCTTCATCTCTGGCGTGCCGTAGCAGGGCCATGGCAACCCAAAATAATCACCGGTGGTGTCGTAGCCGGTTTCCTTGTCTTTGCCACCTTTTGACTTGAGCGTTCTTACGTCAAACAGGTGCATGTTACGCATGTGCGCTTTCAGGCGCTCAGGGCTCTGACCGGTGTAGCCGATGCTCCAGCAGGTCTTGTTGATCTCGCGCAGGATGTCCTCGGGCACGGGCTCGTCCATGCCCTTGACCTTTTGCATCTTGAAGTTCTTCGACAGCTCTTTTGCAAAACCCAGCTTTTCAGCGAACTGGTGCATGATCATGTGGTCGCTGCGGCTCTCCCACAGCGGCTCGATGACTTTTTCGCGCCACTGGATGGAGCGGTTGGATGCCGTGACAGAACCGCTGGTTTCAAACTGCGTCGCCGCTGGCAACAAATATACAGCGCGATTCGCGTTGAGATCTTCGGCCTTGCCGGGCATGGCTGCCATGCCCGCTGTTGCCGACGGGTAGGGGTCAATCACCACCAGCAAATCGAGCTTGTCCATCGCGCGTTTCATTTCCAGGCCGCGGGTCAGGGAATTGGGTGCATGACCCCAGAAGAAGACACCGCGCACGTTGGAGTCCTGGTCTATGAATTCGTTTTTCTCCATCACGCCGTCAATCCAGCGTGAGACGGTGATGCCGGGCTTGCCCATCATGGCGGCTGATGCATAACGGCCCTTGATCCAGTCGAAGTCAACACCCCAGGTCTTGGCGAAGTGCTTCCATGAACCCTCTGCAAGACCGTAATAGCCGGGCAGCGAATCAGGATTGGGACCAACGTCTGTTGCGCCCTGTACGTTGTCGTGACCACGGAATATATTGGTTCCGCCGCCCGACACACCGACGTTGCCCAGCGCGAGCTGCAATATGCAAGATGCACGCACCACCGCGTTGCCCGTGGTGTGCTGCGTCTGGCCCATGCACCAGACGACGGTAGATGGCCGGTTTTTGGCCATCATTTCAGCCGCCATGTAAACGCGAGCCTCAGGCACGCCGCAGGCCTCTTCAACCTTGTCGGGGGTCCACTTGGCCATGATGTCGGCCTTGACCTTGTCCATGCCGTAGACCCGGTCGTTAATGTACTTGGTATCTTCCCAGCCGTTCTTGAAGATGTGATACAGCATGCCGAACAAAAACGGAATGTCTGAGCCCGAACGCAGGCGGATATATTCGTCGGCCTTGGCCGCCGTGCGGGTAAAGCGCGGATCAACCACGATCATCTTGCAGCCGGTTTCCTTGGCGTGCAGCATGTGCAGCAGGCTGACCGGGTGCGCCTCGGCAGCGTTAGAGCCGATGTACAACGCGCATTTGCTATTTTGCATGTCGTTGTACGAATTGGTCATGGCGCCATAACCCCAGGTGTTGGCAACGCCAGCGACCGTGGTGGAGTGGCAGATGCGGGCCTGGTGATCGCAGTTGTTGCTGCCCCAGAAGCTCGCCCATTTGCGCAGCAGGTAGGCCTGCTCGTTGTTGTGTTTGGACGAACCCACCACATAGACTGAATCAGGGCCACTTTGCTTGCGTAGCTGCAGCATACGCGCCGTGATTTCATTGAGGGCCGTGTCCCAGCTGATACGCTCGTATTTGCCGTTGACCAGCTTCATGGGGTAGCGAAGGCGAAACTCGCCATGACCGTGCTCGCGCAACGCGGCACCCTTGGCACAATGAGCGCCGAGGTTGATGGGCGAGTCAAACACAGGCTCTTGCCTGACCCAAATACCGTTTTCGACCACCGCATCGACCGCACAGCCTACCGAGCAATGGGTACATACCGTACGCTTGACTTCGATTTTTCCGCTGCCGTCGCCCGCGCCAGGAGTAGCCGCCTTGGCTTTTTTGACCAGCGTTAGTTGCGTTGCAGCCAGTCCAGCGCCTACCCCCAGCCCGGAGCGGCGCAGAAAAGCGCGCCTGTCCATGGTGGGGAGCGCGGTAGACAACCCGCGCGACAGGCTTTGCACAAACCGTGCAGAACCTGCGCGATGGGCGTGATCGCCATGAATACCTGATGATTTTTTCGTGAGCAACATGCAGCTCTCCGTAAGAGTGAGACGGGGAAATTAAAGACGGGTGGTTTTGTAATAGCGCTTGACGTGCTCCGAGAGACTGTAGCCCCCGCCCTTTTCAGGGGCTGCCTTTGGTGCCTCGACGGCGGCCATCAAGTCGCGCGCTCCAGGTACGGCAACTACAACAGCAGCCACCGCGCCGGTGGCTGCTGCGCCGAAAAAGAATCCCCGTCTGGAGGGTTTAGTTTGACTGTCGTGCATATTTTCGTCTCCTGATAATCCAGTCAATCAACGGCGTTGATACGGATCTTTTAACCTACATATACTTATAACATCACTCTACGCCACAGTGGCTTACGCCGCAATGACACAGGACAAGAACCAGTCGCAACTTTAGGGAAAACGATAGGCACACTTACTGGTTTGGCCTGAAATTGACAAAAAGTCCGGGCACCTTTGAGCCATGCCGGCTGGCCAGTCACACCAGCATATCAAAACCTTGCGATTCGATGTTGGTAAACACTTCGGTAAATGCCGCAACGGATCGATAAAACCTGGCCTTGGGGTGCTGCGCGATGGCGACGCACATGGCGGACACCCATGGCTGAAGGTGGCGCGTAAAAAACTCGCGCTGGCGCGTCAGATTGGCTACGGCCGCATCATCACCGGCAATCAGGTAGCGCATGACTTCGCACAGGTAGGCGATATGGTCTTCGGTTTCCGGCATGGTCTCATCGCGGGCCAGTCCAAGCGCTGCAATGTCGGTACGCAGAGCGGCAAGCGGCTTTTCATTCAAAAAGCCGCTCATGTAGTGAGATCCAAAAACGTAGACCTCGGGCCGCCCCACTCCACCAAACAGTGTGTCATGTTCGCTTTTGACGTCTGCAAGTGTCAGCTCCCGCGCGCTAGCTACCAGCCCGGCCCATGAACTCTCCAATAAGGCTCCTGCCGAAGGTGCTTCGGTAGCAGCTACGCGCAGGTTTTCATACAGCTCGGTTGATGGTGGCGCATAGTAAAGCGCGGCCAGCAGCCCATACACTTCCGAGCGCGCAGTTTCTTCGTCCAAGGTGGAGGTGGTGAGTTGTGCTTCGTTCATGTTCAGCTTTATTGACCCTGCATTCAGCGAATGTCGGTAATCTTGATTTCGTTTTCAGCCGAGTAGATGTCAATCACCCGGCAGTCACCGCACATCTTCAGACGGTCTGCCGCAGCACCCTGAAACATCGCGTGGCCTGCCAGTTTGCCAAGCATGACTTCAATCGCCTTGAGCGTGCCGAAAGGCTTGCTGCAGCGTATGCACTGGTAAGGCTGGCTTTCATTGAGCACCCTCGCCTCTTTGCGCTCAGGCGTGAGCAGCAGGCGCGGCTGCAGGGTGATGGCGTTTTCGGGGCAGGTAGTGGCACACAGGCCGCACTGCACGCAATTTTTTTCAATGAATTTAAGTTGCGGGCGTTCCGGGTTGTCTTGCAAAGCGCTGGCCGGGCAGGCGCTGACGCAGCTCAGGCACAGGGTGCAGCTGTCTTTGTTGACCACCAGACTGCCAAATGGAGTGCCTGCAGATGGCAAGTCAATGGCTTCTGGCAGCGCGGCTGGCGCATGTGTGATGAAGTGATCCAGCGCCATGTCCAGCGTGCTACGCTTTTCTTGCGCCACCGCAAAACGCGCGGGGCTTGCGGGCACGGTCGGCCGGGCGACGGCGAGTTGTTGCAGGCTCTTATCCAAACCAGCAACTGACGACTCAACCAGCAAATGAAAATGCACGCCTGCATAACCCATACCACCCAGTAAAGCCTGCGCTACCGTCATTTGTTGTTCAAGCGCTTGCGCATAGGCGGGTGCTTCTTCGTCGGTCAGCAGCACGGCCACCTGGGTGGCGCCAAAAGCGACAGCACTTAGCCACAAGTCCAGCCCCACGCTGGCGGTGTGCCACAAGGCCAGCGGGATCACATTGGCAGGTACGCCCTGAATGGTTTTTTGCAGCTTCGCGGCGCGGCCCAGGCTCTCGATGGCCTGCTGCCCTTTGACCTGGCTATGCAGCAGCAGCGTGGCGTTTGCGCCCCCGGCTTTGGCATAGGTCGATAACAGGGTTTTGAGCCGCACACCCTGCTCGCTGGCGCGGGGGTAGGCATAGGTGAGCGCGCCCGTCGGGCACACCGTGGTGCAAGCACCGCAACCGACGCAGAGGTTGGGGTTGACGACAATCTGCTGCCGGCTTTTCTCGCTACTGACCGCACCCGCCGAACAGACATCAATGCAGGCACTGCAGCCCACGGTTTCGTTGCGGCTGTGGGCGCATATTTTTTGCTTGTAAGCAAAAAATTTGGGCTTCTCAAACTCGCCCACCATATCGCGCAGCTTGACCACTGTGGCAAGCAGCCCGGGCGATGCAAGACCGGCCGAAGCATCAAGCGCAAAGTAGCCCTGGGGCGGTGCGTGCAGGGTAATCAAGGGCATGACCCCCAGGTCGAGCACCAGATCAAATGCCTCGGTGAGGGTTTGTGGCTCCCGGCCAAAGTCAATCGCACCAGCCACTTTGCAAACGGCAACGCAGTCGCGGTGCGATGTGCATTTGTTGCTGTCAACTTGATAGCTCAGGTCAATGGCGCCTTCGGGGCAAACCGCCACACAGGCATTGCAGCGGGTACACAGGTCAAGATCAATCGGATTGTTCTTTTGCCAGGTCGCTTCAAAAGCGCCCAGCCAGCCTTTGAGAGCCAGCTTGTCGCCGCCTACGACGGGGTACTTGCGCTCCTGAGCCGGAAAGCCTGCTTCCGCAATCTTTGATACGCCCTGCGAGAAAATTGTCACGTCCAGCGTATCGGCAAGCAGTGCTGCAATTTGTTCTGCCTTATCCAATGCCCCGACGATCAGCAGGCGGCCTGCGCTTTTGTAGGTGACGGTTGAAACCGGCTCCGCATCAGGCAAATGCGCCGCCGCCAGCAAGGCGGCTATCTTGGGCATGGCGCTCGATACATCCTTGCTCCAGCCGCCGGTCTCGCGAATATTGACGAACTTGATAACCGAGGTGGCGCGTTCGGTCTGCTGCCCTACTTCAGCGAACAAACGCTTCTCCTGGGTGCAGGCAACGACGACATCGTCGCCGGACTGAATAGCCTTTTGAAAAGCCCCGGCTTCGCGTCGGCAAAGTGCCGAGTGCAGGCTCAGGGTTTCATTAAGTGCCGCGCCCAGCTTTTGGGGCTGGAGCGGCATGGTCTGGTTGCAGTCGCAAATCAGTGTGGTCATGGTCTTTTTGGCTGGCAGCCAGGTCAGGCACAGCGGGCGCTAACTCGGGTTGAATTGAATTATCAAGCTGATGGTCAGCCGTACGGTCTGTTTCGGCATTGTCGATGGACTGTGCCACGGTTTGGTCTGCGGGGTTATTCGCACTTTCCCGAGCGGATGCTGCAGCAGTTTTTGAACCTTCTTCGTCATCGTCCTCATCATCAAAGATCTTGAGAAACTTGGCACTGGTCATCTGCCTGAGCATGGACTCGGGAATGGGGTCGGATTTTGAATAGTCGTCGATGTAAATATCCAGCCCGTCCATCACATTGAAGTGCGGGTCGGCAAAGAGTTTTTTCATGGCCGCATTGCGCACTTCAGGGCTAACGCTTTGGGCCATGAAGGGTTTGAAGTCCGAGTCTTTTGTCAGCAGCCGGACATCATCCAGTGACAGCGCAGGCGGCGCAGACTCAGCAGGCAGGGGCGGTGGCGTAGCAGCAGCCGGTGCAGCTGATGTAACAGGCAAGAGAGTCGCAAGAGGCGGGTTAGCAAGCTGTACCGGCTCGTCCAGCGGTTTACCCTTGAGCGCATCGCTCTTGCGGCTGGCCCAGCGGCCGAGAAAACCTTTGCGCTCGCTGTCGCCCTCAGCCACCTTCATTTCCTCCGCGTTCTGGTGTTTTTATAAACGACTTGTCGGTGCTCACGCGTGCAGGGTTACCAAACCGGTCTTGCAGGGTTTTGAAACTTTGCGGGCGCTGACGGCGCTTGGCTTCCAGCACATGGTGCTGCGTCACAAAGTCGCGCACCCACTCGACCACCGCAGGCGGCGCAGGCACCTGCTCGACAGTTTCCTGTGCGTCCAGCCAACGTCCGGCATCGTGGTAGCTCAAGGTCACGGTTTGCGGCACGGCAACCGGCTCGTCCGCGAGCAAGGCCACTTCTTCCATGCGCCAGACCACCCAGAAGCAGGGCTGCGGCGTAGTCACATTAAGGTAGTAACCTTCGGCATCGCCCAGATAAAGCTCCACCATAAAGCCAGGGTGCAGCCAGCGCTCTTCCTGATCGTCTTTGAGCAGCAGCCGGGGCAACTCGCCAAAGCCGACTTCATGCGGCACCACATCGGCCAAAGACCAGCGCCAAGGCTGCCAGCGATTGTCGATGCGCTGCCTGCGCATCTCCACCGCAACGGCCACACAGGGTCGCCTGAGCGTGCTGTCAGTCTCAGGCGACTGGATCAAAAAGTCAGACATGCCCGCAGTGTACGGCTGCCTTCCAAGCGCGGCGCACTTTCAAGCAATACCCCATTAGACTGTAGCGGGCAACTGCGTCCCGTAGCCTGTTATGGCGGAAGGCTGGCCGCCCCAGCGAATGGCCACCGCACAGTACTTGAACTCTGGGATTTTCCCCACTGGGTCCAGCGCTGCGTTGGTCATCAAGTTCGCGGCTGCCTCGTAATACGCGAAAGGAATAAACACCGCACCTTGCGGCGTACCGTCATCGCGACGCACATGGATGGCGACCTTGCCACGGCGTGATTCCACAGTAATCACATCGCCCGCAGCCAGGCCAAATGTCAGCAGGTCAGCACCGCACATCGACGCAGTAGCCATGGGCTCGATCGCATCCAGCACGGTCGCTCGGCGTGTCATGCTGCCGGTGTGCCAGTGCTCAAGCTGCCGTCCGGTAATCAGCACAAACGGGTAAGCCGCATCAGGCCGCTCATTGGCCGGAATGATGTCGGCAGGCACCAGTTGCACGCGGCCATCAGCAGTGTCGAATTTATCGATGAACACAGTGGGCTGACCGGGGTCTTCAGCACTCAGGCAGGGGTAGGTGACACTGGATTCGCGTTCCAGCCGTTCCCAGGTGATGCCGGAAATGACCGCATGCATGGCCTGGCGCATTTCTTCATAAACAGCAGCCACGCCGTCGTGCTCGCCCTGGTAGTCCCAAGCCAGGCCGACACGTTTGGCAATCTGCTGAATGATCCACAAATCGGGCTTGGCCTCGCCGGGTGGGGTGACGGCCTGCTTGCCCATTTGCACCATGCGGTCGGTGTTGCTGACGGTGCCGGTTTTTTCAGGCCACGCGGTTGCTGGCAACACCACGTCGGCAAGCCATGCGGTTTCGGTCATGAAAATATCCTGCACCACCAGATGTTCAAGTGATGCAAGCGCATGGCGCGCATGGTTCAAATCGGGGTCGCTCATGGCGGGGTTTTCGCCCTGCACGTACATGCCGCGAATCTTGTGTGGGTCACTATCAGGCGCAAGCGCCTTGTGCATGATTTCAACCACGGTGTAGCCGGGTTGATCGTCAAGTTTGGTATCCCAAAAATTTTCAAACCACGCATGCGCAGCCTTGTCGGTCACGCGCTGGTAGTTGGGGAACATCATGGGGATCAAGCCCGCATCGCTGGCGCCCTGTACATTGTTCTGGCCGCGCAGCGGGTGCAGGCCGGAGCCGGGCTTGCCGATCTGGCCCGTCACGGTACACAGCGCAATCAGGCAGCGCGCGTTGTCGGTGCCGTGTACGTGCTGGCTGATGCCCATACCCCACAAAATCATCGCGCTTTTGGCTTTGGCAAATTCACGCGCTACCTCGCGAAGCCTTGGTGCCGGGATACCGCAGATAGGTGCCATCGCCTCGGGGCTGTAGGCCTTGACGTTTTCGCGTAGTGCGTCAAAGTTGCTGGCACGATCACGGATGAACTCCTGATCGGTCAGCCCTTCTTCAATGACCGTATGAATCAGGGCATTCAGCATGGCCACATCGGTGTCGGCCTTGAACTGCAAGGTGCGCCAGGCGTGCTTGCCAATGTCGGTGATGCGCGGGTCA
>JBBRQQ010000016.1:0-58008 GCA_038226155.1 Burkholderiales bacterium
AACAGGATATTTTTCGGGATCGCCACATGCAAAGCCCATGCAGATCTTTTGCACCGGGCAAGCACTGCATTGCGGTTTTCGAAGCGTACACAGCGTGGCGCCCAAATCCATCAAGCCCTGGGTGTAACGCGGCATGTTCCCGGTCAGTGCCTGCGTTGGCAACAGGATGGTCGCTATGTCCCATAGCTCGCGCACCTGCGGGCCTTTCGCCATGTCACCTGGGAACGCGAGTACACGTGTCAACACCCGTTTGACGTTTCCGTCCAGAATGGCCACCCTTTCCGCATAACAAAACGCAGCAATCGCAGCAGCAGTAGAAGGCCCGATGCCGGGCAAAGTCTGCAACTGCGCGGCGCTGGCTGGAAACTGCCCCGCATGAAGCGCCATGACCTGCCCCGCGCAGCGATGCAGATTACGCGCCCGGCTGTAGTAACCCAGCCCGCTCCACAAACCAAGCACATCATCAAGCGGTGCGGCAGCGAGTTTACGCACTGTAGGGAAGCGCCGTAAAAATCGCGCGTAGTAGTCAAGTACTGTGGTGACCTGGGTCTGCTGGAGCATGATTTCTGACAGCCAGACGCGGTAGGGGTCGCGCGTATTTTGCCACGGCAAGTGCTGGCGTCCGTGGGTCTTTTGCCAGCTCACCACGCTTTTTGCGAAGTGGTTTTTGGGGTCAGACTCCAAATCAGGCCGTCGCACTCAGAACGTCAACTTGGCCGGTTTGCTGGGTATCCTGAAAATCCTGCTCCGCCTGCAACTCAACTGGCGTGCTCGCCAGATGTGATGTCAGCTCCGTCAACTTGCTGTCGAGATGATCGACAGCCGTTTCAAGCGCTTTGATCTCGCTGATGCGTTCATCCAGCCCCGAAGCCGCGCTCTGGATTCTTTCAATGGCTTCAATGCGGCGTCCAAAGTTACGGCGACGTTCGCGCAATTGCGCATCAAGCTGCGATGCGGCGGACTTGTTCCAGAGTTCTACCTCGCCGAGTGCCGATTCAAACACCACGCGCAAACGCGTTGACAGCGCACGTACCAGCCGCTCGGAAAAATCGGGTTGCGACAATTTAAGGACATTGCTCATGCCCAGATATTGCAGGTGACTGCGCTCAATCAAGTCAAGGTCGTAGGAAAAACGTTTTAAGTCAGGCTCTTTCGGTGCCTGCAGAGAAAACCCGAACTCGGCATTGAGCTGCTTGAAGGAGGCCATCAGCATGGTGTGTATTTCACCGCTGATCACCTGGGATTTTTCCAGTCCCTCACGCAGACGGGAAAAAGTCAGCCCATAGGCTTTTTTGACTCCCAGCTTGATGCCTGGCTGCTTGAGCGCGTGCGTCAGTTCAGCGAGTTCGGTTTTCAGTGTGGGTGTACTGAGCAGATTAAACACGTCGCGCAGCAGCTTGAGGTGTACCGACCGCACCGCATGGATTTTCGCACCGCTTGTATCGAACTCGGCCTGCTCCTGCTCAATACGCAAACGCATGTGTTTGATGACGGACGCATTTTTGCCGCGCAAACCGCGCAACTCGTCCATTTGCTCGGCCAGGTCACGGCGACGAATATGAAGCGCTCGCCCCGCTTCCAGACGAAGCTCTCCGATACCGCCGGACACAGCCGAGCGCAGGATTTTCTGCCGCTGGCCCATCACACCTTCAGCAAGAGCCAGTTCCAGCATCGGCAAGCGGCTGGCCTGCAGCAATTGCTCGTCCTGTGTGACTTTGGCAACCAGTCCCTTTTGTGCCGATACAGGAATAACCTGCGACTCGGGCAGGCCGAGTATTTCAGCGGACGTGATGCGCTGGCGGTCTATTTGAGCCTGCACCTGCTGGGGCGAACTCAACGCGTCCCACAGCGTGTCGATTTTATTGAGCACCACGAGGCGTGAAATTTTGTCTTCATCACCCGTAATCAGATGCTCGCGCCAGATTGCCAAATCAGATTTGGTGACACCGGCATCAGCTGCCAATATAAACACCACCGCATGTGCCTGCGGAATCAAACTCACAGTCAGTTCCGGCTCTGCGCCAATGGCGTTCAGTCCTGGCGTGTCCAGAATCACCAGACCCTGTTTGAGTAGCGGGTGCGCGATGTTAATCAGCGCATGACGCCACTTTGGCACTTCAATCAGACCATCACTGCCGACCAATGGATTGTCATCAATGTTTTCGTCGTTCCAGAACCCCAGCGCCCTGGCGTCGTCCTTGGTCACATGCCGGACCTCGGCTACTTTTTCCAGCGCCTGTGCAAGCTGCGCAGGGTCATTGACATCCAGATCAACGCGGGTCCATTTTTCAGGCACCGCGCGC
Organism: Burkholderiales bacterium; assembly: GCA_038226155.1. Lineage (GTDB taxonomy): Bacteria > Pseudomonadota > Gammaproteobacteria > Burkholderiales > Burkholderiaceae_C > Polaromonas. The sequence continues at coordinate 2,304 of JBBRQQ010000016.1, forward strand.
CACTCCATCAGCGCCTGGGTTTGCAGGCGGGTTTCAATCGGCAGCAAACGCAGGCAGGGCGGCACGTCTGCGTCATAGCCCAGCTCGGTCGGGCACATAGTGGTACGTCCGGCACTGGCCGGCATGATGCGCCTGCCGTAACCGGCAAAGAAGATGGCGTTAATCAGCTCGGACTTGCCGCGCGAGAATTCGGCCACAAAGGCCACCATGACCTTGTCCGAACGTACCTGGGTCTCCAGCCTTCGCAGGCGCTCTTCGACCGCAGCGTCTAGCAGATCGTGGTCTTTCATCCATTCGGCCAGCAGCTTGAGCCGCAGGGCGAACTCGCGCCGCCATATGCCGTGCTGGTCGAATTGTTCGTTAAAAGACATGAGGTTTTGTCAGTTGTGGTTGGTCAATATAGCATCGGAGGGTTTTTGTATCAGGCAGTGCATGGAAAAAACAGCTCATACCGGAGCGCTTGTCAGGGCTTTTGGCAGATGGCGCAGTAAAAAGTAGAACGTTGACTCTGGCGCACTGTTTTGATCGGACTGCCGCAAACCCGGCAAGGCAAACCCGCGCGGTCATAGACCATGGCCTCAAGCTGGAAATAACCCGCCTGGCCATTCGCGTTGGAAAAGTCTTTTAGCGTGCTACCACCTTTTGCAACCGCTTGCGCCAGCACACGTCGAATCGCGCTGTGCAGCAACAGCGCACGCGGTTTGCTCAGGCGCATGGCTTTGGTGGTGGGCCGTATGCCCGCCATGAAAAGCGTTTCAGACGCATAAATATTGCCGACCCCAACAACGACTTCGCCCGCCAGCAAAACTTGCTTGATGGCTGTTTTTTTGAGCTTCAGGGCTTCATGAAATGCCGCTGCATCAAAGGCTTCGCTCAAGGGTTCCACCCCCAACCGGCTCAGCAACTTGCGCGCTATTGGGTGACTTTCGCCAGGCGCGTAGACCACCGCGCCAAAGCGCCTGGGATCATGCAGCCGCAAAGTCCCGTGGCTGGTGTGCATTTCAAAGTGGTCATGCTTGGTCGCGGGTGCCAGGTCATTGCCAAAGCTGATGCTGCCAGACATACCCAGATGAATCAGCAGCAAGCCTTCGCTCAAATCGACCAGAAGGTATTTGCCCCGCCGCCTGACGCCCGCTACGCGCAGGCCGTACAGGCCCTGCGGTTCACAGCCCAGGGACCAGCGTAGCGGCTTGCCCATGCTGATGGCGTGAATTTGAGCATTCTGGATACGGTCAGCAAAGCTGAGCCGGGTCACTTCAACTTCGGGGAGTTCGGGCATTGGCGGGCACAGATGGGCGGTTTAATAAGGTAAAGGTTTTGAGCTTAGCGATTTGGGTGCGATGCTTTGCATCGTAATGAAATCGGCGTCTTTTCCCAATAACCCTTTCATGCAGCAAGCTCACACGTCGGACCATGGCTTCAATTATCATGGCCTAATGACCAAAAAACACATCTGGACTCATGCTGCTTTATGGCTTGCAGCGCAGCTGCTGGTTGCCCCGGCCATGGCCCAGACAGCAGTCCCCACCCCAACCGCGACCATGCCCGCGCAAGCCTCCGCAACAGCTTCAGCCTTGAGCGGTGAGCTTTTTTACCAGTTGCTGATCGGTGAACTCACGGTGCAGGACGGAGAACCCGGTGCAGGATTCGCGCTGATTCTGGATGCCGCCAGAAAAACCAATGATGCCGAGCTCTACCAGCGAGCCACAGAAATTGCGCTGCAATCACGCTCAGGCGATGGCGCTTTGCAGGCAGCGCAAGCCTGGAAGCAGGCGCAGCCGATGGCGCGCGACCCGAATCGCTATGTGCTGCAAATCCTGATTGCGCTCAACCGGATCAGCGATACGGTTGGCCCACTCAAGACGGGTGTCGAACTGGCATCACCAGCCGAGCGCAACCTGGCCATTTCGGCCATTCCGCAAGCCTATGCGCGCGTCAGTGACAAAAAACTCGCCAGTAGCGTGGTGGAGTCGGGACTTGCAGGCTATCTCGCCAACCCGGCGACAGCGGGCGCGGCGTGGACTACGGTAGGGCGGATGCGGCTGGCTGCAGGCGATGCACCTGGCGCACTGGATGCCGCACAAAAAGGTCGAGCGATTGATGCCCGCTACGAAGGCCCCGTGCTGGTGGCGCTGGAGGTCATGGACCCCAAGCTCCCGCAGGCGGAGGTAATGGTCAAGAAATACCTGGCGGACAACAATAACGCACCCCCTGAAATTCGCATGGGCTACGCCCGGGCCTTGCTGGACGGGCAACGCTACGCAGAAGCGTCTGTCCAGTTGCAAACCATCATTCGCGACAAACCCGACTATGCAACTGCACACCTGGTGCTTGGCTCCCTTCAATTACAGGACAACCAGCTCGTACAGGCCCAGGCATCACTGGAGCGCTATGTGGCGCTGGCTCAAAAGCCGGCGGAGCAGAGCGCCCAGGAAGAGTCTGACCGTGGCTTGAGCCAGGCTTATCTGCAGTTGGCGCAGATTGCAGAAAAACGCAAAGACTTCCCTGCGGCAGAAAACTGGCTGAACAAAATCGATAACTCTGATGACATGATGCAGGCCCAGGCCAGGCGCGCATCCATCCTGGCAGGCCAGGGTAAGCTGGCTGAGGGTCAGCAATTGATTCGCAGCCTGCCTGAGCGCAAGCCCGGAGATGCGCGCCTCAAGTTGATGGCCGAGGTCGGCATGCTGCGTGACCTCAAGCAATACCAGATGGCCTATGAACTGCTGGGAGGGGCGATTGCCAAATCGCCCAACGATGCCGACCTGGTATACGACCAATCGATGGTGGCAGAAAAGCTTGGCAACATGCAAGAAATGGAGCGCCTGCTGAGGCGCGCGATCGAGCTCAAACCCGAGTCGCCTGCGGCTTACAACGCTTTGGGTTATTCATTTGCAGATCGCAACGTGCGGCTGATCGAGGCCAGGGATTTGATCCGCAAGGCGCTTGTTTACACGCCTACAGATCCCTTCATTCAGGACAGCCTGGGCTGGGCTGAATTTCGCCTTGGCAACCGGGCAGAAGCCTTGAAAATTTTTACCGACGCATTTAAGGCTAAGCCGGACGCCGAAATTGCCGCCCATTTTGGTGAAGTGCTCTGGGCCTCGGGCCAACGCGACAAGGCCATGGCGATCTGGCGCGAAGGCGCGCTGCTGAACCCTGAAAACACCACGCTTGTGGAAACGCTCAAACGCTTTCGCGTGAAGCTTTAAGCGCAAGCCCCCAGACTTCAAACTCAAAGCCTGGAATTGACCGCATCATCCATACTAGCCAGCCGTGGCTCGCGTTTTGTACAGCTAGCGAGTTTTTTATTAGCTCTTATTTTCATAGGTGGCTGTGCCCATAAACAGGAGTCTATAGCCATAAATGGCTCCGAAAATGGTCCTTGGGTCGGCCGTATCAGCCTGCAGATTCAGAGCGAGCCACCACAGGCTTTTTTTGCCGGCTTTGAATTGAAGGGCTCGGCTGAACAGGGTGAACTCACGCTAGTCAGCCCCATCGGCAGTGTGTTGGGTTTACTACGCTGGTCACCGACCGAGGCCCTGCTCGAATCAGGGCGTGATGTGAAACGTTTTTCTTCGGTCGATGCCCTGCTTGAGCAGACCACCGGGGCGCCCATACCCACAACCGCTTTGTTTGACTGGCTTCACGGCAAAAACACAGAAACCAACGGCTGGTCGGCTGACCTGACACGGCAAAACTCCGGACGCATCACAGCCCAGAGGCTTGAGCCTTCACCGCAAATCGACCTTCGCATCGTGCTGGATCAATAGCTCCACATTTGTCTTATGAACCCACCTGCTTCCACGTCGATATTGGCATCGCCCTTGAGAGCAATTTACGACGTTCCCGCACCCGCCAAGCTGAATCTGTTTTTGCACATCACGGGCCGCAGGCCAGACGGTTACCACCTGATCCAGTCTGTCTTCATGCTGATCAACTGGTGCGACACGCTGCATTTTGAGCTGCGCCATGACGGGCAAATTACCCGGCACGATCTCCAAAGCGATGTAAGCCTGTCCGGTGATGAGCCTGATGAACCATTACCCGCTGAAGACCTTACCCTGCGTGCGGCACGCGCCCTGCAAAAGGCCTGCGGTACGACGCTGGGCGTGGACATCAGCCTTGAAAAACGCATTCCCGCACAGGCGGGCATGGGCGGAGGATCGTCAGACGCAGCCAGTTGCCTGCTGGCCCTGCAGCGGCTGTGGGGCATACAATTGCCACACAGCGAGTTGCTGGCGATTGCACTGTCGCTGGGGGCGGATGTTCCGTTTTTTCTGTCCGGCGGCCACGCATGGGTTGAAGGGGTGGGCGAGATCATCACGCCCATCCGTTTGCCTGCTGCTGATTTTCTGGTGGTGAAACCTGCCGTCGGGCTCTCCACCCCGGCGATTTTCAGCTCGCCAACACTCAAGCGAGACACAGAAACTGCTACAATCCAAGGCTTTGCTGCAAATACAGATGGGCAGGTGTTTAGGATCGGGCAATTCGAACACTTCGGGCGAAACGATCTGCAGCCAGTCGCCCTGAATTTATGCCCGCCAATTGGCCAGTCGCTTGACTGGCTTGCCCGGGCAGGACTTCAGGGACGAATGACTGGCTCGGGAAGTGCTGTATTTGCGCATTTGCCGCAAAAAACGGAAATTCCTGACGCTCCTGGAGCCTGGAAAGTCCGCAAATGCAGCAATCTGGAGGCACATCCTCTGGCCGGTTGGTAGAAGTCTCGGGCAAAATCTCGAACTTAGTCGGCTATTGGTAGCGTTTGCGAGAAAATAACGATTGATAGGTTGGAAGTCATATGTCTCATAACGACGCGTGATTTTTATCCTGTGTAGGGGTGTCGCCAAGTTGGTTAAGGCACCGGATTTTGATTCCGGCATTCGCAGGTTCGACTCCTTCCACCCCTGCCAAAATTTAAGCATTCGCCCGAAGGGGCGAGTCAGGTATCCGCCCGAAAGGGCGAGTTCAGGAATAGCCAGACTGGCGATTCCAACGCACAGCAGACCCGCAGCTCGCGGGTCTGTATGTTTACAGCGACGATTGTTCAGGCAATGGCCTTTTAGAATGACAGCCACGACTCAAACATCGACACAAGCTGGGCCCCACATGCAGACGCACCACCCCGACTTCATGCTTTTTACCGGCAATGCCAACCCCAGCATGGCCGCAGAAATTGCCCAAAACCTCGGCATTTCGCTGGGCGCTGCCCTTGTGGGACGGTTTTCGGACGGTGAAGTCACGGTTGAAATCCAGCAGAACGTGCGTGCGCGTGATGTGTTTGTGGTGCAGTCCACCTGCGCGCCCACTAACGAAAACCTGATGGAACTGCTCATCATGGTCGATGCCCTCAAGCGCGCATCGGCGCAGAGCATTGCCGCCGTCATACCTTATTTCGGCTACGCGCGGCAAGACCGCCGTCCGCGCTCGGCCCGCGTGCCCATCAGCGCCAAGGTGGTTGCCAACATGCTACAGGCCGTGGGCGTGTCGCGGGTTTTGACGATGGACCTGCACGCGGACCAGATTCAGGGTTTTTTTGATATTCCGGTCGACAACATTTATGCCTCGCCCGTTTTGCTTGGCGATTTGCGCCAGAAAAATTATTCCGACCTGATGGTGGTGTCACCTGACGTTGGCGGTGTGGTGCGAGCCCGGGCCCTAGCCAAGCAGCTTGGCTGCGACATGGCCATTATCGACAAGCGCCGTCCCAAAGCCAATGTGTCTGAAGTCATGCATGTGATCGGCGACATTGAAGGCCGCAACTGCGTCATCATGGACGACATGATTGACACTGCTGGTACGCTGGTCAAGGCGGCAGAAGTGCTCAAGGAACGCGGCGCGAAAAAAGTTTATGCGTATTGCACGCACCCGATTTTTTCTGGCCCGGCCATAGACCGCATTGCCAAGGGCGAGGCGCTTGATGAAGTCGTCATCACTAACACCATTCCCCTGAGCGACAGCGCTCTGGGATGCAAAAAAATACGCCAGCTCTCCGTGGCACCACTGATCGCTGAAACCATTCAGCGCATCGCGAAGGGAGAGTCGGTCATGAGTTTGTTCTCGGATCAGGATCAACCGGTCTTGATTTGAAGCAAAAGGTGGCTGCAAGACCATTTCCGGTCATGCAGCTTTTTATGTCGGGGTGTGACTGGTCGCGGTTCACCCTTTTTAGGAGTAGTTTATGAAATTCGTCGCTTTTGAGCGCGCCAAGCAGGGCACGGGTGCGAGCCGCCGTCTCCGCATCACCGGTCGTACGCCCGGTATCGTTTACGGTGGCACCGGTGAACCTTTGCTGATCGAGCTGGATCACAACGCGTTGTTCCACGCCATCAAAAAAGAAGCCTTCCATGCGTCCATCCTCGAGATGGAACTGGGCGGTAAAGAGCAGAAAGTCCTGCTGCGCGATTTGCAAATGCATCCGTACAAACAGCAAATTCTGCACATCGACTTCCAGCGCGTTGAGGCCAAGACCCGCATGACCGTGAAGGTGCCGCTGCACTATAGCGGTGAAGAAGAGTCGCCCGCCATCAAGGCCGAGGCCTGCATTGCCAACCACGTGCTGACCGAGTTGACGATCTCCTGCTTCCCGGCGGATATCCCCGAGTTCATCGCCGTTGATTTGAGCGGCCTGAAGAAGGGCACTTCACTGCACGTCAAGGACATCACCCTGCCAAAAGGCGTGAAGTTCGTGGCCAAGGGCCAGGTCAACCCGGTTCTGGTGTCGGTGTCTGCCATCGTCGAAGAAGTTGAAGCCGCGCCTGCTGAAGGCGCTGCCGCTGCTGCTGCACCTGCGGCCAACCCCAAGGCTGCTGCAGGCAAGGCTGCTTCGGCCGCCAAAGACGCAGCCAAGGACGCTGCAAAACCAGCTGCCAAGCCAGCCGCCAAGAAGTAATCTTCTTAGTCCAGCGCTTTAGTAGCTGCGGCCCATATCTTCGCAAGAAGGTATGGGCCGTTTTACTTGGAGGCAGGCATCCTAGAATCGGGCAATGGAAGTTTTTGCATGATCAAACTATTTGTAGGCCTCGGCAACCCTGGTGGCGAATACGAAGCCTCGCGCCACAACGCAGGCTTCTGGTGGGTCGAAGCCCTGTCGCGTGAACTGAAGGCCCCCTTGAGCTTTGACAAGAGCTACTTCGGCCAGGTCGCACGTACCACAGCGGCAGGCCAGACGGTATGGCTGCTGGAGCCGCAAACATTCATGAACCTGTCCGGCAAGTCCGTCGCAGCACTCGCCCGCTTTTTTAAAATTTTGCCTGAAGAGATTCTGGTCGCACATGACGAACTCGACATTGTTCCGGGTCAGGTCAAGCTCAAGTTTGGCGGCAGCCATGCGGGCCACAACGGCCTGCGCGACATTCATGCGCAGCTGGGTACGGGCGACTACTGGCGACTGCGCCTGGGTGTTGGCCACCCTGGAGATAAAAACGAAGTCATCAACTGGGTGTTGAAAAAACCGTCACAGGAGCACCGCACAGCCATCGAAGACTGCATTGCACGCTCACTCAAAGCAGTGCCTGCGCTGATAGCTGGCGAGATGGAAAAAGCCACCATGATGATTCACACAAGTACGCCGCCAAGGCCCAAGCCGCCACGCAAACCTGAGTCGGAACCCGATGCAAACGCTGGCGCAGCCGGGCCGGTTTGACCGGGGTTTGCTACAAAATCAATAGCTGCTTGCGCCCGTTTTTATTGGGCTGGGGCCCTAAAACACCCCCAAAAAAGCATCAAAACAGGCTGTTTTGACTGCTAAATTACATCTAAGGCAGCACCGCAACCGGAATCACCCCGGTCAAACGATAGTACTTTTGCCAAAGCGTCTCGCGGGTTTCGATGTGGGCGGGGTTCACGGGTATGCATGCCACCGGGCAGACCTGTACGCACTGCGGCTCGTCAAAATGGCCGACGCATTCGGTACATTTGTTGGGGTCTATCTCGTAGATTTCTGCGCCGAGGTAAATCGCCTGATTCGGGCATTCGGGTTCACACACATCGCAGTTGATGCACTCGTCGGTGATCAGCAGGGCCATCTCAGCTGCCTTTGCCGACAGCCGCATGGGCTGCGCTTAAAACTTTTGCCACGTCAGGGCTGACCATCTGGGTCACATCGCCACCGAGCTTGCTGATCTCGCGCACCAGCGTACTGCTGATGCAGGCAAGCGACGCATCGGGCAGCAAAAAGACGGCTTCAACATCGGGATTGAGCTTGCGATTCATGGCCGCCATTTGCGCTTCATAGTCAAAGTCTGTCAGGTTACGAACGCCGCGCACGATGACTGTGGCCTCCTGCGCCTCGCAAAAATCCACTATCAGCCCGTCGAAAGGCAGAACGCTCACATTGGGAAAATCCCTGCACGCGGCCTCCACCAGTTCTAGCCGTTGCTCAATGCCAAAAAGCGTCTTCTTGTGATGGGCGATGGCGACAGCAATGACAAGCTGGTCAAACAGCCCGGCAGCACGACACACCACGTCAATGTGGCCCAGTGTGACGGGGTCAAACGTGCCGGAATAAACGGCTGTGCGCAGCGGCAGGGGTCTGAGGATGGATGCGGTGGAGGGCATGGCGAAATTATGCTCCGTCAAGAAGCAGGCCTGCTTTGATCAGCAAATGGAAATGCACCGCGCCTGCTTTACCAAAACGATGTACTTTCAAACCAAAATCTTGCAACTCGTCGTCAACCCACGTTTTGGGTGCTTCGAGGTATACAAAACCAGTTGAATGTACGGCGTGCGCGGCGGCCTTCAAGGCGACATCGAAAAACGTGGCGTCGAACGGCGGGTCGAGAAAAATCAATTGCATAGTGCCAGGACTCAAGCGCCTGAGCAGGCTGACACCATCGCCGCGCTCGACCTTCACCATGTCGGCCTTGAGCCTGATTTGCAGGCCTTTGAGCTTTTCAACCAGCACCGGGTCCTGCTCGCAAACCAGCACCTCCAGCGCGCCGCGCGATGCGGCCTCAAAACCCAACACGCCGGTGCCGGCGAACACATCTGCGCAGCGCCAGCCAGTCAGGTCTTGCCCGAGCCAATTGAACAGCGTTTCACGTACACGGTCTGGCGTAGGCCGCAAGCCGGGCCGCGAGGCCACGGGCAGTTTGCTGCGCTTGTATTGGCCGCCAATGATGCGCACCTCGCCTGGAGGTATGGTTTTACGCCCAACGACCTTGCCTGACTTGGCAGCTTTTGGTTTTTTTTCTGTGCTTGTTGCTGTCGCGTTTTTGATGGCTGTGTACTTCAAGGTGTTCCGCCTAAAACAAGGGTCACCATTTTGTCAGGTTGCAGCTTCTGCGCAAAAACGCTCTTGATATCCTGCACCGTGACCTTGCCGACCTGCTGCGTCCAGGTATCGAGGTAGTCAAGTGGCAAGTTGTTCCAGGCCATGTTGCTGATGTTGCCAAGCAGCTTGCGGTTGCTGTCTATCAGCAAAGCGAAGCCGCCAATGAGGTTGTCTTTGGCGGCCTTCAACTCGGCATCGGTCGGTCCGTCGGCCACAAAATCGCGCAGCACCTTGCGCGTCACTTCAAGCGCCTGAGCGGCCTGGTCTGGCCGGGTCTGCAGACCGATGGTGAAAGCCCCTGCGTGCAGCCCTGGTGAGAAGTTGCTGGACACACTGTAGGTCAGCCCACGTTTTTCACGCACCTCATTCGACAGGCGCGAGACAAAACCGCCACCGCCCAATATGTAATTGCCGACCAGCAAAGAAAAGAAAGCCGGGTCTGAGCGCTTGTAGCCGGGCTGGCCTATCAGTACCTGGGCCTGGGCTGCATCAAACGGAATGACGATTTGTTTGGACTCCAGCAGCGGCGCAACTTCTGGCACAGGCGGCGGTGCTGGCAGATTGCTGCAACTCGCTTGAGGCAGGCGTGCCAGCAGGCGCTCGGCAATGGCATCGGCCTGCGCCCGCGTCACTGCGCCCACCATGCTGATGCGCGCGCGGCAGGCAACGACACCGGCAGCATAAAACGCTTGCATGTCCGCCACGCTGATGTTTGCCAGCGTGGCTTCTGTTGCTTCAAAACCATAGGGATGGCTGCCGTAAACAGCCTTGGCATAAGCACGGCCCGCTACGCTCGTCGGCCGGGTGTAGGACTCTTTCAGGCGGGCGACAGATTTTTGGCGGTCACGCTGCCAGATGCTGTCAGGGAAAGACGGCTCACCGATTTGCCGCGCAGCCAGCGCTACCGCTTTGTCAAGCAGGTCAGGCTCGGTCAATGTGCGCAGCGAAAAACTCATTCGATCCGCACCAGCGCTGGAGCCAAACTGCGCACCAAGATCAGCCCAGGCTTCACCGAGTGCGTTTTCATCCAGGGCTGGCAAAGTGCCTCTTGCTGCCACGCCCTGTGACAAAAGCGAAGCGGTCGCACCGGCCAGCCCGATTTTCTCGGGCGGGACGCGTCTGCTACCTGCATCAAAATCAATCTGCACATCGAGCATGGCAATCGCCGGGCTTTCAACCAGGTAGACCTTTGCACCATTGGCCAAAGTCCATTGCTGAACCGGTATGGCAGCCAAAGAATAGGCTGAAAGAGTGCATAAAAATGCTGCGGCGCCCATTAAACGGGCGTTAGCAGCTACGTTTTTTATAGCAAAAATAAGGTTATTCAACAGTTGCATGACTCTTATCTCAGTTCAGTTCCGGGTGGCAGGGAGGGCGCGCGTGGCTTGCGGTTGGGGTCCATCGGCTGGGGCAACAAGGTCGCGACCGTCAGCTGATCGTCACCAAAATATTTGGCAGCAACGCCCTTGACTTCATCGCTGGTCACGCTGCGCAGTTTGGCGATCAGGCGCGCGCTGGCATCCAGCGGCAGACCGGTGACCCAATTGGATCCAAGCTCTCGCGCCTGGTTGAACACGCCGTCAAGCTTGTAGGTTTCGCTCGCAGTCCATTGGACTTTGACGCGATTGAGTTCAGCCGCATTCACGCCATCGCGCGCCACCAGTGCCACTTGCTCGCGCAGTGCGCTCACCAGCTGTGCAGCGGTTTTGCCTTGCGCAGGTACGCCATCGAGCGTGAACAACTGTGGGCCACGTCCGAGCAAACCGTTGGACGCGCCTGCGCTGTCAGCCACTCGGTCGTCGCCCTGCTGCAAGGCCCTGTCCAGCCGAGCACCGCTGTAGCCGTCGAGCACGGCGGCCAATACTGTCAGCGCTAGTGCATCCCGACCCGCAGAGTTGGCAGCGGGTGCGGACTCTAGCAAATCAGCCGCCTCCAGCTTGGGCACCTTGAAAGCAAGCGCCACATAGGACTGACTGGCCTGCGCCTTGTAGCTGATGGCTTTGATGCCGCTCTGCGCTGGCTCCAGGCGCGGCTTACGAGGTGGCACAGGGCGCGCCGCAATGCTTCCGTAATATTTTTCAGCCAGGGCACGAACCTGGGCCACTTCAACATCGCCCGTCACCACGACGGCGGCGTTGGCCGGCACATACCAGCGGCGGTAAAAGTCCCTGGCATCGTCGGGAGTCATTGCGTCCAGGTCGCTCATCCAGCCAATCACGGGGCGGCGATAAGGCGATGCGGTGAAAGTCATGGCACTGGCGGCTTCATACATCATGGCTCTGGGTGAGTCCTCGGTGCGCAGGCGGCGCTCTTCCTTGACGACTTCAATTTCGCGCTTGAACTCGTCATCAGGCCACTGGTTGTTGGCAAAACGATCGGCCTCCAGCCGCATCACGTCTTCAAGTTTGTCGCTGGGTATTTGCTGGTAGTAGCCCGTGTTGTCCCGACCGGTAAAAGCATTCTCACGCCCGCCCAACGCCGCCACGCGGCGTGAAAACTCACCGGGTTTTAGCAATGCCGAGCCCTTGAACATCATGTGCTCCAGCGCATGCGCCACGCCTGACGTGCCATCGACTTCATCAATCGAGCCAACCCGAACCCAGAGCATGTGCGCAGCAGTGGGTGCGCGGTGGTCGGGCTTGACGATCACCGTCAAACCATTGGCAAGAGTGAACTGCGCGGCTTGCGACACGCTTGCCGTTTGCGCTTGCGCTGCGCCGCTGACAAGGGCAAGTGCAAGCTGGAAAGTGGTGAAGGAGGCCGCGAGCCGTAAAGCGGGCGAAAAGTCGGGTTTTATGGTTTTCATAGAATGATGCGACTCCAAAGCAGGCCCAATGTTCAGTTTCTTCAAGAAAAAATCTCCACCTCCGTCGCTAGCACCCGTTACTCCGGCTTCAGCTGGCAGTCTCACAGGCAGCATGATAGGTAGCGCCCTTGTCGTCCCGATAGAGGTACCAGCAGTTGGCACGTTAGCCCCCGAGCGTGAACGCTGGCTAGCCAAGCTTACCTCGGGTTTGCGCAAGACCGGCTCCAGCATCTCCGGCGTGTTTACGGGCACGCTGGTTGACGACGCGCTATATGAAGACCTGGAGGCCGCCCTGCTGATGGCCGATACCGGTGTCAAGGCCACCACCTACCTGCTCGACGCGGTCAAGCGCCGCGTCAAGGAAAGTGCCGTGACTCACCCCGTGGCGGTCAGGAACATTCTGCTGGACGAACTCGCCAAACTGCTCAGGCCGCTTGAAAAAGCGCTGGTTATAGGCCAGCAGCAACCCACCGTCATCATGGTGGCGGGCGTGAACGGCGCGGGTAAAACAACATCGATAGGCAAACTCACGCGGCACCTGGCAAATGAGGGTGCTTCGGTGCTGCTGGCCGCTGCAGATACCTTCAGGGCTGCGGCACGCGAGCAACTCAGCGTCTGGGCAGACCGCAACACGGTAGAGATCATCAGCCAGAAAGGCGGCGACCCGGCTGCCGTGGCATTTGACGCCGTCAGCGCGGGCAAGGCGCGCGGCAAAGACGTGGTGCTGGTTGACACCGCAGGGCGCTTGCCAACGCAACTCCATTTGATGGAAGAGCTGAAAAAAATCAAGCGCGTGGTGCAGAAGGCAGATGTAACGGCCCCTCACGAAATCCTGCTGGTGATTGACGGCAACACAGGCCAGAACGCGCTGAGTCAGGTCAAATCGTTCGACGATGCGCTGCAACTCACAGGCCTGATCGTCACCAAGCTCGACGGAACGGCCAAGGGCGGCGTGCTGGCCGCCATTGCGCTGTGGGCGCGCGAGCGGCAGGAGGCCTCACCCACGCTGCGCCCGGTTCCGGTTTACTTTATTGGCGTCGGCGAAAAGCTCGAAGACCTGGAAACCTTTAATGCCCGGGAATTCGCGCAGGCACTGCTGAGTTAAGAATCGAAAGCCTGCCGAATGCGCGTTTTTACGCTTGCATAACGCGTCGCATCGCATAAAGTGTGGCGATCCCTAACGGAGACACCCATGACAACAGCCGCAAACACTGAAGCTGCCAACGACTCTTCTCCTGCTACGCAGCGCCGCATCGACCAATTGCTCCAGCACTACGGTGCAAGCCACCAGAACCCAGGCAATGAGGCGATCCACTTTATTGCTATCCCGCTCATCATGCTGAGTCTGGTCGGCATGCTGTTTGCGCTGCACCCTTGGGTGGCCTATGCGTTTGTAGCTGCCAGCATGGTTTATTACGCCAGACTGTCGGTCGTGTTCCTGGTCAGCATGGCAGTAGTATCGTCGCTGGCATTTGTCATCGTTTTTGCCATGGGCCCGCGTGTGCTGCCCATTTCGGTTGCGATGTTCGTCGGTGCCTGGATCATGCAGTTTGTCGGCCACAAAATGGAAGGTAAAAAACCTTCTTTCTTTGAAGATATCCAGTACCTCTGGGTTGGGCCGCTGTTTGTCTTGAGCAAGCTCTTCGAAAAAATCGGCGTGCACTGGTAAACCCATCAACGGGCGGCACGGCAAGGTCTTGAAATTGCGCATCCCGATGTGATTTAAGGACATAACCTCCAGAGGAATCATCAATGCCCAGCTTTGCAAATCAGATTTTGCGTTTCTTCATCAAATTACTGCTCGGCCTGGTGGCCGCCGTGTTTGCTGTCAGCTTGCTGGCAGGAGGGCTCATAGCACTGGCGATGGGCCTGCTCAAGTGGCTAGTAACCGGCAAGAAACCAGCGTTTGCGATTGTCTTCAGCCGATTCCGTCAATTCTCCCCGCAGAACACTTGGTCGGGCACGGTCAACCAAAAACGGCCAGGTACGAGCGACGTGGTGGATGTTGAGGTGCGTGAAGTGCATGAAGTGCATGAAGCACACAATGACAGGCGCCTGCCCTGAAGGCAGCCTGGGTGTCAGATTCCGGCGGGCCATGCGCTTACATTGATCCGGGCGAATGACTTTACCCACTCCTTACCCAATCTTGTCAAACTAAGTATCTTGATCAGATTAAAGTCCGATCCTAGGGTTTGTACTTATTAGCCTTTTGCTATCCAGTGCATTGAACCTATTGTTTGGCACTCTCTCCAACAGAGTGCTAATATTTAGACCTAGAACGAAGGAGTTTTGCTTGTGTCTTATGCTTTTGCCCCCCAAAACCTGAGTGCCGCCAATAGCCTTAATGGCATATTTGCCGGGCCTACCTTGCCTTTTACGCCTGTTTCACCTGCAAACGCCGTGGCAGGTGTCAATCCATGGTCTTTGTTGCCCCCGCTGGGCAATCTGGATGCCTATATTTCGGCGGTTAACCGCCTGCCCATGCTCACACTGGAGCAGGAGCAGGAATTTGCCAGAAAGCTCAAAGAAAACAACGACATCGAATCAGCCGAGAAGTTAGTGCTCTCTCACTTGCGCCTTGTTGTGTCGACTTCGCGCAAGTACCTGGGTTACGGCCTGCCGCACGGCGACCTGATCCAGGAGGGCAATATTGGCCTGATGAAGGCCGTCAAGCGATTTGACCCCGATCAAGGCGTGCGCCTGGTCAGCTACGCCCTGCACTGGATCAAAGCCGAAATGCACGAGTACATCCTGAAGAATTGGCGTATGGTCAAGGTCGCCACGACCAAGGCCCAGCGCAAGCTGTTTTTCAACCTGCGCTCGATGAAACAGGGCTTCAAGGACGATGCCAATGTGGCGACGCACCGCGACACCCTGACCGAAGGCCAGATCGACTCGATGGCCAAAACGCTGAACGTCAAGCGCGAGGAAGTCATCGAGATGGAGCAGCGCATGTCAGGTGCGGACGTGCTTCTTGACCCAAGCCCGAGTGACGACGGCGAAGACGCCTTTGGCCCGATCGCCTACCTAGCAGATGCAACGCAGGAGCCGACAGCGCTGATGGAATCGCGCGCCCGCGACAGCTTGGCCAGTGACGGGATCGCAACTGCGCTGAACGACCTGGATGCCCGCTCACGCCGCATCGTGGAAGAGCGCTGGCTGAACGTGAACGACGACGGATCAGGCGGCATGACGCTGCATGATCTGGCCGACGAGTACAAGGTTAGCGCAGAGCGCATTCGCCAGATTGAAGTCGCGGCGATGAAGAAGATGAAAAAGGTGCTGGCGGCTTACGCCTGATCTGAATGCTGTTTTAATAAAAAAAAACCTGCCCTGCAAGAGAGCAGGTTTTTTTATGCCTTGATGGCTGCATTTATCAAGTGCTTTTAAGCAACAGCCGGAAATCTGAAGTCAGGCCCTGCGAGTCATTGCCGTAGCGGCTGTAAAGGCGGATATTGCCCTTTGGGTCATACACGTAGCTGCCAGCTGAGTGATCCATGCTGTAGCTGCCCGGTGTTGTGCCTTCGACTTTTTTATAGTAAATCTTGAAGTCCTTAGCGACCTGCGGCAACTGGTCCATGGTGGGACGTAGCGCAATGAAAGTCGGGTCAAAGTTGCCCATATAAGCCTTGAGCAACTCAGGTGTGTCGCGCTCCGGATCTACCGTGATGAAGACGACCTGCAGTTTGTCGCCGTCTGTACCCATGGCTTTTTTGATCTGCGCCAGCTCAGCCATGGAAGTGGGGCACACGTCAGGGCACTGGGTGAAGCCGAAAAACACGATGACGACCTTACCGGCAAAGTCTTTGAGGGTGCGCAGCTTGCCATTTTGGTCCGCCAGTGCAAAGTCTTTGGCGTAGTCAGCGCCTGTCAGGTCTATACTTTTGAATTGTGGCTTTTCTTCTGGTGAGCAAGCTACCAAAAGGCTTGAAGAGCTCGCAAATATGGCATAACAAGCTATTGATTTAATAGCATTCCGTTTACTGGAGTTAACTGTAAATATTGATGATGCGGTCATGAGCAAACCTATACAAGATAGTGATCAACCAGCAATGCAGCAAATAGCACCGACAGATGAATCAATGAAAAACGGAAGGTCTTGCGGGCCAGCGTATCCGAGTAATTGCGCCACAAGCGCCAGCCGTACCAACTGAATCCAAAACTTAAAACAATGGCAGCTACGAGGTACAGCCAGCCACTCATATTGAAGACGAAGGGCATCAGGCACGCCGGGAACAACACCAGCGTATACAAAAACACTTGTAGTCGCGTGAACTCATTGCCGTGCGTCACGGGCAGCATGGGCAGGCCAGCCTTGCGGTAGTCCTCTACCCGATACAGCGCCAGCGCCCAAAAGTGCGGCGGCGTCCACAAAAAGATGATGAGAAAAAGAATCAAGGCCTCCGGGCCGACCGAGCCTGTCATGGCGGCCCAGCCAAGCACGGGCGGCATGGCACCCGATGCGCCACCGATGACAATATTTTGCGGTGTCATGGGTTTCAAAATGACGGTGTAAATGACGGCGTAGCCAACGAAGGTAGCGAAGGTCAGCCACATCGTGAGCGGGTTCACCCACACATACAAAATGACAGACCCGGCAGCGCATAAAACGGCACAAAACAAAAGGGTCAGCGGGTTGCTGATCTGGCCCTGCGCGGTGGCGCGCCACGACGTCCGCTTCATGCGCGCATCAATGCCCTGCTCCACCAGGCAGTTAAACGCCGCTGCCGCACCCGCCACCAGCCAGATGCCCGCGCAGGCAATCACGGCCAGCTTGACCTCGGGCCAGCCGGGAACCCCGGGAACGGCAAGCACCATGCCGATCAAGGCACAAAACACAATGAGCTGCACCACACGCGGTTTGGTCAGCGAGTAGAACTGGCTGAATTTGGAGGGTGTTGAATGTACGGCGTGTACCGGCGTATCAACAGTGATGGAGGGCTCTGGGGTGTTCATGCGGACAGTCTGGAAGCACTCAATTTTGACGCACTCACCGTATCAGTGGCGCTACGACTGCAAAAAACGATTGCCGTCAGTACCACCACCAGCGCCGCAGCCCCGGCGGTATGCAGCACGGCAGCCACAAGTGGCCAGCCCAGCAACACATTCCCCAGTCCGGTTGCTATCTGCAGCAAGGCCAGACCCGCCAGCCATTGGGCCTGGCTTCGCATCGGCCGCAGACGGTAAAGCCTGAAGGCCAGTATCAGCATGAAAGCAAAAACCACATAAGCGCTCAAGCGGTGAATGTAATGAATGGCCGTCAGTGCCTGAAAGCTGATGTTGCCGCCGTTCAGGCCTGCGCCCAGCTCGCGCCACAACGTGAAACCTTCGCGGAAGTTCATCTCGGGCCACAGCGAGTTTTGGCAAGCCGGAAAGTCGGTACAAGCCAGCACCGCGTAATTGGTGCTGACCCAGCCGCCCAAGGCAATTTGCAGCCATAGCAAAGCGAATGTCACCAGTACCAGCAGCCGTGTGGTGCTGTGCAGCGGCACAACAGGCTGTTCGCCGCGGGATTGGGCGTAGCGCACAGACTGCACTTTCAAAAGCGCCAGCAACGCCATGCCGCCCAGCAGGTGCAACGTAACAATGGCGGGGAATAGTTTCATGGTGACGGTGAGCGCGCCGAAAGCACCTTGCAAACACACCCAGACCAAAGTTGCGGTAGGCCACCCTACAGAGATTTGTACACGCCTGCGCTCCAGCCAACTGGTGACGGTGAGCGTCAGTATCAGCACGCCGACACCCGTGGCCAGGTAACGGTGAATCATCTCAATCCAGGCCTTGGGATGCGTAACAGGGCCAGTCGGCATGGCGGCCTGCGCAGCATCAATATGCAGTTGCGCACCCACTGGGCTGGCGTGGCCATAACAACCAGGCCAATCAGGGCAACCCAGACCCGAGTCAGTCAGCCGCGTGAAGGCGCCAAAAACCACCAGGTCAAAAGTCAAAAAAAGCGTCATCAGCGTCAATACCTGCAAGCGCTGCGCGATCGGCGCATTGCGGCTGCGCACCCAGACCCAGGCGAGCGGCCCCGTGGCAACTACCAGCCCCATGAGCATCAGGCGCAGCGCAGGGCTGAGGTTGTAAAGGTCGGTCATGGAGCCCCCACGGTCGCGCACTTCGTGTCGCTTCCTACCCCCCAAGGGGGCCGCCCGCCTGCGGCCAGGCAAAGCCGGTTCCGCGGCTCGCAATTGCACAAGAGTGTGGAAGGCGACATCTTCAGCGACCTTCTTTATCCCAGCTTGACGAGGCGCGCAGCAATCGCTCAAGATCGCGCTTGGCCTTTGCTGCACCAGCGGCATCCATGTTGGCCGGAAAGCGCATCATCCAGTTGCCCAGCGGATCAACCAGATAAATATGCGCTTCGAGACGCTGGCCCGCAGCGGGAGCGAGCCATTGTGACAAGGCGCCGTCGGGCACTCGCAGCACAGTAGACGTGGATAACGCAGGGAACAGGCGGCTGTCGATGGTGGTCCCGTCGTTTACCAGCCAGACCCAATCAAGGCGGTCTTTTTCCTTACCCAGTGCCTCGCGCATTTGACGCTGCAGGTAAAGGCGTTGCCGGCACGCGGGATCGCAGGCGGCACTCGCAACACTCATCAAAAGCCATTGCCCCTTGAGCGACCTCAAATCGACCGGCTTGCCGTCAGGCGCCGTCGCCTGCATGGCAGGCAGGGGCCGCTGAGGGTTGATCAGTTCGCCATAGTTACGGCGGCCTTCAGGCCGGATCACGTAGTAAGTGACATACGACGCGATAACCGGGGCCGCACAGACCAGCAGCACAGCAATCATCTTCCAGCGGCCCGCGACATTGCGCGGGCCATCATCACGCGGCACTGGCAGACTATGCACAGTCAGACCCAAAGGCTTATCGTGCGCTGCTTGCCCGACTGGCGCGGGCAGGGTTTCAGAATGACTTTGATTCACGTTGATTGACCTTGATTCACTTTAGATTTTCGGCTGGTCGGGTTTTGCCGACCTGCGACTGAGACGAAGAGGGCTGATGAGTTGAAACCAGACGTACAAACCAAACACCAGCGCACACAGACCAAACCACTGCAAGGCATAACCGTAGTGCTTGTCCACTCCCAGATTTGGTGCCGCCCAGTCACGCAGTAAACCTTCGTTGGCAACACCCGTTTGCAGCATCGAAACCGCCATCAGCGGAGTGCGAATCTCACCGGCGAAAGTTGACAAGTCGATATTTTGACGGATACGCCCGCTTTCAACGCCCTTGAACTCATATAGCTTGGACGGCGGCGGGGCGATACGCCCACGCACAGTAACTGGCCCAACCGGCGTTATCACGCCAGGCAGGCGGGTGCGATCCGTAAAGTCACGCGGCACCCAGCCCCGCTGCACCAGTATGACTTGCGAGCTTCCATCGAGCACCAGGGGTGTGACCACCACAAAACCTGTCTTGCCGTTCATGGGTCGGTTATCCAGAAACACGATGTGCTCTGACTGCCAGATACCTTTCAAAGTGGCCTGGCGATGTATTGCGTCCGAGGCTTTCTTGAAATCCCTCAAAGCCAGATTGTTCAAAATCGGCTCATTGCTCTTTGATTCAATAGCCGCAGCCAAAGCTTCTTTTTGGGCCGCCCGGCGCAATTGCCACTGGCCAAGCGAAAACGTGCCGCCAAAAACCAGCAGCGCCGCAACCGTGAGCAGCCAAAACCTGGGGCGCAGCAGAATGGGCGTCATGCGCTGATAATCCTGTCTATGAAATATCTCGTTGCCATCGCTTTTCTGGCCATTCTTGCAAGCTTGGGTTCCGCTCTGTTTTTCATGATGAAAGATGGTGCCAATGGCAAGGCGAAAACCAGCGGCATGGTGCGCGCACTGGCGCTGCGTGTCGGGTTTTCAGTCCTGCTGTTTGTCTGCATTTTGATTGCATGGAAGCTTGGCTACATTCAGCCAACGGGTATACCAGCCGGCAAATAAATACATATATGCTCTAAGCAAAAACAAAGGCCGCACAATGCGGCCTTTTTCTATAACGCTACCGCTCTGTTTTCTAGAGCCAGTAAACCAGGATGTAAAGGCCCAGCCACACCACGTCAACAAAGTGCCAGTACCAGGCTGCACCTTCAAATCCAAAATGCTTGTCAGCCGTGAAATGGCCTTTTTGCAGGCGCAGCGTGATGAACAGCAACATCAACATGCCCACAAACACGTGAAAGCCGTGAAACCCGGTCAGCATGTAAAAAGTGGAGCCGTAAACACCCGAGGATAATTTAAGGTTCAGGTCGGAATAAGCGTGGGCGTATTCATAGCCCTGTACACACAAAAACGTGACGCCCAGTGCTACCGTGAGCCACATAAAACCTACAGTCTTGGCGCGGTGACCCTCGCGCAGCGCGTGGTGAGCAATCGTCATCGTGACACCAGATGTCAGGAGCAGCGCGGTATTAATGGTCGGCAGCCAGAAAGGGCCTACAGTCTGGAAGGGCTCAATGATGTCAGCCGGCGATGCGGTGGCACCTGCGGCGACGCTAGGCCATACCGCTTTAAAGTCTGGCCAAAGCAATACGTTCTCGAGGTCACCTAATGCAGGCACCGAATGGATACGTGCCCACCACAAAGCGGTGAAAAATGCGCCAAAAAACATCACTTCAGAAAAAATGAACCAGCTCATCGCCCAGCGGTATGACAAGTCAATTTTGTAACCATACATGCCGCCTTCGCTTTCGCTGATCGACTGGCTGAACCACTGGTAGAGCGTACCCAGCCACCAAAGCAACCCGAACGCCACCGAGTAGGCTGCCCAGCTCGCTCCATTGACCCACTGTGTGGCACCGAAGATCACAAAAAACAAGCCAATCGCTGCCATCACTGGGTGCCTGGACGGCGCTGGCACAAAGTAATAAGGGATAACCGCAGTTGCTGTTGACGACGCTATTGAAGACATTCAAATTCCTGCTTTCTCTAAATTTCTTAAATTTTTAATTGCTCAGCAAATTTCACGGCTTAACGATTTGCTTACTTGCCGACTACCAGAGTAGCGACAGCGATCAAACTACCAACAAAAACTACAACAGCCACCAACCCAACCAGAACAATATGAACTGGGTTCAGCTGGGCAACATCTTTTTCGTAATCGCCCTTCGCACGCAAGCCAACGAAAGACCACAACACGGCCCGGACCGTGCGCAGTATTGAACCTTTGCGCTTGTGCGGGGCAACAACTGGAACGTCAGAGTCGCTCATGTGCCGGTCGCTCCCTCAGGCCCGGCTAAACCCGCCGTGCTGGCCTTAGGCGCAGCAGGTGTTCTGCCACCCACTTCAAAAAAGGTGTACGACAGCGTGATGGTACTCACGTCTTTCGACAATTTAGGGTCAATCACAAAAGCTACGGGCCACTGTTTTTTCTCGCCCGGTGCAAGGGTGTATTGGTTAAAACAAAAACACTCCAGTTTGTTGAAGTGCGCGCCAGCCTGAGCCGGGGCATAACTGGGTATGGCTTGCGCAGACATGGTTCGGTTCTGGACGTTTTGAAATTCGTACATCACTGTGGTCAATTCACCAGGATGCACTTGAAGCGTATTTTTTGCAGGTTTGAAGTGCCAGGGACCACGCGCATTAGCATCAAACTCAACGGTGATGGTGCGGGTCAAATCAACTTGCGTATTGGCAGGTAGCCTGGGCGTTGCGCCTGGAATCAACCTGTCACTCAAAGCCAGAACGTTAATGCCGGTCATGTCGCAAATCGCACGATAAATCGGCACCAGCGCATATCCAAAACAAAACATGCCCAGCACTATGACGCCTAGCTTGCCCACCATTTTGGAATTTTCAAACTGAATCCTCATGTGGGCGCGCCTTCAGTGAGACCCGAAGAAGATCATCTTGACCATAAACCCGCCGCCAAACATTACCGCTACCGACGCCAATATCAGCGCCAGTCGCAAGTTATTTTTCTTTTGCTCAGTGGTCATGGAGTATGGGGGTTACTTGCTGGCTCTAGCCAATAACGCGGGTTGCGGTTGCGTCAAGCTTGGGTGGTGTTTCAAAAGTATGGAAAGGCGCTGGTGACGGCACTTGCCACTCCAGGCCTTCAGCGCCTTTACCGTCCTCGTCGAGCCAGGGGTTTTGTTTGGCTTTTTCGCCCTTGCCCATCATGGTGGGCAGCACCACGAAAAAGAAGAAATAGACTTGCGCGAAACCGAAAAAGAAAGCGCCAACAGTCGCGATTGCATTGAAATCAGCAAACTGCATCGGGTAGTCAGCGTAGCGACGCGGCATCCCGGCCAGCCCGAGGAAGTGCATCGGGAAGAAGGTGACATTAAACGCAATCAGCGACCACCAAAAGTGAATCTTGCCGCGCGTTTCGTTATACATCACGCCGGTCCATTTCGGCGACCAGTAATAGTAACCAGCAAACATGGCGTAGAGCGATCCGGCCACCAGCACGTAGTGAAAGTGCGCTACCACGTAGTAGGTGTCTTGCAGCTGGATATCAATCGGTGCGACCGATAAAATTACGCCCGACAAACCGCCGATAGTAAAAACGAAAATAAAACCGATGGCAAACAGCATGGGGGTTTCAAACGTCATCGACCCCTTCCACATGGTTGCTATCCAGTTAAAAACTTTCACGCCCGTGGGCACAGCGATCAGCATGGTTGAGTACATGAAAAACAACTGGCCCGTAACTGGCATGCCGGTGGTGAACATGTGGTGCGCCCAAACGACGAAACTCAAAATCGCAATCGAGCCCGTCGCGTAAACCATCGATGCGTAGCCGAACAAGCGCTTGCGAGAGAAAGCCGGAATGATCTGGCTGATGATGCCGAAGGCCGGCAAAATCATGATGTAGACCTCAGGATGACCGAAAAACCAGAAGATGTGCTGGAACATGACCGGGTCGCCACCGCCTGCCGGGTTAAAGAAACTGGTACCAAAGTGGCGGTCCGTCAGCGTCATGGTGATAGCGCCCGCCAACACCGGCATCACGGCGATCAGCAGGTAAGCGGTAATCAGCCAGGTCCAGCAGAACATAGGCATCTTCATCAGCGTCATTCCGGGGGCGCGCATGTTCAAAATCGTGACGATGATGTTTATGGAGCCCATGATGGACGACGCACCCAAAATATGCAGCGCAAAAATACCGGCATCCATACCGGGCCCCATTTGCAGGGACAACGGTGCGTAAATAGTCCAGCCACCTGCCGGAGCGCCACCGGGCAAAAGGAAAGAGCCGGCCAACATGGCAGCGGCAGGAATCATCAACCAGAAGCTGAAATTGTTCATGCGGGCAAACGCCATATCAGCAGCGCCGATTTGCAGCGGAATCATCCAGTTTGCAAAGCCCACAAAGGCCGGCATGATGGCGCCGAACACCATGATCAGGCCGTGCATTGTGGTGAGCTGGTTGAACAGCTCAGGATTGACCAGTTGCAAACCAGGCTGAAACAGCTCGGCTCGTAACAACAGAGCCAGGACACCACCAAACATCAGCATCGTGAAGCTGAACAGCAAATAAAGCGTGCCGATGTCTTTGTGGTTGGTCGCAAAAACCCAGCGCCGCCAGCCAGCTGGGGCTCCGTGGTCATGGTGGTCATCATGCGCGTGGCCGTGATGGTCTAGAACTGCACTCATCTTGAAATCCTTTTGGGGCCGGGGCCGTTATCTGGTGTACTGAAGTGAGGTGGGAAGCGGTTAGCGTTCTACTTGGGCGTTACTTGCGCGCGGCCTGCAACTCGGCTGGCTGAACAAGCTGACCGGTCTGGTTGGACCAGTTATTTTTGGTGTAGCTGATGACGGCTGCGATATCGGTGTCGCTCAGTGCTTTCCAAGACGGCATGGCGCCGCCATTTGCGCCGTTAAGCAAAATGGCAATCTGTTTGCCGTGGTCCGCATCAAGCACGATTGCAGAACCGTCCAGCGGCTTGATAGGACCTGCGCCCTTGCCATTCACCTGATGGCAGGCTGCACAATTAGCCGCATACACCTTTTCGCCCCGAGCTTTCAGATCCACCAGCGTCCAAACTTTGGCCGGATCATCTGCCTTGGCAGCAGCCTCCTTGGACTTGGCACCGACCCATGCAGAGTAATCCGCAGCCGATACCACCTTGACATGGATGGGCATGTACGAGTGCTCTTTGCCGCAAATTTTGGCGCACTGGCCGTAGAAATCGCCTACCTTTTCAGCCTTGAACCACGTGTCGCGTACAAAACCCGGAATCGCGTCCTGGTGAATGCCCATAGACGGCACAGCAAACGCATGAATCACATCGTTGGCGGTGGTGATGACGCGGATTTTTTTGCCCACAGGTACGACAAGAGGGTTGTCGACCTTCAGCAGGTAGTTGTCAATGGCTTCGCCGGCTTTGGGGCCGCCGTTGTTCGACATCACGCGATGGCTGTTGTCCAGCGTAGAAACGAACCCGATACCCTCGCCTTCGCCCTTGATGTAGTCGTAACCCCATTTCCACTGCTGCCCGGTGGCTTTGATGGTGAGGTCAGCGCTGGTAGTGTCTTTTTGCGCAACCACGACCTTGGTTGCAGGCAAAGCCATGGCAATAACGATTAAAAACGGGACCACGGTCCAGGCGATTTCAACAGCGGTTGATTCATGAAAATTAGCAGCCTTGTGACCCGCCGCTTTGCGGTGCTTCCATATGGAATAAAACATCACGCCGAAAACCGCTACAAAAATCACCAGGCAAATGATCATCATGTACCAGTGCAACCAGTCTTGCTGCTCGGCAATTTTAGAGGCTGCAGGGTGTAAATTGAGCTGGTTGACGGCAGGACCACCGGGCAAATCGTTGACACCAGTGGCCGCATAAGCCGCCGTGACGGCGGTAGTGCCAGCCCAAGCTGCGCCAGATGCCAAAACTGCGTAGACGCGTTGGGCGCAAGATTGCGTCATATTGCTGATGGTTTTGCTTACGTTCATCGTGATCACTTCTATTGTTTCAATTTCCAACTGAATTAACTTGCTGATTATAAAGTTAGCGCGAAGCGTGTCCTGCAAAAGAGGGGCTATTCGGGTGATTGCGCACTTCGCGGTATGGTCTTTAGGGGCCCAGCGGCGCCGGAAAATCGCGCAGCGCCAAGCGAATCTCGCGCGCCAGTGCAGGGCGCAACTCCGGCCTGATGTGCCGACCCACCTTGACCGATCGCCCCTGGCCCGACACCTGTATCAGCGATCCGTCACCACTTTCAGGCTCGACCCGAACCCATTCCCGGTTGAACTGCACGCGTTCCGTCCGGCCAGCCACCTCCATCTCAATCAGTAAATGAGGGCCTTGCAACACAATCTTCTCACCGTCCAGCGCATGCAGTGCGTAAACCACAAAGGCCGCACCCACTGCTGCCAGCTCCAGCCAGGCGAATGTCATGATGAAAGTGGCACCCTGAACCCAGAAAAAAGTGGCAATAGTCAGGGAAACGAAGCAAAGCGACGCATAAAGCCATGCGAGCTGCGCCGGGGTGACGGAACAATTACGGCGTAAAACCCAATGCAACCTTTGAGGCGAAAGTGAACCCGCTTCAGTCATCAATACGCTACCAAAGCGAAGGTTGGGCGTGTAACTATCGGGCGACGCTGGCGAACCGGGTGAGAAAGAAACCACTGGGGACACTCAAAAACACACAGTTGGCGCTCATGCAAAAAAGATGCAGGAGATCGTGACAATAAGCCGACTGTTTAAGGCGTGGGAACATGCCCAAAAATTGAACCTAATTATAACGAGCCGGGCTTTATCAGCGCTACCGAACGGTGTATGTCCGAGCAACGCGCTCACCGGGCTTGCCGATCGACTTACCGGGCGTCTTTACGAGGTGTTTTGAGCATGGCCCGCATGTCGCTTACCGAAACCGCACTCAAGGCACTGATCTTGATTTTTGGCTGGGCTTTTAAGGCATGACCGTAAATCACTTCAAACGTTAACGACAGCCGACCATCCGCGCCAGTCAAATGCTCGGCCAGCAGCGCCTCAAGCCGCCGTCGCCACTGCCGACTGCGCAGCGCGCCAAAGCGTGCCGGATGAAAATTGCGCCCCAGCTCTGCCAACTCCTGCAGCAACCGCGCCGGGCTGTCATATGTCAGCGTTATGCGCTCCATGTCCATCACCGGCTCGGCAAAGCCGGCCTGCACCAGCATGTCGCCCCAGTCGTGCATGTCAGTCAAATCATGCCCTGCGGGTGGCCAGCCAAGCTGCCGGTACACCTCGCGCAGTTCAATAGCGGTATCTGGCCCGAGGCACGAGAACATCAAAAAACCGTTGACCTTCAAGGCAGTGTGCCAATCGGCCAGCAGCGCCTGCGGGTCGGCTGCTTCGTGCAGGGCCATATTCGCCCACAGCATCTCTACGCTGGCCGGTGGCGGCAGTTCGAATCGCACGCTTTTCCGAATCCAGCGAATCGGATTCCACCACGGCAGCGCTATTTTTTTAGTAGCTGCCTGCGCCCGTATTGATTGGGCTTCAGCTACAAAGCACTCCGATTTTGGGTATTTTTTGACTAGTTTGGCATGAGCGGCAAGGCCACCACGCACAGCGCCCCAGTGGGCCCAGGCTGCGGGTTGCAACTTGATCCATTGAAGCCTGTCCTGCATACGGCTTGCCACCTCCTCATGCAGCCACGGCGAGGCAGCGGGGGCCACGTGCTGCCAGCGGGCCGCTGCAATAGGGTCAAGTGTTGGGGGGCGTTGATTCGTAGCCATGAGAAATGGAAAGGTAAAGGCGAACCGCACCGCGAGTATATTGACCCGGTGTTTAAAACGCTTTTCAAGTCCGCCTTTAGCCTCAAGGCACTCCTGCCTGCAATGCCCAGCCAATGCGCCGTATGTCATAGCTGGCCCGCAACACAAGTCTGTGCGCCTTGCGTTGCGCGCTTTTCGCGAGGGCACACGCACTGCATCGCCTGCGCGCTTGCACTGGCACCAGGCCTGCTTGCGGGTTCTGAAATTCACCCCGGCTTGTGTGCAGACTGTGCCAGGCATCACCCACCCGTTGATACAACGCTGGTGGCCACCGATTACGCCTATCCGTGGTCAGAACTCATAACCCGCTACAAATTTGGCAACCGCCCGGGATGGGCGCCTTTTTTTGCTGATTTGTTGATGGCTGCACCCGGAGTGATGCCTGCCTTGAATGCAATGCAGGCAGGCGATTTGATGATTCCCATGCCACTGTCTGCCGAGCGCCTGCAATCTCGCGGCTTCAACCAGGCTTGGGAGCTGGCTTGCGCACTGCACGCGCGCTCTGGCAGCGCTGCCACGCCAGACGCCCACCTGCTGCTA
Organism: Burkholderiales bacterium; assembly: GCA_038226155.1. Classification (GTDB taxonomy): domain Bacteria; phylum Pseudomonadota; class Gammaproteobacteria; order Burkholderiales; family Burkholderiaceae_C; genus Polaromonas. Next base: position 29,637 of record JBBRQQ010000016.1, read on the forward strand.
CGCGTCAAAAACACCCGACCGCAAACCGAGCTACAGCGCGAGGCCCGGCTGGCCAATGTCAAAGGCGCTTTTCAGGTCGACCCTCTGCGCCAGCCTTTGCTTGACGGAAGGCGGGTGCTACTGGTTGACGATGTAATGACCAGCGGTGCATCGCTCTTTACAGCCGCGACCGTACTCCGTGCAGCCGGTGCAACGTACATCACTGCAGTAGCGATTGCGCGTACCCCAGCGCCCTAAAATTTATCTCATGTTCAATATCGTTCTTGTCGAGCCCGAAATCCCGCCTAATACGGGCAACGTGATTCGTCTCGCGGCCAATACCGGCTGCCGTTTGCACCTGGTCGAGCCACTGGGATTTTCGATGGAAGACAAGCTCATGCGGCGCGCCGGGCTTGACTACCACGAGTACGCCCAAGTGCTGCGCCATGCCAGCTGGCAAGCACTGCTGGACAACGAAAAACCCTCACCCGCCAGACTGTTTGCCATGACCACCCAAGGTTCGCGCAGTGTTTATGACGCGGCGTTTTTGCCTGGCGACTGGCTGGTGTTTGGCGCCGAGACGCGCGGGCTACCGCCCGAGGTACGCGAATCGTTTGCCGCTAGCCAGCGCCTCAAGCTGCCCATGCAGCCCGGCCAGCGCAGCCTGAACCTGTCCAACAGCGTCGCCGTTGCCGTATTTGAGGCCTGGCGGCAAAACGGGTTTGGCTCAGCCCCATTGCAGCCGGGGTAAATGTTGATAGTAGCGTCTGAGGGCGTGACTTATGCCACGCTTAGACACACGCCTTTAGAGCGTGTGCTGGCCCGCTCTGAAGCTCAGGATTCCAGCCACTTGCAAATGCCCTGCCACTGCTCCAGGTCACGCTCGACTCGGCTGGGGGCCACGTCAAACAGACTCAAGCCGCGCGCCGCTAGATGAATATAGTTTTGCGTGTCGCGCAGATAGCCCAATACCGGTAAGCCAAGGCTGTCAACAAACTCACGCAGCTTGTCAGCTGCAATGGTGCGCGAATCAACCCGCATGCCGATGATGCCGACCTGGACCTTGCCCGCATGGCGGTGTTCGGCCAGTTGATCGAGGAAAGCGCGGGTGGCAAAAATATCAAACACACTGGGTTGTAGCGGCACGATGATTTTGTCGGCCAGCTTGATGACATCATTAAAACGCCAGCCATGCAGGCCTCCAGGGGTATCCAGCACCACATGGGTCGTGCCCTTGGGGGGTTTGACAATCAGGTCAGCGCTGACATCCCAGGTTGCAATCGGCCGCGCGGCGGGCGGGCGCAAACCCAGCCACAACTTTGACGACTGCTGCCTGTCGGCATCGCCCAGCATCACGGCATGGCCACGGCTGGCGTAATAGCCAGCCACAGTGGTAGCCAGCGTCGATTTGCCGACGCCTCCTTTTGGATTGGCAATGACGACCACAGGCATAAAAATCTCCTCTAGTGTTTCAGGGCTGATCTGCCTTGCGCCGGAACTGGCACCAGGCTTTCACGATTAAACCGGACTTTTCAGCTATGGTAACGGCATGGCAAGCTTTCCTACAACCACTGAAAATGCGGCCGATGACTCGCCCAGGCCGGACATCTACCTTATCGCCGCCCACCCCGCCTGGCGCGAGTCACGGGTCAACCGCCCCTTGATGCAGGCCGCACAGTCCCAAAGTCGCGCGCTGGTGCAAGACCTGTACGGCAGCTACCCGGACTACTCGATTGATATTGCACAAGAGCAACGCGCATTGGAGCAAGCCAGCCTGGTCGTACTGCTGCACCCCATTCAGTGGTATGCCATGCCCGCGCTGCAAAAGCTCTGGCTGGATGAAGTACTCACTTACGGTTGGGCCTATGGCGAAGGTGGTGACAAGCTGCAAGGCAAGGACTTGTGGCTGGTGGCCACCACAGGCGGGCCAGAGGACTCTTACCACCCGCAGGGTTACAACCGCTATTTTTTCGATGCTTTTTTGCCGCCTTACGAACAAACCGCCGCCCTCTGCGGCATGCGGTTTTTGCCGCCCATGGTGCTGCACGGCGCGCACAGCGTGTCTGGTGATGTCGTGACCCGGCACGTCGCCACTTTCAGCGAGCGCCTGCAAAGCTACCCCAACTGGCCCGAGCTGGACGACCTGGAGCAATGCGCTGCATGCGTGGTGCCCATGAAAGACAGGCCAAATTCAGAAGAAGCGGCAGCTAGTGCGGCCGTGCGCAGCGCAGGGCCGCCCCAAGCAAGCACAGCCCCCTCGGGGGGCAGCGCATTAGACGAAGTGAAAAGCGTGGGGGCATCATGACTCAAGCACCGGCCTGGCTGATCAACAGCTTTATTTACCTCTCAGCCGCCGTTGTGGCCGTGCCACTGGCCAAAAAGTTGGGGTTGGGTTCTATCATTGGCTACCTGGCAGCGGGCATTGGCATTGGCCCGTGGGGCTTGGGACTGGTCACCAACGTACAGGACATTCTTCATTTTGCCGAATTTGGCGTGGTGCTGATGCTGTTTCTGGTGGGCCTTGAACTGGAGCCCAAACGGCTGTGGAACTTGCGCCGTCCCATCTTCGGCTGGGGTAGCGCCCAGGTATTGAGCTGCGCAGTCATCATCACCGGCGCTGCTATGGCTTTTGGCGTGGGCTGGCAAACGGCACTGGTCGCCGGTCTGGGCCTGGCTCTGTCGTCGACCGCGATTGCCCTGCAAGCCATGGGCGAGCGCAACCTGATGCCAACAACCAGCGGGCAGGCCGGGTTTTCAATTTTGCTGTTTCAGGACGTGGCGGCGATTCCTGTTTTGGCACTGCTGCCCCTGCTGGGCACGGCAACAGGTGCTTTGTCTGATGCCAATGAGGCTCTAGCCCAATCAAATCGGGCATTAGAAGCTATAAAAATAGCAGCAGTTATCGCTGGCATCATTGTCGGTGGCCGACTGTTGTTGCGTCCGCTGCTGCGCTGGATCGCCAACAGCGGCACGCCTGAAATCTTCACCGCCGCATCGCTGCTTCTGGTGGTCGGCATTGCAGCACTCATGCAACTGGTGGGTTTGTCGATGGCGCTGGGTGCATTTTTAGCCGGTGTGCTGCTGGCTGAAAGCGAATACCGCCGCGAGCTGGAAACCGACATTGAGCCCTTCAAGGGTTTGTTGCTGGGGCTGTTTTTTATTGCCGTCGGCATGAGCATTGACTTTGGCTTACTGCTGAAATCTCCGGGCTTGATAGCCGCCATTTTGTCTGGTTTTTTAGGCCTCAAACTGGTGGTGATTTACAGTCTGGCAAAGCTGATGAAGCTGCCCTTTCAAGAACGCCCGGTATTTGTAGTGCTGCTGGCTCAGGGCGGCGAATTTGCTTTTGTGGTGTTTCAAGCCGCTGCCGGTGCGAATGTTTTTTCAAGCGAAACCTCATCGCTGCTGATAGGCGCAGTGGCTTTGTCGATGCTCATCAGTCCGCTGCTGCTGATCGTTGTCGACAAATTTGTACTGCCCCGCTACGCCAGGCACAACACCACGCAAATGGAAGATATATCCGAGCCGCAAGATGCGCCCATCATCATTGCGGGCTTTGGCCGCTACGGACAAATCATTGGCCGCATGCTGCTGGCGCAAGGCATACCCGCCACCGTACTGGACCACGATGCCGAGATGATCGAGGTCATTCGCGCGTTTGGCTACAAGGTGTTTTATGGTGACGCAACCCGGCTCGATCTGCTGCGCACAGCAGGCGCTGCGAGCGCCGGAATTCTGGTGCTCTCGGTTGACGATGTAGAGCAGTCATTAAAGATTGTTGACCTGGTGCAAGAGCATTTTCCGCAACTGAAAATCGTGGCACGCGCCCGGGACGTGAACCACTGGAACGCGCTGCGCGACCGGGGCGTAATGAATGTAGAGCGCGAACTGTTTGAGTCCAGCTTGCGCAGTGGTCGCAAGGTGCTTGAGCTACTCGGGCAAACGCCGCACGAAGCACGCCAAGCCGCCATGCAGTTTCGCCGCCACAACCTGGCGCTGTTCGAGCAGATGTACCCGCACCGCAAAGACCGCAGCAAAATGATTGCCGTTGCAACGCAGGGGCGCTTGCAGCTTGAAGAACAGATGGCCCAGGAGCGCGAGCAACGCGAGCATCTCGCGCAACACAGGCCGCAGGGCTGGCATCAGGAAGCCGAAACGAAGGCGGCGGATACACGGGTGCATTAATAGCAGCAAGCCAGCACAGGCTATTTGCTATTAATTCAGTAGCTGGTCGCTTGCGTATTCAAGGGGCTGTAGGCCGATTTAATGCAGGCCGTCCCACAGCAGCTTGGTGCCCGTCAGAAACATGCCGACATAAATCAGGCGGTAAAACAGCACCGGGTCAATGCGTTTGGCAATCCGCACACCTATCCACACGCCAACTGGTGCGAGTGGCAGCAGCACCACAGAAGTCGCCATGTTGCGGGCGTCCAGCAAGCCAAGCCAGGCGTAAGGAATCCATTTCGACAAATTGATGACGAAATAAAACACCGCCATGGTGGCGGTGAAGGTGATGGGTGCGAGACGCATGGGAATCACATAGGCGTTAAGCGGTGGCCCACCCGCATGGGCCACAAAGCTCGTGAAGCCCGATGTGACCGTCAGCAATACACCCACCCACTTTGGCGGCGGCGGGCTGTCAGCGCGCGGCGGAAACAGCAAGCGTTGCGCCAGAAAGAGCAAGGTACAGCCGCCCACAATGGCGGCGACCACATGCGCATCCAGCACCTTGAAGAGCAGGGCACCAACGACAGTACCGACAAGTCCGAGCGGTATCAAAAACTTCAGTAAGTCACGATCAAAGTTTTTGCGAAACGCCGCCAGGCCCAGCAAGTCAACCGCGAGCAATATCGGCATCAATATCGCAGCGGCCTGCGGCACCGTGACGGCAAGTGCAATCAGCGGCACGGCAAGAGAACCAAAACCGGCTCCAAAGCCACTTTTGCTGATGCCCATCAGCAGCACGGCGGGAACGGCTACCGCGTAGAAAAACGGATCGGTGATGACGGGGAAATGAGGGAAATTCAAATCCGGCTAATCCTCAAAGTACGCTACATGCCTGCTCGAACGACAAACGCGGGTTGCGATTAAACAGCTTGCTGGCGTCGCCATAGCCCAGGTTAATCAAAAAGTTGGCGGTATAGCGGCCATCGGCAAAAAACTCGGCGTTCACCTTGGCCAGATCGACACCGCTCATGGGGCCGCAATCAAGCCCCACAGCGCGCGCGGCAATCATGAAGTAGGCACCGCCCAGCGTACCGTTGCGGGTAGCAGTGCCTTGAGCCAGCGGGACATTACCTTCAAACATTTCCTTGGCACCGGGGCCATGCCAAATCTGGGGCATATGCTCGTAAAAACGGGTGTCGGTCGCGACGATCACGGTGACGGGGGCGAGGCGGGTTTTCTCCAAATTACCCGGACTCATGGCAGGCAGCAGACGCGCTCGGGCTTCGGGTGTGGTCAGAAACACATAGCGGGTGGGCTGCGTATTCATGGAGGTGGCACCCATTTTGGCGATGTCATAGGCCTCTTGCAGCAGTGACACTGGAACCGGCTTGTCGATGAAGCCATTGGCAGTTCGGGCATTGAAAAATAATTGGTCAAGGGCGGCTTGATCGACGTGAGTAGCGGTCATGGATAGGTCTTTCGTAAGATGAGGAAATTGAAAAGCTAAATTATGAAGGGAGAGTCAAGGTTTGGGAGATCAGAGTCCAATAAGCGAAAAATCCATCAGCTACACACCCAGGTAAGCCTTTTGAATTTCAGGCCGGGTAAGCAACTCGCTTGCCTGGCCTTCGCAGGCGATGCGGCCTTCTTCCATCACATAGGCGCGGTTGGCCAGTTCCATGGCCATCGCCACATTTTGCTCGACCAACAGTACCGACGTACCCTGTGCATTGATCTGCCGGATAGCGCGAAACATGTCGAGCACGATAGCCGGAGCCAGACCCAATGAAGGCTCATCGAGCAACAGCAAGCCGGGCCGCGCCATCAGCGCGCGGCCAATTGCCACCATCTGCTGCTGCCCGCCCGAAAGCGAGCCTGCCGGGCTGTGCAGCTTGACCTCCAGCGCGGGGAACAGCGACAGTACCTGCGCCAGCGACTCTTTGCGATACGCCTTGGCTTTGGATATGAAACTGCCAAGTTCCAGGTTGTCGAGCACAGTCATTTGCGTGAACAGCCTGCGGCCTTCGGGCACGATGGCAATACCGGCATCACAAAAACGGTGACTGGCCAACTGCGTGATGTCACGCCCGTTAAAACTCAAACGCCCTTCGCGTACCCGGTGCATGCCCGCAATGGCGTTGATCAGTGTAGTTTTACCAGCACCGTTAGGGCCGACCACGCACACCAGCTCGCCAGTCTTGACCTCCAGCGACACCCCCCAAAGTGCCGGAGCCGCGCCGTAGTTAACCAGAATGTTGTTGACTTCAAGCATGCGGCGTCCCCAGATACGCACTGACAACCTCGCTGTTTTTCATCACCTCGTGCGCGGGGCCGACAGCAATCAGTTTGCCGTAATTGAGCACCGCCACACGGTCAGCCAGCGCCATCACGGCACGCATCACATGCTCTACAAAAACAATCGTGGCACCCCTATCCCGGATCTTGCGGATGAGTTCAATCGCCTCATTGATTTCGCCCGGGGTCAAGCCCGACAGCACCTCATCGAGCAGCACCAGACGCGGACGTGAGGCGAGCGCGCGGGTAAGTTCGAGAAACTTGCGCTGGTGCAAATTGAGGTCGTCGGGCAAGGCATCGGCCTTGTCGGCCAAGCCAGTAAATTCAAGCCACTTCCAGGCCTCCTGTGTGGCCTGTTTATGGTCTAACGCAGCGCCGCCAAACATGGCGACCAATGCCACGTTTTGCAGCACCGTCAAATGCGCGAACGGCCGGGGTATCTGGTAAGTACGCGCAATGCCCGCCTGGGCAATGCTGTGCGCGGGCAGGCTTGCAAGGTCGCGGCCTTCAAAAAACATTTGCCCGCCAGTGGCTGGGAAATGCCCGCTGACGACGTTGATGAAAGTTGACTTGCCCGAACCATTGGGGCCGAGCAGGCCAAGAATTTCACCCTGATAGACCTGCAGGCTCACACCCCCGAGTGCCTGCACCCCTTTGAAGGCCTTGGACAGGTCGCGTACTTCCAGCAGTACCTTGCCCGCAATCCGCGCAGGCCTGGATGGAAGGGCTGTATCAACCGACGCAGTAGCCAGCAATGGCCGCACAGAGCGCTTGCCCGCCGTGCGTTTGAGGAAGTAGCCCAAAATGCCGTTGGGCATGAACAGTATCACCAGCACCAGGATCACACCCACTGCTGCCTTGCCCGCGATCGGATAGTTGCCAGCTGTGAAAAAGTACATCAGGCAGGTGATGGCAATCGCCCCTACCGCAGGCCCGGCCCAGTGGCGCGTGCCGCCCAGCACGCTCATCAGTACCACCGTCAGAGGCACCACAATCGTGAAGGTCTCACCGGCAGTGACGTAAGACACAAACAGCGCATGGATGCCGCCTGCCAGGCCTGCTAGCGCACAGGAAATGCCAAAGGCTAATAGCTTGTAGCGAAAGGTCGGCACACCCATGACTTCTGCCACATCCTCGTCGTCGTGAATGGCAAACAGGCCTATGCCCAGCCGGGACGCCTGAATGCGGTACGAAATCAGCAACGTCGCCACAGCGCCTGTCAGGGCCATCAGGTAAATCGACGAAGACGGCGTGGGGCCGATCGCGGGAATAGCCACCGCGTTGAGATAAATGCCGGGGCCGCCATCAATACGCGTGTTGAGCACAATCGTACCGACCACAAAGGTGATGGCCAGCGTCAAAAGTGCAAACAGCTCTCCACGCACGGACTTGACGCGAAACACCACTGCGCCCAGCGCCATGCCCAGCACTGCAGCCATCAGTGCCGCAGCGGGCAGTGTCCAGAGAAATGGCCAGTTCAAGTTGGCCGCCAGCCCGGCTGAGGTGTACATGCCTATGCCGAAAAAAGCGCCATGACCAAAAGAAAAGTAGCCGGAGTACCCCGACAGGATGTTCCACGATAGCGCGAGAATCATCCAGTGACAAATCAGGTATAAAAAAGATTCATAAAAAGCGGGCAGGCCCAGCCACGGCACGCTGGCCAGCAGTGCACCTACGGCAAGAATGCCGAACACGGATTTGTTTGCTTTCATAGCTTGCCAGGACGAAACAGCAGCATCACGATCAGCAGCGAGAACGAGACAATCGGTGCCCACGATGGCGCAGCCACCGCCATCGTGATGGCCTCACTGACACCGATGATGATGCCGGCTACCAGCGGCCCCAGCGCACTGCCCAGCCCGCCCAGCATGACGGCCGCAAATACCACACCAACCCAGGCAAAAATTTGCGACGGTGTGAGTGTGAAAGTCAATGCCAGGCAGATACCGGCCACAGCCGCCAGCGCTGCACAAATGCCAGCCAGCATGAGCGACATACCCTTCTGGTTGACGCCAAAGGCCGAGGCAATAGGCCCGTCCTCGGCCATGGCGCGCAGTGCCTTGCCAAGGTCGGTGTAGCGCATAGCGGCCCAGATCAACAGTGACAGGCTGACGGCAATCACCAGCGTCACCAGTTCTGGCACAGGAATATAAAGCGAGCCAATGGTGAATTTCTGGTCGTTGTAATGTGTCTCCAGCTTGCGGAAATCCGCTGTCCAGATCGCCTGAATCACGCTTTCAATGACTACGGTGATGCCAAAGGTAACCAGCAGCGAGTTGAAAGGTGAAATCGAAAACCGCGACAGCACCCACTGCATGCCAACGCCAAACAAAAAGAACAAAGGCGGTAACACCAGCAGCGTGAGTAGCGGGTCTACATGCCACACGGTCGCCATGTGATAACTCATATAGGCGGCTAGAAACACCAGGCCAAAGTGGGCCAGGTTGATCTGGCGCAGCAAGCCCCAGGTCAAGCCCAGGCCCAGGCCAATCAGGCCATAGAGGCCGCCGATGAAAATCCCGGAGAGGATGGACTGGGCGAGGAGGTTAAAACTCGGGAAAGTCATCTGCAGCCCGTAAAACTTGCTGACAATGCGGCTTACCGAACCTGTAGCTTCGCGCCAGGTGCTGCAAACTGTGCGGGGTAAACCACATTCCATTTACCGTTTTGCACCTGTTTGATCTTCATCAGGTCATCACCATAGTTACCAGGGCCGTCAAAGCGCAGGCGGCCATGAATGGTTTCAACCTTGTTTTTGCGCAGCCACGCGGCAATCGCCTTGTCGTCAAAACTGTTGGCACCACGCACACCGGCTTCCAGAATTTGCCATGCTGAATAAGACGCTGCGGCCTGCACTTCAACGCTGGTGTCGGGGAACCCCAGCTTGGCAGCACGCTCATTGAATATCTTGATGAATTCTGCCGCCATTGGATAGCCGGTGAATGGGGCATGCTCTTCAAAGATGGTGACTGACAGCGCGTTGGCACCGTCGGCAGACTTGGTCATTGGGCCAGGCGCAGGGTAAATGTGAAAGTGATTTGGCGGCGTGTAGTCGATCTTTTTCATCGCGTCTAACAGCATATTGCCTTCCAGGCCTATGTCACCGATCCACACCAGGTCGGGCTTGGCATCTTTGATGCGCGCGGCAATCGGTCCAAAGTCACGGTTTCCAAAATCCCATTCGAGAAACAGCACTTCCTGCAAGCCGCGCTTTTTCGCCACCTCACGGCCACCCAGCGAAAGGTAGTGAATCGACGGGAATTTGCTGGTCACGATAGCAATGGTCTTGGGCGGCTTGGGCGAAGCCGCCAGTGCGTCAAACAGGGTGTTGGGTATGGTGTTGCCAGGGTCTGAACCCAATGACCAGGCCGGGAATTGCATGTCGTATTTGGCGAGCGACGGAATGCCGAACGTGTGGTGTACCAGCACCTTGTTGTAGCGCTGCGCCACACCCATGGCCGACAAAATAGCGCCGGTAGCGTAGGGTCCCATCAGCAAATCGACCTTGTCAGAGGTGATGAGTTGCTCGTACAGAGTGCGGGCCAGCTCAGGCTTGGACTGGTCGTCCTTGAGAATCCATTCCACCTTGCGACCCAGCAAGCCACCCCTGGCATTTAGCTGCTCCAGATAGATTTCACCTACCAGCTTGTGCGTCAGCGCGGTGGTTGCCAGCGGGCCGGTTAGCGCCAGCGTGCTGCCGATACGGATCGGGCCAGGTGCCTGCGCTGAAGCAGACACGACAAAAAGAGTTGCTGCGCTAGCCGCGACGGCAACGACGGAAAAAATTCGAGTTAAAAACTTCATGGCTTGTCTCCTGTTTAGTTATAAATACTGCCGGGAAAAGCTCAATCAAGAGCTCGATTCAGAATCCGGTTCACTCAGCCTTGATATCGGCATCGCGCACCAGCTTTGTCCATCGCTCTACATCGCGTTGCACCAATGCCCGGGTCTCAGCTGTGTTCAGGCTCATGGGTTTGCCACCAGCCTTGCGGAAAATATCAACCACGTCCGGAGCAGCAATCACTTGAGCGAGCTGGCTACGCAGCCGGGCCATGACGTCGTTTGGTGTTTTAGCCGGCGCGAAGTAGCCGAACCAGGACTCAAGCTCCAGCGCTGCCACCCCGGTCTCAAGAATGGTGGGTACGTCGGCGTGCATGGGGTTGCGCACATTGCCAGACACAGCCAACGCCTTGACGGTACCCGCGTCTACCTGTACCCGGGCAGTGGGTGACAGGTCGAAAAACAGATCGACCCGCCCGCCCAGCAAGTCCTGATAGGCAGCCTGCGCACCTCGATAAGGTACATGTGTGATCTCGACACCTGCCAGATGCCAGAGCGCCGCTGCAAGAACGTGCTGGCCAGAGCCATTGCCCGCCGAAGCATAGGTCAGCTTGCGAGGATTGGCTTTGGCGTAAGTGATCACGTCCTTGAGCGAAGCCAGCGGCAGGTCTTTGCGCGCCATCAGCGTATAGCTGTAAGCCACAGCCAGACCGATCGGCTCAAAGTCTTTCAAACTGTCATAGGGCAGATTACGGTACAGACCCGGATTGATGGCCAGATTGGAAACCGAACCGACCAGCAGGGTGTAGCCATCTGGTAGGGCCTTGGCAACAAAGTCAGTGCCAATCAACGTACCCGAGCCGGGCTTGTTTTCAACGACAAAACTCTGCCCCATCTGCTTGCCCATGCGGTCAGCGAGCAGGCGGCCCACGAAGTCAAAACCGCCCCCTGGTGGTTGTGGCACCACGACTTTAACCACCTTGTTGGGGTAGGTGTTTGGTTGCGCGTGCAGAGATGAAAAAGCACCGGTAAAAAGTAGCAAGGCAGCCAGCGCCATGCGTAGCGGTGCCGCTATTTTTTCTTGCCTCATGGTGGTGACTTCGTTAGTGGTCATGGCCTTACCTTTCCAGTGCGCCGCCAGCAAGCCAGCGCGCACCGCGGCGATACAGCTCATCAACCACCGGGCCTTTCAGCATCGGCATGTCGAGCTTGACGGTGTAGCCAATACGTGTCTGGATATAGGCCAGGTGGCGGTAACCTTCGGGAAAGCCCGCGAGCGCTGTCTGATCCAGGGATACCGTAGCTGTTGAGTCGACCGGGTCAATGCGGTCTTTTTCATAGATCGGCTGGCGGTGCAGCAGCTTCCAGTGACCTTCATGTTTTTCAACAAAGTCATAAAAACGGCCGGTACACACCACGTCGCAAAGCACCGGGCCACCCTGCCCCTCGACCATGCCGCGCTGCGAGATCGTCATCTTGGTTTGTGCAATGGCGCGGTCGCCTGCAACTTCAACAGCCGAGCCGCCGAGAAAATGCAAAATACTCACGCCTTTGGCCCAGCCCTCTTGTGTGACGCGGATGAAGTCCTTGAACGGCCCCTGAAACCAGGTCGCTTCCATCCGGCCTTCCGGGTGCCAAACGGTGGCAAAACGCGCCCAGTCACCGGCGTCGCGCCAGACCGCCCAGCGCTCAATCATCTGGCGTATCAAAAGCTCATCGCCAAGATTTTTATCTTCACTCATTAACGGTCTCCGCTTTAGTATTTCTGGCACTGGCTGGCGCAAGCTGCGGCACCTCATAATCCACCTGATGCCGCGCAGTGCGCAGATCAAGCAGCTCGCGCTTGATGCGCAGATGCTCGGGGTGTGTTGCATAAGCATCCAGTGCGGCCTGCGATTCAAACTCCGAATACAACACGACATCGCATGCGTAATCAACGCGGCTTGCATCAACACCTATTTCCAGATGCAACAGGCCAGGGATCTTGCCACGCAAGCCTGCAAAACTACGCTCGATCTGCGCAACTCCACGCGCCTTTTCCTCGAGCGTGTCACCCCGGACATTCCACATCACGATGTGTTTTACCACGCTAGAGTCTCGCAACAGATTCGCTTGTGCCGCGCGCTCAGGCCGTTGGGTTAAGGACGAAGTCGTAGTCAAGGCTGTAGGTGCCGTCGGGGTGCTTGATCCAGTCGGCAATCAGGGTCGAGCGAACACCAAACACCACATCCGAGTCAAGGTATTGATCGTGGTCGCGAAACACATGGGTAATCAGGCGCTCGTAGCCGGGTGCCTCGATCATGAAATGCAGATGGGCAGGCCTCCAGGGATGATTTTTTGTGGCCTTCAACATCGCGCCGACGGGGCCGTCAACGGGAATGGGATAGGCCTCCGCCAGAATGGTCTTGAAGTGAAAACGTCCCTCAGCGTCGGAATGAAGAATGCCGCGCGCCTGCGGATGGGCCAGATCAGCGTACTGCACGTCATAGTTGCCATCGGCATCGGCCTGCCACACGTTGATGAGTGCGTTGGCCACTGGCTTGCCATCCAGTCCCTTAATCGTCCCCTTGACCATACATGGCTCGCCCGCGGCCCCATTGGAGACATCATCACCCAGTTCGTAACGCGGCGCATTCTCCAGAAAAAACGGGCCGAACACCGTTGGCTCCGTGCAGCCCAAGGGCTTGTCGTTGTTCATGGCAACCGTCAGCATCGACAGGCCCAGCGTGTCGCTGAGCAGGATGAACTCCTGGCGCTTGTCATTACACATCTGCCCGGTTGCAGTCAAAAATTCAATGCCCTGCATCCATTCGGCTTCGGTCAGTTTGACCTCTCGGGCAAAAGCATGAAGGTGCTGCACCAGCGCCGTCAGGATTTCCTTGAGGCGCGGATCTGGTGTGTCTGCAAAGCGCGCAATCACGGCTTGCGTAATGGTGTCTTGGTTAAGGTTGCGCACGGGTTAATCCTGTCCTCGAATGGTTGACTGCAAACTGTAAGCAAGATGCGCGGCATTGCATAGGGTGCTAACGCAAATTAGTTTTCCGCCCAGTGGAACAAACAAGCATGGCATGACAAATGTCATCGGCATAGCTCTGAAAGTAGGCCAGCAAAACGCAAGGCACTTGGCCCCAGACCGCTGGCATCCGTCTAAACCCTCAATTGACTGACAGTTTCGAAAAGAATAGTCTCACTCCACTTTTGCATAACAACCCAAACGGATCGCCGCATGACTGTCACACTTACCGTCAACAACACCAAACACACCAGTCCCGCCGCGCCAGACACCCCATTGCTATATGTGCTGCGCAATGACATTGGCATCAACAGCGCCAAATTCGGCTGCGGTGCTGCCCAGTGCGGCGCCTGTACAGTGCTGCTCGATGGCCAGGCGATTCGCTCTTGTGTCTATCCGGCCTCGGCTGCCGCGCAGGGCAAGATCACCACGCTGGAGGGCCTGGGCTCGACAGAGAAACTCCATGTGCTGCAAAAAGCGTTTATAGAGGAGCAGGCGGCCCAGTGCGGGTACTGTATATCCGGCATGATCATGTCCGCCAAGGCCTTGCTGGATCGGGTGCGTAATCCCGGCGAAACCGAAATACGCGAAGCCATGGCCGGTAATCTGTGCCGCTGCGGCACGCACACCCGGATACTGCGCGCCATACAGCGTGCCGCCAGGGAGCTGGCATGAACGCGAACATAAACACGAACTCCGACGCGCTGCGGGCGCCAAGCCGGCGCAGGTTTTTGAAGGCCGGCTCGCTGACGGTGGCGTTTAGCTTTGCGCCATTTATTCCGGTTGCAGCCCAGGCTCCTGCCCAAGCCGTGCTGCCGGGCAGCCTGAACAGCAATCGCCTGCTGGACGGATGGCTGCGCATCAATGCCAATGGCACGGTCACCATGTTTACCGGCAAGGTCGAACTCGGCCAAGGCATTTTGACGGCGCTCACGCAAATGGTTTCGGATGAGCTTGATGTGGACCTCAAACGCCTGGAGGTGGTCTCTGGAAATACCGCACTGACCCCCAATGAAGGCGTGACTGCGGGCAGCCTGTCCGTACAGGACAGCGGCACGGCGCTGCGTTTTGCCTGCGCCGAGGCGCGTGGCCTGTTACTGCAGGCTGCGGCCAGCAAGCTAGGCGTGGCAGCCGCCGACTTGAGTGTCAGCGATGGCACTATCAGCAGCAAGGCCAGCAGTGGCGTGCGTACCAGCTACTGGGAGGTCATCGATCAGTCGATGCTCAAGCGCGAAGCCAGTGGCAAGACGCTGCCCAAGCCCAGCAGCCAGCACCGGCTGATAGGGCAAAGCCTTCGACGCCGCGATATTCCAGCCAAAGTCACTGGGGGCCAAGCCTACGTGCAAGACATGCGACTGCCCAATATGCTGCATGGCCGGGTGGTGCGCCCCAGTGCGCCGCGTGCCAGATTGTTGGCTGTCGATGAGGCGGCGATACGACGCATGCCCGGGGTTGTCGCCGTGGTGCGCGACGGTAACTTTCTGGCCGTGGCAGCAGAACGCGAAGAGCAGGCGATTGCGGCGGCGAACGCCATGCGCAGCAGCGCGCGCTGGGAAGAGCCGGGCGATCTGCCGCCGCTGGGCGCCAGCCTGTTCGAGCATATGAAAAAGCAACGTAGTAGCGACAGCGTAGTCAGCGAGAAAAAAGCCCCGACCGATACCGCTGCCGCGATCCGTACTTTGAAGGCCAGCTACACCCGGCCTTATCAGGCCCATGCCTCAATTGGCCCATCGTGCGCGCTGGCGCAGTGGAACGACGACCAGTTGCGCGTCTGGTGCCATTCGCAAAGCGTGTTTCCGCTGCGCATAGATCTTGGCAAGGCGCTACGCATGCCGCAGGAAAAAATCATCGTCAGCCACCACGAAGGCTCGGGCTGCTATGGCCACAATGGTGCCGACGATGTGGCACTGGATGCCGCATTGCTGGCCCGCGCCGTGCCCGGCAAGCCGGTGCGCCTGCAATGGATGCGCGAGGACGAATTTGGCTGGGAGCCGCTGGGCTCGCCCATGGTGATAGAACTCAAAGGTTCGCTTGATGCGACTGGAAAAGTGGTCGACTGGAACCACGAACTATGGAGCTATACCCACAACACCCGACCATATGACCCCGAGGGTGTCAACCTGACGGCAGCATGGCTCATCAATAACCCATTGCCAGCCGGGCCGGCGCGCAATATTCCCCAACCCGCAGGCGGAAGCGATCGCAATTCACTGCCGCTGTACGCTTTTCCACAGCAAAAAGTCACTAATCACCTGCTGCTGGACACCCCCATTCGCACCTCGGCACTGCGCGGTCTGGGGGCCTATGCGAACGTGTTTGCGCTGGAATCCTTTATGGACGAATTGGCCGCCGCTGCTGACACAGACCCGATTGAATTCAGGCTCAAGCACCTGACGGATACACGCGCCCGCGCTGTGATTGAGCGCACCGCCAGCATGGCCAAATGGCAAAGCGCAGCTGCTGCAAATCAGCCCAAAGCCATTGGCGGTGTACTCAAGGGGCGCGGCATTGGCTTTGCCAAATACAAAAATCTGGCCAGCTACTGCGCCGTGATTGTCGACATCGCGGTGGACACCCGCTCGGGCGTGGTGCGGATAGAGAAAGCATGGAGCGCAGCCGAAGCCGGACTCATCATCAACCCCGATGGGCTGCGTAACCAGATCGAGGGAGGCATCATCCAGTCGGCGAGCTGGACGCTGTTTGAGTCAATGAAAAACGACAGCAAGCACAAGCTGACGCAAACCTGGGCCGACTACCCCATCATGCGGTTTCCCGACGTACCGGTGCTGCAGGTCGAGCTGATCAACCGCCCTGATGAGCGCTCGCTGGGTGCCGGCGAAGGCTCGCAAGGTCCAACCGTGGCAGCCATTGCCAACGCCTTTGCCAATGCCACGGGGCGCCGCCTGCGCGATCTGCCGTTTACGCCGGAGCGCGTCAAGCAAGCGCTTGCCTGAGTCCCAGCATGCGCCACCGCTGCGCGGCCAGGTAAATACCGGGCTGCGCAGCTTTGTATGATCGGGTCAGCAAAGCCATCTGGCTTTAAAAACAATGGCTGGAGACTGACTTGGATCGCTGGACGGAAATCGAATTATTTGTGCAGATCGCAGAAACCGGCAGCATGAGCCGCGCAGCCGAGGCGCTGGACTTGTCTAACGCAGCAGCCAGCCGGCATTTGTCTGCGCTTGAAGAGCGGCTGGGCGCGCGGCTGGTCGAGCGCAATACGCGCAGGCTGTACTTGACTGACACGGGCCAGGAGTTTTTCAGCCGCGCCAAAGGCATTCTTGCCGACCTGAAAGACGCCGAATCAGCCGTCAATGCCACATCACTCAACCCGACTGGCGTGCTGCGCATATCGGCATCGCTGTCGTTTTCACTGCATCACATCGCGCCGCTGCTACGCGAATATACCCAGCGCTACCCCAACGTCACGGTGCATATCGAAGCGGCCAACCGCTACATGGACATCATCGACAACAACATCGACGTGGCCATACG
This sequence comes from Burkholderiales bacterium, assembly GCA_038226155.1. Lineage (GTDB taxonomy): Bacteria > Pseudomonadota > Gammaproteobacteria > Burkholderiales > Burkholderiaceae_C > Polaromonas. The sequence continues at coordinate 46,366 of JBBRQQ010000016.1, forward strand.
AACGCGTGAAGTCGAACCTGATTCCAATATCACGATTCGCCGCCTGGCAGAAACGCGGCGCATACTGACTGCATCGCCGCGCTACTATGCCCAGCATGGCATGCCCAAAACACTGGAAGACCTGGCGCAGCACAAGTTGCTGATCTACACCCTGGCCAATAACCCGAACGAATTGCGTTTTACCCGTGACGGCAAGACCACAACCATGAATGTGAAGGGTGTGTTGGACGCCAACGACGGGCAAATCCTGCGCGTGGCAGCTCTCGACGGGCTGGGAATTCTTGTGCAACCGTCTTACATCGTGTACGACGACATCGTTGCGGGCCGGCTGGTGCCGGTGCTCGACGAATGGGACTTGCCACGCCTGAATGTCAACCTCGCCTACCCCAGCCGCAAACACCTCTCAGCCAAGGTACGCACCTTTATTGACTTTGTGGCCGAGCACTTTGTGAAGATGGACTACGAGCGCAAGTGGACCGGGCGGTTTGGGGCTTATTGACCAGCGTTGCTCAAGTGTTCCAGCGTGGCAAAAGGCGTAACGCGTTACCGCGTTCAATGGCCCGCAGGTCTGCTTGCGAGAACCCGTACTCTGCAAGGCCTTTCACGTTGTCCTCACCCGTGCGGTAGGGGTAGTCTGAACCAAGAAGGATTTGCGACACATCCACCAGCCGGGTCAGCGATGCCAGCGCCATGGGATGCGCTGCCCAGGCGGTGTCGTAATAAAAGCGTTTGAGTTCATGCAGCACACCTTTGGGTACGCGGGCGGCCAGCTTCGGGTCCAGCAACGGCATTTTGATAAGCCGTTCGGCAAGAAACGGCAGCGTGCCCCCTGCGTGCGAAAAGATAAAGCGCAGATCGGGGCAGCGCGCTGCGGTACCGGAAAAAACAATATCAGTGATGGTGCGGGTGGTGTCGGTACCAAACTCGATCACCGTGGGCGGTACATCGGACTGCAGATTGCGGCAGCAGTCGGCCGCTGTGGGATGGGTGTACAAAATGGCTTTGCGGCGATTGAGTTCATTCATGACGGGCGCAAACGACGAGTGACCCAGCCATCTGTCGCCGTAACTCGTCAGCAGGCCTATGCCGTCGGCCTTGAGTACATCGAGCGCGTATTCAATTTCGCGAAGCGCACCATCGATGTCCTGCATGGGCAGCATGGCAAACGAGCCAAAGCGGCCCGGGTTGTCTTGCCCCAGCCGCGCGGCCCACTCGTTGCTTTCACGCGCAATGCGCCTGGCGCTGACTGCGTCGGTAAAACCCACTTGCGGTGTCGTGACCGACAGGATGGATGTTTTGACACCGGCTCTGTCCATGTCGTCGAGCGTGCGCGCCAGCGACCAGTTGCGCACAATCGGCGGAGCCTGATTGACCTTGACAAGCTCTGCCACATAGGCGGGTGAAAACAAATGATGGTGGGTGTCGATACGGTCGCGTACATTATTCACGCCACTACCTGCGGGTGATGCGCAGCCAGCAAGCATGGTGCCTGCGCCAGCAGCGAGCAAGCCACCCAGAAATCCGCGGCGGGCTGGCGCACAAGCGCAGGCTGGGGCCAGCCGGGCGGGCTGGCTCTCAACAGATAGAGGGTTATGCCCTGAAAGCGGGGTATCGAGTGACTGCATTGATAGCTCCTTGGGTAAAAATTCAGGGCCGCACACCTTCAAAGGCGTTTTGAAGCAGTTGCCGCAGCGCCAGCCGCTCTAGTGGTCTGGGATTCGGATACTGGTTTTGCAGGGCAATATCACAGGCTTTGTCCAGGTCTGCTTCTTTCATGCCGATGTCTTTGAGCGCCACGGGTGCGCCGTTATTTTTGGCGAGATCAAACACGGCTTGCGCTGCGCTGCTGCCGCCCAGTGCTGCGGCAATCATGCGCATCGCATCGGGCGCTGCGGCGGCGTTGTAGGCCAGCGCGTGCGGCAGCACGATGGTGTGGGTTTCGGCGTGGGGCAGGTTAAAGCTGCCGCCCAGCGTATGGCACAGCTTGTGATGCAGGGCCATGCCGACGTTGCCGAGCACCGTGCCGCACAACCAGGCACCGTAAAGCGCATCGGATCTGGCAGCCATATCACCCGCTTCTTTTTTGATAGCAGGCAGCGCCCTTCCCAAGGCGGCGATACCTTCTTTCGCCATCAAATCCATGATCGGGTTGCTGTCCAGCGCATACAAACCTTCAGCGGCATGGGCGATGGCGTTGATGCCGCTTGTGATGCTCATTCCGACTGGCAGGTCGCGTGAGAGCTCGGGGTCGTAAATCACGGTGCGCGGCAACACGCGAGCGTCTTTACCGGTCTTTTTCATCCCGGCTTCGGTGATGCCGTAGATGGGCGTCATCTCTGAGCCTGCATAGGTAGTGGGAATAGCGAGTATCGGCAAACCCGAATCAAGCGCAATCGCTTTGCCCAGCCCGGTGGTGGAGCCGCCGCCTATAGCCACGGCGCAGTCAGCATCGAGCCTGCGCGCGACCTCCCTGGCCTCCCTTGCAGTTTCAATCGGCACATGCATCACGGCTCTGGCAAACACACCCGCTGCACGCGCACCCAGCAACTCGGCAATCATTTCTGCCGACGCACGCTGCTCTGGCGTTGACAGCACCAGCGCTTTTTTGGCGCCCAGGGCTTCTATCTCGCGACCCAGATGTTGCAGGCTGCCAGCGCCGAAAATCACGCGTGCTGGTTGGCCGTTGTAAATAAAATTTTTAATGACTTCTCATCCCTGTAAATCGGTATCAACCCATATCAGCAGATAACCCGGCGCTGCGTTCTACGGTTTTAATGATTGCCGCGTAGTCGCTAGGGGCATCGCCTTGTGCAATGGCTGCGTGCATGAGTTGCAGCGTCATGGCAGTTTGCACCAAAGGCACATGGCTAGCCTTGCCTTCGTCCACTATCAACTCCAGATCTTTAATCATTTGCTCGACAGTAAAGGTTGGCGTGAAGTCGCGCTGACTTAACTGCACCGCCTTTGCCTTGATGATGGGCGAGCCCACCGCGCTGGCACACAGAACACGCCACATGTCCTGCCAGTCAAGCCCGCCCTTGCGTCCCAGCGCCAGTCCTTCGGCCAGCATGGCGCTGGTCTGGGCGATCAGCAGGTTGACGACTAGCTTCATCAGCCGCGCCTGCTCACCTTCGCCCAGATAAAACTGGTTTGGTCCGAGCAATTTCAAGATTGGCAAAAGCGCGTCATACACGGGCCTTGAGCCAGAAGCCATGACAGTGAGTTGCGCTGCCTCGGCCATCATGTTGTTACCCGACACGGTTGTGCGCAGGTATTCAATGCCTGCTCCGGAACACAGCAATGCCACCTCGCTTGAGGCCTGTTGCGAGACCGTACTGGTATCGACAAAAATACTGCCCTTGCGCGCTACCGCTACCACCTGAGCTGCGACGGCGAGCAGGGCAACATCGTTTGGTAGCGATGAAAAAGTGACTTCACTGGAGCCGATCGCACTTTCAGCATCAGTCACCTTTAAACCCTGCGCGCGAGCTAGTTCTAGGCGCTCCTCCGCTGGGTCGCTGACGCTGACATCATGGCCAGCGGCCAGAAAATGCAAGGCCATGGGCAGCCCCATCTTGCCGACACCGATGACATGAATCCGCATGGCTGTACCGATCAATGCGCTGTTACGGCTACAGGGGCACCAGGTGCAAGGCCGCCCGAAGTACCCGCCATGAACTGGCTGTGCTTCATGTTGATGAGGCGGTTAAACCGCTGCTGGCCCATGGTCAAGCCGATGAAAAAGCCCAGCTCAACGAGAGCACCCGTCTCAAAATTTTGATACAGGGCATTCCACAACTCATCAGTTGAATCAAGCCCCCAGGTAATCGCTTCGGCGAGGCGCAACGCAGCTTTTTGCCGCGCCGTAAAGCGCGTTGACTTGTCGAAATCGAGCAGATCCTTCACATCGGCTTCAAGCAGACCCTGGCTTTGTGCTTTAACCGAGCGCTGATTGCCGCAGTAATCGCAATTGACAGCTTGCGACACATACAGGCGGCACAGCTCCTTGATGGCGTGGTCGCAAACACCGTTGACGAAGGTGTCATTCCACGCATTGGTAAAGGCCCAGAACACCGCCGGCACGTTGGCGCGCATGGCATGGCTCTCGGGGCGCGGCGCGCCTTCGCGTGCAGCGCGCTGAAACTCGGCCACCATCGCCGGATCGGTTATCAGTGCCGGGTCAATATACGGGAGTCGCTGGATATCATTTAATGAATCACTCATGAATTTTCTCCTTTGAAGAGTTCAAGCTGTGCAAGCTGTTGACAGCGTTCAAATCCGATTGAGCGCGCGCCGGTGATACGACAGGTCAACATACTTTTCAATTGGGGGTGGCACGCCAGACCACGTGCCTTCCATTTCAGCGCGAATGGCCAGCACCCTTGCAAAACCTTCGTCGCTGAAACTTGCATCGGGTGCGAGGCCCGAGCCGGACTTGAGCACTGCGTCGTAAGTGCCCTCTGCAGCACCTGGTGCCAGCTTGAAGCGACTGGTCAGCAACGCGATCATTTCACTGCGGTTGGCCGGGTTCATAACGTAGCGCTGACCCTCTGTGTAGGCAGCAAGGTAACGCTCAAGTGCATCGCCATTGTTTGCACTTTCATTGTTGACCCAGTGCCGCATTACAAAGGCACCCGTGGCCTGATACGCCCCAAGCAAATCGAACTGGGTACCCAGACTTTTCAAACCCTTCTCGCGCACAGAAAGCGAGAATGGCGGATTAATCATGCCAGCGGCGAGTTCAGCGTCCAGCACCATGGCGGCCGAACGCGGCCCGGTACCACCTGCCAGCTTGACTTTGTAATCGCGGCCCTCAAGCAGGCCATTGAGTTTGAGAATTTTTTTTGCCGCCAGTGCATAGGCCGTGTTTGGTGCATCGACTGCCAGACACTTGCCGCGCAGGTCAGCCATGGAGTTGATCTCGGCACGCACCATGAAGTCGTTCATACCCGCGTCTCCGCCCGACACAATGACCGCCTCAATGCCTGATTCGATCATGGCGACGGCGTTGTCCACTGCGGCGTGAGCGATCTCAAATTTTCCTTCAGCAAGACCGGCGCGCTGCTCATCCGAGTTGGGCGTGTTCTGCACTTCTATGCTCAGATCGCGCTTTGCAAAATAGCCGTGTTCCAGAGCAGCAAAAAGAGGCAGATTGCTGGATGTATTGAAAATGTTTACACGTAGCAGCATGATCAACCAACCCTTAATTCGCGTCAGCCAGCGCGGCGCGAGTTATGTTGTCTCTGCTCAATGGCATGTCGCGTCCCCGCACGCCAAGCGCATCAAAAACAGCATTTGCAATGGCAGCGGCCACTGGCCCGTGCGTGGCCTCGCCCGCACCGAGTGACTTTTCTTCAAGCCTGCTCAGGACTTGCACTTCTACTTGTGGTACTTCTGAAAACCGCAGAATGGGGTAGCTGTTCCAGGTGTTGCTGACGATGCGGGTGCGGTCAAACTGCACGGCCTCTTTCAATACCCAGCTCACGGTCTGAATCGCACCACCTTCAATCTGGTTGACTACACCATCCGGGCTGACGACGCGGCCCACATCGACTGCGATCCATAGCTTGTCAACGGTCACCTCTTGCCCCGCATCTATGGCGGCCACCACGGCGCAATAGGCACCGGTGTTTTTGTACCTGGCAAATGCCAGACCCATGCCTTTGCCCTCGACTGCTTTTGTATTTTTTCTTTGCCCCCATCCTGACATGTGCGCTGCGGCCTCCAGCACCGCACGACCACGCGGGTCACTCAGGTGACGCAGGCGAAACTCAAGCGGGTCAACCTCAAGACTGGCTGCGATTTCGTCCAGAAACGATTCAATCGCAAATACGTTGCAATGCGCGCCCAGCGAGCGCAGCGACGAGGTGCGTATCGGCATCGTCAAAGTGCGGTGACAGACAGCTCGCCAATCGGCAAAGTCATACAGCGGCACTGTGTTGCGCTCGGCACCACCGCCGTTGGATAGCGGCACATTGATGGCGATCTGCTTTTCAAACGGCTTCTCTAACAGCGTGGCCGCCAGCAGCACCGGCACCTTGCTGCGCCCCGGCCGCATGCTGTGGCCGTTAGACCATACATCGTGTTGCCAGTGGTTGATAACTCCATCAGCACCCACATCGGCCTTGATGTCCACCGCCATGGCCGCACCAAATGGCGCGCAGCTCAGCTCGTCTTCACGCGTCCATTGCAGTTGCACCGCGCGGCCCGGTACGGCGCGCGCCAGCAGCGCGGCATCACAAGCTGCATCGTCGGCACCGTTGTGGCCGTAACAGCCCGCACCTTCAACATGTTGCAATGTGATGGATTCTTGCGGCAAGGCAAATACCAGCGCCAGATCGGCCCGCAGGTTGTAAATACCCTGGCTGTGCGTCCAGATTTCAAGCGAGTCGCCTTCGTAACGGGCTATGGCGCAGGACGGGCCTATGGATGCATGAGCCAGATAGGGGCGCGAATAGCTGGCCTGAAAACTACGGGCTGCCTGCGCAGGTGGTTCGTCTGATATTTTCTCGGCAACAACATGGGTATCAAGCGGCTGCGCACGCAAAAAAGCAGGCATGTCGTGCACAGCGGGCAACGCATCGGTTTCACGCCACCGCGCCACCGACATCAGTTTGTTCACTGCGCACACCGCCTGGTATTCGCCCTCAGCCACCACGCCCAAAAAGCTTCCGTCACGCACCACACTCACCACGCCCGGCAAAGCCTGCACCGCTGCCATGTCCACATCCATCAGCACCGCACCAGGAGACGGTGGATGCGCCACCCGGCCATACAGCATGCCGGGCAAAGTCATATCGTGGATAAAGCGCGGCTTGCCGGTGACCTTATCTGGAATATCAAGGCGCTGTACATCTGCAACTGACACAGCCGAGGCGCTGAGAGGTAGCGACAGGCCAATGGCCTCCACGTCCAGCAAGGCATCGTCTGCCAACTCCCAGTAACTTGTGTGAGGATGGCCACTGTCATCATTTGCAAAAATTCGGCCATCGACCACTTCGAGCTTGGAAACAAGAGTTGGCGAAATACCAAGTTTGCTGGCTGCCGCCTGCAAATAGATGCTGCGAGCCTCAGCACATACCTGGCGCAAGGCTGCACCCGAATGCGCCACCGACATGCTGCCAGCCGTCATGCCTTCATTGGGGCCAGCCGAAGTACTGGCCGCCACCATGCGAATGCGTGAGGCGGCAACACCCAGCTCGCCAGACGCGATTTGCGCCAGCGCAGTGGTGATGCCCTGCCCAAGCTCGACCTTGCCAGTGCGCACCGACACCGTGCCGTCAGCATGGATAGCCAGCCATTTGGAAAGTAGCCGATTGGTATCCAGGCTGCCCGGCAAAACTGCCGCGTGGCTCATGCTGCAAGCTCCATCACTTTTGCGGCGCGCAACACAGCCCGCACAATGCGGTTGTGAGAACCGCAGCGACACAGGTGTTTGTCGAGTGCCTGCTTGACTTCGTGTTCAGTTGGATGGGGATTACTCTGTAACAACGCTTTCGCGGTAACGAGAATGCCCGACAGGCAATAGCCGCACTGCGCCGCCTGCTCATCAACAAAGGCCTGCTGAAGTGGATCAAGCACAGCGCCCTGGGCTAGCGCCTCAACCGTGACAAGCGCCTTGCCCTCGGCCGCCCACAGCGGTGTGTCGCAGGCCGGTACTGACATACCATCCATCAGCACATTGCATGAGCCGCACTGGCCAGCGCCGCAACCAAACCGCGTGCCCTTGAGGCCCAAGTTATTACGCAGCACGTAGAGCAGTGGCGTGTTTTCATCAGCCTCTACCTGCCGCATACTGCCATTAACGTTTAGCTGAACACTGCGAACAGTCACTTTGGAGCAGCTTTCATAATCGTGCCTAAAGTTGCAAACTCTTCCTTGATGTACGCATCAAAACGCTCGGGCGTCATGGGCATGGGTTCTGCACCCAGCTTGTTCATTCTCTCCAGCACTTCGGGCTGCGCCATCACTTTGCGCACTTCGGCATTGAGCTTGTTGACAATGGCACGTGGCGTTTTCGCCGGGGCAAGCAGGCCGATCCAGAAGTCAAATACAAAACCGGATAAACCTGCTTCAGAAACAGTGGGCACGTCAGGCAATGCGCTAGAGCGCTTTGAAGTGCTCACCGCCAGCGCCCGCATACGGTTGTCGCGAATCGAGGGGATGGATGCCAGCACCGGGGTGAACATGAAATCAACCCGGCCAGAGCTGACTTCAACAATCGTCTCGGGCGTACCCTTGAAGGGGATATGAGTGATTTGTGTGCCAGATATCGCCCGGAACTTTTCAGCGTTAACGTGTGTCGCGCTGCCGACCCCGGCTGATGCGTAGTTGAGTTGTCCCGGCTTGGCCTTGGCAGCAGCGATCAGTTCACCCACGGACTTGATGGGGCTACCTGCGCCCACCACCAGCACGTTCGGCAACGCCGCGAGCGGCGATACGCCGGCAAAGTCGCCAACGGTGTCATAAGGCAAGCTACCGTACAAGGCCGGGTTAACCACATGGCCGGTAGACACCACCAGCAGGGTGTAGCCATCGGGCTCGCTCTTGGCGACCTGTGCAGCACCCAGCGTACCGCCCGCACCAGGCCGGTTTTCAACCACCACAGCCTGGCCCATGCTGGCGCTCAGGCGTTCACCCACAATGCGGGCCATGATGTCGGTAGCACTGCCTGCGGTGAAGGGCACGATGATCTTGATGATCTTGTTCGGATAGTCTTGCGCTGCGCTTGGCGCTTGGGCCAAAGCCCCAGTGCAAACGCCCATGCAAAGCAAAGTGGCAGCTGTAGCATTTGTGATTGCTAAAAAAATACGCTTTTTCATGGTTTTTGTCTCCAATTTAGGCATTAAAAATGGCCAAAACCCAATGAATACGGGCATGACCAGCTACTATTTTCATAGCATCATAGCTTTGGTAATTTTTTGTCCAGATGCCCGCAGCGCCTCGAGGAGCGGCTGCAAATCAACTCCCAGCAACTGCCCGTGACGCTTTTTCCACTGGCCAGCGACCATCACGCTGTCGATGTTTGCCAGCGAAGTTTGCATGACCACGCTGTTGACGGCATCGTGAACCGGCTGCATGTTGAGGTCAGTGGCACGAATCATCACCAGGTCAGCCTGCTTGCCAGCGGCCAGCGAGCCAATGCGGTGCGACTGTTTGAGCATACGCGCGCCTTCAACCGTAACCCACGACAGTGCTTCGCGCGTGGTGATGGTCGAGGTTGGCGGAATGCTGCCATGCGCGGTGCGAAAGGCAAAATTGTCGAGGCTGCGCTGAATGCCGAGTGCAATGCGGGCCTGCGTCAGCATGTCGCCACTCATCACGCTTTCAAGATCAACACCCAGCGACGGCGCTTTGCCAAGCCCAAGCAAACGCCCAGTGATGGGATACCCGTGACCCTGCGTCATTTCGCTTTCAGCCGCCGCCGAAAAACTCATGCCCAAACCGCAAAACCGCTTGAGCTGTTCATCACTTAATGCATGGCCATGAACGATGTTGATATGCTCGCCCAGCAGCCCGGCCGCCTCAAGCTTTTCCCAGCCGTCAGGCGTGCGGGGTGGTCCGCCGCCCTGATGCATGGAGGCAATCAGACCCAGCTCTTTGGCCATGGCAAAGTCGTGCATCGCCACGCTAAGGGTCGAGTAGTGAGGCCCCAGTACTGCAGCCTGAATACTCACCAGCGCGTGGCCTTGATGCGCCTTGAGCAGGCGCTCGATCTCGGCCCGTGGGTGTGGCACTTCCCAGAACGGCGTTTGCCCCGGCTTGGGGTCGGGCTTGGCTGTGCCATGGAAAAATGCGGCGCGTATGCCAGACTGCAGCAGCCCATCCATCGCCGCGTCATTGTGCTGGGGTGTCGGGTTGTTGTGGCACCAGTCGGCCAGCGTGGTGGTGCCACAGTTGAGCTGGTTCAGCGCGCCGACCATCGTGGCGATATGCAGGTCTTGCGGCGCAAACACCGTAGCGAGGCCAGCGTGCATCTTCTGGAAATATTCCAGCAGCGTCCAGTTGGAAGCCAGGCCGCGCAACGCCGTTTGCCAGGTGTGCATATGGGCATTGATAAGACCCGGGATAACGATGAAACCGCTTGCGTCAACGACCTGCGCATTGTCGGCATGAATGCTGTGCGCAATTTCGGTCAGCGTATCGCCCGTTATCAACACATCGCCGCGAGGCAAATCGCCCTGCGCATCCATCGTGATGATGGTTGCGTTTTTTAGCAGCGTTTTTTGCTGGCCAGTGTTCGCGTTTGACACAGGCTAACTCTCCAGGCCGTCGCTCATCTTGACGTTTTCAGATTTCAATTCAAGGCCTGCGTCTTTTGCGGTTTCAACCAGCAGCACCGCAAAGTCAATGTTGTCGTGGCCGCGGCCCACCATGCGCGACACCGATTCGCGCGTAGCCGCCGCAGCAGGCATCGCAACACCATAGGCCTTGGCCGCCGCCATGCCCAGGTCCATGTCTTTGAGCAGCAGCTTGGGTGTGAAAGTCACCTGGTCAAACGTCAGGTTGGTGAGCATCGGCGTTTTGTATTTGGTGTACATCGAACCGAGTACCGAGTCGTTGATACTTTCGAGAAAAATATGGCGCGGTATGCCGGCTTTTTCAGCCAGCACAGTGATTTCGCAGAGGTTTTGAATCACCACGCCAAACATGGTGTTGTGCGCAATCTTCCACACCCGAGCCAGCTCTCCTTCGCCCACCCACATCACCTTGCGGGCCATGGCCGCCAGGTACGGCTCAACCGTGTCATACAAGGCGCGCGGGCCAGACGACACCGTTAACAATTTGCCGGCCTTTGCGACCTTGGCATTGCCTGATACCGGCGTGCAGAGATAAGCCACGCCCAGCGCTTCAAGCTGCGCACGAATATCGGCGGACCCTTCCTGCGAAATCGAAGAGCTGTCAACCACCACTTTGGGCCGCTGGCTACCAGTGACCAGGCCGCCGTCGCCAAACAAAACCTGCTTCAGATCGTCGGTGGTGGACACCATAGTAAAGACCACGTCGCAGCCTGCCAGATCCTGCTTGCTGCCTGCAATCGTTGCGCCGTATTCCACCAGTGGTGCAGCCTTGGATGCAGTGCGGTTCCAGACGCTGACCTTGTGCCCCGCCTTGAGCAGGCGCTTGACCATTGCCTCGCCCATGCGCCCCAAACCAATCCAGCCTATCGTACTTGCCATGTCGTTATTCCTTGTGGGTTTTTGAGGTCAGACCCCGATAACCCACAAGTGTGCGCATCTTGATCACAGATGGCAAGTTCGGCCAGGGAAATCAGTTTTTCGATATTGACAGGGAGTTAAAAAATCTGCGCCAGCGAACCATCTGTATAAATACTTTCAATCGGCACGAATGTGGTGCTCTTTGATGATGGCTGCAAATCGTTGACTATCGTCGCTCATTTGCGTTGCAAATTGTGCAGGAGTCAGTGGGGTTGGTTCAGCGCCTATCGCGGCAATCTGGCTACGCACATTAGGCAGAGTAAGTATGCGGTTGATTTCCCGGTTCAAACGTGTAACCACCTCGGGCGATGTATTGCGGGGCGCATAAAAGCCATGCGTAGTGCCCGCATCGAACCCTTTGAGTCCGGCCTCACTCAAGGTCGGTATGTCCGGGAATAAGGATGAGCGCGCCGGCACGGCAACT
>JBBRQQ010000017.1:0-53295 GCA_038226155.1 Burkholderiales bacterium
AAGCAGCGCAGGGTCGTCGCGCACCACGCCCATGTCGATCACCTCGCAACCCATGCGGCGCAACATGCCGAACACGGTGTAACGGTTGCTGTCGTATACAGCGCCTTCGCGCGGCGGCTCGCCCAGCGACAGTATTTCGTCCCCGGTTGAAAAGTAGGCCACGCGAACGGGCCTGAAGCAACGCAGTGTTGCAAGGCCCAATGAGGCCGCCAGCCCGAGGCGGGCTGGCGTAACCAGCTCACCTTTTAATAGCGCTGGTTTGCCCTGCATCAGGTCTTCACCGTGCAGGCGGCGGTTGTCACCGGGTTTGAGCAGCTTGGCGGGGATGGTGACAACATCGCCTTTACTTGACACAAATTCCTGCGGCACCACGGTATCCGTACCGCCCGGCATGATGGCCCCGGTCATGATCTTCACGCACTGTCCAGCATCCACACTGCCAGCCCATGCCTTGCCGGCCAGTGCTGTACCAACGACCTGCAAGGCAAGTGCCGCATTCGGCATCAACTGGCCAGCATCAAAGGCATAGCCATCCATTGCCGAGTTGTCGTGTGGTGGCACGTCAAAGGGCGACACAACATCCTCTGCCAGTACGCTGCCCAAGGCTTCAAACAGCGGCAACGCCATCACGTCCTGAACCGGAATGACCAGCTTTGACAGGAAGTCCAGCACGCCGTCAGCCGATAGCGCTTGCGGGTCATAGCCCTGCAACTCGGCGGCTATCTGGTCAAGCGTCTTCATGTCATGCGCGATTCAAGCCGATGCAATTCAGCCAGTGTGTTAGCGTTGTAAAAACTGTGGCTGTTGTCGCCTGGCAGGTTGAAAGGCACGGCCACTGTCTTGTGCTGCGCCGTCCATGCGTCAATCTTGCGGCCACCGCTTTTGGTGAAGGCCACCAGGCTTTCAAGCATCGCGGTGTGCATCAGGCAAAAAACGGGCTGCGGCCTTAGTGTTACGTTTTTGTCGGCACCTTCTTCCGGCGCAGATGCAACCGCAAAGTCGGCACCTTCAGCCGCAAGCGCTTCGGCCAGCCGCGCCACCAGATCGTCAGGGAAAAGCGGCGTATCACAAGGCACAGTCAGCAGATAAGGGGTCTCGCAACGCTCCAGTCCGGTCATAAATCCAGCCAGCGGCCCGGCATATTCGCCCAGGGAGGTGCTATCAGGCCAGACCGGCACGCCGAATGATTCGTACGCCGCCAAGTTGCGATTCGCATTGATCATGATCTCGCCTACCTGCGGGCTTAGCCGCAGCAGCGTGTGCAAGGCCAGCGGTACGCCGTTGAAGTTTTGCAGGCCCTTGTCCACGCCACCCATGCGCGAGCCGCGCCCGCCTGCAAGGATGACGGCGGTTATGGCTTCGGTGTGTAGCGGCGTGTGGAGGTCAGTGTTCATAAAGTTATCCACCGATGTAACTCATCTCTACTCGCTTCAATCCGTCGTCCGGCGGGCTGGTATCTGCCGGGAGCGCTGCCCGCAGCTCTGAATATCTGTCCCCACGGGCCTGCCAGATGTGGGCCACAGCACCTGCAATCTGGTCATCGGCATAACCGCCGCGCAGCAGCGCGCGCAGGTCATGCCCCTGGTTCGCAAACAGGCATAAAAACAGTTTGCCTTCGGTCGACAGCCGCGCGCGATTGCAGTCGCCACAAAAGGCCTGCGTGACGCTGCTGATCACGCCGATCTCGCCAGCGCCATCCAGGTAGCGCCAGCGTTCGGCTGTTTCACCCACGTAATTTGGATTAACTGTCGTCAGCGGAAATTCAGTACTGATACGTTCAACCACCTGAGCCGAAGGCAACACCTCGTCCATGCGCCAGCCGTTGGTGGCACCCACGTCCATGTATTCAATAAAGCGCAGTACCACGCCCGAGTTACGAAAGTGCCTGGCCATGGGCAGGATCTCGGCATCGTTGGTGCCCCGCTTGACCACCATGTTGACCTTGATCGGCGCCAGGCCAACCTTTTGCGCCACCTCAATGCCCTTGAGCACATCGGCCACCGGGAAGTTCACATCGTTCATGCGTCTGAAAACTGCATCATCAAGGCCATCAAGGCTTACTGTCACGCGCTGCAGGCCGGCATCTTTTAGGGCCTGGGCTTTTTTGGCGAGCAGAGAGGCATTGGTGGTGAGCGTGATGTCCAGCGGTTTGCCTTCTGGCGTTTGCAGCCTGGCCAGCATTTCAATCAGTACCTCAAGGTTCTTGCGCAGCAAGGGTTCGCCGCCGGTGAGCCTGATTTTTTCGACACCATGTGCTACGAAGATTTTGACCAGTCGGGTCATCTCTTCAAAACTGAGCAACGATGTTTGTGGCAAAAACGCATAGTCTTTGTTAAACACCTCGCTTGGCATGCAGTAGCTGCAGCGGAAGTTGCAGCGGTCAGTGACGCTGATGCGCAGGTCACGCAGCGGACGCGCTAAGGTGTCACTGAGCAGGCCGGTAGGAGGGGTCAAGTGCTCGGGGATTGCCGGTATGCGGCTTGCATAGCGGATGTCGGCGAGGGGAATGATTTTGTCTAACATGGAGAAGTCATTATTGACTTTTTTTAAAACCTTAAACGCAGCGTGCCCCGTCAACTTCGATACACACTCCGCTGATAAAGTCCGCCTCGTCGCTGGCCAAATACAGCGCTGCGTTGGCGACATCAAGTGCAGTTGAAAAACGCCCCAGAGGAATGCTGGCCCGGAACTTGGCCTTGCGATCTTCGTCCACTGGCCCACCTGCAAATTCAGCCGACAGGCCGGTGTCGGGGTTGAACACCGGGTTGATGCAGTTCACGCGAATATTGTCTGGCCCCAGCTCGGCTGCGAGTGATTTCGATGTGGTGATGACCGCACCTTTCGAACCGTTGTACCAGGTCAGGCCGGGGCGAGGGCGCACGCCAGCAGTCGAAGCGATATTGATAAAACTCCCGCCGCCCTGCGCCCTGAAAACCGGTGTGGCATGTATGGTTGAGAGGTAAATGCTTTTGACGTTGATGGCATAACACTTGTCAAAGTCGTCTTCACTGACATTAAGGGCGGGCTGGTTGCGATGCGTCCAGCCTGCGTTATTGACCATCACATCAAGCCTGCCGTGGCGCTCTAGCGCTGCTGCAACAAGCGCCTTGACCTCGGCTGATTTGGTGACGTCAGCCTTGAAAAATGATGCCGTGCCGCCTGCCTTGACGATGGCGGCCACAACCGCCTCGCCCATGGCGACGTTGATGTCGTTCACGATGACCTGAGCGCCTTCAGCCGCAAGCCGCCTGGCAATGCCTTCACCGATGCCGCTGCCTGCGCCTGTGACGATGATGGATTTGTTTTTTACCCGCATGGCTTTGTCCCGTTTTCAGTTTCGGAGTTGCTATTTGTTGGACTACAGCCTGCCAAGTGCCGCTTTGTAGGCCGCGTTTCGCTCGCGCTTGCCCACTGACAGCACCAACACCGTCAAGTGTTTGCCTTGCACCTGATACACAAGGCGAAAGCCCACAGTACGCAGCTTGATCTTGTACAAATCAACACCGCCACTGACTCGCGCGCTGGGTACCACTGGGTTAACAAGCCGTTCTGCGAGTTTCCTTTTCAGTTGCTCGGCTACCGTTTTGTCCAGCCTGTGCCACTCACCTAGGGCATCAGGGTGAAACGCCAGCTCATAGCGCATCGATGGATAGCTTGACTGGTTTCTTGCCGTCTTTCAAACGCGCGTTGGCGATGGCGCTCAGTTCGGCATCTTCAAGCTTTTCAAACATGGCTTCCCATGCTTTGGGGCTGACGAGGTAGCCCGCAGTTTTGTTGCGGTTCAGTACCGCAATGGGCTCTGACTCTGCGGCGAGCAACACGGCTGCCGGGTTGGCTTTTAGCTCACTGATACCGACGGATTTACTGGCGAAAATGCTTTCCATGGATGTCCTTGAGTGACCTGATTAAAGGTTAATTGATTAGTATTTTAATAGACTTTTAAAAATCCATACTTACCCATGTTTTATCGCCACAGTCTTCATGGTCGTAAATCCATAGAGCGCCTCAAACCCCTTCTCGCGCCCATAGCCTGATGACTTAACACCGCCGAACGGCAGCTCAACCCCGCCGCCCGCACCATAGTTGTTGATGAATACCTGGCCGCTTTTGACGCGTTTGGCCATTCGCAGTTGGCGGCCTCCGTTTTGTGTCCAGATGCCTGCTACCAGCCCGAACCGCGTGGCGTTGGCCAGCTCGACCGCGTGCTCTTCGTTCTCAAAGCTCATGGCGCACAGCACTGGGCCAAAGATTTCTTCCTGTGCCAGGCGGTGCATCACCGGCACGTCGCGCAGCAGGGTGGGCGCTTGGTAAAAGCCGGTTTCAGGTGCGTCGTCAACGATCTGGCCTTGCGCCACCATGGGTATGCCTGCAACCTGCGCATCGCTTAAAAAATCCCACACACGCTGCTGCTGGCTCTGGCGAATCAATGGGCCTACGTCAAGATCCATGGCTGCGGGGCCGACGCGCAGGTTTTCAAAGGCCCGACCGAGCTGTTCAAGCAAGGGCTCGTAAATGCTTTGCTCGATGAGAAGGCGTGAGCCAGCCGAACAGGTTTGCCCGGCGTTTTGCACGATGGCGTTGATGATGGTGGGGATGGCCTCGTCAAGGTTCGCATCAGCAAAAACAATCTGCGGGCTCTTGCCTCCCAGCTCCAGCGTGACGGGGCAGTGCCGTTCGGCGGCGACTTGTTGAATCAACGTGCCCACGCTTGGGCTGCCGGTAAAGCTGATGTGGTCTATGCCTTTGTGTCGGGCCAGTGCGTCACCGACCTCATGGCCGTAACCGGTCACGATGTTGATGGCCCCTGCCGGAAAGCCGACTTGAGTCGCTAGCTCTGCAACCCGAAGCAGGCTCAAGCAAGCATCTTCACTCGGCTTGACGACGCAGACATTGCCCGCCGCCAGTGAGCCGCCCACGCTGCGGCCAAAAATTTGCATGGGATAGTTCCACGGCACGATGTGGCCTGTCACGCCATGTGGCTCTCGCCAGGTCATCACGCTATAGCCCTCCTGGTAGGGAATGGTTTCGCCGTGCAGCTTGTCGCATGCCCCGGCGTAAAACTCGAAGTAGCGGGCCAGCGCCAGCGCATCTGCTTTGGCTTGTCTGGTGGGCTTGCCGCAATCGCGCTGCTCCAGCAGTGCCAGCTCTTCGGCGTTGGTGGCGACAGCGACGGACAGGCGCATCAACAGCCTGCCGCGCTCGGCGGGGTTGATGCGATGCCAGACCAGGTCAAAGCACTCGCGCGCTGCGCTGACAGCGATGTCAATGTCTTTGGCAGTGCTGCGCTGGATCTCGTCAAACACCTGGCCGTCCGATGGGTCAAGCACGGGAATGGTTTTGCCGGAACACGAGGCGACGAATGTGTTGGCTATGTAGTTGAGTTGCATAAGCCTGATTTTGCTTGAATACGCCACACGCGCTTGAAGTGCCCCTGATTTGTGCCTAAGTGACTAAAAATGCCTGAAAACAGCCCATTTTAGCTACTAAAAATGGCTGTAAGCCAATAAAAATGGGCGTAAGCAGCTATTAATTAAATAGCGCTCTCAGCTCATCTGGAAAAAGAAAAACCCGCCATGGCGGGTTTTTCAGGCAAAGGCCGCGGCCTTTTTCTTTAGGTTACTTCGACGCTGGCGCAGCCGGAGCAGGTGTGGGCGTTGCCGCCGCATCGGGTGCCTGTTTGGGTGCTGGTGCCGGCATGCCGGGTGCCATCACGGTTGTGGCGGGCGCACTGATAGCGGCAGGTGCGGACATGGGTGCGCTCGGCGCTGCTACAGCATCACCACCATGGAACTTCACTACCAGCGGCACAATCAGCAGTGCCACGATGTTGATGATCTTGATGAGCGGGTTAATCGCTGGACCTGCAGTGTCCTTGTAGGGGTCACCCACGGTGTCGCCAGTAACTGCGGCCTTGTGGGCCTCGCTACCTTTGCCGCCATGGTTGCCGTCTTCAATGTACTTTTTAGCGTTGTCCCAAGCGCCGCCGCCAGTACACATTGAAATCGCCACAAACAGGCCGGTCACGATGGTGCCCATCAGCATACCGCCCAAGGCTTTGGGGCCCAGCAGCAGGCCGACCAGAATTGGCACGATAACAGGCAGCAGCGACGGGATGATCATTTCCTTGATGGCCGACGTAGTGAGCATGTCAACGGCAGCGCTGTAGTCAGGCTTGCGATTGCCCGCCATGATCTGGCCATCAGAAAACTGGCGGCGCACTTCAACAACTACAGAGCCTGCTGCGCGGCCCACGGCTTCCATAGCCATGGCACCGAACAGGTAAGGAATCAAGCCACCGATGAACAGGCCGACGATGACCATGGGGTCGCTCAAATCAAAGCTGATGGCGCGGCCATAGCTCTCTAACTTGTGGGTGTAGTCGGCAAACAGCACCAGTGCTGCCAGCCCTGCAGAGCCAATCGCGTAGCCTTTGGTCACTGCTTTGGTGGTGTTGCCAACGGCATCGAGTGGGTCGGTCACAGCGCGCACTTCTGGTGGCATGTCGGCCATTTCGGCAATACCGCCGGCGTTGTCGGTGATAGGGCCATAGGCATCGAGTGCTACGACGATACCTGCCATCGACAGCATTGACGTTGCGGCAATCGCAATTCCGAACAGGCCAGCGAGTTTGTAAGACACCAGGATTGCGATACACACAAACACCACAGGCCATGCGGTCGAGCGCATCGACACACCCAGGCCGGCAATGATGTTGGTGCCGTGGCCGGTGGTCGATGCCTGTGCAATGTGCTTGACTGGCGCGTATTGCGTGCCGGTGTAGTACTCTGTCACCCACACCAGTGCGGCGGTCAGAACCAGGCCAACGGCGCAGGCACCGAAGAGCTTCATCTGGCTACCAGTGGCGGTAATCGCGTTATCGGGCATCAGCCACATCGTTACAAAGTAAAACGCGACGAGCGACAGCACACCGGCAATCGCCAGGCCTTTGTACAGCGCAGGCATGACGTTCTTCATACCAGGCGATGCCTTGACAAAGAAGCAGCCAATGATGGACGCCACGATGGACACGGCACCAAGTGCCAGCGGGTAGAGCACGGCGTTCATTGGTGCAGAGGCCACAAGCAGCGCACCCAGCACCATGGTGGCAATCAGCGTGACGGCGTAGGTCTCGAACAAATCGGCTGCCATACCGGCGCAATCGCCCACGTTGTCGCCCACGTTGTCGGCAATCACGGCCGGGTTGCGCGGGTCGTCTTCCGGAATGCCCGCTTCGACTTTTCCCACCAGATCAGCACCAACGTCAGCGCCTTTGGTGAAAATGCCGCCGCCCAAGCGCGCGAAGATGGAGATCAGTGAAGAACCGAAGGCGAAGCCAATCAGCGGGTTCAGCAGGTCAGCAAGCTTCACATTGGGTGTGTAGTTGCCATTGCCCACGAGAAACCAGAAAAAGCCAGTGACTCCCAGCAGGCCCAGGCCAACCACCAGCATGCCGGTAATCGCACCACCCCTGAAGGCGACATCCAGCGCTGGGCCAATGCCTTTGGTGGCGGCCTGTGCGGTGCGCACATTGGCGCGTACCGACACGTTCATGCCGATGAAGCCGCAGGCGCCGGACAGCACTGCGCCGACGACAAAGCCGACAGCGGTTTTACCGTCAAGGAACAAGCCGATCAGTACGGCCAGAATAACGCCGACGATGGCGATAGTTTTGTATTGGCGTGCCAGGTAGGCGGCTGCGCCGGTTTGAATCGCCGCTGCAATTTCCTGCATCCGCGCGTTGCCTGCGTCTTGAGAAAGAATCCAGCTGCGTGCCCAAAAACCGTAACCTACGGCAATGAACCCGCAGACAAGCGCAAGAATAAGCGCTGAGTTGCCTGTCATAGAAATCTCCTGTGTCAGTTTTTGCTTGATTTACTTCGAAGAGGCAACACGCTAGCGGTGCCTCCGCTGCGTTGCTTCCTCGTTGCTCTGAACATGCCGCAGAGATGATTGGCCAACCCCCGGAATTTAACGCGAAAACATGACAAGTTAGCGAAGCGTAAGCCTTGAGACCGTAAAATGCGGGTAAATACCGAGGCTTGTATGCCTTGGGGGTTATTGGGCTCTGACCCCAAAAACCCATCCCCAAAACTTAAGTAAACACGAAGTACCCATGTCCCTCGATAAAGTTTCTCCCGGTAAAAACGTTCCTGAGTCTTTTAACGTCATCATCGAAATCCCGATGAACGCAGACCCGGTGAAGTACGAAGTCGATAAAGAGTCCGGTGCGATTTTTGTTGACCGCTTCATGAGCACGTCGATGCACTACCCGACCAACTACGGCTATGTGCCCAAAACCATTAGCGGTGATGGCGATCCGGTAGATGTGCTGGTCATTACCCCGGTACCGCTGATTCCTGGTGTGGTGGTGACCTGCCGCGCCATCGGCATTCTGAAAATGACCGACGAAGCGGGTGAAGACGGCAAGGTGCTGGCAGTGCCTATCGACAAAAAATGCTCGCTCTACAGCCACTGGAAAAAGCCTGAAGACATGAACCCACTGCGCCTGAAAACCATCGCGCACTTTTTTGAGCACTACAAAGACCTCGAAGAAGGCAAGTGGGTCAAGATCACGGGCTGGGAAGGCCCTGAGTCAGCCAAAAAAGAAATCACCGATGGCATTGCCAACTACGCAAAGACCCAGGGCTGATAAGTTCCTGAAAGTACGTCATTCGGGACTTGGGCCGGGATCCACTCCCATAAAGCCACGGGTGGCACCGGGCTGCGTGGGCACCGCTCCTATGCATTGATCTGTGCGGTTGGGCGTTTCTGCAAACGCCGTTGAAACCGCCGGTATCACGCCATGGCCTCCTGTCAAAAGATAGTGGCCGCTTTGCGCGATTCACACGCGCCCAAGGGTTTAGCCAGTTCTGCCCGTACTTACTGGCCTGGCCCCTAACGCCAGTGATGGCCATTTCCTGTTCTTTCCATTTGACCAGTGGTTTCCCATAACGGGACAAGTAGGGGTAATTGCCAGTAAAAAAATCTGCCGTATCTAAAAAGATACTGGTATCATTAATTGCGCTTTAAAAATCCGATTCCAGTCTGGTCATCGTTCAACCAGACAAAACAAGCCAGGAGACAAGCATGCAAACCACCCTTGAATCACCAGCCTCAGGAAGTAGCCAAACGGCTCCCGACAAGGTCAGTAGTTACGGCTGGAAAGCCCTTGCCGGCTCCGCCATCGGCTACGCCATGGATGGCTTTGACCTGCTTATCCTCGGCTTCATGCTGTCAGCCATCTCCGCCGACCTGAAGCTCAGTCCGGCGCAGGCCGGCTCGCTGGTGACCTGGACGCTGATTGGCGCCGTGATAGGTGGCATTGTTTTCGGCGCCCTGAGCGACCGCTTTGGCCGCGTCCGCGTGTTGACCTGGACGATTGTTCTGTTCGCCATCTTCACCGGCATGTGCGCTTTTGCGCAAGGTTACTGGGACCTGCTCATTTACCGCACCATCGCCGGTATAGGCTTGGGGGGTGAGTTCGGTATCGGCATGGCGCTGGCCGCAGAAGCCTGGCCGGCGAAGCACCGCGCCCGTGTTTCCTCATATGTCGCCCTCGGCTGGCAATGCGGCGTGCTGGGTGCGGCATTGCTCACACCGCTGTTGCTGCCTGTTATCGGCTGGCGCGGCATGTTCCTCGTCGGTGTGATCCCGGCGATTGCCGCCTGGGTGATCCGCAACAAGTTGCATGAGCCTGAGGTGTTTGTGCGCAGCAACGCGAAAAAGAAACCGGCCATGGAGGCTTTCAAGCTGCTGGTGAAGGACAAGGCCACGACCAGGGTGAGCATCGGTATTGCCGTACTGTGCTCGGTTCAGAACTTCGGCTACTACGGCATCATGATCTGGATGCCGAGCTTCTTGTCCAAACAGCTTGGATTTAACCTCACCAAGTCGGCCCTGTGGACCTCGGTCACTATCCTCGGCATGATGGCCGGAATCTGGGTCTTTGGGCAGCTGGCCGACCGGATAGGCCGCAAGCCGAGCTTTTTGCTGTTCCAGGCTGGCGCTGTGGTGATGGTGCTGGTGTATTCGCAGCTCGCCGACCCCAACGTCATGCTCTGGGCCGGCGCGCTTCTGGGCATGTTTGTCAACGGCATGCTGGGCGGCTACGGCGCGCTGATGTCCGAGGCCTACCCGACGGCCGCACGCGCTACTGCTCAGAACGTGCTTTTCAACATTGGCCGCGGTGTCGGTGGTTTTGGCCCGGTGGTGGTGGGTGCGTTGGCAGCGACTTATTCCTTCCAGATCGCAATTGGCCTGCTGGCCGCCATTTACCTGATCGACATGCTGGCGACGGCGTTTTTGATCCCCGAGCTCAAGGGCGTGGAGCTTGAGTAGGCTGGTTTCGGTTTAAACACTTTTGAGGTCCACATGAGCGCAAAAGCCTGTACCGTGCCAACTTCCGCCGCGGTGGCATTGCATCGCTGCGAGGTGGTGGAGCACCGCTGGGTCAACAGCCGTTACAGGTATTTGCGTCTGGCATCCACGGCCGATCTGGCCGGCATGACACGATCCGGCCAGTTCTACCAGTTGCGTTGTCCGGCGACGAGTGAGCTGCAACCGTTTTTACTCCGACCCATGAGTGTTTATGGCGTGGGCCCGGACAGCGGCTGCATTGAATTTCTGTACAACGTAACCGGTGTTGGTACCACAGCGCTGGCCACGCTGGATACAGGCAGCCACATGGATATCGTCGGCCCGCTCGGTAACACCTTCAGCTTTGCGCCGTCGTTCAAGCGGGTGCTGGTGGTGGCGCGTGGTGTCGGTCTGGCGACCATGGCGCCGCTGGTGCGTGACGCTGGCAAGGCTGGTGTGGCCGTCACGGCGCTGATGTCGGCAAGGGCGCCCGGTGACCTTATGCGTGATGAATTTCTGCGCGGTGTCGAGGCAGACGTCCATAGTGTGTTTGACAGCGACGGCACCTCGTCGGTCGACAACGTCGAGGTGCTGCTGCGGCGATTGATCGAGCAGCAAAGCCCGGACGTTGTCTACACCTGTGGCTCACACCGCCTGCTGATGCTGCTGCAAAGGTTGCTGGCCGACTATCCGCATGTGCTTGGCGAAGTCGCGATGGAGCAACGCATGGCCTGCGGCATGGGCGTTTGCCTTTCGTGTGTGCGCCTCTTCGACACGCCGACCGGCAAGCACTTCAAGCGGGTGTGCCGCGAAGGCCCGGTCTTTCCCATCCAGGAAGTTGTGGGGGAGGTGGAGTTTGGCTGAACTGTTCCCCAATTTATCCGTCAGCGTGGGCGACCTGACCTTGCAAAATCCGGTCATGCCAGCTTCGGGATGCTTTGCGATTGAATATCAGGAGGCGCTCGATTTGCGCAAGCTGGGCGCGCTGGTCATCAAAAGCGTGTCACCCAAAAGCCGGGCTGGTAATCCGACGCCACGCGTCGCTGAAACCCACGCGGGCATGCTCAACTCCATAGGCATTCCGAGCAAGGGCCTGGACTACTACCGCCGCGAAGTACTGCCGGCGTACACAGCCTTCGGCACGCCGGTGGTGGTGTCGATATCAGCCGATACCGTGGATGAATTCGCACAAGCCTGCGCCGAAATGTCGCTACCTGAGGTGGCGGTCATCGAGGCGAATATTTCCTGCCCCAATCTGGAAGCCGACGGCATGGCCTTTGCCATGTCGCCCGAGACCACTTACAAGGCGGTGAATGCGATTCGCGCGGTGACGCACCACCCCTTCTGGGTCAAGCTCACGCCCAACGCGTCGAACATCGCGGCGGTCGCCAAGGCGGCAGAAGAAGCCGGCGCCGATGCCATCGTCATGGGCAACACCGTACTCGGCATGGCGATCGACATCCGCAGCCGCAAGCCCAAGCTGGGCAATGTGATGGGCGGGCTTTCGGGCCCGGCCATCAAGCCGATTGCGCTGCGTCTGGTGCACCAGTGCTTCCGGTCGGTACGCTTGCCCATCATCGGTTGTGGCGGCATCAGCACCGCTGAAGATGCGATTGAATTCATGCTCGCTGGCGCCAGTGCGGTGCAGGTCGGCACAGCTTCGTTTATCGACCCCGGTGTGATGCAGAAAATCATTGACGGCCTGCAAGCGTATTGTGTCGAGATGGGCATTAAAAATATTCGCGAATTGACCGGCGAGGTCAAGCTTGACCGCCAGCTCACCGACCGCTGGCTGCGTTTTGCGCAGCAGTCAGGTTAGCCATTGATGGATATTGCAGAACTCCAGCCGGTCGCAGAAATGCTGTTTGACGGCGTATGCAAGCTCTCCGAAGGCCGCATCGGCGTCACGCGTGCATCCTACGGCGAAGGCGAAAGCGCTGCTGCGGATTTTTTGCGCAGCTTTGCCGAAAAGGAAGGCCTGCAGGTAACCACCGACAAGGCTGCGAACCTCGTCTTCAGCCTTCCGGGTGTGACAGATGAAGCCGGTGTCTGGATAGGTTCACACCTGGACTCGGTGCCGCAGGGCGGCAACTTCGACGGGCTGGCCGGTGTGGTGGCCGGCCTGCTCAGCTTGGTCAAGCAGAAGCGCGAAGGCAAACCAACTGCAAAACCGCTGCGGGTGATCGGTTTTCGCGGAGAAGAAAGCGCGTGGTTTGGCAAGGCCTATATCGGCTCGGGCGCGCTCTTCGGCAAGCTCGCACCGGATGACCTGGATCTGAAACAACGCACCACCCGGCAAACCCTGGCGGAATGCATGGCCGAGGTGGGTGCCGATGTGGATGCAATTCGCGCGCAGCAGCATCTGCTCGACCTGAAACAGGTCAGCGCCTACCTTGAGCTGCACATCGAGCAGGGGCCCGTTATGGTTGCGCGTGAGCTGCCGCTGGCAGTCGTGTCGGGCATACGCGGCAATGTACGGCACAGCCAGATCGTGTGTACCGGCGAGGCCGGGCATTCCGGCGTAGTGCCCCGCTGGCTGCGGCGAGATGCGATGTTTGCAGTGGCCGACCTCATCATCCGGCTTGACGACCACTGGCGCGTGCTTCTTGAGCGCGGCACCGATCTGGTTGTCACGACGGGCGTAGTAACGACTGACCCGGCAGAGCATTCGATTTCGCGCATTCCTGGCCGCGTCAATTTCAGTTTTGAGGCGCGCAGCAAAAGCCCGGACACGCTAGAAGCCTTCTACCAGTTGATGCAGGCAGAGTGCAAGGCCATCTCGCGCGAGCGCGGCGTCAAGTTTGAATTCGACCGGCGGCAAATGTCCGAGCCGGCGCAGATGGATCCGGCCATTTGCGCCTTGATCGCCGAGGCCTGCAGGCAGCGCGGTACTCCCTACGACATCATCCCGAGCGGGGCAGGGCACGATGCATCGCTGTTTGCCAATGCCGGCATACCCAGCGGCATGCTGTTTATCCGCAACCAGAACGGCTCGCACAACCCGGACGAGGCGATGGAGATCAGCGACTTCATGCTCGGCGTTCAGGTGCTGGACGATGCGGTGGAAAAGCTCTCGGCTGACGCAGGCTGACGCCAGCCGTCAAAATACGCCCATGACATTTTCTTCATCTATTGACTACGCGGCATTGGGCGACCGCCTGCGCGCCTATCGCCTGGGTGCATCACTGCAGGCTGAAGATGTTGCTGAATCACTTGGTGTGTCGCGCGCCGTGGTGTACCGCATGGAAAAGGGCGAGATCGTCAAGCTTGAAACCGTGGAGCGGCTGGCGCAATTGCTGGGTACCTCCATGGCTTCATTGATGGGGGTTGAGGTTGAGTATTACGCCAACTTTTTAAGTTTTTTCGAGCGTATGCGCCAGCTGGAGCAGGGCGCAGACCGCATCATGGCGCACTTCGAGCCGATATCGCTGCTGCTGACTTCTGGCGACTACCTCATCTACCTGCGCCAGATGCTGCTAGAGACGCTGCCGCAAGCCGATGGCGCGTCGAAAAAAAGCGAGGCGGTTCGCATAAACGAAATCGACCAGCTCGTGCAGATATTACAAGAGCGAAAAGCCGCATTTGCCAAGCGCCGTCCGGGCATTGTCAGCCTGGTGGGCCTGCGCGACCTTGAGCGTTTTGTGCATACTGGCCTTGTGGGGCGACTTGGCTTGCCGCCAGCGCTACATAAAGAGCGCATCAAAGCCGCGCGCCTTGAAATTGAACGCATCGCCGACCTCATGGAAAGCGAGCCTATGCATGTGCAGATTGGATTGGTGGACGATGCCATGCCGTCGTCAACATTCCAATTGTTTCAGAGCGCCGAGCGCTCCGTGCTGGCGCTCAGCCCTTTTCGGCTTGGCGAGCTCCCCAATGTGCGCAACGGTATAGCCACGGTCACCGCATCGCCTGAAGCGGTGCGCCTTTATGAAGAGATGATTGCGCGGCTTTGGAAGGCTGCCTTCAAAGGTAAGGCCGGGGCAGAGCGCTTGCGCAAGTTGCTAGCACGGGCCTGAGTACTGAAAGAATTTGAGAAAGATTGACATGCCCTTTCATCCGGACACCACTATCTCACGGCAGGTGGCGCGCACGCTGTTGGCTTGCGGTTGCGTACAGGTTCGCACCGAAGAGCCGTTTCGCTTGCCGTCTGGTTGGACCAGTCCGGTTTATATGGACTGTAGGCGGCTGATTTCCTTTCCTGCCGCGCGCCGCCAACTGGTTGCGCAAGGATTGGCCCTGCTTGAGCAGCGCGGTTGCCTTGAAGGGATTGACGGCATTGCAGGGGCTGAAGCCAGCGGAATCGCCTTTGCAGCCTGGATGGCTGACGCGCTGGACCTGCCGCTGCAATATGTTCGCAAGCAAACGCGGGGCTTGGGCAGCGCCAGCCAGATGGTTGGTGTGACGCCGCCATCTGGCAGGCTACTGCTGGTAGACGACATGCTGGCAGCGGGTACATCCAAAGCCAACTTTGTGAGAGCTATAGCCTCCGCAGGTGCCAGCGTGAAAGACATCTTTGTGATTTTTGATTACGGCACGTTTCCGGTCGATGAATTGCTGGGTCCCTTGAAAGTGGCGGTGCATTCACTGGCCAGCTGGGCCGATGTGCTGACGGTGGGGCGTGACGATGGCGACTTTGACGCCAAGGCTGCAGCAGAGCTGGAGGCCTTTTTGGCCAACCCGGCGCGGTGGTCGGTGGCGCATGGCGGCATCGCGCAGCAGGCCCTAACCTTATGATGTTAATTTAGGAGTAATCGCACATGACTTTTGAAGAAGAGGCTGGCAGGTTTGCCGCAGCAGAATCTGGCACCGACTCATTCAAGCTGCTCTACAAAGCTGCCTTTGCGCTGATGACGCAAGAGCCCGCCAACGCTGCGTTTTATTTCGTGATTGGTGTGGCGGCGCATGGCTATGTGACGCAGTACGAAGACCAGGGCGTTAGCCCCGAGGCGGCTGACAAAGCCAAGGCGACGCTTGTGGCATTCAACCAAAAAATCGCCCAGGCACTGGTAGCCGCGCCCGATGTAGGGCTTCACCTGTTGGGCGAGGTCACGTCGGACTACCAGTTCAAGGTCCACGATTTTTGATTCAGCGTGGCCTGCCCGAACCAGTCAGGGTTGACGTGCAGGATCCGGAAAAATCAGCCCATGCAGTCGGCCTCTGGCCTCTCGTGCGTGCTTTGCAAACGGCTCCCACGCACCTTCAGGTTGCGCCAGCCTGTCGGCCACGGCCCACCAGGCGCTGGGGTTAAGGCCCAGGCCGATGTGGCTGGCCAGCACTTCGATATTTTCGGTTTGCGGATTGGCGTTGCTTGGCAACTGAACGCTGGCCTGCCAGGCCACGACACCATCGGTACGTGAATAAATGCTGGTAGTCGGCACAGGTGGTGCGGCGGGCAGGTCGTAGTTTTCAGCCTCGCGGGCGATCTTTCGGCCACTGGCAAGTTCGTAAATACGCCACACGTTGGTGGCCTTGTGCGAGCCCCCAAACGGCGTGCCCAGCGTGATGACATTGCGCACGATGTGCGGCATCTCTTTGGCAAGCTCGCGGGCGTACACGCCGCCGAGGCTCCAGCCAATCAGACTGACTTTGCGGCCTGTGCTTT
This sequence comes from Burkholderiales bacterium, assembly GCA_038226155.1. Lineage (GTDB taxonomy): Bacteria > Pseudomonadota > Gammaproteobacteria > Burkholderiales > Burkholderiaceae_C > Polaromonas. The sequence continues at coordinate 15,959 of JBBRQQ010000017.1, forward strand.
CAAAGGTGCGCGTCAAGCTGGCTTTGGCTTCATCCAGGACACCCGCGCGCGGGCCAAAATTAAAACCCTGCTCCCAACCCCATGGCTGGTAGTTAATTGACTGCAGATAGTGGCGTAGCGGCACGGTAGACGCATCGTTGGCCGACAGGCCGGGGAACACCATCACTGCATGACCGTCGCCCCTGGGGGCGCGGGACAGTACGGGCCATGCGGGCAAGAGCGCGCAAAACTCCCAAAAGGCACGCAGCTCGAGGGCCAGCAGCCATGCACTCGGTGGTTGATCGTGGGGCACGTTAGTATTGAGCGAAGGGGAGTTGTCAAGCGGCCGTTTTGCGGCTGATCTTTTTGGCGGCGGCTTTTTTAATGGCTGGCTGGACTGGTTCGCTGAGGCTTGGAGCATTCGATATATTGCGGTTGGTTTTAGTCGATCGCGCGCCCGAAATAGTATCGGTGAGCAGGCCGCGTTTTACCGAGGGAGGTCTCTCTAAGCTGGTCCTTTTGGTCGCTTTAGGGACAAGTACCTTGCGACGTTCAGGGGTTTTTACCGCGGCAGTCGGTGGGTCAGCGGGCATTCCCAGCAAGTCCTGCGCCTCAAGAAACGCGCCCTCAATCGCTTTGGCCAGCGTCTTTGCATGTGGCAGCGCTGTTTTGTCGGCAACGATGCCGAAATCAACATGGCCCGCATAGGTCTGGATGGTGACATTCAGGGCCAGCCCATGCATGATGATGGACAGCGGATGAAAGGTTAAAAACCGCGCCCCGGCCAGATACAAGGGAACTGGCGTGCCAGGCACATTGGAGATAACCAGATTCGCCACCATAGGCAGGTGGCTGGCAAGGCCGCTCTTGCCTAGCTTGCCGTACGCATTGAGTGCCATTTTTGCCGCACCCCCGACCAGCCAGGGGGCCAGCAGGGAGGGGTAGTCCGTCGGCAGCAGGCCTTTGAGGCTTTGCATCGAGCTCTTAACTTTGGCGGTAGAGGCCATGATGGCGTTCATGCGCTTAAGCGGGTGCGCCAGATGCGTGCCCAGTTCCACCAGCGTCATGCTGACCTGGTTGCCCAGATTGGTAGCGTCCGTCGAGCCGGTTTCACCTGCATCGCGTAATGAAACAGGCATGGCCGCCACCAGTGATTTTTTGGGTAGGCTATGGTGCTTCGTCAGGTAGTTGCGCAACGCGGTCGAGCATATCCACAGCACGATGTCATTGAACGAGCCCCCCACGACCTTGCCCATCGCTTTACATTCGGCCAGCGGAAGAGTTGCCGTCACAAACACACGATCGGTGCCTATGCCGGTGTTGAATGGGGTTTGTGGCGCTAGCTTGATCGGCATCCTGGCCTTTACTCCGCTGGCTGAATTGCCCATTGAGTTTTGGGCCAGCGTGCTGCCGAAGGTACTTGCTGCCGATGGCAGGGACTTTGCCGCCCTTAGAAGTTGCCCCAGCGAGCTGGAGAACACTGAGCCAATCATCTTGCCCAGTTTGAGATCGGATTCAAGCTTTTGGCTGCGGGCCGGGTTAGGGGGCGGTACGTCGCGCGGTACCGGGGTTAAGTCAAGCAGGGCATTAGCCAGCATCACGCCGCCTTTACCGTCGAGTGCAGCATGGTGGATTTTTGAGAAAAAACCGGCAACTACTTTGCCGCCGTGCGATTCGGGCAGTTGAATCCGGTCAAACACGTAAAACTCCCAGAGCGGAAAGTTGCGGTCTATCAACTCGCTATGCAATTGCGCGCAGAGCTTGTGTGCCGCTTGCAGCGTCATGGGCTTGCCACCATTTTTGGCAGCGTCGGCGCGGCGGATGTGAAAGCCAGTGTCTACGGAATCAGCCTCTACCCACAGCGGATGGCCCAAATTGAGCGGCATGAAGACCAGCTTTCGGCTGAATATTGGTGCCAGGTGCATTCGTTTGGCGATGTGTTTGGTGACTTCTTTGTGAAAGCTGCCCTTGAAGCCAGCGGGGAGCTCGCACAGATTGAATGAGCCGACATGCATCGGCATCTCCGGTGTTTCGAGATAGAGGAAAGTGGCATCCAGCCCAGTGAGGGATTTCATTAAAGTCTCCGTTTTTACTGGACAGACCTTAACCGAGCGGTGGTGCTTGGGAAACTAGGGTTTGCCGGGGCAATCACTCATCAGACGAAAAAAAGCCGGGCAAGCCCGGCTTTTTTGGAGTAGATCAACCGCCGATTAGAATGAGTATTGCAGATTGAGCGAGGTGTTGGTAGCACGGATGGATCCGCCGCCAAAGCCATTGTTGTCGGAAAATTTGCCGAAATCTTCGTATTCAAGGCGAACAGCAAGTTGTGGGGTGATGCTATAGGAAACACCTACGCCAGCCATCACTGATGTCTTGTTGTTGGAGCCGGGGTAGTTGGCGCGGTTGGCAGAAACGCCAAGCTTGCCGATCAGTGCGAAGTTTGAGCCGAGTGGCAGGGTGCCGGTACCAGCCAAGCTGTACTGTGACGAACGTGCGCTGCCACGGTTAGTTACAACACCAGCGGTCGTAACGGTGTAGTCACGGTTGCCGAGATCAGTGTATTGAGCTTCCAGGCCCCAATTTGGCGTGAATTGAAAACCGCCATAAATCTTGGCAGAGCCCTTGCTGGAGTCACCACCGGTTACGGTTACCGCGCCATTGGTACTGTTAGCACCACGGCTAGTGGCTGAACCCAAGCCGAATCCGATGTAGCCTTGTGCAAAAGCCGAAGTGGCCATAAATGTGGAAGCCAGTGCGGCGACAACGAGAAGTTTTTTCATATGAATACTTTCTAAGTGGGACAAATTAAATTGGTGCATTGATTTTGGCACCGTAAGCGAATTTGGTGCACTGCCTGCACGAAAAAATACCAAAAAGTCACTTATTTACAACATATTTTGGTATCTTCCGGAGTGCTGATTGCCTCGGCAAAAAGTGACTTCTTTACAGGGGGTGATAAATCAAGTTGGCAACCTGAACGGGCTGCGTCGATCAAGATCTTCCACATAGTTTGCGATACCGGCACCTTCCCGGGCCAGAAAGCGTTCAACCGCATCGGCAAACGAAGGGTGTGCCAGCCAGTGGGCACTGGTGGTTTTAACTGGCAGGAGCGCGCGTGCCATTTTGTGCTCCCCCTGTGCGCCGCCCTCAAAGCTTTGGTAGCCGTGGTCGATACACCACGCCAGTGGTTGGTAGTAACACGCTTCAAAGTGAAGGCAGTCGACCCTAGCCAATGCGCCCCAGTAGCGGCCATAGGCTGTGAGGTTTTGTGCGGAGGCGTTCGTATCCTGCGTTGTCCCTGACGTTGAAGGGGCAGGCGTTACGGCAATCAGGCTAGTCGCCACAGCTTGTTTTTGACCGCCTGCATCCAGGTATTCGGCCACAAACAGCAGCCAGTTCTCCGGCATGGTGTCCTGCATACGCTTGAAGAAATTCCTGCTCAGATAGGGCGCATTGCCGTGCTCGTAGTAAGTACGCTCATAACAGCAGTAGAAGAAGTCCCAGTCACCACTGGTGATGTCCTTGCCCAGCGACCAGCGGAAGGTGATGCCGGCATCCGAAACCTTGCGGCGCTCCTGGCGAATTTTCTTGCGCTTTTCCTGGCTTAAGGACATGAGGAAGTCGTCGAAATTGCGGTATTGGATAGTCTGATTTGTCCAGTGAAATTGAACTGTGTGCCTGAGCATGAGTCCGGCCTCTTCGCAGGCCACAACATCTTCGTCATTCGCAAATAGTAAGTGCAGCGACGACAGTTTTTCTTCTTCGCACCACGCTATTAGCGCCTTGACCAGCAAGGTACGCTCGGTTGCATTGCGTGCCAGCAAACGCGCGCCGGGCACTGGCGTAAACGGCACTGCAACCAGCGCTTTTGGGTAGTACTCCAGGCCATGCTGTTGATAGGCATTGGCCCAGGCGTGGTCGAACACATATTCGCCATAAGAGTGGTCTTTAAGGTAGAGCGCACAAGCGCCGACCAGAGCATCTTGATGCCATAGTGTTACGAAGCGCGGTGTCCAACCGGTTTTGGGCGTAGCGCTGCCACTTTGGTGCAGGGCGGCCAGGTATTCGTGGCGCATAAAGGGGTTCAAAGTACCCTCTAGACTTTGCAAGGCGAGCAGTGCATTCCAGTCAGCAGCGTTGACCTCCAGCGGTGAATTCAGCACGCGGATGACATAATCGTTTGACTCGTTTTTCAGGTTTTTCATTCAGTATTCTGGTCTACACATGCCACTCAAAATTAGCGTTGCCCAATTGAATTATTGCGTCGGTGACATGCCGGGCAATGCTCAAAAAATTATTGATGCAGCGCGCGCTGCTTATGCCGAAGGTGTGCGGCTTGTTGTCACTCCAGAACTTGCCATCTGCGGCTATGCGGCTGAAGATCTTTTGCTGCGTCCGTCCTTCATACAAGCCTGTGATGATGCCGTGAATCTGGTGGCCCGTGAGCTTGCCGGGTTAAAAGGCCTGACGGTGGTGGTGGGCACACCCACACATGGCGACAGCGGACTTGGTATGCGCACCAAAAGTGTCGAGGTACAGCAGCGCCACAACGCAGCCAAGGTGCTACAAAACGGACGCATCATTGACACCTATGCCAAGCGCGAGTTGCCTAATTACCAGGTGTTTGATGAGCGTCGCTATTTCACGCCAGGGCAGGGGACTTGCGTGTTTCAGGCTGGGGAGGGCGACGATGCCATCAGTGTCGGATTACTGATTTGCGAAGACGCGTGGTTTGAAGAACCGGGGCGACTGGCCAAAGAGGCGGGAGCCGACTTGCTAGTGGTCATCAATGCCTCGCCCTTTCATGTCGGTAAAGGCGTTGAGCGCGAGGCCATGATGAGTGCCAGAGCGCAGGCGACCGGCCTGCCGCTGATTTACGCGCACTTGGTGGGCGGGCAAGATGAAATTGTCTTTGAAGGTCGCTCGTTCGCATTGGAGGCAGACGGCATTTTGGCGGGGCGCGCCGAGAGTTTTAAGGAAAACGCGTTTGTAGTTCAAGCAACGCGGGTACAAGCAACTATAAAAATAGTAGCGAGCGTAGCGCCTGAGCGAAGTGCTGAGGCTGATTTGTGGGACGCGCTAGTTTTGGGCGTACGTGACTATCTGGATAAAAATCGCTTCCCGGGTGCCATTTTGGGCCTTTCTGGCGGTATTGATTCAGCGCTTGTGCTGGCAATTGCAGTTGATGCTCTCGGTGCTGACAAAGTGCGCACGGTGATGATGCCTTCTCCCTATACCGCCGACATTTCGTGGATTGATGCACGCGATATGGCAGCTCGCATGAAGGTGCGTTACGACGAAATATCGATCGTTCCGGAGTTTGAGGCTTTCAAGGCATCGCTCTCCGGTGAGTTCAAGGGCCTGAAGGAAGACACGACCGAAGAAAACATCCAGGCGCGAATTCGTGGCGTGTTTTTAATGGCACTTAGCAACAAATTTGGCTCGATTGTGCTGACGACTGGTAACAAGAGCGAAATGGCCACCGGCTACTGCACCTTATATGGTGACATGGCGGGTGGCTTTGCAGTCATCAAGGATTTGCTGAAAACCACGGTATTTGGTCTGGCGCGCTGGCGTAACGAGAACGATCCCTATGGCACTGGTGTGCAGCCGATTCCCGAGCGGATCATCACCCGTCCGCCAAGTGCCGAGTTGCGTGCCGACCAGGTAGATGCAGACAGCCTGCCACCTTATGACGTGCTCGATGCCATCCTGACCCGATATATGGAAAATGATCAGAGCGTTGACAGCATTGTTGCCGCAGGCTTCGATGTCGCAGTGGTCGAGCGCGTCACGCGACTTATCAAAATCAATGAATACAAGCGCCGCCAGGCTCCGGTTGGCATCCGGGTAACCCACAGGAGTTTTGGCAAGGATTGGCGCTACCCTATCACCAGTAAATTCAGCGCCTGAGCCATACCAAAGAGACGATCGTAAGCATTAACTATCGGAGACATTTCAGTGAAACAAATTACCGCCATCCTCAAGCCTTTCAAACTCGAAGAAGTCCGAGAGGCACTGGCCGAGTGCGGTGTAACCGGTTTGACGGTGACCGAGGTCAAAGGCTTTGGTCGGCAAAAAGGCCATACCGAGCTGTATCGCGGAGCCGAATATGTAGTCGACTTTTTACCCAAAGTAAAAGTCGAAGTCGTCGTCAAAACCAGCGAAGTGGAGCGTTGTGTGGATGCCATCGTGCGTGCCGCACGTACTGGCAAGATCGGTGATGGCAAGATATTCATCACCAGCGTTGAGCGCACAGTGCGCATTCGCACTGGTGAGCAGGACGAGGCTGCCGTTTGACTGCGTGATGCCTGCTAAAGCCTAAATCTGATCAAGCCGGGTTGCGACAGGTTTCATGCCGGAGGCCTGAACCAGCTCTTCGAGTAGAGGCTTGGCTTCTCTGCCAGTGCGGATCAAATCCATCAGCCAGTCGTTCATAAAGCCGTCTTTAACAGACGATTTCAAGAACGCCAGCAAGCTGTCAAAGTAGCCATTGGTATTAAGCAGACCAACCGGTTTGTCATGGTAGCCAAGCTGGCGCCAGGTCCAGACTTCGAAAAACTCTTCGAGAGTGCCGATGCCCCCGGGCAGTGCCAAAAATGCATCGGCGTGCTCTGCCATGATGCGCTTGCGTTCATGCATGGTTTCGACGATGTGAAGCTCTGTGCAGCCGTCATGAGCCCATTCCTTCTCGACCAGGGCTTTGGGTATTATTCCAATTACGCGGCCTCCGGCAGCCAGAGTGGCATCAGCGACGATGCCCATTAACCCGTTACGGCCACCGCCGTAAATCAGTTGCCCGCCGTGCGAACCTATCCAGGTACCCACTTCGAGCGCTACATCTGCAAACGCACTTTGGCTTCCGCTACGCGACCCGCAGTAAACGCAAACTGAAAATGCGGGAGCGGTAGACAAATTGGTGCTTTGTGGCAACTTGAAATTAGTTTTGACGAGGAGCTGTGGTGACGCTTGTGCGGGCGGTCATTCTCGCCGCTCGTTTTGGGCTTTCTGGCGCAACCCAATTGACCAGTTGAGTACCCGACCATGCATCATGCCAAAACTGTCTTTGCGCTTGAAATCTTGCCAGCACAGCCCACACAGCAATCCAGCCCACGATTAAAACTGCTGATTCTTTACCGGGCAGTACGAATAACCAGCTGAACAATAAGGGCGGCAAAAACCACATCCAGCTCAAAACGTAGCGCAGCAAGGCGCGTTTTTGGTCAATTGGCGCGCCGTAAACGTCGACCACTCGGATGTCCCACGTCTTCATGGCTAGCGTTTGGCCTTTGGCCCAAAACCAGACGAAGTAAATACCAAAAACCACAAACAGAAAGGCCTGCTGGGCATGGCGATTGTCTAGGGCGTGACGGGTCTGGCTCAGGGTGCTAAAAAGGTAGTCGGCCAAGAAAGCTACGCCAAACATCAAAATACCTTCGTATGTCCAGCAGGCCATTCGCTTTGGAATAGATGGGGTAGAAAAAGTTGGCACTTGATTGCGCTCTAATAGGGGTTGACGTTGCGCAAACGCGCTGAGATGATCGTCAGTGAGGGTTTTGCGTTGTGACAACTGCGGGCACAGCATCGTCACTCGGGCGCACGACCGATGCATTTTTCGGCGCGACAGCAGGCTCGACCTTGACTGTGCGAACTGGCACAGTCGCCAGCTTTTGTGGTGGAACGGGTTTGACGGCTGGAGCCGCGCCAATCGGCCGTGGCGGGGCTTTGGCCGCGAGTTTTTGCTTTTCTTCCGCGCTCAAAGCTTGATAGGCCTCCCATTTCGCTTTTTTTTCCTCTGCGGTCAGTTGTTTTGAAAGCTCTTTGGTTTTGGCGAAGTTAAGCCGAGCTTCGGCGCGCTGTTGCGCGCTCAGCGCAGCCCACTCACTCATGCGACTGTGCATGGTTGCCTGGCCTTCTGGCGGCAGCGCGGGGTAATTTTTGGAAACCTCAAGCCACTTGCGCTTGTGTGCTTCGCTCAGGGTAACCCAACTCGAGGCCAAAGGCCTGAGTGTTTCCTGCTGCATGGGCGTGAGCTCAGCCCAAGCGGGCTTAGAGCTTGTGACCTTGCTGACTGAGGGGGCGCTGACAGCGGGCCGTGGTGTTACCGGTTTGGTTGTCTGTGCGAATGCCTGCACGGGAAAAATGCACAGGCAGCCCAAAACCAGACTCCACAATGAGAGAGAGAGATAATCTGGCTTCGGAATCATTTTGACAATTGCGCTTGTCTAGGTTTAACGGCTGGCCTTCAGAAACTGCACAAAACCGGGGTCTGCAAAAGCGGCTGGTGGCAACTCATCGGTCAAAAGCGCAGAGTCAACCTCTGCAACTTCTCGGGCGCGGTTATCGCTTTGAACGGAATTGATGGTCAGCAGACCCACGACCAGAGCAATCAACGGCACCACCGAGCCGATACGCGACCACCAATTCAAGCCGTCGTTCGAACCCCAAGTAAGCGCTGCGCCAGAGCCAGTGCTGACCACGCTGCCAGCAGTTTGGGTGAGTGCAATTTTGCGTTTTGCAACGGCTTGTGCGCGAGCGGCGCGCAGGCGCTCTGAAATTTCGTAGGGAATATCCACCGTCCCTGCTGTCAGGTAAGAGGCAGCCTTCAGGGCAAATCTCTCTTGGCGGATGTCCGCTCGATTTTGTAGTGAATTAGTCATAGTTTTATACCTTTGGCTCCCAATGCTTTGCTTAATGCAAGAACTGCTCTCGAGCAATGCGTTTTAACGCTACCTTCGGAGCAACCCATCGCAGCCGCTGTTTCAGCCACGTCCATCTCCTCCCAGTAACGCATCAGAAACGCTTCCCGTTGACGGCCTGGCAGCTGTTTTACCTCTACTTCAATTTCACGCAATATCTGCGCCCGCTCGGTAGCGTCCTGTGCGCTTTCTGTTCCCTCGGATTCATTTTGGGCCTCTAAAGTTTCCAAAATGTCAAAATCTCCGTCATCTCCGGCAGATTCGAAGTCACTCATATTGGAGAAAAGGGCGTTCCGGGTCTTGCGGCGGCGGAACCAGTCGAGCGTGGTGTTGGACAAAATCCGCTGAAACAGCATGGGCAACTCGGCCACGGGCTTGTCGCCATAGCTGTGCGCCAGCTTCATCATGCTGTCTTGAACGATGTCAAGAGCCGCTTCTTCGTCCCGTACGTGGTAAACGCTTCGCTTGAAAGCACGTTTTTCAACGCTTTTCAGGAAATCAGAAAGTTCTTGTTCGGTTGCCAACGGTAGGGGTATCCGGGTTGTCCAGCGTCGTAATTATTGTGCGGATCGATTGAAAATTATCGCATTGCAGCCAACACGCATGGCTGCTTTCCCGACAACTGCGGCGATTGTGCAACACGAAGTGTCATAATGCGGGCTGCAATTTAAAAAGCAAACGGGTCATGGCTCGGCGGAATATGTTTCTGCTCATGGTTTTGGCCTCAAGTCTCAATGCTGCTCCACAAGAGTTCGCAAAGTGGCACCCAAGGTATTTCGTTAGAGAAATTCACAAAGGTTCATCATGGAAATTTCAAAAGCGGAAATCGCTTCCGCAGCATTAGCGTCTGCAACCTCAAATCCGACTGCGCAATCCGAAGACCTTCGCGGGGCGGAAATCCTCATGCGCTCGCTCCAGGCTGAAGGTGTCAAGTACATCTGGGGCTATCCGGGTGGTGCCGTACTGCATATTTACGATGCTTTCTACAAGCAGGACGTTATTCAGCACATTCTGGTACGCCACGAGCAGGCTGCTGTGCATGCGGCTGATGGTTATGCCCGAGCAACCGGCGATGTTGGTGTTGCGCTGGTGACTTCTGGCCCAGGTGTGACCAACGCCGTGACGGGTATCGCGACGGCCTATATGGACAGCATACCGATGGTCATCATTACAGGTCAGGTGCCTACGCACGCGATTGGCCTGGATGCCTTTCAGGAGTGTGACACCGTGGGTATTACACGCCCCATCGTCAAACACAATTTCCTGGTCAAGGACGTGCGTCACATGGCCGAGACTATGAAAATGGCCTTTCACATCGCCAGGAGCGGTCGCCCCGGGCCGGTGGTGGTGGATATTCCCAAAGACGTATCGTTTAACAAAACGGCTTATACCGGCCATCCCAAGAGTCTTGAAATGCGCTCTTACAACCCGGTACGTAAAGGCCACGGTGGGCAAATCCGCAAGGCACTGCAACTGCTGCTAACAGCCAGGCGACCGTACATTTACACGGGCGGTGGTGTGCTCCTCAGCAACGCTTCGGAAGAATTGCGTACGCTGGTTGACATGCTTGGCTACCCCTGCACCAACACATTGATGGGGCTGGGTGCTTATCCGGCCAGTGACAGGAAATTCCTCGGCATGCTGGGCATGCACGGCACGTTTGAAGCCAACAATGCAATGCAAAACTGTGACGTGCTACTGGCAGTGGGTGCTCGTTTTGATGACCGCGTGATAGGAAACCCCAAGCATTTTGCACAGAACGAACGCAAGATCATCCACATTGATATTGACCCTTCAAGCATCTCCAAGCGTGTGAAGGTAGACATTCCTATTGTCGGCGATGTCAAGGATGTGCTGGCTGAGCTGATTGCCATGATTCGTGAGTCCGGCCTCAAGCCCGATGCCAACGCACTTGGCGGCTGGTGGGACACCATTGAAGGCTGGCGCAAACGTGATTGCATGAAATACAGCATGGGCAAAGGCGATGTGATCAAGCCTCAATACGTTGTCGAAACGCTGTGGAACCTGACAAAAGATGCAGACACTTACATAACCTCTGACGTGGGTCAGCATCAGATGTGGGCGGCGCAGTACTACAAGTTTGACGAACCACGTCGCTGGATCAATTCCGGCGGTCTTGGAACCATGGGTGTGGGCATTCCCTACGCCATGGGCATCAAGATGGCCAAGCCAGAATCCGAGGTGTTTTGCATCACTGGCGAAGGGTCTGTACAGATGTGCATACAAGAGTTGTCCACCTGCCTGCAGTACAACACACCCATCAAAATTGTGTCTCTCAATAACCACTACCTTGGTATGGTGCGCCAGTGGCAGGAGATTGATTATGAAGGTCGCTATAGCAGTAGCTACATGGACGCACTCCCCAATTTCGTGAAGTTGGCTGAGGCCTATGGACACGTTGGTATGCTGATCGAAAAGCCGCAGGACGTAGAGCCCGCTCTCCGCGAAGCACGCAAGTTAAAAGATCGCACGGTGTTCATGGACTTCCGTACCGACCCAACCGAAAACGTGTTCCCGATGGTCAAGGCCGGCAAGGGAATTGACGAAATGTTGCTGGGCTCTGAAGACCTCTAGGCCAGTTAAACAGTCTCAGTCAGACAAATCGCATCAACCTATTTTTTAAACCGTCAACTGACGAATCTATTGTTTGCCAAGCTTGCGCATTACCGTGCGCGGGGTAGGGCAGCGAAAAGAGGAATCTTCCTATGAAACACATCATTGCAGTTTTGCTGGAAAACGAGCCGGGCGCTCTTTCCCGCGTAGTGGGACTTTTTTCGGCCCGTGGTTACAACATTGAGTCGTTAACGGTGGCTCCTACTGAGGATGCCACGTTGTCGCGTATGACCATCCAGACCTCGGGCTCCGATGACGTGATTGAACAAATCACCAAACATCTGAACCGATTGATTGAGGTCGTCAAAGTGGTTGATTTGACGGAGGGCGCTTATACGGAGCGCGAACTCATGATGGTCAAGGTACGCGCTGTTGGCAAGGAGCGCGAAGAAATGAAGCGTATGGCGGATATTTTCCGGGGGCGCATTATTGATGTGACTGAAAAAAGTTACACCATTGAGCTTACCGGCGATCAGACAAAGAACGATGCCTTCCTGGAGGCGATTGACCGCAGTGCCATCCTTGAGACGGTGCGTACCGGTTCCAGTGGAATTGGCCGTGGAGAGCGAATCCTCAGAGCCTGATTTCAGTTGTCCGTGCGCGCGTTTCGACAGGCTCAACGCGAACGGATTTGTAAGTGGCGATATGCGTTGACCGTTCGCCCTGAGCCTGTCACGGGGCATTTCGCCAGAACTATTTAGACCTGCTAGAAAATTTACCTTCGGAGAAAAAATGAAAGTTTATTACGACAAAGACTGCGATCTGAGCCTGATAAAGGGCAAAACTGTTGCCATCATCGGCTATGGCAGTCAAGGCCACGCCCATGCACAAAATCTGAACGATAGCGGCGTGAAAGTTGTTGTTGGCCTGCGCAAGGGTGGTGCCTCATGGCCCAAGGTTGAAAAGGCCGGCCTGAAGGTGGCTGAAGTGGCTGACGCGGTCAAAGCTGCTGACGTAGTGATGATCCTGTTACCCGACGAGCAAATCGGTGTCGTCTACACCAACGATGTGGAACCCAACATCAAACAAGGCGCAGCCCTGGTATTTGCCCATGGTTTTAACGTTCATTACGGCCTGGTCAACCCGCGTGCTGACCTGGATGTGTGGATGGTCGCCCCCAAGGCTCCCGGCCACACCGTGCGCGGTACCTACGCCCAGGGCGGCGGCGTGCCCCACCTGGTCGCTGTACATCAGGACAAGTCAGGCAAGTCCCTGCAAATGGCCTTGTCTTACTCGATGGCCAACGGCGGCGGCAAGGCTGGCATCATTGAAACCAACTTCCGCGAAGAAACCGAGACCGATCTGTTCGGCGAACAGGCCGTACTCTGTGGCGGTACGGTTGAGCTGATCAAGGCTGGTTTTGAAACCCTGGTCGAAGCCGGTTACGCCCCTGAAATGGCCTACTTCGAGTGCCTGCACGAATTGAAGCTGATCGTGGACATGATTTATGAAGGCGGTATTGCCAACATGAACTACTCCATCTCGAACAATGCCGAATACGGCGAGTATGTGACTGGCCCGCGCATTGTCACAAGCGAGACCAAGCAGGTCATGAAGCAAGTTCTGAAAGATATTCAGACTGGGGAATACGCAAAGAGCTTTATCCTTGAAAACAAGGCTGGCGCACCGACGCTGATCAGCCGCCGCCGTCTCAATTCAGAGCACCAGATTGAAGTCGTGGGTGCCAAGTTGCGCGCCATGATGCCGTGGATCGCGAAGAACAAGCTTGTTGACCAGACTCGTAACTGATTCGCAAGACGGTCAGGCTTTGTCCTGCAAAAAGCCGCGCAGAATTCTTGCGCGGCTTTTTTTAATACAGGGTACAAACTTAGGTGTGGGCGTCCAGCAGGATTCATTCGTCTTTCGATTTGGTATCCTCGTTACTCTGCCGTCTTTAAACGCTATTAATTTAATAGCTGATCATGCCTGTAAATAGGGCTTCAGGAGTACTTTTTATGCATGATGGCGAACAAACCGAAGTCACATCAGAGGCTATGGTGGTACGCAAGCGTCGCAAGGGCATTTACATACTCCCGAATCTGTTTACTCTGGCTGCCTTGTTTGGCGGTTTTTACGCCATGGTGATGGCTATTGATGGCCGTTTTGAGCAAGCCGCGATAGGCGTTTTTTGTGCGATGGTGCTCGACAGTCTGGATGGCCGCATCGCCCGCATGACCAACACCCAAAGCGCGTTTGGTGAACAGATGGATTCGCTGTCTGACATGGTGTCATTTGGCGCTGCACCGGCTTTGATTGCCTACGTTTGGGCGCTAAGCACCTTGGGCCGCTGGGGCTGGATAGGGGCATTCGTTTACTGTGCCTGCGCGGCGCTTAGACTGGCGCGCTTTAACGTCAACACCACCGTCGTTGACAAGCGGTTTTTTCAAGGTCTGCCATCACCCGCAGCCGCCGCACTGGTGGCCGGCTTCATCTGGCTGATGACTGACGCCGGTATCGACGGGGTAGATGTACGCTGGTACGCCTTCGCGATGACCTTATACGCAGGCCTGACCATGGTTACCAACGTGCCGTTTTACAGCTTCAAAGACGTACAAATGAAAAAAAGCGTGCCCTTTGTTGTGATCGTGCTGATTGCGCTGGCGATAGCCGTCATCAACATTGATCCGCCGACAGTGATGTTTGGCTTGTTCGTGATTTACGGTTTTTCAGGCTACGCGGTTTATGGTTGGCGCAAAGCCAAAGGCCTGCAAACCAGTGTTATCTCGACGTCGAAAGACGAACCAGACGAGCGTGGCCTTCACAAATAAGCTGTGATATATTCAAAGCCATGACACGAATTTCGCTAGCGCTACTGCTATCTGCCAACGGGCGGAGACGGTAGCGTACGCGTTAACCAATCTCAAACGGCCCGTTTGCACCAGCAGCGGGCCGTTTTTATTTGGGCTGCTGGTTTTATTTAAACCACATTTAGCTGGGTATTAAAAGGATCTCACATGACCGACAAACTCATCATTTTTGACACGACCTTGCGTGACGGCGAACAATCGCCCGGCGCGTCCATGACCCGCGATGAGAAGCTACGCATTGCACGCCAGCTTGAGCGACTCAAGGTCGATGTAATCGAGGCCGGGTTTGCTGCCAGCTCAAATGGTGACTTTGAATGTGTCAAGGCCATTGCCGAAGTCATCAAGGACTCGACCGTGTGCTCATTGGCACGTGCCAACGACCGCGATATTGCGCGTGCAGCTGAGGCTATCAAGCCTGCCAAATCCGGTCGTCTGCACCTGTTTCTTGCCACCAGTGCATTGCACATGGAAAAGAAATTGCGCATGACACCCGACCAGGTGTTTGAGCAGGCCAAACTGTCGGTGCGCTTTGCGCGCAACCTGGCATCGGATATCGAATTCAGCCCGGAAGACGGCTACCGCTCTGATCCCGACTTTTTGTGTCGAGTAATCGAGGCCGTGATTGCTGAAGGCGCAACCACCATCAATGTGCCAGACACGGTTGGCTACGCAGTCCCTGAACTGTACGGCCACTTCATTAAAAACCTGCGTGAACGTATTCCCAACAGTGACAAGGCGGTCTGGTCGGTGCATTGCCACAACGACCTTGGTATGGCAGTTGCCAACTCGCTCGCAGGCGTAAAAATCGGCGGTGCGCGGCAGGTGGAATGCACCATCAACGGCCTCGGTGAGCGCGCAGGCAATTGTTCGCTTGAAGAAGTCGTCATGGCGGTCAAAACGCGCAGGGACTATTTCAACCTCGACATCGGCATAGATACCAAGCACATTCTGGCTACCAGCCGCATGGTCAGTCAAACCACCGGCTTTGTGGTGCAGCCCAACAAGGCGGTCGTGGGTGCCAATGCCTTTGCGCACGCTTCAGGCATTCATCAGGACGGCGTACTCAAAGCGCGTGACACCTACGAAATCATGCGTGCAGAAGACGTGGGCTGGGGCTCGAACAAAATCGTGCTTGGCAAACTCAGTGGCCGTAACGCCTTCAAGCAACGCTTGTTAGAACTGGGAGTTGCGATGGAAAGTGAAGCCGATATCAATAGCGCATTCATCAAGTTTAAAGACCTTGCTGACCGCAAGAGCGAGATTTTTGACGAAGACATTCTTGCCCTGGTCAGTGATGAAAGCGTTAGTCACGACAACGAGCAATACAGCTTTGTGTCGCTGTCCCAGCACAGCGAAACCGGCGAGCGCCCACAAGCCAGCGTTGTTTTTATGGTGGCTGGCAAAGAAGTAAAAGGCCAGTCAGACGGTAATGGCCCGGTTGATGCGTCGCTCAAAGCGATAGAGTCCCATGTCAAAAGTGGTGCCGACATGGTTCTTTACTCTGTCAATGCCATCAGCGGCTCAACTGAAAGCCAGGGAGAGGTAACAGTTCGTTTGCAAAATAGTGGGCGCGTCGTCAATGGTGTGGGCTCTGACCCCGATATCGTGGTCGCATCGGCAAAAGCCTATCTGAGCGCTTTGAATAAATTGCAAAGTAAAGCTGATCGGGTTGCTGCACAGGGTTAAGTCATGAATAGATGTAAATAAGTCATTAAATTCAATGACTTAGCGTATGTTGATGGTGCTGGTTGTGGTTTTGCAGGATAAATCCTTCACAATTAAGTGTGTGTTTAAGAAAGTCACGCAAGTTTTTGATATTGCGTGACTTTTTTTATTTGTATACACTCCAGCCATGCCATTTATTGCAATCCCAAGCAGGACACACCACCATGTCTAAGCAGATTTTCAATCACGCATTAAAAATCGTCAGTTTGCTGGCCTTGTTTACTGCGCTTGCGATGCCTTCGGCGGGTGCGGCACCGAGCAAGCGGACGGTTGCAAAAAAACCGGCAGTTACAAAAACAAGTAGTGTCAAAAAATCAGTTTCTTCGCGTAAAAGCGTGCGTTTTGTATCTGGCATCAAGCGAAAAAGCATTGTTTATGCCATCGTTCCAGCAAAGCCCTCATACGGCCAGATCGCCGGACTGCATGGCGCACAGGACGCGCTTGATTTGAAATCCAGCGTGGCGCTGGTTATTGACCAGGACACCCGCGAAGTGCTGTTCAGCAAGAACGACAGTGCCGTATTGCCAATCGCATCGCTCACCAAGTTAATGACAGGCGTGATTGTCAGCGGTGCCAAGTTGCCGATGGACGAAATCATTGCCGTGACGCAAGACGATGTAGATACTGAGAAGCACAGCAGTTCCCGCCTCAAGGTCGGCACATCGCTCACCCGTGGTGAGTTATTACACCTGGCTTTGATGTCTAGCGAAAACCGCGCAGCCCACGCGCTGGGGCGCACTTATCCGGGTGGCATGGCTACATTTGTGAGCTTGATGAACGCCAAAGCCAAATTGCTCGGCATGAACGACACCAACTATGCAGAGCCAACCGGTTTGTCTAGCAAAAATCAATCCAGCGCTCGTGACCTTGCCACGTTGGTGAATGCCGCACACGGTGATGCACTGCTGCGCGAACTCACCACATCGCCTGGTTACCAGGTTGCAGTTGGCAGCCGCACTTTGCAGTACAACAACACTAACCGCCTGGTTAAAAATCCCGGCTGGGACATTGGCCTGCAAAAAACCGGTTACATCAGCGAAGCCGGGCAGTGCCTGGTTATGCAGACCAAAATTGCAGGCCGCAAGCTCATCATGGTTTTCCTGGATTCTGCAGGCAAACTCAGCCGTCTGGGTGATGCAGAGCGCGTGCGCAAGTGGGTCGAATCAGCCCCTGTCAAGGTTAATGTCAGCACTGCAATCAAGCCTATCAGCGGCTAAAAAGCGTACCGCAGCGTACCAAAACCTATCGGGGTTTGTAGCCCAGCGCAGTTGAAATTTCATTGGCTGTTGCTTGCAGCTTTGTTAGCCAATGCTCCTCCAGTCGATCTGCTGGCGCTGAAATAGACAGCCCGGCTACCAGTTTGCTCTGGTCATCGTAAATGCCTGCCGCCATGCAGCGCACACCCAGTTCCAGCTCTTCGTTGTCACGGGCAATGCCATATTGGCGTGCTTTTGACAGCTCACGCTCCAGTACCGGTAGCTGCGTGATGCTGTTTTTTGTCTGCCCCGAAAGGCCGGTACGGGTCGCGTAAGCCCGCAGGCGTTGCGGGTCGTCAAACGCCAAAAACAGTTTGCCTACAGACGTTAAATGCAGCGGCGCACGTCCACCAATGGCCCTGACTACCTGCATGCCCGAACGCTCGCTGAATGCCCGTTCTACATAAATAATCTCGTCACCCTGGCGCATGCTCAGGTTCACGGGTTGCTGCGTGAGCTTGTGCAGTTCACGCATGGGCGTAAGGGCTGCGTCACGCACGTCAAGACGCGCCTTCACCAGATTGCCCAGTTCCAGCAGGCGCATTCCAAGGCGATAGTTGCCGGCTACCGGCCTGTCAACAAAGCGGCCTGTGGCCAGGTCATTCAGGATGCGGTGTGCAGTGGATGGGTGAAGGCCGGACTTTTCTGCAATCTCTTTAAGTGGCATGGCCTCTTCGCGGTCGGCCAGTATCTCCAGCAGGGTGAACATGCGCTCAATGACCTGGACGGTTGGCTTTGCAGATAGGGTGGAGTTGAGCTTTGTCATGTTGTGTTTTCTACTTAAATTTTACAGTATGAAAACAAAATGCACCTGGTGATGCATAGGTGTGTTTGAAGATGTTTGTTAAACGTTGCTCGAAAGCCCGGAAATCCATTTATCGTCAACCCTCACCTCATTCGGTTTAAAGCCTGCTTTGTAAGCCATCTTGGGGCTTTGGGCTATCCAGTACCCGAGGTACACATGAGGCAGCTCAAGCCGCTTGGCTTGCTCAATTTGCCACAGCACGCCGTAGTTGCCATAGCTGGTCCCTTGGTCGGGCTCGTAAAAGGTGTAAACCGCAGAAATACCATCTTCAAGTACATCCAGAATCGACACCATCTTGAGCGCTCCCGCCTCACCATTAGCCATCGTTTCCCTGAACTCCACCAGCCGCGAATTCACCCGGCTCTGCAACAAAAACTGCGTGTACTGGTCAATGCTGTCGTGGTCCATGCCGCCGCCCGCGTGGCGACCATTTTGGTAGCGCAAATAAAGCTGGTAGTGCTCATTGCTAAAACACAGCTTGAGCACCCGCGCCTGTAGCGTGCTGTGCCTTGTCCAGGCACGGCGCTGGCTGCGGTCAGGCACAAAGGTTTTAACTGGCACCCGCAGCGGCACGCAGGCGTGGCACCCATCGCAGTAAGGACGGTAGGTAAACATGCCACTACGCCTGAAGCCCTGGGCAACCAGCTCTGAATAGGCATCGTTATGAATCAAATGACTGGGCGTAGCCACCTGCGACCGTGCCTGCTTGCCCGGCAAGTAGCTGCAAGGGTAGGGTGCTGTAGCGTAAAACTGCAGGGTTTGCAGCGGCAGGTCTTTGAGGTGCGTCACGGTGGTGATATGGTCAAGTTTTTGGGAGCTTGGCAATCAAAATCTCGTTCCAGTATAGGGGCTCAAAACGCCATATGGGTGCGGCATGGTCAATGGTTTCAGCCAGGTGGACAGCAAAATCTTCACGGGTAATTTCAAATGCACCCAGCGATGCCAGGTGCTGCGTGTTCTGTTGGCAATCAATCATTGCAATGCCCTTGGCACGGCAAAAAGCAATCAAAGCGCATAGGGCGATTTTTGATGCATCGGTTTTGTGCGCAAACATCGACTCACCAAACACCGCTCCACCAACGTTCACGCAATATAGTCCGCCCGCAAGCTCGCCGTTAATCCACGTCTCCACGCTGTGGGCGTGGCCGGCAGCATGCAGAGCGCAATAAGCCTCAACCATACTCGGCAGTATCCACGTGCCCGGCTGATGCGCACGTAGCTTGCTAGAGCAGTTTTCAATGACCTGCGCAAAAGAGTTGTCAAACCTGATTTCGCAACGGGCATCATTCACAAAATGACTCAGGCTTTTGCGCAGTGATCTGTGCAGCTTGAAGTCGCGCGTCTGCAGCACCATGCGCGGGTTGGTACTCCACCACAGCACTGGCTGGTCGTCGCTAAACCACGGGAATATGCCCTGTGAGTAAGCGGCCAGCAAGGTCGGCACATCCAGCGCACCACCGGCCGCCAGCAGCCCAGGTACAGGGTCACCATCACCCCAGGCCATGCTGATGGCCGGAAAACTATCCCCAGCTTCCAGCCATGGCAATGCGCGTGCGGTTTTGGACATACTTTGATCGTAGCCGAGCGATTGCAGGCGTGATGCTGGCAGGGGCTTGGGTCGGCGATTACCGAGGCAAAGCAAGCGATGCCGTAAAAAATCCAAGCTATAATCTTAGGCTGTATTCCTCGATAGCTCAGTTGGTAGAGCGCCGGACTGTTAATCCGTAGGTCCCTGGTTCGAGCCCAGGTCGAGGAGCCATTTAGGTTCAGAAGTGGGCACTGTTGTAGTGCCCATATCTTTTTGTGCCGCTGCGATCAGCAAGATCGTTTTTTTCCGCGCATCACTACCCGCTTTCGATTAAAGAGAATCTCGTCCGTGCGACATCGGAGTGTTGCGCAATCGCTGATTCAAATTACAGTCGCAGCGAGCCTGTGCCAAACAAACCAACCAGGCCGATGATGATCAGGTAGATCGCCACAATGTAGTTCAACAGGCGCGGTACCAATAGGATGAGAATACCGGCGATCAGGGACGCGATGGGAGCCAGGTGCAGATTCATGGGTGTTTCCCTTGGTGTTTAAAAGCGCAGAGTCTACCTGAGCAGGAGCGGCAGGTA
The DNA here is from genome assembly GCA_038226155.1 of Burkholderiales bacterium. GTDB lineage: Bacteria > Pseudomonadota > Gammaproteobacteria > Burkholderiales > Burkholderiaceae_C > Polaromonas. Next base: position 35,981 of record JBBRQQ010000017.1, read on the forward strand.
CGGACTTCACGCGCTTTTGTAGATGGATTGCAACTTCTGTTGTACGTGGCTCGACCTGATTGAGCCTTACTTGACGACATTGCCGTTGAAGTGGTCAAGATTAATATTTTGAAGCGCTGGCTAGCGCTCGATAAAGCCGAACTTAATTGGACTCTGACCCTAATTGTTCCCTAATTGTTCCCTGCTCTTGTACGCAAGTGGCTCCGCGTGACACCCGCTACAGCAGCGCTTCGGGAACGATCGGCGAAAGCAGCCTGAGCTTCAGGCGCAGCCAGAAAGTCGAATCAGGTTCTTCGGTCAGTACCATTTCTTTGCCGTTGTCCATGACCACCCATTCGAGCCCCTTGCCATCCGGCGTGCGCCGCACGCGGTAGGCGCTTTGCAGGCGATCAAAGTCGATGACCCGGACCAGTTCGCTCGCCAATTCGGGGCTTGCAATGACGGGGCCCAGCTCGGTGTTGATGGTCGCCGAGCGCGGGTCGAGATTCATCGAACCGACGAAGATTGTCTTGCGGTCGACCACTGCGAGCTTGGCGTGTAGCCTGCCGAGCGACGTACCCAGCAGGTTCTTGTGCATAGTCCGCTTGATGCGTGACGAGCTGATTTCGTAGAGTTCTACACCCAGGTCGAGCATCGGGTCGCGGTAGTCGTAGTAACCCAAATGCACCACAGGCTCGTCGGTGGCGCCCAGCGAATTGGTCATCATGACCACGCTCACATTGCGCGCGCGCAGTTCGCGGATCAGTGCCATCCCGTCCTTGCCCGGCACGAGATAGGGCGACGACACGACGACCTCGGTCTGCGCCTTGCGTAGTGCCTCAAACACGTTGTAGGTCACGCTGGTCTCCATCAGCTCGCCGCCGGCCGCGCCTTCAAATGGCTTGTCCGGGTGGTCGGCAAAGATGTAGGCGTAAGCCCAGATCAGATTGAGCCGGCCACGGTTCAGGTCTTCGGCGATAGGGCCGTAGCCAAGGATGTCGGTAGCCGGTAGCGGTCCGGGCGGCGGGGTATTTTCTGGCCCGGTCACGACCTCGAATTTCTGGCGCAGTGCCTCGTCGCTGAGCGCACTGCGCGTGACCGCGTGGATCGGGTAGACAGCTTGGGCATTCCAGTAGCGGTCAAACAAGGCCTGTGCCGGCGCGACGATGAAGCCGACGGCGAATGCATCGACGTCGATGAAGTTATCAAGCTTGCTGCGCAGGTAGTATTCATTGGCCACGTTGCGCCCGCCAATCACGGCCATTGCCCCGTCGGCAACGAACAGCTTGTTGTGCATGCGGTGGTTAACGCGCTTCCAGTCGCCTACTGAAGCCAGGAAGCGCGCCGCCAAGCCCTTCTCGCGCAGGCAACAGAAAGGATTGAAGATGCGTACTTCGACGTTCTTGTGGGCGGCGAAGGCCAGGAACAACTCGTCCTGGCCGCCGAGGTAAAAGTCGTCGACCAAGAGGCGTACTCGCACGCCACGCTCGGCCGCGTCGCGCATTGCGCGCAGCAGCCAGCGTCCGGTCTCATCATTTTCGAGGTGGTAGTACTGGACGTCGAGCGAGACCTGGGCCCGCCGCGCCAGCTCGATGCGCGTGTCAAGCGAGTAAGGGCCAAGCGGCATGAGGCGGAAACCCGACTGCAGCTCGCCGGGGTTGTCGCTGCTGGCGCTGCTGGCAATGCCGCCCAATACAGTGCTCTTCGACAATCCGATCGCCGAGCTGGCGATGGCCTGGCGATCAACTGCTGGGAATGACGCGCAGCCGCCAAGCAATGCAAGCATCGCTGCAGCGGCCATCCACCCAACAACGCTCCGCCAAGCTCGTGGCGCACGGTGAACTAAGGCGGGCAAAGGCATGGTGGCTCCGATTGTGGCGCAAGGTAGTCAGTGACAAATAACATTGTGCACTGCTACCGTGCCATGAGTGAATCGGTTTCGATTTTCGTGCTCGAAGGGGCAACCCCGTGCGACTCCAGGTAAGGAACGCCGATCCCGACAGCTTTGGCGACCCTAAAGTCTGGTGCTACGTGAAACATGATAAGGATCGAGAGCTCGCCATCATGCCTGCAAGGCACCAAGCACCTTACGCACACTTATAAGGCGCTTTTTTCATTTGCCCCCACCAGTATTCCGCTAGCATCAAAGCAAATGAAAAATCAGCCCTTCAAACACCAATACCCCCGCCTACTGACCATCGCAGGCTCTGACAGTGGCGGCGGTGCTGGCATTCAGGCTGACCTTAAAACGTTTGCTGCGCTTGGCTGCTTTGGCATGACGGCGATTACTGCGCTGACTGCGCAAAACACCACTGGCGTGCGCGCGATTCACGGTGTGCCGCCTTCCATGTTGCGTGACCAGATTGATGCAGTTGTTGAAGACATTGGCGTTGATGCGGTGAAGATCGGCATGTTGCATTCACCCGAGATTGTGCGCACTGTTGCCGAGGCGATTGACCGCCACCGCTTGCAGCGCGTGGTGCTGGACCCGGTGATGGTGGCTACCAGTGGCGCGGTGTTGATTGACAACCCGGCCATTGCGGTACTGGTTAAAGAATTATTTGGCCGCGCCGTGCTGGTCACACCCAATCTTGATGAAGCGGCTTTGCTGGTGGGCAGGGCTTTGAATAGCGAGCTTGACATGGAACTTGCAGCGCGTGAGCTGCTGGGCAAAGGCGCGCGGGCGGTGCTGCTTAAAGGCGGGCACCTGGCGGGCGATGTGGTTTGCGATTTGCTGATGGAGCAGGGTGGACAGCCCTACTGGATGCGCGCCCCCCGCATTGCAACCGCCAACACGCATGGCACGGGCTGCACGCTGTCGTCGGCAATTGCGGCGCACCTCGCCTTGGGCGCGTCGCTGGTGGAAGCGGTAGATAGCGCGCGGCTGTTTGTGCGTGGGGCATTGGAGGCCGGGGCCAGCGTGAAGACTGGCGCGGGTAGCGGGCCGCTGAACCACGGATTTGCTCCGCAGCCTATGCGTTTGTTGAGCCTCTAGTTGTTGTCAGCGCGCATTAAGGACACTACTTTCCGCAGCCTCAAGCGTGTTAATCAATAGCATCGTGATGGTCATGGGGCCGACACCGCCGGGCACCGGTGTGAGGTAGCTTGCTACTTCCCTGACACCGTCAAAATCCACATCGCCGCATAGCTTGCCTTCTTCATTGCGGTTCATGCCCACGTCGATCACCACCGCCCCTGGCTTGACCATATCTGCCGTGATCACATTGCGTTTGCCAACCGCCGCCACAAGCAGGTCGGCCTGCAGCGTAAGGGCCTTTAGGTTTTTGGTAGCGCTGTGGCAAATGGTGACAGTGGCGTTTTTTTGCAGCAGCATTAACGCCATGGGTTTGCCTACGATGTTGCTGCGGCCAACGACAACGGCATGTTTGCCCTTCAGGTCATAGTCAATGCTTTCCAGCATCTTCATGCAGCCGTAAGGCGTGCAGGGCCAGAAGCCCGGCTGTCCGACCATCAATGCACCAGCACTGGCGATGTGAAAACCGTCAACGTCTTTTGCGGGCGAGATAGCTTCAATGACTTTTTGCGCATCCATGTGGGCGGGCAGCGGCAGCTGCACCAGAATGCCGTGAATGGCGGGGTTTTTGTTCAGTGCATAAACGCGCCCCAGGAGATCAGCTTCGCTCAGGGTAGCCGGGTATTGCTCCAGCACTGAATGCAGGCCGTTGTCGGCACAGGCCTTGACCTTGTTGCGCACATAGACCTGGCTCGCCGGGTTCTCGCCGACCAGCACAACCGCCAGCCCCGGCGTGATACCGCGTGCCTTCAACGCGGCAGCGCGCTCGGCAACATCGAGGCGCAGTTTTTTTGAAAGGGCGTTGCCGTCTATGAGTTGTGCAGTCATCAAACCTTAAATTTACAAGTAAAAACGCCCGTTAAGCCGATGGAAACGGGCGTGACATGCTACAAAAAATATAGCAAATTTTTGAATCAGGCTTTCGGTGCGGTCGACCCGAGGGCGATTTTCAGCAAGTCGGCCACGGTGTTGGCGCCCAGCTTTTCCATGATGTTGGCGCGGTGTGCTTCCACCGTCTTGATGCTGATGCCCAGGTCGTCGGCAATCTGCTTGTTCAAACGGCCTGCCACGATGCGTTCGAGTACCTGCGTTTCACGCGAGGTCAGCTTGGCGAGCAGGGCGTCGCGGCTGGCAGATTGCTGGTGGCCTGCAAACGCTTCCTTGGCCTGCTCCAGCATACGTTCGACCAGATTCACGAGGGCTTCTTCCTGGAAAGGCTTCTGGATGAAGTCCATGGCACCTTTCTTCATGGTGTTCACAGCCATCGGTACGTCGCCGTGCCCGGTGATGAAAACAATTGGCAGCGGCGACTTGCGCTCGACCAACCTGTCTTGCAGTTCAAGGCCCGTCATGCCGCCCATGCGGATGTCAACGATGAGGCAGGCCACTTCGCGTGCGTCGTAGCGGCTCAAAAAGCTTTCTGCCGAGTCATAGCAGCGTACCCGGAAGTCTTTGCCTTCAAGCAGCCACTGCAACGAGTCGCGCACGCCCTCGTCATCATCAACAACGTAGACAGTGCCTTTTTTCGGTATCAAGCTCATGCCAGACTTTCAGTGTGAGGTGCTAATGCGCAATTTTTTTGACGCTCAGGTGAGCGCTACGTTGTCGGTAGCGGGAGGTAGCGGAGAAAGCAGGGGCGTTACAGGAATCCAGAAGCTGAACCGGCACCCAACGACCTCAACACCATTGTAGAGGTTCTCGGCAATCATCCGCCCCTGGTGCGACTCTACAATGCTGCGGCACAGTTTGAGGCCGATGCCCATGCCTTCGGCCTTGGTGGAGTAAAACGCTTCAAACAACCGGGCCATGACTTCCGGTGACAGGCCGCGCCCAGAATCAAGTACTGAAAATTCCACCACGCTCTGGTCTTCAATGTGTTTGGGCACCACCCGCAGTTCAACGCTGCGCCTGGCTGTGGGCAGGTGCGCCTGCGCAATCGACTCGGCGGCGTTTTTCATCAGGTTGATCAGAACCTGCTCGATCAGGATGGGGTCCACCATGATGGAGGGCAGCCGCGCAGCAATGTAGTGGGAGAGGCGGACATGGTGGCGGCGCAGTTCAATATCGGCCAGCTCCATGGCGTTGCTGACAATCGTGGCCACATCGCTTGATGTGCGATTCGGCTCGCTGCGTTTGACAAAGGAGCGTATGCGCTGGATTATTTGCCCGGCACGATGTGCCTGCCGGGCTGTTTTTTCCAGCGCAACCAGCAGGTCTTCGCTGCTGATCTGTTTACTTTTGATGCGCGACACCATGCCGTTGCAGTAATTGTTGATGGCTGTCAGTGGCTGGTTCAGCTCATGCGCCACGCTGGAGGCCATCTCGCCCATGGTGATAAGGTGGCTGGCTGTTTGCGCGCGTTCATTTTGCTGAGTTGCCTGCTCCTCTGCGTGGCGGCGCGGCGTGATGTCGGTGGCAATCACCACTTGCGCCAGGCGGCCGTCTACCCAGGTCAGGTAGCGCGAGCGCACCTCCAGCCATTTGGACAATTCAGGTGCAAAAATTTCGGCGTTTTCTGTCTGCGCCGTGGTCAGCGTGTCGGTGGGAAAACCGGCCAAACCATCAACCGCATCGAGCGCGTCGTCAACCGGCGCGGCAGCGGGTACACCAGCCTGAGCAATCAGATTCATGTGGCCCGATACCTCGCCGCCAAACCACGACCGGTACAGCTTGTTGGCAAAAAGCAGCTCTTCACTGCCCAGCGGTGCCACGGACACAGCCGCATCAAGGCCTTCAAGCACTGTAGTGAAGCGCTCGTATGAGGCCGATAGCTCGTCCCGGATACGCCGCGGTTCAGTGATGTCGGTCATGGAGGTCATCCAGCCCGTTTGCTGACCACGCGGGTCTATCAGCGGCGATACATACAGGCGGGCGTCAAAAAGCTGGCCGTTTTTACGTTTGACCCTGACCTCGAACCCCGCTGGCGGTGTGCGGCCATGCAGCTCGTCGTCCAGCCGCGCCATCAGCGTGTCAACTTCGGCCTCCGGCCAGTGCGGAAAGGGCGGCGTGCGACCCACCAGCTCGGTCTCACTAAACCCCGTCATCTGGCAAAAGGCGGGGTTGACATACGTGATGCAGCCCTGCAAATCGAGCGCGCGCATGCCGGTGAGCATGGAGTTTTCCATCGCCCGGCGAAAGTTGGTTTCTTTAATCAGCGCTTGTTGCGCCTGTACCCGTCGGCGCGTGTGGCGCCAGGTGCCAAGCAGCATCCACACCGTCAGCGCGCTCAAGGCACTGACCAGCCAGAAAAAACCGCTGCCAACCACCCCCAGCGACGTACGATAACCCTGTGCGCGTATCAGCAGGCCATTGCCTACAGGCGACACCGGGATTTCATATTCTGCGGCGTTTTCAGGCCAGGGCAGCAGCCGGGCTGCGGGGTTGCGCGGCGGTGGAAGGTTGCCAGCCAGCACATGATTTTTATCGTCTATCAGCGTCACTGCGTACTTGGCCGTGACCTCTGTGGGTACGCCAAAGCGCAGCAGCCCGTCAATCGCGTATTCGCCCATGATGACGCCGCCAAATTTGCCCTTGTCATCAAGCGGGATCAATATTTGCAATGTCGGCGCGTTGTAGTTGCTGCTTTCTGTCGGGTTGAGCGGCCGTGAATAAACCGGCTGCCGCAGGTCGCGCGCCAGGCCGTAGGTACCGTCGGTTTCACCAGCCTTGAGCGCTTCACCTGCACCACGCAGCTGCGCAGCGTTGGCGCTTGCCGACGCATAGGCAACCTTGACGCGGCGTTTTGCATCCACCCAGGTCACGGCCAGCAGTTCGGGGTACTGGTTAACCAGCGATTCCGCCTGTGAGATGAACTCTTCCGCGTCCACGTCCTTACGGGAAATATCACGGCCAATACGCATCAATTGTTCCTGCCGCTCCAGCAGGCGCAGGCGCAGGCGCTGCTGGGCGTATTCAACATCGCGCTTGACGGCCTGCTGCTCGCGGTCGATCTCCTCAATGCGCAGGTAGCCGAAGGCGGCAATCACCGCCGCCAAAAACAATATCACCGCCAGCAGCGGCCCTAGGGTGATGAAACGGTCCTGCCGCGACGGGGACTGTTTACGCCACCAGCCCCGCCACAAAGCCAGTGGTGCAGGCCTGGCCGAAACAGCGGTGGAGTGTAGTAATGGGGCGGGCATAAGCAGTTGCATGCAGTTTAAGTGAGATGCCCACTCGGGTGGGTGGTTTCCCGGGTATTTGAGGGGCGATACCACTCTTGAAAGACGCGCTGCAAACCTCGGTATGGTCTCAAAAACGAAAACTTCGAAAGGATTAATATTTCTTAATATGAAATCAATAAGCATAATTTGAAATTTAATAATTTTTATGAGAAACTAAAGACTTGAATCCAAATTGCGTTACAACTCACTCATAAGCAGGAGACAAAACATGGCCGCAAACCCCAGCAGTGCCGACACCGACAAGCTCAGTGCCGCCGCCAACGATTTCCCCGGCAGCAATAGCCTGGACAAAGATGCCCAGGAAACCCGTGAGTGGATGGATGCCCTCTCGTCTGTCATTCAAAGTGATGGCCCGGAACGTGCCCACTTCCTGCTGGAGCAACTGCTTGAACATGCCCGCCAGAAGAGCATAGACATGCCTTTCTCGGCCAACACCGGCTATGTCAACACGATTGAGACCGACCAGGAAGTACACGCCCCCGGCAACCTGGAGATTGAAGGCCGCCTGCGCGCCTACATGCGCTGGAACGCGATGGCGATGGTCGTCAAGGCCAATCGCCTGCACCCGGCTGATGGTGGTGACCTCGGTGGACACATTGGCTCGTTTGCCTCGCTGGCGAGCCTGTTTGGCGCTGGCTTTAACCATTTCTGGCATGCCGAAAGTGAGAACCACGGCGGTGACTGCCTCTACATTCAGGGCCACGTGTCACCCGGCGTTTATGCGCGCGCCTACCTTGAAGGGCGATTGACCGAAGAGCAACTGCTCAACTTCCGGCAAGAGGTCGATGGCAAGGGCCTGTCGAGCTACCCGCACCCCAAGCTCATGCCTTCGTTCTGGCAGTTTCCCACGGTATCCATGGGGCTTGGCCCGCTGATGGCTATTTACCAGGCGCGTTTCCTCAAGTATCTGCACGCACGCGGGATAGCCGATACGGCCAACAGAAAAGTCTGGGTATTCTGCGGTGATGGCGAGATGGATGAAGTCGAATCCATGGGCGCCATTGGCCTGGCGGCGCGTGAAAAGCTCGACAACCTGGTGTTCGTGATCAACTGCAACCTGCAGCGCCTGGATGGCCCGGTGCGCGGTAACGGCAAGATCATTCAGGAGCTCGAGAGCGAGTTCCGTGGTGCGGGCTGGAACGTCATCAAACTAATCTGGGGCAGCGGCTGGGACCCACTACTGGCGCGTGACAAAGACGGCATCCTGAAGAAAATCATGATGGACACGCTGGACGGCGACTACCAGGCCATGAAGGCCAACGATGGTGCCTACGTGCGCAAACATTTCTTCGGTCAGCACCCCAAGGCGCTCGAGATGGTGGCGCACATGAGCGACGAAGAAATTTTTGATTTGCGGCGCGGCGGCCACGACTCCAAAAAAGTCTACGCGGCCTTCCACTCAGCGGTAAACCACAAAGACCAGCCCACCGTGCTCCTGATTAAGACCGTCAAGGGTTTTGGCATGGGCAAGATTGGTGAAGGCAAAAACAATGTCCACCAGACCAAAAAATTATCGGACGAAGATATCAAGGCCTTCCGCGACCGCTTCAATATTCCGGTCCCTGACAGCCAGCTGGCCGACATTCCGTTTTACAAACCGGCCGACGACACACCCGAAATGCGCTACCTGCACGAGCGCCGCAAGGAACTGGGCGGCTACCTGCCGCACCGCCGCACCAGGGCCGATGAGAGCTTCACGGTACCCGCGCTGGACACCTTTAAATCGGTGATGGACCCAACGCCTGAAGGCCGCGAGATTTCAACCACGCAGGCCTACGTGCGCTTCCTGACGCAACTGCTGCGCGACCAGGCCCTTGGGCCCCGCGTTGTGCCCATTCTGGTTGACGAAGCCCGCACTTTTGGCATGGAAGGTCTGTTCCGCCAGATCGGTATCTACAACCCCGAAGGGCAAAAATACACCCCGGTCGATAAAGACCAGGTGATGTACTACAAAGAAGACAAGCAGGGTCAGATCCTGCAAGAGGGCATCAACGAAGCGGGCGGCATGAGCAGCTGGATAGCAGCGGCCACCAGCTACAGCACCAACAACCGGATCATGATTCCGTTCTACGTGTATTACTCGATGTTCGGCTTCCAGCGCGTCGGCGACCTTTGCTGGGCGGCAGGCGACATGCAGGCCAGAGGCTTTTTGCTTGGCGGTACATCGGGTCGCACCACGCTCAATGGCGAAGGCCTGCAGCACGAAGACGGCCATAGCCACATCATGGCGGGCACGATACCCAACTGCATCAGCTACGACCCTACCTTTGCGCATGAGGTCGGGGTGATCCTGCACCACGGCCTCAAACGCATGGTGGAAAAACAGGACAATGTTTACTTCTACCTCACGCTGCTCAATGAAAACTACGCCATGCCTGGGCTGACGGCAGGCACTGAAGAGCAGATCATCAAGGGGATGTACCTTTGCAAAGAAGGGGCCAAGCTCACACCTAGAGTCCAGCTACTTGGCTCGGGCACCATCTTGCGTGAATCGATTGCTGCACAAGAGCTGTTAGAAAAAGAATGGGGCGTGGCTGCCAACGTCTGGAGCTGCCCCAGCTTTAACGAACTGGCGCGTGACGGCCAGGACGTCGAGCGCTATAACCTGCTGCACCCGCTTGAAAAGCCCAGAGTGTCTTTCGTAGGCCAGCAGCTTGACAAGCACACTGGCCCGGTGGTCGCCTCAACCGACTACATGAAGGCCTATGCAGAGCAGATTCGCTCGTTTATTCCCAAAGGCCGTACTTTCAAAGTACTGGGCACTGACGGGTTCGGCCGCAGCGACTTCCGCAGCAAGCTGCGCGAGCATTTTGAAATCAATCGCCACTATATCGTGGTCGCGGCGCTCAAGGCATTGAGCGAAGAGGGCACAGTGCCTGTTGCGAAAGTGGCTGAAGCCATTAAAAAGTACGGCATCCAGGCCGACAAGATCAACCCACTCTACGCTTGAGCATCGAGGAGACACACATGGCAATCGTAGAAATCTTGGTTCCGGACATTGGAGACTTTGACGAAGTCACCGTCATTGAGTTGCTGGTCAAACCCGGCGACACCATCAAGGCAGACCAGTCGCTGCTGACAGTCGAGTCCGACAAGGCATCGATGGAAATCCCTTCAAGCCACGCGGGTGTGGTCAAGGCCGTCAAGGTGGCGCTGGGCGACAAGGTCAAGCAGGGCTCGGTGGTTTTGAGCCTGGAGACTGCTGAGGCAGCTGATTCCGCGCAATCTGCCCCCAAAGGCGAAAAAACAGTTGTTTTGGAGCCAATTTCACCCCCAAATACGGCCGCAGCCCAATCGACACGGGCGCAACCAGCTATTGATTCTGTAGCAGCATCGGCTGCTGCAAGCGGCTCCATCGCCGTACATGTGCCTGACATTGGCGACTTCAAGGACGTGACGGTGATAGAGGTGCTGGTCAAGGTGGGCGACAGCATCAAAGTCGAGCAGTCTCTCATCACCGTCGAGTCTGACAAGGCCTCAATGGAGATCCCGTCATCCAGCGCAGGCGTGCTCAAAGAGCTCAAGGTCAAGCTGGGCGACAAGATCAATATTGGCGACCTGCTGGCGGTGGTGGAAGGCAGTGCGCCCGCCGCTGCTTCTGGTGTTGCCCATACACCGACGCCTCAAGCCGCGCCTGATTCCGCAGCGCCACCCGAATCGCAATTGGCACCGGTCGCTCCCGCTGCAAGCGCGCCAGCAGTTGCAGCGCCTGCCCACAACCCAACTGAAGCGCCTACTGGTGCATTGCCCCATGCCTCGCCCTCGGTGCGCAAGTTTGCGCGTGAGCTTGGCGTGCCGCTGGCTGAAGTCAAAGGTGCTGGCCCCAAAGGCCGTATCACGCTGGACGACGTGCAGGCGTTCACCAAATCCGTCATGTCTGGTGCGGTGCAAACACAGGCTATTGCAGCGGCCGCGCCCAAAGCGTCTGGCGGTGGTGATGGTGCAGGCCTGGGCCTCATCCCCTGGCCCAAGGTGGACTTCACCAAGTTTGGTGCCGTTGAAGTCAAGCCGCTGTCGCGCATCAAGAAAATCAGCGGCGCAAACTTGCACCGCAACTGGGTGATGATCCCGCATGTCACCAATCATGATGACGCCGACATCACCGATCTGGAAGCCTTCCGTGTCACGCTAAACAAAGAGAATGAAAAGGTCGGCAAAGGTGTGAATGACGCCAGCGTCAAGGTCACCATGCTGGCGTTTGTCATCAAGGCTTGTGTGGTCGCGATGAAGAAGTTTCCCGACTTCAACGCCTCGCTTGAAGGCGACACGCTAGTCTACAAAAAATACTTCCACATCGGTTTTGCAGCCGACACGCCTAATGGTTTAACGGTACCCGTCATTCGCGACGCCGACCAAAAGTCCATCATGCAAATCTCGCAAGAGCTGGCTGATTTGTCGAAGAAAGCGCGTGACGGTAAGCTGAGCCCTGCGGAAATGACCGGCGGTTGCTTCAGTATTTCATCACTCGGCGGCATAGGCGGCAACTACTTCGCGCCCATCATCAACGCACCTGAAGTAGCCATCATGGGCCTCGGAAAATCAGCCAACAAGCCGGTGTGGAGCGGCAGCGCTTTCGTGCCGCGCCTGATGATGCCCATGAGCCTGAGCTATGACCACCGCGTGATTGATGGCGCTTCTGCTGCACGCTTTAATGCGTATTTAGGCCAGTTACTAGCCGACTTCCGTAGAGTCTCGCTGTGACCACCCTTGTCGTCGTCAAGAAAGCAGGCCAGGTTGCCATCGCTGCCAATTCGCTGTTCACCCTCAAATTGAAAGCCTCCAAATGAGCGCAAATTTAATGGACATCAAAGTTCCTGATATCGGCGACTTTGACGAAGTGACTGTGATTGAACTGCTGATTAAACCCGGCGACAGTGTGAAGGTAGACCAAAGCCTGCTGACCGTTGAGAGTGACAAGGCGTCGATGGAAATCCCGTCGTCTGCTGCTGGCGTGGTGAAAGAGTTAAAGGTCAAGCTGGGCGACAAGGTCAAACAAGGATCTGTCGTGCTCTCACTGGAGGCTGCAGATGCCCCGGCAGACCAAAAATCGGATGAAAAGAAGGTTGCAGCGCCCGTAGAACAAGCGCAACCAGCTATTAAAAGCGTAGCAGCGCCTAGCGCTACTGCGGCCACTGCTCCCACGGTATCCACTGCCTCGACCTTCGCAGGCACAGCCGGCCTCGATTGCGACTTGCTGGTTTTGGGCGCAGGCCCCGGTGGCTATTCAGCCGCCTTTCGCGCGGCAGACCTTGGCCTCAAGGTCATTCTGGTCGAGCGCTATGCCTCGCTGGGTGGCGTGTGCCTGAACGTCGGCTGCATCCCCTCAAAAGCACTGCTACACGTTGCCGCTGTGATGGATGAAGTCAAACATTTTGAAAGCCTTGGCGTGACGTTTGCCGCGCCAACCGTAGACATCAACAAGCTGCGCACGCACAAAGAAAAAGTCGTCGGCAAGCTCACAGGTGGCCTGGCTGCCATGGCCAAAATGCGCAAGGTCACCGTCGTGCGTGGCCTGGGTAGTTTTGTCGGTACGCATCACCTGCAGGTTGAAGAAACAGCGGGTACAGCAAAAGCAAAGTCCGGTAAGAAGCAGACCATTGCTTTCAAGAACTGCATCATCGCCGCAGGCTCACAGGCTGTGCGCCTGCCTTTCATGCCTGAAGACCCGCGCGTGGTCGATTCCACCGGCGCGCTGGCTTTAAAAGAAGTCCCCAAGCGCATGTTGATACTGGGCGGCGGCATCATTGGCTTGGAAATGGGCACCGTTTACAGCACGCTGGGCGCGCGCCTCGATGTCGTTGAAATGATGGACGGCTTGATGCAAGGCGCGGACCGCGACCTGGTAAAAATCTGGCAAAAAATGAACGCGCCACGTTTTGACAACATCATGCTCAAAACCAAAACGGTCGGTGCCAAAGCCACCAAGGCAGGCATCGAAGTCACGTTTGAAGCAGCCGAGACTGGTGGTACAACCCCCGCACCGCAAACCTACGACCTGGTACTGCAAGCCGTAGGCCGTACCCCCAACGGTAAAAAATTGGCAGCCGAAAAGGCTGGCGTTGCCGTGACTGATCGTGGCTTTATAAACGTCGACATCCAGATGCGCACCAATGTGCCGCACATCTTCGCCATCGGCGACATCGTCGGCCAGCCCATGCTCGCCCACAAGGCCGTGCATGAAGCGCATGTGGCTGCTGAAGTCATCGCAGGCGAGTTGCAAGGCAACAAAGAACTCGCCAGCGCAGCGTTCAATGCCCGTGTCATTCCAAGCGTCGCCTACACCGACCCCGAAGTGGCATGGGTAGGCCTCACCGAAGACCAGGCTAAAGCTCAAGGCATCAAGGTCAAAAAAGGCCTGTTCCCCTGGACCGCATCAGGCCGCGCCATTGCCAATGGCCGCGACGAAGGCGTTACCAAACTGTTGTTTGACGACAGCCCCGAGGCGCACGGCCACGGCAAAATCTTGGGCGGCGGCATGGTCGGCACCCACGCAGGCGACATGATTGGTGAGATCGTGCTGGCCATCGAGATGGGTGCTGATGCCATCGATATCGGTAAAACCATTCATGCCCATCCGACATTAGGCGAGAGTATCGGCATGGCGGCTGAGGTGGCGCATGGGAGCTGTACGGACTTGCCGCCGGGAAAAAAGTAAAGTCAAAGTGACGTTGACTGGGCGTTTGTAGGACCATTTTTTTGATAGTAAGATTTAAATCTTATGCTGGAGGCCGTCATGCAAACCACCCTGATGTCCAGCAAAGGCCAGGTCATCATCCCCAAAACGCTGCGCGAGGCTGCCCGTCGCAATACCCCGAGCAAAGCGCGTTAATGGCTGCGCTGGACACCAATGTGGTGGCGCGGCTGATGGTGGGTGACGATGCCGCGCATGCCCGTTCGGCAGAAAAGCTGGTGGCGTCTGAGCCTTGTACCGTTGCGCCCAGCGTGCTGATGGAATGCGAGTGGGTGCTACGTGGCGCCTATGCGCTGGATGCGCCAACGATTGATGCAAGCTTGCGCGGTTTTTTGGCGCTCAAAAATATTAGTCCAGCAGACCCCGTGCTAACGCAGCGCACTCTGGATGCCTATTCAGCAGGGGTGGACTTTGCCGATGCGATGCACGCCGCGCAATGTCCCGATGGCGAGCGGTTTGCAACCTTTGACAAAGCATTTGCGAAGCGCGCCGCGAAAGCCGGGCTGCGCGGGTTGGCTTTGTTAAAGGTTTAGCAATACCAGGCTGGACTTGTGCCTGTGCTGGAATGTCGGTGAGCAGATGGCCGGTGCCGCGTGTTGGCATGTGATTTGGCATCAAGACCAGTTTAGAGCTTGAAAAATGCCATTTTAGAGGGCTAAAAGTGGCTGTAGCCCAATAACTGCGGGCGTGAGAAGCTACTGAATTAATAGCATTTAGCCAGTCACTCGAACGTGGTGAACGCGCTGCCGAGTCAGGCCTTGCCCAACACATCGGCCTCGTCGCGCTGCAGCAGCGCTTTCAGTAGCGGCGGCTCGAAGTGGCGCTGTACGGTGATGGCATAAAAGCTTTCGAAGAGGTGCGGGACTACCGCGTATTCCTGTAGCGCCCCGCTCAGCAGCTCGTCGCGTACGACCACTGCTGGCAGCAGGGCGACCCCGTTCGTATCACGCGCCAGCAGGCGCATCATGGCCATGTCGTCGACCTCTGCCATCACCCGGCAGCGCAGCCCGGCTTGCTCGCATAGCAGGTCAAAGCCGGCGCGGATCTCGTTATCGCGGCCGGGTAGTAGCAGCGGTACCTCGGCCAGCTCCTGTGGGTAGCGAAAGGCCTGCCCGGCAGGACGCGGCCTGCCGACCAGGCTGACCGGCTGACGCGCGACACGTCTGCAGCGCCACGGGTGATCGACGTCCGCCTGTACTGGGCGGTTACTGAGAACCAGGTCGAGCGTGTGCACTGACAGCCGCGCCAGTAACTCAGGTAAAGAGCCTGAGTGAAGCACCAGTTCGACATCCGCGCGTTGCAGTAGCGGCTTGAGAAAATTCTCCTGAAAGTTGCGCGATAGCGTCGCGACAGCCCCGATACGCAGCATCTGGCGTTCAAGCCGCTGGCCGTCGCGCAGCGTGGCAACCAGCTCGTTGCCAGCGGCAAAGATGGTGTCTGCATAGGCCAGTGCCACCCGCCCGGCCTCTGTCAGTTGCAGCGTGCGGCCCTGGCGCGTGAAGAGCGGCCGTCCGAGCTGCTCTTCGAGCTGTTTGATTTGCGCCGACAGCGCCGACTGCGACACGTTCAGCTGGCTTGCCGCGCGTGTGAGATGCCCCTCCCGGGCCACGGCCCAGAAGTAATGCAGGTGGTGAAAGTTGAGGCGGGCCATTCCTTAAATCATATCTAAAAAAGAACGAATTGTAGATATTAATGAATTTTACATGGGTAAAAAGTGTCGATACAGTCGCGCTAAGTTCTCTTCACCAAGGTCACTACCATGCAAACCCTGCTCTACGACTTGCCAGCCGGGCGTGCGGCGCTACTGGCCGTTGTGCCCCTGTTCTACCTGCTGGCCGCCGCCGGGTCCTGGGGTGCAGCTGGTGCGGTCGTACCTCGCTGGCGTCTGGCGCGGCTGTGCGCTGCTGCTGCGGTCGGCGCTTCTGCGTTGTCGTTTGCCTGGCTGCTGGCCAGCGGTGCGGGCCTGGCACGCGGGCCGGTGTTGTTGGCGCTGGGTGAGTTCGGCGCGCTGCACCCGAGCCTGCGCAGTGACGCGCTGGGCGCGCTGATGCTGCTGCTGGTGAGCTTCATCGGCTGGGTCATCGTCGGCTACTCTCAGCCCTATCTGGGCGGTGAACGCGGCCAGCCGCGCTACATTCGCTGCCTGATGTTGACGCTGGCCGCGGTGTCGCTGCTGGTGCTGAGTAACAACCTGCTGCTGCTGGCGCTGGCCTGGATAGCCACCAGTCTGGCGCTGCATGGATTGCTGACCTTCTTTAACACCCGGCCACAGGCATTGGTCGCGGCGCACAAGAAGTTTATTGCCAGCCGCGTGGCTGACGCCTGCCTGCTCGCCGGTATTGGGCTGGTCGGCCAGCAGCTCGGCACGCTGGAGATCGACCAGGCCATTGCAGCGGCGAAGGCGCTGCCCGCGATGACTGGTCCGCTGCAGGCCGCCGCGCTGCTGTTGGCGGCCAGCGCGCTGCTCAAGTGCGCGCAACTGCCGGTGCACGGTTGGCTGCTTCAGGTGATGGAGGCGCCCACGCCGGTGTCAGCGCTGCTGCACGCCGGCGTCGTCAACCTCGGTGGTTTTTTGCTCATCCGCCTGGGCAGCCTGGTCGGTGACGTGCCTGCGGCGCAAGCGCTGCTGGTGGTGGTGGGCAGCGTCACCGCGGTGGTGGCGGCGCTGGTGATGATGACGCGCATCAGCATCAAGGTTTCGCTGGCCTGGTCGACTTGCGCACAGATGGGCTTCATGATGATGCAGTGCGGCCTGGGTCTGTACGACCTGGCGCTGCTGCACCTGGTGGCGCACTCGCTGTACAAGGCCTACGCCTTCCTCGGCGCGGGTGGTGCGGTGGAGCAAAACCGGCTGCAGCAGATGACGCCACCGGCACCGCCCTTGTCGGCCAGCCACTGGCTGCTCGGCGCGCTGGTCGGCATGGGGCTGGTGGCTACCGCGGCGCTGGTCTGGGGCTTCAACCCAGCCAAGGCACCTGCGTTGTGGGCATTGGGCGGCATCTTGGCGCTGGCGCTGGCGCCTCTGCTCGCCGGGCCGGTGTTGCGCGCCGGTGGCTGGTGGCGCCTGGCCGGGCTGGGTGGCGCCTTCGCCGTTGCTCTGGCCTACTTTGGCCTGCACGCGGTGTTCAGCCGCTGGCTTGGTACCGGCGGTGTAGGAACGGCGCCTGGCGGGGTGCTGGTGGCTTGGGTGTTCGGCTGTTTCGGGTTGCTGTTTGTGGTGCAGGGCGCTGTGCGGGCCAGGCCGCAAGGCGAGCTGGCCCGCAGCCTTTATCCCTGGCTTTTTGCCGGCTTGTACCTTGATGAGCTTTTCACCCGCCTGACCTTCCGGTTGTGGCCCGCACACGAGCCAGCCACGCCCGGTACGCTGGCAAAGCCACTAGCCCCCGCCAACAGCCACACTTCTGGAGATCTGTAATGAACACCCTTGCCG
>JBBRQQ010000018.1:0-47450 GCA_038226155.1 Burkholderiales bacterium
AGGAACGTCCACCCATTGCCCCGCAGCGTTGCACACCTGCAGACCGCCGGGTTTATCTTCGGTGGCCAAAATCGTCAGGCTGCCGTAGTCAGAATGCGCACCAGCGCGTATTTGCCCCGGCATGGGCGGCGTTAGCTGCGCCGGGTAGTTGCGTACCCGCAGCCGGCTGATGTGGCGGTTAATGGCACCATCGAAATACGTTTCGGGCAAGCCAAGCGCCATGGCGAAAATACGCATGAGTGTTTGAGCCAGCTCACCCATAGCCCGGTAATAGTCAGTCCATATGGCTTTCAATTGGGCTGGACCTTCGGGCCACAAATTGGGTGCGAAATGTTTGCCCGCCTCGGGAGCCATCGCGTAGTCCACAGGCACCGCATCAACCGGGCCGATCATCAGGCTTTCATTGAGGTCGCTGCCGTAGGCCTGTGGGTCGCGAGAGCGGGCCAGCGACTCTTCGTCCATGCCGATATAGCCCCGAGCCACATCATTTGCAGGTCGCGCGACCTTTTGCTTTTCGCGAAGGTCCAGGTCAAAAAAATCATGCGAGACGCGCCGCATGTCGTCCATCAATGCCTTGCTCACCCCGTGGCCCTGAATAACCAGAAAGCCGATGTCGCGGCAAGCCTGATCGACGGTCTTGGCTACTGTGCGTTTGTCAGCATCCGTGCCATGCCGAAACGGCGCAATGTCAATGATCGGAACATTTAGAAGCTTCATGGCCAATTCACCCGAAAAATTTTAAACCAGTGCGTCGCCACCATCGACCAACACGGTCGAACCAGTTGCAAAGCGGTTGGTGGCTACGTACAAAATTGCTTCAGCAATATCACCCGGCTGCGCGATAAAACCCAGCGGTAATCGGGCAAGCATGGTGTTCATTTTTTCCAGGCGCCCGCTTTCACCCAAAACATCCCACAGCGGGGTGTCGGTGGTGCTGGGCGATACCGTATTGACGCGAATGCGTGGTGCAAGCTCAAGTGCCAAACCGCGCGCCATCGCCTCAATGGCGGCATTGATAGCCCCTTGCAGCACTGCGTTGGCGCTGGGGCTCACGCTGTAAACGCCTGATACAAAAGTGATCGAACCAGCGTCACGCACCCTGGCAAATCGCCCGGTGTAGTAAGCGCCCCAAAACTTGTTCTGCATCGCGGCATGCGCGTCGTCAAGTGGCAAAGTGCGAGCGGGCCCGGAACGCGCCGCAGAACCCGCGATGATAACGAAATCCCAGGGCGGCTGATGCGTAAAAAATGCCTCTACTTCTGTTGGAACAGTCACATCGAGGATGCACGCCTCCACACCTCTGGGCAAACGTGTCAAGGCTGCGTCCAGCTTGTTTTGCGACCGCGACGCGATGGTCACCCTGGCCCCCGCAGCGGCAGCCATGGCAGCGGTGGCCTCGCCAATGCCCGAACTTCCCCCAACCACGAGGGTGCGCGCACCCATCAGTTTTTCAAGCATGGGTAAGCCCTTTCGTAGTGCCACGATCATTACTACCTGACTCGCCAACTTCACCCAGATAGGCTTGCGCCAAAGTATTGTTGGCGGCTATCTCTGCGGCTGAGCCCTGGGCCACGATGCGGCCTTCTTCCATCACGTACGCCCGGTCTGCCAAAGCCAGCGCCAAGCCAGCCATTTGATCGACCAACAGCAACGTCATTCCCTCGCGTCGCATCTCGCCCAAAGCCGTGAACAGCTCGGCAATGATTTTGGGCGCCAGACCCAGCGATGGCTCGTCGAGCAGCAAAATGCGAGGGCGTGACATCAATGCCCTGGCGATGGCCAGCATTTGTTGCTCACCACCTGACAGCAAGCCCGCCCGCTGGTGCAAACGCTCACGCAGCCGCGGAAAACGCGTCAGCATCTTTTCGACTCTAGCCTCAGAGTCGGCGCGATCGGCAGCATACAAAAAACCGCCTAAACGAATGTTGTCCAGCACACTGAGCTCTGCAAATACTTGCCGCCCTTCCGGCACCAGTACCATGCCCAGCGCCACCACTTGCTCTGCGCCCAGTCCTGTGACCTCGCGACCCTGCAGGTGAATGCCGCCACTAACTGGTCTGTGTAACCCGGCAAGCGAGCGCATCAGCGTTGACTTGCCCGCGCCATTGGCCCCCAGCAAGGCCACGCACTCGCCTCTTCTGACTTGCAAGTCAATGCTGTGCAAAACAGGCGAGGCACCATAGCCAGTGGTTAGCGCGCCTACTCCCAGCATTTCAATCGGCGCTGTGGGTTCGTCTTTTTGCGTGCCTCTTGCCCGAGACTGACCAGCATGCGAAATGTCTTTGTCCAGGTCGTTACCAAGGCCGTCGCCCAGATAGGCGCGGCGCACATCAGGGTTCGCTTGTATGGCTGCGGGCGTACCCGTTGCCAGCAACTGGCCCGCATCGAGCACCACAACGTGGTCTGAAATATCCATCACCAAGGTCATGTCATGCTCGACCAACAGCACAGTGATACCGGTATCGGCAATGCGGCGAAGTAAAGTGGCAAGCACTGATTTGTCTTCACGCGACAGGCCCGCCGCAGGCTCGTCGAGCAGCAGGGCATCAGGGTCCAGCGCCAGGGCTCTGGCAATTTCAACCAAACGGCGGTCAACGTGGGCCAGGTTAGCGGCAAGTTCGCCAGGGCTGCCTTTGTAACCGCAATAGGCCAGCAGTTGCCGTGCGCGGCTGACCCTGCTCTGCGAGCGCAAACTGGCCATGCCGAGCAAAGATCCCAACTGTCCCTTGCACATGGCCAGCACTACGTTGTCTTGAACGCTCAAGCTGTCAAATAGCAGCGACGTTTGGTAACTGCGCGCGATACCGGCCTGCGCAATGCGCGTGGAAGACTTGCCCGCCAAGTCGGTCTCGCCGAGCTTAAAGCTGCCAGTCGACGGGATGTAGTAACCGCTCAGCATATTGAGCACTGTCGATTTGCCGGCGCCGTTGGGGCCAATCAAGCTGGTGACGCTGGCTGCAGCAGCATGAAAGCTCAAACCCGTGACCGCTTTAACACCGCCAAATTGTTTGCCAATACCGTGCGCCGAGAGCGCTTGCCGAACGCGCTGGCCTGGGCCTACAGGGGCAGTCGCAGGCCCGCCGCCAATGCTCGGGGCAGCACGCCACAGGCGCTGACGCAAACTGTGTAAAAAACCAACTAATCCGCTGGGCGCGACCCAAAGTACCAAAAGTAGCAGCATGCCGAAAAACAGCAAACGGTACTCTTCAAGGCTGGAGAGCAGCTCGGGTAAAAAACCAACCATCACGGCCCCAACCAACGGGCCAACAACCGTGCCGCTGCCGCCCAACATCAACACCAGCACAAACAAAATCGATTGACCAAAGCCAAATGTATGCGGCGTAACCATGCCTGAGAGAGGCGCAAACAGCGCACCCGCCGCGCCCGCGCACAATGCCGACACGGCGAACGCCGTGGTTTTGATGAGCAGCGGATTCAGTCCAATCGACTCGGCTGCAGTTTCAGAATCACGCACGGCACGCATGGCAGCGCCCCACGCGCCACGCGACAGCCATACAAAACCCGCCAGTGCCACGCCGGTTGCTGCGATCGCAAGCAAAGCTACTGCACGTTCGCCCTGCGCCCATACGCCGATACTTGGCGCGGTAATGCCCATGATGCCGTTTTGTCCGCCCGTTACAGACCGCATTTCGACAATGGTGTTTTCAACCACAAAGCCAAAGGCGATGGTGATCATGGCCAGGTACGGGCCCTTGACCCGAATGGCAGGTAATGCCAGCAACGCGCCGAGCAGCGCTGACAAGCAAGCCGCTATGGGCCAGGCGAGCCAGAAGCTGACGCCCATACGGGTTGTGAGTACCGCTACCGTGTAAGCGCCTATGGCGTAAAACCCGGTGTGGCCCAGTGACACCTGGCCCGTGAGGCCCGTCAATACATTGAGGCCGATACCCGTTAACGCCAGCAAAAAAATAGTAGCCAGCACCAGCACAAAATAGCCGTTGACCTGAAATACCAGCGCCGCAGATGCCGCCAGCAGGGCCAACACCGACGCAATTTGCCATGCTGAACCCAGACCGCGCCAGACTTTGCTTGAAGGTTTCGTCGCTTGAACGGCCATTTGAGCCCTTGCCTGAGCCATCATACTTTCTTCACATCTGCGCGGCCAAACAGGCCGCTGGGTCGCCAGGCCAATGCGGCGATCACCAGGGCAAACGACACAATTTGGGTATAGCCAGAGCCCAGGGTGCTGGTGACCAGTGCTTCCACCACGCCAAACAAAATACCCGCAATCATCACGCCCCAGGCGCTGGTGATGCCGCCCAAAATAGCCACTGCAAAAGCCTTCAAGCCAAACAAGGTGCCCATGTCAGACTGCACATTAAAAAGCGGCGCAATCAACACCCCTGCAATACCGGCAAACAGCGCCGAGAGTGCAAAAGAAAAAGCAATCACACGCCGAATCGGTATGCCCATCAATCGTGCAGCTGACCGGTTTTGCACTACAGCAAGCATGGCTGTACCCCAGCGGGTTTTGCGCGACACGGTATGCAGTGCAGCGGCTAGCAGCAAACCCACCACTGGAATAATGAGCTGCAGCGGGTAGACACCCAGCCCCACGTCACCTACCGACAGCGGAACCTGCGCCAGCGGAGACGGCAAGCTGCGCGGCTCTTTACCAAAGGTAAACAGCACCACGTTGTCGAGAACAATGCCGAGGGCAACGGTGGCCATCAGCCATGCGTCAGAGCCGCGACTCACGAACGGACGCACGGCAAAAAATTCAACCACCAAGCCATACAAGGCACATAAGGCCAATGCCAAAACAATTGCCAGCCACACCGGCCAGCCAAGTGTTTTTGAAAAAGCAAAGGTCAGTACTGCACCCAGCATCATCGAGCTGCCCTGTGCAAAGTTGACAGTGCCTGACACCGCATAGGTCACGTAAAAGCCGAGCGCAATCAGCCCGTACATACTTCCCAACCCGATGCCACTGATCAACGCAGAAGCAAGCAACTGAAGCCTTTGGTAGAAGATAAATTTAAAAGCGACATGGACAACTCAGGGCGGCCGCTAGCAGGTTAGAGGCGATCAGTTACTAACCTTGGCGGGCACGATCTGGTCGTCAATAAACTGCGCCCACACATAGTCCTTGGACTCCAGCGCGTCGTGTTTAGTCTCCGAAAATGGCTTGACGTAGGTTTTGATCAAACCTTCGTAGCGGTCAATTTTGTAAAAGCCTTGCCTGATCGCATCGCCATTGGTCGAGCCCGCAGCTTGTATCGCCATGGCGGCCAGGTGCATACCGTCGTAGGCGTTGGCCACACCCACGGCTGGTGTGATGTCACCGGGTGTCTTGATGGACGGGTATTTGGCCATCATCGACTTGATGACCTGCTGCCCGACTTTGGACTGCGGGCCAAAAAAGCTGTAGGTCTGCACGAAGTGGACATTTTTGCCATTAGGCCCCGCCAGCTCGGTAAAGCGACCACCCGCTGGCCCCCAATGCGATACCACCGGTACCTTCCAGCCCATGCGGTCCAGCGACTTGACGACCTGCGCTGAAGGGCCGACGTTGCCGACCAGAAACAAGGTGTCCGCACCAGCGGCTTTGAGGCGCGTCAGCTGCGGCACCATATCGATATCGCTGCCTTCAAATTTTTCGATGCCCGCAGGCGTCATGCCCTTGGCTGCCAGGGCCGCTTTCAAACCCTTCTCGTTCGACTCACCCCAGGGGTTGTTGACCAAAATCATGCCGGGCTTGGCGGACTTGAAGTTTTTCTGTGCATAGTCGAGCATGCCGACATCCACGATGTCATCTACGGCAGAAACCCGAAATGCGTAGTTGGGCTTGGCGCCGTTTTGCGTGATGCCAGTGCCCGCTGCCCAAGGCCCCATGAAGGGCATTTTTTCCTGGTTGATAAGTGGCACCATAGCCATCGATACCGGGGTGTCAAGGCCGCCAAACAGCACCGCAACCTTTTCTTTGTACATCAGCTCTTTGGCAGCGATCACGCCCTTGGCGGGGTTGGATTCATCGTCACGACGCACCAGCTCAAGCTGCCTGCCGCCGAGTACACCGCCCTTGGCGTTGATCTCGTCAATGGCCAGTTGAAGCCCGCGCGAAAGTGCTTCACCGCCGAGCGCCGACTGCCCCGACAGCGCCGTGACCAAACCAATCTTGACCGGGTCGGCCGCCAGAGCCAAACCAGAGCCAGCACATGCCGCTACCGCAGCAAAAGATAAAAAGGTTCTGCGAAATAAAGCGGGATTTGAGCGGTTCATGGTTTCTCCAGATGGGTTAGAAGCAAGAAAAGAGGCAGGGGCGATGATGGTTGGTTTTAGCATTCTCTATGCCACAGTGCCAGGCGGCACGTGTCTTGCTGGCGTAATGGGCACCACTCTCAACAAATCCCATGACTTACGCGACTTACCCTAACCACATGCCCTCCAGCAACGCCAGCAAGACCAGTAATACCATGAGCCCCGGCGACATCGTCAACGAATATTTGCGAATTGTGATGATCCCCGACCCGCAAGCAGCCCTGCATTTTGTGTCGCCACACATGCAGATTCGCTTCACAGGTGGCAGGCCCATGAAAGTGCCCGCCGACTGCTCGGCCTTCAACGCGTCGCGCTATAAATGGGTTAAAAAACGCATTGATAAAACCGAAGTGGTCAGCGGCGGCACAGACCTTGAAACTGTGGTGTACAGCCTTGGTACGCTTTATGGCGAATGGCCAGACGGCACACCGTTTGAAGGTAACCACTATGTTGACCGTTACGTCGTCAGCCACGGCCTGATCACAAGCCTTGAAGTGTGGAACGACAGCGCCGAATGGCTGATGGTGCGTGCCGGTCTGGCCACGCTTTAACATGCTGCCGATGTCAACACCGCCAATACTCCCATCCCGCACATCGCCCGAACCTTTCGGCCTGCTGCCATCGCATAACCGGTTCGATTACAGCCCGATTCACAGCAGGCCGGCCTACCGCTGGCCCAACGGCTCTGGACTGGCGGTATACCTCGGATTTAATATCGAACACTTTGCGTTTGGTGAGGGCATGGGTGCCTGCATAGGCCCTGCCTCTCCACAACCGGATGTGCTGAACTACAGTTGGCGCGAATACGGCAATCGCGTCGGCGCGTGGCGCTGCCTTGAGCTATTTGAGCAGCTCCAGCTACCGGTTGGTGCCATCATCAACACCGCGCTGTATGACCACTGCCCCGATTTGGTGAATGCCTTTGTAGCCCGCGGCGACGAACTGATAGGCCACGGCCACAGCAACTCGATGCGCCAGAGCGACCTGGTAGAGGCCGCCGAACGCGAGCTGCTAGACCACTGCCGCAACCAGATGCAGGCGCATAGCGGCCAGACACCGAAAGGTTGGCTTTCGCCCTGGATATCTGAAAGCCGTGTCACGCCTGATTTGTTAGCCGAAGCGGGTTACAGCTACACCCTCAATTGGTGCCATGACGACCAGGTAATGTGCATGCGCACCAGAAACGGGACATCGCTGTGGTCAGTGCCGTACCCGCAAGAGCTCAATGACGTGCCCATGATCGTGGGCCGACTAATGGACGGCAAAGATTTTGCCCAAATGATTATCGACAACTTTGACCAGATGCTTGAGCAGTCACGCCAGCAGCCGCTGGTGATGGGCATCGCGCTGCACCCCTACCTGGTCGGTCAGCCCTACCGCCTGCGGCACCTGCGCCGGGCGCTGGCGCACATTGCCGCGGCGCGCGACAGTGGTGATGCGTGGGTCGCAACGCCAGGCGCGATTTGCAGCCATGCGGCCGAGCAGGCGGCTCCCCATCCTGACGCGCTTTCGACAGGGCCGGTAACACAGCAGAGTCGCACCGCAGTTTCAGTCGCTATCAAATAAGTAGCTGCTAACGCCCGTATTTATTGGGCTACAGCCCTGAATTGACATCTAAATCGATCAAAATCAGCGCAGAAACTACTCCACGCGGCTAATTGCGTTGGGTTTAAAGCCGAGGTCAGCGGCCTTGCCTTTGCGGGCACGAGTACCGCGAGCGTTGTTCAGGCTCCGGATTTCCAGTGTTTCTTCACGCACCTTGCCACCCCTGCCAATGCCCTCAATTTTCACGCCGCGGATGTAGGCCGCTGCGCCTGCCAGGGTGTCTTTGGCATCGAGGTCCAGCAGCATCAGGCCGCGCCCGCCTTTGTCCATTTGCTTGAGCTCGCTGATCTCGAAAGTGAGTATCCGTCCGCCGGTGGATGCACAAGCGACGTGGGTAGCAGCCGGCAGCGCCAACGACGCGCCGGTGACCGAGACAGGTGATGGTTTGCACAGCGTCTCATTGTCAGTACAGGATACAAATGCCTTGCCAGCTTTCAGGCGTGAAGTCATGCCCTCAACGCTGGCCATAAATCCGTAGCCTCCGCTGCTGCTCACGAGCAGCATGGCACTGGCTGGGCCGGCAAAGTAATGCAGCACTTGCGTGCCGGATTCAAGCTCTATCAAGGTGGTGATGGGCTGACCATCGCCACGCGCACCGGGCAGCATGGCGACCGGCACCGAGTAAATCCGTCCACGCGAACCAAAGGCCAGTAGCGTGTCAACCGTGCGGCATTCAAACGTTGCGTACAACTCGTCGCCGGCCTTGAAGGCGAAGCTTGCCGCATCGTGGCCATGGCCGGTGCGGGCGCGTACCCAGCCTTTGCTGCTGACTACTACCGTGACAGGCTCGTCGAGCACCTTGACTTCAAGTACGGCTTTTTTCTCGGCTTGAATGAACGTGCGGCGCGCATCGGCAAACTGTTTTGCGTCGAGCTCGATTTCCTTAATCATCAGGCGGCGCAGTGCTGCCGGACTGCCGAGGATTTCTTCCAGCCTGCCCTGTTCCTCGCGCAGGTTTTTAAGCTCTTGCTCGATCTTGATGGCTTCCAGCCGTGCGAGCTGGCGCAGGCGGATTTCAAGAATATCTTCTGCCTGAATATCAGTGAGCTTGAAGCGTGCAATCAACGCCGCCTTGGGCTCGTCTGACTGACGGATGATGGCGATCACCTCGTCAATGTTGAGCAGCACCAGTTGCCGCCCTTCAAGAATGTGAATGCGCGCCAGTACCTTGTCCAGGCGGTGCTGCGAGCGGCGCTGCACCGTGGTTTGCCGAAACTCAATCCACTCGCTCATCATTTGCCGCAGTGACTTTTGCGCGGGCTTGCCGTCCAGCCCAACCATCGTCAGATTGATCGGCGACGAACTCTCCAGGCTCGTGTGCGCGAGCAGCGTGGTGATAAGTTCTGACTGCTCGATGCGGCTGGTCTTGGGCTCAAACACCAGACGCACAGCGTTTTCCTTGCCTGACTCGTCACGCACCACGTCGAGCACCGCCAGCACGGTTTGCTTGGAGTTAATTTGCTCGGTGGTCAGTGCCTTTTTACCCAGCTTGATTTTTGGGTTAGTGATTTCTTCAATTTCTTCCAGCACTTTTTGCGTGCTGACACCGGGCGGCAGCTCTTGCACGACCAGTTGCCACTGGCCGCGCGCCAGGTCTTCGATCTTCCAGCGGGCACGCACCTTGAGTGAGCCACGCCCTGTGGTGTAGGCCGCTGCAATCTCTGCTGCGCTGGAAATAATCTGCCCGCCACCAGGGTAGTCGGGCCCGGTAATGATGGCGTAGAGCTCGTCGTCGCTTAACTTTGGCGTTTTGATAAGCGCTATGCAGGCATCAGCGACTTCACGCAGGTTGTGGCTCGGGATTTCAGTAGCCAGACCGACTGCAATACCGCTTGCACCGTTGAGCAGCGTGAAAGGCAAACGCGCGGGCAATTGTTGCGGCTCTTCGAATGAGCCGTCGTAATTCGGTACAAAGTCAACAGTACCTTCGTCGAGTTCGTCGAGCAACAGGGATGTGATGCGTGCCAGTCGCGCTTCCGTGTAGCGCATGGCAGCAGCGCCATCACCATCGCGCGAGCCGAAGTTGCCCTGACCATCGACAAGCGGGTAGCGCTGAGAAAAGTCTTGCGCCATACGCACCATTGCGTCATAAGCCGCCTGGTCGCCGTGCGGGTGGTATTTGCCGAGCACGTCACCCACCACGCGTGCGCTTTTCACAGGTTTTGCGCCACTATTGCCATTGGCCCCGCCAAAGCCCAGGCCCATGCGTGCCATGCTGTACAAAATGCGACGCTGCACGGGCTTTTGCCCGTCACATGCATCGGGCAATGCGCGGCCCTTGACAACGCTCAGGGCGTATTCAAGGTAAGCACGTTGCGCGTAGGCGGCGAGCGAGTCCTGGTCGGCGGCTTCGGGATGGTTTGAATCGGAGGCTGTACTTAAGAGATCCATCTTGATTGAAAACTACTGGGGATAAAAGAGCAGGGGCAAGAAAAAACAGGCGGCGCGTACTGCCGTAGCGCCCCGATTGTGCCTCGGCTGGGGGGCCGTCAATGCCGGGCGACCAGAGCGCTAAATTCAGGCTTGCCAGCATCGTCTTCAACGACCAGAATGCTGCGCGATCTATGGCTGCCGGGCCAGGCACTAAAACGGTCCACAAGGCTGGCCAGCCATTGCTGTGCGGCTTGCAGAGCCAGAGGCTTGAGCAGTTTGAGAGGCCGCACGATGACGCGAAACTGCAATTCGACACCAGGCAGTAGCGGGCTGTCTATGCGCAAACCACTGACCACCAGTCGGGTAGCCAGGCTGGTGACTTCACTTTGATCCGCGAGACCTTGCGCGAGCACAGCAAATCGGCCACCAGAGATGCGGGCCACCATATCGTGGTCGCCAATCGAGCGGCGCAGGCGCAACGCAGACTCCAGCAACAGCTTTTCGTTGGACTCGGCACCCAGTTCTTTAAGCAAGCCATGCCAGTTGTTTACATCGACCAGAAACAGCACGCTGCCCTCGCTGCCCGGCCTGGACTGTTGCGTGCGTGCCATGATGCGCATGAGCCGCTCAACCAGCACTGGTGTTGTGGCCAGACCTGTCAAGGGGTCGGTCGTGTTGGCAGCCAGAGAGCGTAGCCTGAGTTCATTGAGCAGGCGGCTGCGCCACACCAGCGCCAGGTAAATCGGCGGTGCTTGAACCAGAAGCATCAGGATCACTGGCCAATAACTGCGTTTTGCATCGGCAAGGTCCATCAGGAACACCAGGGACACAATCAGGCCCGCGGCGTGACCCAGCATCAGCCACCACTTCCACGGCCCCGCTGTCTCAAGTGCCTGAATGCTCCGATAGGCAAATCCGGCACCCATCAGGGTACCCCAGCCAAAACAGATCCAGCGCAAATAGTTGTCCAGGGTTGCCCCGGCAAATCCCGTTCCAATCGCCATAAAAATGCCCAGCAAGCCCAGCGTGGCAGACATGAGGATCACTATGGAGATCTTGTCAAAAAGTCCGCTGGTACGCTTTCGGAACATCTGCATCAACAAGCCACTGACCAAGGCCGGCCCTGTCACCAGCAATAGGTTTTGCAGCAGGTGCATGTCCATATGCAGGCGGTCCGCCGCCACCATAATGGCCACCCCACCCGCGATATACGCCGCCAGGAAAAGCAGAGTAGCCTCGTCGTATGCGTAGGCCACCAGCAGGCTGAGCAGCAGTACAAGACCCAACACGCCCAAAGCGAGGCCAAGGGCGAAATCGCCAGAACCCAAAACAAGTTGCATGAAAAAACTATTCTTATTCTGACTGGATGTCCGCTGACCTGCGTAAACCGGCAGGCTGGCCCAGGGTAGCGGGCATATTGCTGCGTGCGGCGGTGCCGCCCATCATCTCCATACGCACCCGGCCTGTTGCTGGATGTCGCGCGTCCGTTACAAACGCTGGCGGCTTTAAGTGGGTATAAAGCTGCATGACGGTTTTGACGTAGTTCTGGGTTTCAGGGTAGTTGGGAATTTTGTTACCCGCGCGCTGAACCGCGCCTTCACCAGCGTTGTAGGCCGCCACTGCCAGCTCAATCTGACCAGGAAACAGGTCGATCAGGTCACGCAGGTAGCTGGAGCCGGCCCGGATGTTGGTTTTGGGGTCTGTGAGTTTTTGCGCCACCGGGGAGGCATTGTCGGTCCTGACACCGTAACGCGCTGCGGTCGGCGGCATCAATTGCATCAGGCCAACGGCACCTTTGGGTGAGACCGCGCGCGCATCGAAACCGGACTCGGTGGCGATGAGGGCTTGCAGCAGCTCGTAGTCAATGCCGTGCATTACCGACGCATCTTTCAGCAGGTGCTTGACCGCCTTGTAATTCGGCGAAACATCGAAATACGCCAGTAGCTTGGTCGGGGCCGATGCCGTGCCCGTGCCGTACGACGCCTTGCCAGCCGGTTTTCCGCTCATGCCCGCAAGCCCTGTACCTGCACCGGCAGAAAAGCTGTCGGCACCGCGAAAAAAGAGATCGTAACGCTCGTCCAGCTTTTCAGCGGAAAAGTGCGCGACGCCTTTGGGATCGACATAGCCCCACACGTCTGCCTTTGCCGGTGCAGCATAAAAAACCGCCAGCGTTGCTACCATGGCGGCTAACGCTACGGCCCTGATGGCTGCAAAAGCACGGGCAAATCCGGGCAGTGAAGCTGCCCGGAAAGAAGCGGAGACAGTAAGGTAAGGAGTTTTCAAATCGGAGTGGTCCCAAAAGGGCAAGCAAGCCTCATTAAATATCAATTTCGATGGCATCGCCATGCAATTCCATCAATTCGCGTCTGGCAGCAGCTTCGCCTTTGCCCATTAACTTGGTGATAAGTCCCTCGGTTTGCAAGAAGGTCTGGTTACCCAGGTGGACAGGAAGTAACCTGCGGGTATCAGGATTGAGTGTGGTTTCCCATAATTGTTCCGCATTCATTTCACCCAGGCCCTTGAAACGGCTGATGCTCCACGAAGCCTCTTTAACGCCTTCTTTTCGCAACTTGTCAAGAATAGCCGTTAACTCACCGTCATCAAGCGCGTACGCCTTTGAAGCTGGTTTTTTACCACGCGCTGGCGCGTCCACTCTGAAGAGCGGTGGACGGGCTACATAGACATGCCCGGCATCGATCAGCTTTGGGAAATGCCGGAAAAACAGCGTCAGCAGCAAGACCTGGATGTGTGAGCCGTCAACGTCAGCATCGGAAAGGATGCAAACCTTGCCATAACGCAGACCACTCATGTCGGGCGTGTCATCCGGACCATGGGGATCTACGCCAATAGCGACGGCAATGTCGTGAATCTCGGTATTGGCAAACAGGCGGTCACGCTCGACCTCCCAGGTGTTGAGTACTTTGCCACGCAGGGGCAAGATCGCCTGGCTTTCCTTGTCGCGGCCCATTTTGGCGCTGCCACCAGCCGAGTCGCCCTCGACCAGAAACACCTCGTTATGCGCCAGGTCTTTGCTCTCGCAATCGGTCAGCTTGCCGGGTAACACCGCCACACCAGAGCCTTTGCGCTTTTCGACTTTCTGGCCAGCTTTCTGGCGGCTTTGCGCCGCCCTGATAGCCAGTTCAGCAAGTTTTTTGCCATAGTCAACGTGCTGGTTCAGCCACAGCTCGAGCGCGGGGCGCACATAGCTTGACACCAGCCGAACTGCATCGCGCGAATTGAGTCGCTCCTTTATCTGGCCCTGAAACTGAGGGTCCAGCACCTTGGCTGACAGAACGTAGCTGGCGCGTGCAAACACGTCTTCGGGCATTAGCTTGACACCTTTGGGCAGCAATGAATGCAGGTCAACAAAGCTTTTGACAGCGGTAAAAAGGCCGTCGCGCAGGCCACTTTCGTGCGTGCCGCCTGCGCTGGTGGGGATCAGATTGACGTAGCTTTCGCGCACCGGGTGGCCGTCTTCGGTGAATGCAACGCACCAGCTGGCCCCCTCGCCTTCGGCAAAGGTTTCATGCGACGCATCGGCAAAGCCTTCGTTCTCGAACATTGGAATGACCGGGTCTGTGGTCAGCGTTTGCATCAGGTAGTCACGCAGGCCACCTTTGAAAACCCAGGTTTGCACCTCTTTGGTTTTCTCGACCGTGAGGCTAACCGTCACGCCGGGCATCAGCACCGCCTTGCTGCGCAGCAGATGCGTCAGCTCGGCCATCGGCAGGACCGACGACTCAAAATATTTGGCATCTGGCCAGGCGCGTACCGTTGTGCCTTGCTTGCGGTCACCCTCGACCTGCTTGCGCAAATGGAGTTTTTCAATCACGTCACCGCCCGAAAACACCAGCGCGGCCACTGTGCCCTCACGGTAGGAGGTCACTTCGAGCCGCTTTGACAGTGCGTTGGTCACGCTAACGCCTACGCCGTGCAGGCCACCCGAAAAGCTGTAAGCCCCGCCTGTGCCTTTGTCGAACTTGCCGCCTGCGTGCAGACGGGTAAAAACCAGCTCGACCACAGGCGCCTTTTCTTCCGGATGCAGGCCAAACGGGATACCCCGGCCATCGTCTTCGATCGACACAGAGCTATCGACGTGCAGCGTGACCTTGATTTTTTTGCCCTGCCCGGCCAGGGCCTCATCAGCCGAGTTGTCCAGCACCTCCTGAATGATGTGCAGGGGAGTGTCGGTGCGGGTGTACATGCCGGGCCGCTGCTTGACGGGCTCCAGGCCCTTGAGCACGCGGATAGAGCTTTCGGAATAAGCCGGACTAAGGGATTGGGAAGGTGGTAATTTGGAGGCCATAGCAGATACGGAATTTGCCTCAATTGTAGACGTCGCCACAAAAGAAGCTGGATAAAACCACAGTTCAACGCTTGTGTTGGGCACTAATTGCTGCGCCGACTACAACAGGGAAGCCCAGCAGCAGCGGAGTGGCGCAAGCGTTAAAGTAGGCAAATGTCTGGGAATACTGATACACCTCAAAAACAACTCTCCATGCTGCAAGTGCTGGTCTGTGGGGCCGCGATTGTGACGCTATCCATGGGCATACGCCATGGTTTTGGCTTGTGGCTACAGCCTATCACCCAGGCCCAGGGCTGGACACGGGAAACCTTTGCCTTTGCCATTGCCATCCAGAACCTCTCCTGGGGCATTGCGGGTATTTTTGCCGGCATGGTCGCCGACCGGTTTGGCGCTTTCAAGGTCATCATTGCCGGCACCTTGCTGTATGCCCTGGGCCTGGTCGGTATGGCGCTATCGCCGACGGGCTTGCTGTTCACCCTGACCACGGGGGTTTTGATTGGCGCGGCTCAGGCGGGCACCACCTACGCCGTGATTTACGGTGTGATTGGTCGCAATATCTCAGCCGACAAACGCTCATGGGCGATGGGCGTCGCCGCAGCCGCAGGCTCGTTTGGCCAGTTTTTGATGGTGCCCACCGAGAGCTTTTTAATCAGCAGCCTGGGCTGGCAGCAGGCCTTGCTAGTGTTGGCCGGGGCGGTGCTGCTCATCATGCCGCTGGCCATCGGCCTGCGTGAAAGCCGCTTTACCGGCGGGCAGGCCGTAAAGCGTGAGCAAAGCATCGGTCAGGCGCTGCGCGAAGCCTTTAAATACCCCAGCTTCCAACTCCTGATGGCGGGCTATTTTGTCTGCGGTTTTCAGGTAGTGTTTATTGGCGTACACATGCCAAGCTATTTGAAGGACAAGGGCCTGTCGCCGCAGGTGGCGGGCTACGCGCTGGCACTGATTGGCCTGTTCAATATTTTTGGCACTTACATCGCCGGATCACTTGGGCAGCGGATGCCCAAGAAAAATATTCTGGCGGTTATTTACTTTGCCAGAGCCATCATCATTGCCGTATTCATCGCGGTACCCCTAAGCCCCATGAGTGTCTATATTTTTGCCAGCCTGATGGGATTACTGTGGCTATCAACGGTGCCGGTTACCAACGCCGCTGTGGCGCAGATCTTCGGCATTCAGCACTTGTCGATGCTCAGTGGCTTTGTGTTTTTCAGCCACCAGATCGGCTCGTTTTTAGGTGTCTGGCTCGGCGGCATTTTGTATGACCGCACCGGCAGCTATGACATCGTCTGGTACATCACCATTGCACTTGGTATTTTTGCCGGGCTGATTAATTTGCCGGTGCGAGAAGCGCCTATCCATCGCGGTTCAGTTGGCGGATTGAAGGCCGCTTGATATGAGCAGTCAGCTCGCTTTGAAAATCAGCGTTTGGGCGGCCGCGCTGGTTGCTTTGCTAGGCGTGTTCGCCCTGTACACACGGCCGGATTTTTTGTTAACACTCGCCAATCAGGTTTGGGCCTGTTTTTAAATGCACGGTGCTGAACAACCTTCGCAGTGGGTTCAACGCTGGTCACAGCTCGTCAAGCCACAAGGCCTGGTTCTGGACGTGGCCTGCGGTCATGGCCGTCACGCGCACTGGTTTTATTCTAAAAATCACTCTGTCACCCTGGTTGACAGATCGCAGGCAGCCATTGACTCCATCGCGCTGCCAACGTGGCGCTGCGAAAAGGTGGTGGCCGACATCGAGAATGGCCCGTGGCCGTTTGTAGGCAGGCAATTCGATGCGGTCGTCGTCACCAACTACCTGTGGCGACCTTTGATGCCTACCTTGCTGGCCAGCCTGTTGCCTGGCGGCGTACTGATTTACGAAACCTTTACCGAGGGCAACGAAACCGTCGGCAAGCCTTCGCGTCCCGATTTTTTACTGCGTACCGGGGAACTGCTGGCGGTTTGCAGCAGTCTGAGGGTAGTTGCGTTTGAAGAAGGTTTTGAACCATGCTTTGGAGATGAGCCCGTGCTGCAAGGCATGAGGTCAGCACGCTTTGTGCAGCGGATTGTGGCGCTTCGCGAACCTGAAGGTCAGGCAGGCAACATCCCGCGCCCCCTACTGGCATAGCCTGCCTTGGGCAAGGCCCGTAACGTGGTCGATGGCAGTCGGGCTCTGGGTAGAATAAGGGATTGTCTTTTGAAGTCGCTGAAGCCGCTTGTGCCATTAGACCGGACACGTTTTTAGACCGCATTTACCTTTAATATCCATACCCCAGTCCAGAACCCAGGCCCCAGAGTTAAACCCAAGACATGAAAACCATTACTGGCAGCATCGTTGCACTGGCGACGCCCTTGCATGAAGACGGCAAGGTCGATTACCCGACCCTGCGCAAGCTGGTCGACTGGCATGTTGCCGAGGGCACCGACTGCATAGGGGTGGTGGGCACCACAGGAGAGTCGCCTACCGTCAACGTTGAAGAGCATTGCGACATCATTCGCGTGTCAGTCGAGCAAGCCAACAAGCGCGTGCCCATCATGGCCGGGTGCGGTGCCAATTCAACCGCCGAGGCTATCGAACTCGCAAAGTTTGCAAAGCAGGTTGGTGCCGACTGCCAATTGCAGGTGGTTCCCTATTACAACAAGCCGACGCAGGAGGGCCAATATCTGCACTTCAAGGCCATTGCCGAAGCCGTTGGCGACCTGCCCTGCGTGCTGTACAACGTGCCGGGGCGTACTGTGGCCGATATGCTTCACGCCACGGTGCTACGCCTGGCCCTGGTGCCCGGCATTGTCGGCATCAAGGAAGCAACCGGCAACATCGAGCGTGCGCAGTGGCTCATCAGGGACGTACCCAAAGGCTTCGCGGTTTACTCGGGTGACGACCCGACTGCTGTGGCATTGATGCTGTGCGGTGGCCACGGCAATATCAGCGTTACTGCGAATGTGGCCCCTAAACTGATGCACGATTTGTGCATGGCAGCCGTAGCTGGCAATGCCAAAAGCGCCATGGAACTACAGATGAAATTGCTGCCCCTTCACAAACATCTTTTTGTTGAAGCCAACCCGATTCCCGTGAAATGGGCGATGGCGCGCATGGGACTGTGCGGCCCGACCTTGCGCCTGCCCATGACACCGCTTGAAGCATCCAATGAAGCAACCGTCGAAGGCGCGCTGCGCCAGTGCGGCCTGATCTGATTTTTAAGGAAACCAAAGTGAAGATATTGCAAAAAGCTTGCGGCCTGCAGACGGCAAAAACAGTCAGCACAGCATCCATCCTGGCCGCTACACTGCTGTTTGCCGGTTGTTCCAGCGTAAACAGTCTGCTTGCGGGCGACAAGATTGACTACAAATCCAGCGGCAAGGCTGGCCCGTCCCTGGACGTACCGCCAGACTTGACGCAACTGTCCCGCGAAACACGCTACGTGGTGCCGGGCAGCACCATTACGGCCAGCGCCTACCAGTTGGGCTCGGGTTCCAGCCAGATCGTACCCGTCGCGGCAACCAGTGTTGGTGATGTGCGCATCGAACGCGCAGGCAACCAGCGCTGGCTGGTAGTCAATCGCCCGGCTGACCAACTCTGGAGCCCGGTGCGTGACTTCTGGCTGGAGAGTGGTTTTCTGCTGGCACTTGATCAGGAAAAACTCGGCATCATGGAAACCGATTTTGCTGAAAACCGCGCCAAGATTCCGCAAGACATCATTCGCGAAACCATAGGCAAGCTTTTTGATGGCCTGTATTCAACCGGGGAGCGCGACAAGTTTCGCACCCGCCTTGAGCGCAATTCCATCGGAGGTACCGAAATTTACATTAGCCATCGCGGAATGGTCGAAACCGTCAACACCCGCAACGGCTCTCAAACGGCAGGTGCAGCGAGCGGTGGAGACACTATCTGGCAGCCACGTCCGGCAGATCCGGAACTCGAGGCCGAGTTTTTACGCCGCTTAATGGTCAAGCTCGGAGTTAGCCAGGAACAATCCAAGGTATTGGTTGCAGCGGGTGCCACTGCCCCCACATCGCGCGTTGCCAATGTCAACGGTACACCAGTGGTTCAGATGGACGAAGACTTTGACCGCGCATGGCGCCGCGTAGGCCTGACACTGGATCGTACCGGCTTTACGGTAGAAGACCGTGACCGCGCTCAGGGCACTTACTTTGTACGCTACGTTGAGCCGACACCGGACAGCAAGGAGCCGGGCTTTTTAAGCAAGCTGTTCAGCTTTTCCGGATCATCAGGGGTTCCACCGCTGAAATACCGTATTGCCGTGAAGAGCCAGGGCAATGCCACGACGGTCTCCGTGCTCAATGCGCAGGGGGCAGCCGAGGCGTCAGCCAACGCCCAGCGCATTGTCAAGGTCATCGCGGATGACCTCCGCTAAGACTTTTAGCGATCAGGCATAAAAAAAGCCGCCAGACAACGAAGTCTGGCGGCTTTTCTGACCAGGAAGAATTACTTCTTCATTGCGTCGGTAGCAGCTTTGGCAGCATCGTTAGCCGATTTTGAAGCATCAGCAGCAGAATTCATTGCCGAAGAAGCAGCGGCCATTGCGCCAGTAGCAGCGGCAGCAGCGCCAGAAGCAGCAGCGTTAGCGCCAGCAATAGCGCCGGAGGCAGCTGCCATGGCACCAGAAGCAGCATCAGCTGCGGGGACAACAACCACGGCTGGAGCAGGAACAACAACAACAGCTGGAGCTTCTTCTTTCTTGCTGCAAGCAGCCAGTGCGGCAGCAGCGATAACAGCTGCAAGAACGAGAGATTTATTCATTTTTACTATCCTTAAAGATTTAAAAGAAAACAATTTCCGGAAATTGTCAAAGAATCAGACTGAAAACTCAAGAATGTCATTTGACCAGGCAAAAGGACTCGAGCTCTTTTGCCCAATTTGGGATTATAGCCCGCTTTGTCCCACATGAAAAAGGTTCCCTGAAAACAAAAAAACCCTCCCTTGTCCTACATGCGCCTAAATGCCGAGAGTAGTCGCCGGGAACGATGGCGCTGAGCGGCGCAGGCATTCATCGAGCTGCTCCCTGAGCGCCACACGCCTGTCAGCCTCAAACCCGGCCATGCCCCTGCAGCGCTCCAGATCAAGCCGCTGGCAAACCCATACCGGACTCCACAGGGCACTGGGGAAATCGTCTGCCGAGAGCGAGGTATTCCCCCTGCATTCGACAATATGTGCCCAGGTGCGCCGCCACGTGACGAAACGCGCATGTCGCCGCAGCACCTCGTCATAGTTTTTAGCCAGCATCGTCAATTTACGACCCGATCTCGACCAGTCGCTGAGCGACTGAGCTACTGACCGCTCCCCCAGCGGCCAATCCTCAAAGCTGCGGTCAGCCATGATGATTTGACGCCAGCCCTGCGCTGCCGCCGTAGCAAAAGCCAGCCGGATGTTTTCGGCAAATTCACCAGGCCCGCTAAAGCGCCCCTGCGGTAACGAAGGCAAAGCAAGTCCGCCACCTGCATCCATATTTGCATCCATATTATTTGCACTCATAAGTTGAAGATTTCCGGATGGCTACAGATCGACCAGCCATCCGGCTTCATGCCAGTCGGCCAGCAAGTCCTGCGCAGCAGGGCTGGCTTTTTTCAGCTCCCTCGCTGACAGCCCGCGCTGGTCAGCCAGGCGCTGCATCAGCCGCGCATCGGCACCCTTGGCCCGATAGCTTTCACCGTTGATAAATATATGGTCTGCGTCATACATCATGCGGGTCCGTGTATCCAGGCAAATACCAGTTTTTCCAGTTGCGCCCGTTGACACCCATGCATCGGTAGCCTCGTCAAACCATACCAAAGGTTTGGGTGCCGTCATGTACTCACCAAGAGCGCACGCCACTGCCAGCGGGTCTTGCAAGGCATTCATCACAGCTGCTGTTGCAAAACCCGCAAGGGCTGCGGGCAACGCCGCTGGTGTTGCGGTTGCCAACTGGTCAGGGTCGCGGTAAATCACGGGTTTGCGAGCAGTTTTGCGTTTCGCAGGCAAGCCTTCTTCTTCGCCAGATTCTTCCTCAGTATCTTCACTGAATTCCGCCAGGCGATGCAGCAATTGTGCAGCCAGTTCACGCTGCGCCGGGGCTCTGAAACCAATCGAATAGGTCATGCAGTCGGCAGCTTTGCCGTCAGGTTGAAATGCGGCTTCGGCAATACCATCGTGAGCATAGCCCGGGGGCAAGTAAAGCATGTCACCAGCTTCCAGCAAAAAGTCTTCTTCAGGCTCAAAATTCTGCAATATCTTAAGGGGCACATCCGCTTGCAGCGTCAGGTCTTTTTGTCTGCTGATCTTCCAGCGCCGACTACCACTAGCCTGCAACAAAAAAACGTCGTAGCTGTCAAAGTGCGGGCCTACGCCACCACCAGTCGTGGCAAATGAAATCATCAAATCATCAAGCCGCGCGTCCGGAATAAAACGAAACATTTGCAGTAAACGGTGCGCTTTCCCGTTGTGCCCGTCAACGCCCTGTACCAGTAGCGTCCATGCGGCCTGGCTCAAAGGCGGCAGGCTGCGCGGTTTAAACGGCCCGCGCTTCATGTACCAGACCACCTTGCCTTTTTTACTGTTGTTCACCACAAGCCGGGACTCGACTTCATCGCGCGCGGCAAGTTTGAACAGCTCGGCACGGCTCAATACCAGTTTGAAACCCGGCAACGCCTGCCGCACCAGCAAAGGCTTTTTCTGCCAGTGGCGACGCATGAACTGGGCCGGTGTCAAACCGGCGAGAAGGGGTAGAGCCTGATTTACATCCATGGGACAATTGTCGGATGAAAATCACCCCTCAATGCGTCGTCGCCCTGACCTGGACGCTAAAAGATACCTTGGGCGAAATGCTGGACGAACTCGAAGAGCCGGTCGAGTTCCTGCTGGGCGGCAATGACCTGCTGGCTAAAATTGAAGAAGCTCTGCAAGGCCACGAGACCGGGGACAAGACCGACTTGCATCTTGAGCCCGAAAACGCATTTGGCGACTACGACGAAAACCTGGTTTTTCTTGAACTGCGCAAAATTTTTCCGGCGGAAATTGAAGAAGGCATGACGTTTGACGGCGCTGCGCTTCCAGCAGGTGCCAGTGCGGACACACCCAAAGACAAAATCTATACGGTGACGGAGATTTATCCCGATCACGTTGTGCTCGACGGCAATCATCCGTTGGCTGGCATAGCATTGCGCCTTTCTCTGAAAGTCGAATCCGTCAGGGAAGCGACTGAGATAGAGATTGGGCAAGGTACCATGGGCACAGGCTTTTTCAAGCTTGAGGCACCCGAACCGTTGGCAACATTTGCCGCAGCTTCACCCAGCAACAACACGCTGCATTAAGGCGAAGAAAAGGCGCCTCTAATAAATTGCAGCGCCTTTTTCCCCTCAATACCGTCCTTCAACGGTATATAAATTACATACGGTAAACCTGACCGTTTTCGATACGAACACGATCACCAGCCCGCAAGTCAACGGCAGCGCCCATGTCATAGGTTCGGTAAGCACCACCGTCAACCTGAACCGATACACGGTAAGTGTCCTTGACCTGGGTGTTGGCGTTTTTCCCAATCGCGTTGCCTGCAACAGCACCGCCTATGCCGCCCGCGATGGTCGCCAGGTCTTTACCCGTGCCGCGACCAATCTGGTTACCGATGACAGCGCCAGCAACGCCACCGATGATGGCACCAGCGGTACCGCTACCGCCGGGCTCCTGAGTGCGGATGACTTCAACATTTGTAACACGGCCATATTCAACGGCACCAACCGAGCCTCCAGCGTACACAGGGCCTGAGGGGTAGGTTGTCGCCATTGGAGTCGAATTCATGGGTGCGCAAGCTGCCATGCCTGCAAGCAAGGCAATTGCCGTAACGGCAGATGCAACGCGGCGTGATGAGCTTGATGAGAGGCTAAGTGATGAGCGCATGGAATTCTCCTTTGATAGATTGATCAAAACGGTGAATGAGCAGGTGTCACGACTTTTAGTCGCCGAACCCGCTTAATCGCCGCTGATGAATTTATTCGAACAGT
The DNA here is from genome assembly GCA_038226155.1 of Burkholderiales bacterium. GTDB lineage: Bacteria > Pseudomonadota > Gammaproteobacteria > Burkholderiales > Burkholderiaceae_C > Polaromonas. The sequence goes on from JBBRQQ010000018.1 coordinate 22,547, forward strand.
TTCGCGCCGCAGTGCGCATCGGCCAATGGAAGGTAGGTGCCTAGGATAGACAGCGGCTTGCCTGTAGGCGGAGACTGACCTGAACTCGCAAACTCGCACATCACAATAGAGTCAGAATTTCACGCCTTGCCAGTCGAGCCATAACCGCGTTCACCTCGCTCGCTTGTAGGGAACTCGTTCACCACATTGAACTCTGCCTGCACCACCGGCACGATGACCAGTTGAGCAATCCGCTCCATAGGGTCAATGGTGAAAGGCACGTCGCTGCGGTTCCACGCGCTCACCATCAACTGGCCCTGGTAGTCGCTGTCAATCAGACCGACAAGGTTGCCCAGCACGATGCCATGCTTGTGGCCAAGACCGGAACGAGGCAGGATAAGAGCTGCGTAGCCGGTGTCACGCAAATATATCGCGATCCCGGTCGGCACCAGTTTCCAGGCATTTGCCTGCAGCACCAAAGGTTCCGTCAGGCAGGCACGCAAATCCAGCCCCGCACTGCCCGTCGTAGCATAGGCTGGCAGGTTATCAACAAGGCGCGGGTCGATGATCTTGATGTCGATTTTCATGAAAGCTTTTCTCTTTTTTAAACTTTTCCAATGCGGAGCGCGACTTCGCGTACCAGTGTGCGTGCGAGTGACAGCTTTGAGGCTCTAGGCAATTCAGTACTGCCACTTGCATCAACCAGCAGCAACGCATTGTGGTCTTGCCCGAACGTGTCAGGGCCAATATTGCCGACCAGCAACGGTACGTTTTTACGCAAGCGCTTGGCTTGCGCGTGCTCATGCAGGTCGTGGCTTTCGGCTGCGAACCCGACACAAAAAAGCCTGCCCGTTTGTGCAGCGTCGGACTTTGCAACGGTGGCGAGAATGTCAGCGTTCTCTTTAAACACTAACTGCGGCGCCACTACAGAACCTTCCTTTTTTAGTTTGCGGTCTGAAGGCGATGCGACACACCAGTCAGCCACTGCTGCTGTCGCTATAAAAATAGTAGCTGCTTGCGCCCGTGGAATAACGGCTTCAAGCATATTTGAGGCTGATTTCACATCAATTCTGGTCACGCCCCGCGGTGTTGGCAAGCTAACAGGACCCGCAATCAGCGTGACCTCGGCACCAGCCTCCCGGGCAGCGCGCGCAATCGCAAATCCCATCTTGCCGCTTGACAAATTGGTAATGCCGCGCACCGGGTCTATCGCCTCATAAGTCGGCCCTGCCGTCACCAGCACCTTCTGGCCAGCCAGCACTTTGGAAGTGAAAAACGCAATGATGTCTTCCAGCAGTTGCGCTGGCTCCAACATCCGACCATCCCCGGTTTCGCCGCAAGCCTGGAAACCATTGCCCACGCCCAGCACGGTTGCGCCGTCCGCCTCCAGTTGCACAAAATTGCGCTGGGTTGCCGGGTGTATGTACATCTCGCGGTTCATCGCAGGCGCTACCAGCAACGGCACCTTGACGATGGGCCGGGCCAGACACATGAGGCTCAACAAGTCATCAGCACGCCCATGCAGAAGCTTGGCCATGAAGTCAGCGCTCATGGGCGCAATCAAAATCGCAGAGGCTTCACGCGACAGGTTGATATGCGGCATATTATTCGGCTCACGACTGTCCCACTGGCTGGTAAAAACAGGCCTGTTGCTCAATGCCTGCATGGTCACGGCGGTGATGAACTGCTCGGCAGCCTCGGTCATCACCACCTGCACCGTCGCACCCGCCTTGATGAGGGCGCGGCACAGCTCTGCGGCCTTGTAGCAGGCAATGCCACCCGTCAGGCCCAACACGATGTGTTTGCCCGCCAGATCCAGCGCCTCGCCAGAAATATCGTTTGTCGATGAGTTCGTCATGCACCGCAATGTATCAGCTTGGAGAGTTCTTCATCCGGGTCAAATAGTCTCAGGTGTCAGCGCCTATAATCGTAATTTCCCACCCTGCGAGCTTTTCGGCTTGTATCTGACATGACCAAATTTGTCTTCGTCACCGGCGGTGTAGTGTCTTCCCTGGGTAAGGGAATCGCGTCAGCCTCCCTCGCTGCGATCCTTGAATCGCGCGGCCTCAAAGTCACTCTCATCAAGTTGGACCCCTACCTCAACGTAGACCCCGGCACGATGTCGCCGTTTCAGCATGGTGAAGTTTTTGTCACTGACGACGGCGCAGAAACCGATCTTGACCTCGGCCATTACGAGCGTTTTATTGAAACGCGCATGAAGAAGGCCAACAACTTCACTACCGGCCAGATTTACAAAAGCGTGCTTGAAAAAGAACGCCGTGGCGACTACCTCGGCAAGACCGTGCAGGTCATTCCGCACGTCACCAATGAAATTCAGGAATTCGTCAAACGCGGCGCCGGGTATGGAACACCTGATGCAGTAGATGTAGCCATTGTTGAAATCGGTGGTACGGTGGGCGACATCGAGTCCCTTCCATTTCTTGAAGCCGTGCGGCAAATGAGCCTGCGCCTGGGTGCCAACAACACGGCATTCGTGCATTTGAGCTATGTGCCGTGGATAGCCGCCGCAGGCGAGCTCAAAACCAAGCCGACCCAGCATACCGCCAAGCAGCTGCGCGAAATCGGCATTCAGGCCGACGTGCTGCTGTGCCGCGCCGACCGCCCTATTCCGCAGGAAGAGCGCGACAAAATATCGCTGTTCTCCAACGTACCCGAGTGGGGCGTTATATCGATGTGGGACGTGGACACCATCTACAAAGTACCACGCATGTTGCACGAGCAAGGCCTCGATGGCCTGATTTGCGACAAGCTGCGCTTGAACACACCGCCGGCCAATCTCAAGCGCTGGGATGATCTGGTGTATGAAACCGAGCATCCGCAAAACGAAGTACACATTGCGATGGTTGGCAAGTATGTCGAGCTGAGCGACAGCTACAAATCACTCAACGAGGCCTTGCGCCACGCGGGCATGAAGAACCATGCCAAGGTCGTTATCGAGTACGTTGATTCGGAAACCATCACGCCGGATAACGTCTCGCGACTTGCCAAGTTTGACGGCATTCTGGTGCCTGGTGGTTTTGGCGTACGCGGTGTTGAAGGCAAAATTTGCGCCGCCCGCTACGCTCGCGAAAACAAGGTGCCCTACCTCGGTATTTGCCTGGGTATGCAGGTAGCCACGATTGAATTTGCGCGCCATGTCGCTGGCCTGAAGGATGCCAACAGCACCGAGTTTGACCTGCAAACGCCACACCCCGTCATTGCCCTCATCACGGAATGGAAAGACCTTGATGGCACTATCAAAACGCGTGATGCCAAGTCCGACCTCGGCGGCACGATGCGCCTGGGCGCGCAAAGCTCTGACGTTGCCAAAGGCACGTTGGCGCACAAGATTTACGGCGACGTAGTGACCGAGCGGCATCGCCACCGCTACGAGGCCAATGTGAATTACCTGGATCAACTGCGTACGGCGGGTCTGGTGATTTCTGCGCTGACACAGCGCGAACAGCTCACTGAGATTATTGAATTACCGCAGACGGTTCATCCCTGGTTTGTGGGCGTGCAGTTTCACCCCGAGTTCAAGTCCACGCCATGGAACGGGCATCCGCTGTTTAACGCTTTCGTTTTGGCCACGCTCGACTATCAAACCCAGGGCAAACTACTGAAGGTTGTGGCCTGAACATGCAACTCTGTGGATTTGATATTGGCCTCGACAAGCCCTTCTTCCTGATCGCTGGCCCCTGCGTGATTGAGTCCGAACAATTGCAGATGGACACCGCCGGCACACTCAAGGAAATCACTGCCTCGTTAGGTATCCCCTTCATCTTCAAGTCCAGCTACGACAAGGCGAATCGCTCCAGCGGCACCAGTTTTCGCGGCCCTGGCATGCAGAAGGGCCTTGAAATATTGGCCAAGGTCAAACGCGACCTCGGTGTACCCATACTCACCGATGTGCATTCGGAAAGCCATATTGCCGAAGTTGCAACCATCGTTGACGTGTTGCAAACGCCCGCATTTTTGTGCCGCCAGACCGACTTCATCCATGCAGTTGCGCAATCGGGCAAGCCGGTCAATATCAAGAAAGGCCAGTTTCTTGCCCCCGGTGACATGAAAAACGTCATCGACAAAGCGCGTGCCGCAGCGCGTGAAAAAGGCCTCAGCGAAGACCGCTTTATGGCTTGCGAGCGCGGTGCCAGCTTTGGCTACAACAACCTGGTGTCTGACATGCGGGCCCTGGCCATCATGCGTGAAACAAAAGCACCGGTTGTGTTTGATGCTACGCATTCGGTGCAGCTGCCCGGCGCTGGAAATGATAAGGGCACCATCTCTGGTGGCCAGCGTGAGATGGTGCCAGTGCTGGCACGCGCGGCGGTTGCCGTCGGTGTCGCGGGGCTTTTCATGGAAACCCATCCTGACCCCGCCAATGCCATGAGCGACGGTCCCAATGCGGTACCGTTAAAACACATGAAAGCCCTGCTGGAAACGCTGCTTGAACTGGATCGCGTCACCAAGAAAAACGGCTTTCTTGAAAATAATTTTGGAGTTTGAATATGTCCAGTGCTTACATCATTGCCAACGTTACAGTCAACAACCCCGAGGCGTACGAAGAATACAAACGGCTTTCCGGCATAGCCATGCAAGCCCACGGTGCAGAGGTTTGCATACGCGGTGGCAAGGTTGAAGTACTTGAAGGCGACTGGACACCGAACCGCGTGGTACTGCTCAAGTTCAAGGACGCGGTACAAGCCAAAACCTTTTATGACTCCACTGAATACGCTGCCGCCATCAAAGTGCGTAAAAACATTTCCGTCATGCGCATGGTGCTGGTTGAGGGTGTTTGATCTTTTCGTTTTAACTGTTTAATTTTGATTTTTGAAAGAGCCAAATGAGCGCAATTGTTGATATCGTAGGCCGCGAAATTCTCGACAGCCGTGGCAACCCCACCGTTGAATGTGATGTACTGCTAGAGTCAGGCGTGATGGGCCGCGCGGCCGTGCCTTCGGGTGCATCGACCGGTTCGCGTGAAGCCATTGAACTGCGTGATGGCGACAAATCGCGTTACCTCGGCAAGGGTGTGCTCAAGGCGATTGAACACATCAACACTGAAATCTCTGAAGCCGTACTGGGTCTGGATGCAAGCGAGCAGGCGTTTTTAGACCGCACCCTGATTGACCTCGACGGTACCGACAACAAGTCACGCCTAGGTGCCAACGCCATGCTGGCCGTCAGCATGGCTGTAGCGCGTGCTGCGGCTGAAGAAGCCGGCCTGCCGTTGTACCGCTACTTTGGCGGCAGCGGTGCCATGCAGATGCCCGTGCCCATGATGAACGTCGTCAACGGCGGCGCACATGCGAACAACAACCTTGACCTGCAAGAACTGATGATTATTCCGGTCGGCGCGCCCAGCTTTCGCGAAGCCGTGCGTTACGGTGCTGAAGTGTTCCATGCCCGGAAGAAAATTTTGCACGACAAGGGAATGAGCGTTGCCGTCGGTGACGAAGGCGGCTTTGCACCCAACGTGACCAACCACGAAGCCGCCATCCAGATGATTCTGGAGGCTATCGACAAGGCCGGCTTTGTTGCGGGTGAGCAGATTGCCCTCGGTCTGGACTGCGCTGCGTCGGAGTTTTACAAAGACGGTAAATATGTGCTGGACGCGGAAGGCCTGAGCCTTGACGCCACCGAGTGGACGAATATTCTGGCCACCTGGGTCGATAAATACCCCATCATCAGCATCGAAGACGGTATGGCCGAGGGCGACTGGGACGGCTGGAAAATTTTGACCGAGCGCCTCGGCAAAAAAGTGCAACTGGTCGGCGACGACCTGTTTGTGACCAATACCAAGATTTTGAAAGAGGGCATCGACAAGGGCATTGCCAACTCCATCCTCATCAAGATCAACCAGATCGGCACGCTGACGGAAACCTTTGCCGCGATTGAAATGGCCAAGCGGGCTGGCTATACCGCCGTTATCTCGCACCGCTCGGGTGAGACTGAAGACACAACTATTGCCGACATTGCCGTGGGTACAAACGCAGGCCAGATCAAGACCGGTTCACTGTCGCGCTCCGACCGCATGGCCAAATACAACCAGTTGCTGCGCATTGAAGAAGACCTGGGTGAGGTGGCTACTTACCCGGGACGTGCAGCGTTTTATAACCTACGCTGAATGCTCAGCTAGAAAAATTGGGAAACCGCTTAGTCCCCGCCCTCTTGATTGCACTGCTGGCAATCTTCCATGCGCAATTGTGGATGGGCCGGGGCAGCATTCCCAGCGTGCGCGAGATGCAGCAGCGCCTCGGCGATCAAACAGTCAAAAACACCAAGGCGCAATTGAGCAATGACCAGCTCTCAGCCGAAGTGCGCGACCTGAAAGAAGGTCTGGAAATGGTTGAAGAAAAAGCCCGCAGCGAACTGGGTATGGTCAAACCCAACGAGATTTTTGTCCAGGTCAACAAATAACCCGGCGCAGAGGCACCCTTATTGCACCGTCTCGGTAGGCGGCTGCTGCTGGCCAGGATTGGTGAAAATCTGCGCTGCGTCGACCGGGTCAAAATTGTAGGGCGCACCGCAGAATTCGCAGGTCACGCTCACCGAGCCCTGCTCTGCAATCACGCTGTCGATCTCTGCGATACCGAGGCTGCGCAGCATATTGGCCACGCGCTCGCGTGAGCAGCTACAGCCAAAGCTGGGAGTCAGCACTTCAAACCGGGTGATGGGCTCTTCCCAGAACAAACGGCGCAATATCGTGTCGGCATCTAGCGTGAGCAGCTCTTCTCGCTTGAGCGTGCTGGCCAGCATGGCGATGCGTTTGTAGTCTTCGTTTTTGCCAATCTGGTCTTCATTGGCCTCAACATCAATAGTGCCCTCCAGATTGCCCTGCCCTTTGACCGGCAGTCGCTGAATCAGCAGCCCCGCAGCCATATTGCCATCCGCAGCCAGAATCAGTTTAGTGTCCAGTTGCTCGCTTTGCAGCATGTAATGCTCCAGCACTTCGGCGAGGTTTTCAATTTTCTCGTGCGCATCGCCATACAGCGGTACCACGCCCTGGTAGGCCTGCTGTCCGGGAAATTTGTCTTTCGGGTCCAGCGTGATGGCACAGCGCCCTTCGTTGTGTACGTTGACCAATTGGCTCAACGAACTGCCAGCATCGACAGTACCGGTCACCGTAGCGGTGGCGCGCAGGGTCAAATCGTTCTGCACTTCAGCCACTGCCAGTTTGACCGGGCCGTCACCAAAAATCTGCAACACCAGCGCGCCATTGAACTTGATATTGCCCTGCATCAACGCGCCAGCCGCCGTCATTTCGCCCAGCAGATGCATGACCTCAACGGGATAGCCGCCAGCGGCTTGCCGACGCTTGAGGATTTCCTGCCAGGAGTCGGTCAGGCGCACCAGCATGCCGCGCACCGGCAAGCCATCAAAAATAAATTTATGCAATTCAGACATCAAGCCAGCTTTTTAAGGCCCGTTTTATAGCGGGCTGAGTTCTCTATGTAGTGCTGCCCAAACATTTTTAAACCCTCAATCTGCTCGGGTGACATCTGGCGTACCGCTCTGGCCGGGCTGCCCATGATGAGCGACCCATCGGGAAACTCCTTGCCCTCGGTCACCAGTGAACCCGCGCCCACCAGGCAGTTCTTGCCGATTCTGGCGTCATTCAGCACCACTGCACCGATGCCCACCAGCGAGTTATCACCAATCGTGCATCCATGCAGCATCACCTGATGGCCGATGGTGACGTTCTCGCCAAGCACCAGCGGATGACCACGGTCGATATGCAAAACGCTGTTCTCCTGAATGTTGGACCCCTTGCCAATCGAAATAAGATCGTTGTCACCGCGCAAAACCACACCAAACCAGACGCTGACGTTTTCCTCCAGAACCACCTGGCCAATGATTTGCGCACTGTCGGCCACCCAGGCGGTGGGGTGAATCGAAGGGGTCAAATCGTCTAGCTGGTAGATGGCCATGGGTGTCCTGTTGTGCTGTCAGTAATGCTCTGCGGAACTCCGCCTATTGTAGGGAGGCTACCCTTCGTTTGACCTGGGGCATCGCTCACGGTGTGGGCAGCCAATAACCAATAGCCGACAATCAGGCCATGACTGCCCCGTCCCAGCCAAAAGAACTCCGCAGCCATGCGCTACAGGCTCTTCTGAATCAAAATCCAGAGCAAAAAATAGCCAAAACCCTCTATTTACGGGCGTGGCCAGCTACATTTTCAATAGCAAGCCAGCAGCAGTTCGAAAGCCATGACAAGCTGCCCGGCTGCCCAGAGCGGCCCGAGTTGTGCTCGCACCTCAACATCCCCAAACGCTCGCCCTTCACAACTGAGGGCCTGGCTGCGCTGCTGCACGCCATTACCCACATCGAGTTCAATGCCATCAACCTGGCGCTTGATGCGATCTGGCGTTTTGCGGACATGCCCGATACCTATTACCTTGACTGGCTCAAGGTAGCAAGCGAAGAGGCCCGGCACTTCAGCCTGCTGCGGGCGCACCTGCAAACCATGGGCTATGACTACGGTGACTTCCCTGCGCATACCGGCCTGTGGGACATGACCGCCAAAACCAGCGACGACGTGATGGCGCGCATGGCCCTGGTGCCGCGCACGCTGGAGGCGCGCGGGCTGGACGCCACGCCACCCATGCAGGCCAAGCTGCGCAAGGTCGGCACGTCGCACGCGCTCCGTGCGGTAGAAATTCTCGACATCATCCTGCGCGACGAAATCGGCCACGTTGCCATTGGTAACCACTGGTACCGCTACCTTTGCAGCCAGCGCGGGCTTGACCCGCTTGCAACCTATGCAGCGCTGGCCCGGCAATACGGCGCGCCGCGCATTAAGGGCCCGCTGAATCTGAACGCGCGCCGTGATGCGGGCTTTGATGAGGCCGAGCTGACACTGCTGGTGCAGGCAGCCTAGCTAGCCGCGCCAATTGCGGGCGTTTGTCTTACTGACAAGTCGCGTGAAAAAAGCTAGGCTGTTGTTTTGGAGTTTATATATCCAATGACCACGACCATTCACCCTGCTTTGCCGCCTGATGTTTCTGTGCAATTGCCGCACGGGCAGCTTTTGGGTGCAGCCAACGCGGCAGTCAAGCTGACTTTTTCAAGCTGGTCGAGCATTGCCCGCCTCAAGGCTGGACAGATGGGTGCGCTGGCTGAGGACTATGTTGAGGGCACGTTACAGCTTGAAGGCACCATGCGCGACATCATTCGCACCGTCACCAAGCTGCTGCCCGGCAACCCGGTTGAAAGCGACACGCGCTGGTGGCAAGGCCTGATGCGGCGTGCCAAGTCTCTCGCGGCGCACACGCTTGAAAAAGATGCAGCGCAAATACAGTTTCACTACGATGTGTCGGATGATTTTTATGCGTTGTGGCTGGATCCGCGCCGCGTCTATTCGTGCGCGTACTACCCAAACCTGGCTGATGCGTCGGTCACGCTGGCCAGTGCGCAAGAGGCCAAGCTTGACCACATCTGCCGCAAACTGCGGCTCATGCCGGGTGAGCGCTTTCTCGACATCGGCGCGGGCTGGGGCGGCCTGCTGCTGTGGGCTGCAGAGCACTATGGCGTGGATGCCACCGGCATCACGCTGTCAAAAAACCAGCATGCGTATGTGACGAGGCTGATTGCCGAAAAAGGCCTTGGCCACCGCGTACAAATGGAACTGCGCGACTACCGCGACCTCAACCCAGGCACCGACGCAGGCAGCAGACCTTTCGACAAAATATCGTCGGTCGGCATGTTCGAGCACGTGGGCCACGCCAACATGACGGCCTACTTCAGCAAGATCATGGGCCTGCTCGCGCCCGGCGGGCTGGTGATGAACCACGGCATCACGGCTGGCGGGCTGCAAAACCGGCAACTGGGCGCTGGCATGGGCGACTTCATTGAAAAATACATCTTCCCTGGTGGTGAACTGCTGCACATCAGCGCCGTGATGGAGCACATGGCCAGAAGCGGCCTTGAACTGGTTGATCTTGAAAACCTCAGGCCACACTACGCCCGCACGCTGTGGGACTGGTCAAACGCACTGGAAGAGCGCCTTGACGACGCGCGCGATGTTCTGGCCGCCGATGGCAGCGAAAAAGGTAATGCAGAGCGCGCAGAAAAAACCCTGCGCGCCTACCGCCTCTACCTGGCAGGCAGCGCCATGAGCTTTGAGCAGGGCTGGATATCGCTGCACCAGTTGCTGGCCACTAAACCTTCGGGCGACGTGAACTTGTCAAAGGATGGTTTGTGTGCGAGGGGCGCGCAATCGGCTTACCCGTTTAACCGCAGCTTTATGTATGAGGCAGGTTAACCGCGCGGATAACGTCCATATCACCCTCGTGGGTGATGCCCATATCAACCTCGTGGGTGATGCTGGTGGTGAATCGCCTTCAGCCGTTCACGCGCAACGTGCGTATAAATCGTCGTCGTTGAAATATCCGAATGCCCCAATAGCATTTGCACTGCGCGCAGGTCAGCTCCGTGGTTCAGCAAATGCGTGGCAAAGGCGTGGCGCAGGGTGTGCGGCGAAAGGGGTGAAGTGATGTCGGCCTGCAGCGCATATTTTTTGACCAGCATCCAGAACATCACGCGACTCATGCCGCGGCCACGATTGGTGACAAACAGATCTTCAGTTTGCTGGCCGTCCAGAATTTCTGGCCTTGCCTGCGCAATGTATTGCACGATGGCTTCGCGCGCGGCCTGACCAAACGGCACCAAGCGCTCCTTGCTGCCTTTGCCCATCACACGCAGCACGCCGTCGTTCAAGCTCAAGTGAAAAGTCTTCAGCCCGACCAGTTCGCTGACACGCAGGCCGCTGGCGTACAGCACCTCCAGCATGGCCCGGTCACGCAGGCCGAGCGCTGTGTCATCAGGCGCGGTCAGCAAGGCTTCAACCTGTGCCTCGCTCATGGTCTTGGGTACGCGCAATGCCTGTTTGGCCGATTGCAGCTTGAGCGTCGGGTCAGCGGTTACAAAACGCTCTCGCAAGGCCCAGCGAAAGTAGCGTTTGAAGACGGTCAGCCGCCGATTCGCAGAGGTGGCTTTGGTGACGCTGTGCCTGGCAGAAAAGTAGGCGCTGATATGCGTCTCAATGGTCTCGTCAAGCTGGCGGCTGCCCTGCTTTTGAGCACCCAGCCAGACAGCGTAAAGCGACAGGTCACGACGATAAGCCGCCAGCGTGTTTTTTGACAAGCCATCTTCCAGCCATAGCGCGTCTATGAACGCGTCAATGCTGTGCTGGCTTGACTGGATCTCGGAAGGCATCCGCCAACGATAACAAAAACCAGTGCAGCATTTACTCCAGCTTGAGCTTGGCGGTGTCCACAACTTTCTTGTAGACCTCGTACTCAGCCTTGATCTGCGCAGTGAACTGCTCCGGCGTGTTGGCCACAATCAACGATCCAGTGTCTGCAATACGCTTGCGCACAGCCGGGTCTTCCAGCGCCTTCTTCACGCCTGCGTTGATTTTTTCGACCACTTCTAGCGGCAATCCTTTAGGCCCTGTGATGCCGTAATACGCCATGCGGTTGACCGGCTCCAGGCCCAGCTCTTTGAAGGTGGGCACGTCAGGCAACACAGCCAGGCGCGTTGGTGCCGCCACCACGATGGGGATCAGGCGCTTTTGCTGGATGAAAGGCAAGGCAGACGGCAGGTTGTCAAAAATCATGGTGACCTGTCCGGCCACCGTGTCGTTCAGCGCCGGGCCAGCCCCGCGATAGGGAATGTGCGTAACGAAGGTACCGCTCAGGCTTTTATACAGCTCCATCTGCAAGTGGCTAATGCCGCCCGTGCCCGACGATGAATAGGAGTATTTGCCGGGGTTCTTTTTTAGCTCGGCAACAAACTCTTTGTAGTTTCTGGCCGGAAAGCTCGGGTGTACCGCAATGATGTTGGGTGTGGCTGCGATGTTGATGATGGGCGTGAAATCGGTCAGCGTGTTGTAGGTGATTTTCGGATTGATGGCAGGGTTGGCAGCAGTGGTAGAGACCGTCGCTACCCCCAGTACATAGCCATCGGGCGCGGTATGCGCTATTTCGGTCGCGCCAACCACCCCGCCACCGCCCGCCTTGTTCTCGACAATCACCGTCTGGCCTATGGCCTTGCCCAGGGGCTCAGCAATGGTACGGGCAATGATGTCGGTGGTACCACCGGGCGCAAACGGCACCTGCAGCCTGATAACTTTGTTCGGGTAGCCCTGCGCAAAGGCAGTGCCTGCGGCGACAGTCAAAGCGATGCTTGAAAGCGCAAAAATAAAACGGCGTTGCATGGTCATATCCTTCAATTAGCCTTCAAATAAAACAGCTCAATGGTAGATGCAAGATATGTTGTGCCAAGTTGTGGATTACGCATAAGGGCAAACCCGAAGGATTCGAAGGTTTGCGGTTATCCTCATTGGGTGAACTACGCGCAACTCCTGTTCCCCGACTTTTTTTTGATCATCTGCGGCTACCTGGTGTGCCGCTACACCGCCCTTAACCGCACGGTGTGGGAACAGGTTGAAAGCCTGGTTTATTATTTTTTGTTTCCGGTATTGCTATTCCAGTCGATTGTCAAAAGCCCGCTGGATCTGCTGGCCACTTCCAGCCTGATTGGTGCCGGGCTGCTGATGGGCCTGGCCGCCATCGCACTCAGCTACAGCCTGCCGTATCTGCCGTGGCTAGGCCAGCGCATTGAAAAGAGCGACCACGCAGCCAGCGCGCAGGTGGCTTTTCGCTTCAACTCATTTATTGCGCTGGCACTGGCAGACCGGCTGGCGGGCAGTCAGGGTCTGCTGCTGATTGCGGTGCTGATCGGCGTGTGCGTTCCGCTCTTTAACGTCGCAGCGGTCTGGCCCATGGTCAGACATGCCCAGCGCGGCTTTCTGCGCGAACTGCTGCGTAACCCACTCATCGTTGCCACGGCGACCGGTCTGGTGGCCAACCTGCTTGGTTTTTCAATGCCGGTATGGCTGGAGCCAGTTGTCACCCGCATAGGTGCGGCCTCGCTTGCGCTAGGGCTGATGGCCGCCGGAGCGGGCATGCAGTTTGGTCATCTGGCACAGGGCAAAACGCTAGCCGTGGCCGTGCTGTCGATTCGGCATCTGATCTCGCCCCTGATTGGTTTTGCGCTGGCCAGGGCGTTTGGCCTGTCGCCCGTGCAGACCACCATCCTGCTGGCATTCTCGGCACTGCCAACCGCATCCAGCGCCTACGTGCTGGCAACGCGCATGGGCTACAACGGCGGCTACGTAGCGGGCCTGGTAACCCTTTCGACCATGCTGGGCGTGCTGAGTTTGCCGTTTGCGCTGGGTCTGTTGCGTTGAACAGAGCCTCCGAATTGCTATTAAATAAGTAGCTTTTAACGCCCGTATTTAAAGGCTTTCAGACGTTTTTAGCCTCTAAAAACAGCTTTTTTACTGCTCCAGAGCCCAAAAAATGTGCTCCTTGAGCAAAACAGAAGCATCAGAGCGCCGCGCCAGCAGTGCAGCACGGATGCCGTCATCACACCCACATCGCAGCGCATTGCCCATCGCCACTGCGATGTTGCGCAGCCAGCGCTGGTGGCCTATGCGGCGTATGGCGCTGCCCTCGGTAAAGTGCAAAAAATCCATCTCGGTCCAGGCGAACAGCGTGACGAGTTGCTGGCCCGTCAGCCCCGCGCGTTCATCAAAATCCGGCAGGGCGCTGCGCTGGGCAAACTTGTTCCAGGGGCAGATGAGCTGGCAGTCGTCGCAGCCGTAAATGCGGTTGCCTATCAAAGGTCTCAGGTCAAGCGGAATAGCGCCGTCATGCTCTATCGTCAGGTATGAAATACAGCGCCGCGCATCAAGCTTGTGCGGCGCAACGATGGCCTGCGTCGGGCATACGTCGATGCAGGCACTGCAACTGCCGCAATGATTTGTCACCGGCTCGCTGGGCGGCAGGGCGAGGTCAACATAAATTTCACCCAGGAAGAACATCGACCCGGCTTCGCGGTTCAGCAGCAGCGTGTGCTTGCCGCGCCAGCCCTGGCCGCTTCTAGCCGCCAGCTCGGCCTCCAGCACGGGTGCCGAGTCGGTAAAGGCGCGAGACCCAAGTGGCCCGACATGCGCGGCGATGCGCTCGCCCAGCTTTTGCAGGCGGTTGCGCATCACCTTGTGGTAGTCACGGCCACGGGCGTAAACCGACACAATCGCCTCCGTCTGCCTCTGCAGGCGACTGAACTCTACGGTCTGCCAGTCACCGTTTGGCGTTGCAGTTGAGGCTGGCAGATAGTCCATGCGGGCGGTGATGACGCTCACCGTACCCGGTACCAGTTCTGCAGGCCGCGCCCTTTTAAGCCCATGCGATGCCATGTAATGCATGTCACCATGAAAGCCGGCGGCCAGCCACGCCGATAATCCGGGTTCTGCTGACGATAAATCCACGCCAGCAAACCCGATTTGCGAGAATCCAAGCTCGCGTGCCCAAACTTCAATCTGCTGGACTAATGCTTGATGGACATGATTGCTCGGTTTCACCCCTTGATTGTAAAAAGGATTGTCTGGCCTGACGAATCGGCGACGCAGGCATTCGCCCGGGCGTTGGCAAAGCAGCATGCCATTGCCAAGGCGATGATTGAATTGAGCGGTGACCTTGGCGCTGGTAAAACCACGTTTGTGCGGCATCTGCTCAGCGCGCTGGGCGTGCAGGGCCGCATCAAAAGCCCGACCTATGCTGTGGTTGAAACTTATTCGCTGGCCTTGCCATCAGATAACGATTCCATACTGGATTCCGTCAATTCCATCAATATCTCGCACTTTGACTTTTACCGCTTCAACGACCCGCGCGAATGGGAAGAGGCTGGCTTCAGGGATATTTTTGCAAGTCAGGGCCTCAAGATGGTCGAATGGCCCGAAAAGGCTGGTGAATATTTGCCCAAACCGGATTTACAGATGGCTATTGAAGTGTTGAATGACGAATCTCGCGTTGTAACGTTGAACGCTTTCACGGCCCTTGGAGCGGAGCTGATCGCTTGAGAAATCTCGACAACAAAATCACTGCTGTGAAACCATGCCGCCCTAACCGTCGTGAGGCCTTGCAACTGGGCGGCATCGTGCTCATGCTCGGCGTGCAGCACATCGCGCACGGGGCAACTATTGTGGCGGTACGCGTATGGCCATCGAAAGACTACACCCGGCTCACCATCGAGTCTGATGGCGAAATAAAAACGCGGCAGTTTTTTATCGCCGAGCCGCCGCGGCTGGCCGTTGATATTGAGGGCATTGACCTGATACCGGCGTTGCGCGAACTGGTGGCAAAGGTCAAGTCTGATGACCCGAACATTCAGGGCATTCGGGTCGGGCAAAACACGCCTGGTGTTGTGCGGCTGGTGATTGATTTAAAGCGGCCCATACTGCCTCAGGTGTTCACTCTGCCCCCGGTTGCCGCCTACCAATACCGTCTGGTGCTGGACTTGTACCCGGCGCAGGCGGCCGACCCGCTGGAAGCGCTGATTGCGGAAAAGCTGGCCGATAAATCTATACCGCCGACTTCGCCAACTGCTCCAGTTATGGCACCGCCACCAGCACACGACCCGCTTGGTGACCTCATTGCACAGCAAGCAGGTCGCCCGCCGGCAAGTACCGCATCAGCCCAGGCACCAGCCAGCAAAGTACCGCCGTTTATTGCAGCAAGCCCGATCAGGCCCCCGGTGGAAACAGCAACCACCATTCAGGGCAAGACTGATCGCCTGGTTATCGTCGCACTTGACCCCGGCCATGGCGGCGAGGACCCCGGCGCGGTTGGTCCCGGCGGAACGCGCGAAAAAGACGTGGTGCTGCAAATTGCACACCGCCTGCGTGACCGCATCAACCAGCAGCCTAATATGCGTGCCTACCTGACGCGCGATGCCGACTTTTTTGTGCCGCTGCACATACGCGTACAAAAGGCCCGCAAGGTGCAGGCAGATCTTTTCATCAGCATCCATGCCGATGCCTTTTTTACCGCACGGCCGCAGGGCGCCAGCGTGTTTGCACTGAGCGACAAAGGGGCGTCCAGCAGCGCCGCGCGCTGGATGGCGGATAAGGAAAACTCGGCAGACCTGGTGGGTGGCGTCAATGTCAAAGCCAAAGATGTACAGGTACAAAAAGCGCTATTGGATATGAGCACTACCGCGCAGATCAATGACAGCCTCAAACTCGGCAGCGCCATGCTAGGGGAGATTGGCAGCGTCGGCAAGCTGCACAAGGCCAGGGTCGAGCAGGCAGGCTTTGCGGTATTGAAGGCACCCGACATTCCAAGCGTGCTGGTTGAAACCGCATTCATCAGCAACCCCGACGAAGAGGCCAAGCTGCGCAGCGACGACTATCAGGTGCAACTAGCCGATGCACTGATGCGCGGCATCAGCCGCTACTTTGCGCGGAACCCGCCGCTGGCGCGTAACCGGCAAATATAGGCAAATTTAGACAACTGCAATCAATTGAGGCAGCCTGTGCCCACAGTTTGCGGCGGCGCTCTCCTACATTCTTGCGCTGCTACCTGTCTTACATTTTGTAAACAGGCGGCGCGATCAAAACTTGTTATTCTTTAGTGGTGATGGTTTTTGTACGAAAGCCTGAAACTTTGAAAATTTAAATAAGGAAACCCATATGAAAACGAAACAACTCTTGATGTCCGCCGCCGCCTCCGTGATCGTCCTGACCGCCATGGTCGGTTGCGGTACCAACCCAACCAATGCACAAATCGGCACCGGCGTTGGCGCTGTTGCTGGTGGCGTGGTTGGAAATGCAGTGTTCGGCAGCACGCTGGGTACCGTTGGTGGTGCAGCGGCTGGCGCGCTGATTGGCAACGAGGTCGGCAAGAAGAGATAACTTCTTCTAACCACTACGAGAGGGTCTGCTTTAACTTAGCAGGCCCTTTTTTTACGCCTGCTGTTTCGTGACATTCAAGTAGCGGGGTGGCCGTTCTTGCGCCCCGCCTTCCACGCGCCATACAGCACAAACAGACCCGGAATCAAGATCATCGCCCAGATGATTTTCTCCAGGTTGGCTTTTACAAATGGCACGTTGCCGAAAAAGTACCCTGCTGTCACCACACTTCCAACCCAAAGAGCGCCACCACCGACGTCATAGACCGTAAATTTGCTGCGCGTCATGTTTGACACCCCGGCCACAAAGGGTGCAAAGGTTCGCAAGAAGGGCATGAAGCGCGCCGCTACGATGGTGATGCCGCCGT
Source organism: Burkholderiales bacterium (assembly GCA_038226155.1). Taxonomy (GTDB): domain Bacteria; phylum Pseudomonadota; class Gammaproteobacteria; order Burkholderiales; family Burkholderiaceae_C; genus Polaromonas. The sequence continues at coordinate 39,652 of JBBRQQ010000018.1, forward strand.
ATTTTTCATAAAACGCATGCGTCCGGTCAAACGCCTTCTTGTTGAAAAACCGTGAGTTTTCCCACTGGAACACCTTGGGCCCGAAGTAATGCCCAATGGTGTAGTTGGACTGGTTGCCCAGCACGGCAGCCACAAATAAAAGCCCCACCGCCAGCGGGTAGCTCATCAAACCCACGCCGCACATGGCACCCACCACAAATAGCAATGAGTCACCGGGTAAAAACGGCATCACCACGACACCAGTTTCAACAAAAATAATCAAAAACAACAGCGCGTAAACCCAGGCACCATAGTTGGTGACGAAAGCCTCCAGGTACTTGTCAATGTGGATGATGAAGTCGATAACAAAGGCGATGATTTCCATGGGCATGATTTTGACAGGATACGGGCGAGAAGTACCTCCCGCTTTGACTGACCTGCAATCTAAAAATTCACCTCGGCAAAAACACCAGCCAATACACCAGCAACAAATTAACCAGCACAGACACCGCAAGCACCATCTTCCACACCGCCGTCGGGTCACGCTGCAACAGCGGCGTGACTCGGGGTGCGGTCAAGGGGCGCGATGCGCCGCGGTCCAGTGCCAGCAGCAGCTCTTCTGCGGTTTCAAAGCGTTTGCGTTTGTCACGCGCCACGGCCTTGAGAACGATGTGGTCCAGCCAAATGGGTACCTCGGGGTTGACACGGCTAGGGGCTACGGGATCGCGGTAATAGCGGCCTGCCTGGTAGGGCAGTACCTCGCCGTAGGGCAATCTGCCGGTTAGCAACTGGTAAGTCGTAACGCCCAATGCGAACAAATCGCTTTGTGCGTCGGGCAGTTCTTCAGCGGCGTCTTGCACAGCAGCGCCCACGGCTTTAAAACCCCACTGCTCAGGGTTTACAAAACTGGGCGTGCCGGCATGCAGCTTACGCATCGCCTCGGGCTCACGGCCACTCAGAGCCACGCCCAAATCGAGCAGGCGCAGCACGCCGTCTTCGCCCTGATGCAGGTTGGCGGGTTTGACGTCACGGTGAATCACGCATTGGCGGTGCAAGCGGCTCAGGGCTTTGGCGGTTTGCGTCACGGCGCTTACCACCTGCCTGACACTGAGTTTGTGGCCGCGGTCCAGCTGCTGCTGCAATGTTTCGCCGTTATGCCAGTCATACAATAAATAAAAGGCGCTGCGCTCAATCCCGCCCGGCAAACGCTCATACAGGGTGACCAGATGCTCCGCGGCGCTGCTAGTGCGCATGCTGGCTGCCAGCCAGCCTTCGTGCGCGAGCATGGCGCGCTCCTGCTCGTCGTGGGCTCTGGCCGGGTTGAGCGTTTTAAGGGCGTATAGTTTTCCCTCCGTGCTTCGTATCTGATAGAGCACATTGACGCCGTTATCCGCCACGGGCGCGGTCACCACCATGCCGTCAATCACCTCGCCCACCCGCAGGCGGCCCGGTATGGGCAGGGTCTGCGCGGCGCGGTTGACGTCCTGCAAAGTTGCGTCCAGCAGGCCGCGTACGCAGACCACCACGGCTGTAGCGTTGTCCAGGCTGCCACCCTTGATCGCTGCGTCAACCAGCTTTTCGCTGGCGCTTTGGGCGCCGCCCTCCATCAGGCCTTCAGTAAAGCCTTGCAAGCGCGTGTCGCGCACGGTGCCATGCACGCCATCCGACAACAGCAAGAAAACATCACCGACTCGCAAGTCACCCTGCATGTAGTCCACCATCACGCGGTCCTCAGCGCCCACGGCGCGCAGCAATTGGTGTTTGAAGTCGGGGTGGTCTACTGTGTGGTCTTCGGTGAGCTGGGTGGTTTTGCTGTCGCGTAGCAAATAGGCGCGTGAATCACCGACCTGGGCCACGGTGTAAGACTGGCCGCGCAGCACCAGCGCAGTCAGCGTGGTAAGGCCCAACAAGGGGCGGCGGCGGCGGTTAATGCCGGCAAGCCAGGTGTTTTGTGCACTGATGATACGGTCTAGCGCCACGGTAGTGTCCCAAACCTCGGGCGTGCCGTAATAGTCACGCACCAGGCTGGTTACTGTGGTTTGGGCCGCCTCACGGCCCATGCCGCCAGTACTGACGCCATCAGCAATGGCGACGATGGAACCCATGGCTTCGTGGCCCGGCTCTGGCAACATGGCGGCGCAAAAGTCTTCGTTAGTTTGTTTCCGGCCCGCCAGCGACGTAAACCCGATGTCAATTTCAAAAGCCATGCACCAACTTAAGCAATTTATGGACCATTGGATTGGCCAACACTGCAGAAAGCCCGAATTTGGTGCATTGCAGCATGGCGCTAACCCACCAACATTTGAAGGCTCTGCTCATAGTGCACCGACAGCTTTTCAAACACGGTTAGCGCTTCTTCACTGGAGATGGCCAGCGTTCCTAAATGCTGGGTAAGGGCAACGTGGCCTGCGCCTGCCTTAGCCGCACCCGCCAGCATGGCCGCCCACGAAGTGGCGGCGCTGCTGAGCAGTTGGCGAATGTCGGCGCTGCTCAGGGGAATCTCGCCAAGATATTGCAAGGCCTTTTCAAATGCGGCGCGCACCTCCTGCATGCTGGCCGCGTAGGCGTCAGCACTTGATTTATCGTTCTTAACGTCGCCACCGGCCATCACAGCCAAGAGCGCGTACTTGGCAAACCGCTGACTCAGCATGCGCTGGCGGCCCGCTATATTCAGCACTTGCAACGGCGGCATCGCGCCAGCATTCTCAAGCGCTGTCGTTAGTCGCTCGGCATCTTGAAGCAACTGCTCGGCCATATCGTCTATGGCTTTTATTTGTCGAGCATTACGACTCTTGAGCAGTGCCGGTTTCAAGCGGCCCCACGTCAAGCCAACCTGGCCCAACAGGTCGCCAAAGGTAGGTTTGGACAAGCTTTTTTCCAGCCCGGCAAGATTGCTGTCGACCCGCTTGATGGCATCTCTTAGCCGGGCCTGCACTAGTGGTACCTGAACACCGGCCAGTTCAAACAAGGACAGTACTACCAGCCGCTGCGACAGCATGCGCAATTGGCCGGCATGGTTCACGTCTTCAGCAAAGCGTGCCGAATGGACGATGTGCTCTGAAACCCGGCCCAGCCGCTGATTGCTGTGCATAGACGCGGTACGCAGCATCTGAAAGGCATCGTCGTCAGACACCTGGCGGGCGCGCATCAAAATCGCTTTGGCGCGGTCGACCATTTTGCGTTCGTCAAAGCGGCTAGCCAGGTCGGTTAGCTCTGCGCGCATAGCTTGCTCCCAGGCAAAACGGGCTTGCGCGACATGAATCAAGGGCCGCAGGCGCTCGGGGCCATAGCCGTTGACCACATAGGCGTGCACCCCTACTTCGCTGGCTCGCGTGATCTTGCTCGCATCGCTATCGCTGGTAAACACCATCACTGGGCGCGGTGAGGTTTCGGCAATCATCAGCAATGCATTAAACAGGGCATCGCCGGGCAAGGGGTCATGGCATATCAGCACGTCTGGTGCGCGACGCAGCACTTCTTGCACCAGTTTGCTGCGGTCTTGCACGCTGCCAAGCACGTCCATGCCCGCGTCCTGAAGGTCAGAAACGATGGGGTGCGAACCAACGGGGCCGCTTAAGGTTACCAATACTGTGGTCATGCCAAAGGGAAATTGCTGTGCTTGGATGATAGGTCACGGCTTGGATCAGATTCATGCGCAATCTTTGGCATAACTCTTGCATGGTCTTGTGTGGGTGTAACGACGCACCCGTCCTTGCTAAACCACAGCAAGGCATGCACATAACGACGTGTGTATCCGTGTGATGGCTGTTTTTGCGACTTGACCGCGAGTGCCACACACCAAGCCCCAATTTTTTAACACCGCATAGCGCTTCAGACCGTTCAATGCGATGGCATGGCCTTTGCAGTACAGACTTAAACCTTCACCTCCAGGGGAACTCCGCATGAAAAAATCAAGACTGGTCATGGTCGGCAACGGCATGGCAGGTGTTCGCACCATCGAGGAGTTGCTCAAAGTCGCGCCCGAGCTGTATGACATTACGGTCTTTGGTGCAGAGCCACACCCCAACTACAACCGCATCTTGCTTTCGCCTGTACTGGCAGGCGAGCAAACGCTAGACGAAATCGTGCTCAACGACTGGGCCTGGTACGTAGACAACCACATCACGTTACACGCGGGCAAAAAAGTGATTGAGGTCGACCGTATCAAACGCGTCGTTAAAGCTGACGACGGCAAGGGCGGGTTCATAGAGGTCGAGTATGACCGCCTGTTGATGTGTACCGGCTCCAACCCCTTCATATTGCCGGTGCCGGGCAAAGACCTGAAAGGCGTGATCGCCTACCGCGACATTGCCGACACCAACGAGATGATTGACGCATCAGGCAAATACAAAAAAGCAGTGGTGATTGGCGGTGGGCTGCTGGGCCTGGAAGCGGCCAACGGCCTGATGCTGCGCGGTATGGAGGTGAGCGTGGTGCACGTCATGCCGACGCTGATGGAACGTCAGCTTGACAGCGTCGCCGGCAAGCTGTTGCAAAAGTCACTGGAAGACCGTGGCCTGAAGTTTTTAATGGCCGCACAGACGCAAGAGCTGGTCGGTGGACCGGATGGTCGCGTTACCGCCATCAAGTTCAAAGACGGCACCGAGCTGGCAACCGACCTGGTGGTGATGGCCGTCGGCATTCGTCCCAACACGGCGCTGGCGGAATCCATGCGCCTGCATTGCAACAAGGGGATCGTGGTGAATGACACCATGCAGACCGTGACAGATGCACGCATTTACTCCGTCGGTGAATGCGCAGCGCATCGCGGCATTGCCTATGGCCTGGTCGCGCCGCTGTTTGAACAGGCCAAAGTTGCGGCCAACCACCTTGCGCAATTTGGCATTGGCCGCTACACCGGCTCACTGACTTCGACCAAGCTCAAGGTCACCGGCATTGACCTGTTCAGTGCAGGCGACTTTTTGGGTGGCGAGGGTGCCGAAGAAATCATCATGAGCGACCCGTTCGGCGGTGTCTACAAAAAGCTGGTGATCAAAGACGACAAACTGATTGGCGCCTGCCTGTATGGGGACACTGTTGATGGCAGCTACTACTTCAAGCTGCTGCGCGACGGGCGCAGTGTGGCCGATATTCGTGAAAAGCTGATGTTTGGTGAATCCAGCATTGGCGATACCGGCCATGAAGGCCACACCAAGGCGGCTTCCATGCCAGATTCGGCCGAGGTCTGCGGCTGCAATGGCGTGAACAAGGGCACGATCTGCAAGGCGATCAAGGAGAAAGGCCTGTTCACACTTGATGAAGTGCGCAAGCACACCAAGGCCAGCGCATCGTGCGGTTCATGCACCGGGCTGGTGGAGCAGATTTTGATGTTTACGGCCGGCGGCGACTATTCCGCCACACCAAAAACAAAAGCCATGTGCGCCTGCACCGACCACGGCCACCAGGCGGTGCGCGATACGATTCGCGCCAACAAATTGCTGACAGTGAGCGATGTCTACAAGTCCATGGGCTGGAAAACGCCCAACGGCTGCGCGAGCTGCCGACCGGCGGTGAACTACTACCTCATCAGCACCTGGCCCAAGCTGGCCAAAGACGACCCGCAAAACCGCTACATCAACGAGCGCAGCCACGCCAACATTCAAAAAGACGGCACCTACAGCGTGATACCGCGCATGTGGGGGGGCGAGACCACTTCGAGCGAGCTGCGCCGCATTGCCGATGCAGTGGACAAATACAAAATCCCGACCGTCAAGGTGACTGGCGGGCAGCGTATTGACTTGCTGGGTGTGAAAAAGGAAGACCTGCAAAACGTCTGGAAAGACATTGGCATGCCTTCTGGCCACGCCTACGCCAAAGCCTTGCGCACGGTCAAGACCTGCGTGGGAAGTGAGTGGTGCCGTATGGGCACGCAAGATTCCACACAAATGGGCAAAGACCTGGAGCGCGCGATGTGGCGCATGTACGCGCCGCACAAAGTCAAGTTTGCAGTTAGCGGTTGCCCGCGGAACTGCGCTGAATCGGGTATTAAAGACGTTGGCGTGATTGGTGTTGATTCGGGCTGGGAGATGTATATCGCCGGTAACGGCGGTATCAAAACCGAGGTTGCACACTTCTTTGTCAAAGTCAAAACAGCGGCCGAAGTGCTTGAATACACAGGTGCCTTTTGTGAGCTGTACAGGCAAGAGGGCTGGTACCTTGAGCGGACCGTTCACTACGTCAACCGGGTAGGCCTTGACCATGTGAAGAAAAAAATCCTCGAAGACCATGAAGGCCGCAAAGCCCTGTGGGAGCAGTTGCAGTTTGCACTCGATGGTGAGCCTGACCCGTGGTTTGAACTGAAAGAAGCCGCAGTAGACACACGCCAGTTTGAAAAACTGATACCTGCCTAAAAACCATAAAAATTCAAACTATCACAAGAAAATCAATCATGTCTGAATGGAAAAAAATCTGCCTGGTCACTGATATTCCGGTACTGGGCTCGCGCCGAGTGGCACGCCCTGCCGGTATGGATGTAGCCGTGTTTCGCAACGACCAGGACCAGGTATTTGCGCTGCTAGACCGCTGCCCGCACAAAGGTGGCCCGCTGAGTCAAGGTATTGTGTTTGGCACCAGCGTGGCCTGCCCGCTGCACAACTGGACGATTGACATGGAGGGTGGCTGCGCCAAAGCACCTGACGAGGGTTGCACGCCAAAATTTAGCTGCAAGGTAGAAGCAGGTGCTGTATTTCTGGATACGAACGAGCTCGCGTCGTTGGCGCTCGACGTCAAAGCACCTAAAGCGGGCCCCGGTGCATCAACCGGCGCCACAGGTGATGAAAGTTTTGCAGTGCAGACACCACACACGGCTTGAGCTTGTGTAGTTTGCTTGAGGCTTCATGACACCTTTATCACCCAGACAAACCAAATCCACCTGCCCGTACTGTGGGGTGGGCTGCGGTGTCATCATTGAATCTGAGGGCGCGCAAATAACAGGCGTTCGCGGCGACCCCGCTCATCCGGCCAATTTTGGCCGCTTGTGTACCAAAGGTTCCACCCTCGCACTCACGGCCACCCATGCTGTGACGCAGCAAACCCGACTGCTGTACCCCATGCGGCGCGAGCATAGGCACGAGGCACCCAAACAATTGTCCTGGGGCGCTGCCCTGGGCTTTGCTGCTGAGAGCTTTGCGCAGATCATTCGTGAACACGGGCCAGAAGCCGTGGGTTTTTATATCTCTGGCCAATTGCTCACCGAAGACTATTACGTCTTCAACAAGCTCGTCAAAGGCCTTATTGGCAGCAACAACGTAGACACCAACTCGCGCCTGTGCATGAGCAGCGCCGTGGCGGGTTACAAGCAAACGCTGGGGGCTGATGCACCGCCCGCCTGCTACGACGACGTGAACCACGCGCAGTGCATTTTTATTGTGGGCAGCAACACGGCCTATGCACACCCAATACTGTTTCGGCGTATCGAAGATGCCAAAGCCGCCAACCCGGCAATGAAAATCATTTTTTGTGACCCGCGCCGTACCGATACCGCTGAGATTGCTGATTTGTATTTTCCGATTCAGCCGGGTACCGATGTGTCACTGTTCAATGGCATGTTGCACATCATGCTGTGGGAAGGCTGGACAGACAACGCCTACATTGCCGCGCACACCACGGGTTTTGACGCGCTGAAAACCACGGTACGCGACTACACGCCCGACCTGGTAGCCGAGACCTGCGGCATCAAAAAAGAAGACCTGTTTACGGCTGCAAAAATGTTTGCAACCTCGCCTGCCACGCTCAGTTTGTATTGCCAGGGCTTGAACCAGTCGAGCAGTGGCACTGCCAAAAACGCCGCGTTGATTAACCTGCACCTGGCGACTGGGCAC
>JBBRQQ010000019.1:0-47292 GCA_038226155.1 Burkholderiales bacterium
ATAAAGTTTCTTCACAAAATGTCTCCTTGTATGGTTTCGCCAGTAGCGCCTTGGCAATCCACTACGATACTACTTATTCAAATACGTAGTTTTTCCTAAAGGGTTAGTACCATGAAAGTGGATTACAAGCTCGCTTTCGACCTGGCACCCGTGGGGCTTGTGCTGTCCCGCAACCGCACGATTGTGGACTGCAACCAGCATTTATGCGAGATGTTTGGCGCAGACAAAGAGCAGCTCGAAGGCCAGTCATTTTTGATTTTGTACCCCAGCGCCGACGAGTACGAACGCATAGGTGCCCGTATGCTGCCCATCCTGAATGCAAAAGGCCTGTATTCAGACGACCGCATCATGAAGCGCGTCGATGGCCGACACAAGGGCGAGACCTTCTGGTGCCACGTCACAGGCCGGGCTCTGAACCGCAGCGCACCGCATGAGTCTGGCATCTGGACTTTCGAAGACCTCAGCGCACGCCGCCCAGTGACCGCAGAACTCACGCCAAGAGAACGTGAAGTAGCGGCGCATCTGATGGGCGGCCTGACCTCAAAAGAGATTGGCCGGGCACTGGTTATCAGCCACCGAACCGTCGAGATTTACCGCGCGCGCCTGATGCGCAAGTACAAAGCTTCAACTACGGCTGACCTGGTGCATAGGTTGATGGCAGGGTGAGGTTAGAGTTTTTAAGCTGCTATTTAATTAGTAGCTTGAAACGCCCGTATTTATTGGTCTGTAGCCAGAATCAGGCATAAACAAATGGTTAAAAACTGCTTTTTAACAAACAACCTTGCCAGAAAGATGACTGCAATCAAAAAACTTTTAACTATCGCGTGCCTGGTAGCAGCAATCGCGACCCCATTCGCTGCAGCCCAACCGATACCGGTCAACAAAGCAGCGGTCCCTGACTGCGCCAACGGCAACACGCAGGCGCGCTTGAACGAATGCGCCTATGAGGACTTTCTGGCAGCCACAGCCGGCTACGCAGCCAGCTATAAAACGATCTCGGACAGGTTAGGCACGAAACAGAAAGACCAGTTCCGACGTGCCCAAAAATTATGGATTCAATACCGTACTGCTGCCTGCAACTTTGAGAGCAGCGGCATAGCGGGCGGCAGCGCGCAGGCGATGGTGAAGTGGCAATGCGATGCCCGCATGACGCGAGCCCGCACCGCAGAGCTCGACATCCTGGCAAATTGCAAGGAGGGGGATTTGAGCTGCCCGCGCTTCGGGAAATGAGCCACGGTGAGTCTGACCCTGATTTTTCTACGCGCGCCTAAGCCAGTTTTTTGTCTTCGCTTTTGGCAGCAGCCATGGCTTCTGGCTCTAACGCTTCGGCGTAGCAGTTCATGCGGATAAAAAAGCCCCACGCGGCCTGCAGCCCCGCCGCCGCCAACAGAATGCAAGCCGCATACACGAGATTAACCGGCTCTTCGTGCGAAGCCCGGAAAGTGGCTACCAGCGCTTCGATCGAAATGGCGACCACCACGACCACCAAAAACCGCGATAGAAAACGTCGTATCCGCGTCGGCCCGCTAATGTGCGCGTCTCGCATGACCTCTTCTTCCGTGATCGTCTGCGCAATCTGTAGAGCCACCACCGCCGCTGCCAACAGTCCGATAGCCTCAATCACACGTTGTGCAGAATCGCGGTCGAGACCTGCAACCACGGCAATCCAGGTGGTTTTAGCGGCGACAAAAATCAGAGCTAAAGCCGTACAGGCGAAGAGCCCTGCCATACAGGCATGGACGATTCCAAAAAGGCGGCTGATAATTTTCATGCGGTACGCTTTCCAAAAACATTGGTAAAAAATTGAAAAATTGGATTCACAAAGGAGCGGAGTCAGACCCTTATGATCCCGATCCCCATTGCCTTTTACTTTACTGTGTCAGCAGTAATTTCCACCATAAGCCATCTTCCATCTGCAGGCAAGCAGCACCGGGCTCAGCGGTCATACGCTCCACCCTGGCGGGCAAAGCCATCAGGTCTGACATTTCACGCCACTGCCCATCAGTGCCCCACTGCAGCCAATGCAAAGCACGCCGCGTCATGTCGGGCACCACGATGCTGGCGCGCTGGCCAGGGGCTTTGGGCGGCAGGACCACGCCCAGTTGCTGCTCTACCGATCCCATGCGATGGTTAGACACGTCCATGGCCCTGGCAAAGGGAACCAGCAGCGGCGGGCGGTAGTGGTACAGCGTGAGCGTGCCACCGATATGCGGCGTGATCACCGCGGCCAGATCAGTGCGGCCATCACCGTCGAAGTCTGCAAAGCCCAGCGGGTTGAGCCATAAAAAGGACGAGCCCGCAAACGGACTGCGCGCCAACTCGATTAACTGGATAGTCGCTGGCGTATCGACCTTTTCAGCGCCTGCTGCAGGCCGCACAGGGCGCAGCCCCAGCACCACCAGCGCGGCACCGCGCAGCAAATCAGACTCGACCAGCACCACTTCGTCCCGCCCATCCCCATCCAGATCAACCAACCGCGGCACCAGGTCTTCAAACACGCGATTCAAGGGAAGTTGATAGGTCAAATCCTGCAAACGCCCGTCTGCCATGCGCGCCTGCACATGCAAAGCCGCGGCGTGTTCTGCAGAGCCGAACGACTTATGCGGATACCGGCGCGTAGGCGACGCCAGCCACACCCACGCAATGTCGCGCTGCCCCTCAACTACCTGGCTATCTGCCACGCGCTTGGCTGCACCGGAAGGCGGCCGCAAGGCAATGCCAGCGGTTACTCCACAAAATGGGCTTGCTCGCTGCAAGTCCAAGGCGAGTGCCTGGCTGGCCGCAAGCGCGGTACACAAGATGACGAGAAATTTGGAACGCATGTTTTGTGGTCGTTACGACGGCCATTGTCTTTCAGGGGAAAAATGAACTGAAACTTCAGCGCCCTGAATATGCTACAAATTTAGTAGCTATTCACGCCCGTATTTATTGGGTTACAGCCCGAAATAGGCAGCAAAAACGGTTCAAAAAGCCTCTTTTTGGCATTTCCAAAGCCGTTTTAAAAAAATCACACACCCTTGGGCGCATCCACTACTTCAGCTGCTGTTCTGAACGCCTCAGCCGCTGCGGGTGCGCCGCAGTAGACCGCTACCTGTAGCAATATTTCTTGCAACTCGGCGGGCGTCACGCCGTTATTGAGTGCGCCGCGCACGTGGCCTTTTAGTTCGTGCTGTTTACCCATTGCGGCGAGCATGGCGACGGTGATCATGCTGCGGGTTTTGTGGTCCAGGCCGGGGCGTTGCCATACATCGCCCCACGCTTTTGCGGTGATGTGTTCTTGCACCGGGCGGGTGAAGTCGGTCATGTGGCCGAAGGCATTGGCCACAAAGGCCTCGCCCATCACCTGCTTGCGGGTGGCCAGGCCTTTGTCGAAGTCGGGCTGCACTGATGTGTGCGTGTTGGTTGTTGTTTGCAGAGCGGTCATAGGGCTTTCATAAAAAATAACCTGAGGATAGTGCAAGTAAAAAAGCCCGCCCAGGCTGTGACCTGGGCGGGCTTTTCAGCGACTGCTGCATACGCCGATCAAACCAGGTCGTATCGATCCAGGTTCATCACTTTGGTCCACGCCTTCACAAAGTCACGCACAAACACTTCCTGCGAATCGCTGCTGGCATAGACCTCTGCAAGCGACCTGAGTTGCGAGTTGGAACCGAAAACCAGGTCCGCCACAGTGCCCGTGAGCTTGAGCTCGTTGGTTTTGCGGTCGCGCCCTTCCAGTACAAATTCTGCATCGGCAGACTTTTGCCACTTCGTATTCATGTCCAGCAAGTTGACGAAGAAGTCATTGGTCAGCTCATCCGAGCGCTTGGTAAACACGCCGTGCTTTGCTGCACCGACGTTTGCCCCCAAAGAGCGGAGACCTCCGACCAGCACGGTCATCTCGGGGGCAGTGAGTGTCAACAGGTTGGCCTTGTCGATGAGCAATTCGGCAACCATGGCTTCATGCCCCTTGCGCACGTAGTTGCGAAAGCCATCTGCGACTGGCTCCAGCGGCGCAAACGAATGTACGTCGGTTTGCTCTTGAGATGCGTCGGTGCGGCCCGGCAAGAACGAAACGGTTACTGCGTGTCCAGATTTTTTGGCCGCAGCTTCAACGGCAGCGGAACCGCCCAGCACGATCAGGTCGGCCAGCGACACTTTTTTGCCACCAGATTGCGCGGCGTTGAAGTCTTTCTGAACGGCTTCCAGCTTTGCGAGCACTTTCGCTAGTTCAGCCGGCTGGTTCACCTCCCAATCCTTCTGCGGCGCAAGTCGAATACGCGCACCGTTGGCGCCGCCGCGTTTGTCGCTTCCACGGAAGGTCGAGGCTGATGCCCAGGCCGTAGTGACCAGTTGAGAGGTGGAGAGGCCCGAGGCCAGGATCTTCGTCTTCAGCTCAGCCACGTCCTGCGCATTGACCAGCGGATGATCAACACTCGGCACAGGGTCTTGCCAGATCAGCGCTTCCTTCGGCACCAGGGGGCCAAGGTAGCGGGCAATCGGGCCCATGTCGCGGTGCGTCAGTTTGAACCAGGCTCTGGCAAACGCATCGGCAAACTCCTGCGGGTTGGTCATAAATCGGCGCGAAATCTTTTCATAAGCTGGGTCCATGCGCATGGCCATGTCGGCGGTTGTCATCATGGGCGCGTGCCGCTTGCCAGGGTCGTGTGCGTCGGGCACGGTGCCGTCGCCAGTCGCGCCCACCGGCTTCCACTGGTGCGCGCCGGCCGGGCTCTTGGTCAGTTCCCACTCATAGCCGAACAGATTCTCGAAGTAGCCGTTGTCCCACTTGATCGGGTTCTTGGTCCATGCACCTTCGATACCGCTGGTGAAGGCGTGCACACCGTGACCGGTCTCGAAGCTGTTGATCCAGCCCAGGCCCATGTTTTCGACACCCGCGCGCTCTGGCTCGACGCCGATGTGCTTGGCGTCCACAGCGCCGTGGCACTTGCCGAAGGTGTGGCCGCCGGCGGTGAGCGCCACGGTCTCTTCATCATCCATGGCCATGCGGGCAAAGGTCTCGCGGATGTCGCGGGCCGAACCCAGCGGGTCAGGCTTGCCGTTCGGGCCTTCGGGGTTGACGTAGATCAGGCCCATCTGGACGGCTGCGAGCGGATTGGCAAGTTCGCGGTCGCCGCTGTAGCGCTCGTCGCCCAACCAGGTGGTCTCCGATCCCCAGTTGATGTCTTCTTCTGGCTCCCAGACGTCGGGGCGGCCGCCGCCGAAACCAAAGGTTTTGAAGCCCATCGATTCCATCGCGATGTTGCCGGTCAGGATGAACAGGTCAGCCCACGACAGCTTGCGGCCGTACTTGGCCTTGATGGGCCAGAGAAGGCGGCGCGCCTTGTCGAGGTTGCCGTTGTCGGGCCAGCTGTTGAGCGGTGCAAAGCGCTGCTCGCCACTGCCACTGCCGCCACGGCCATCAGAAATGCGGTACGTGCCCGCAGCGTGCCAGGCCATGCGGACAAAGAAAGGGCCGTAGTGGCCATAATCGGCTGGCCACCAGGATTGCGAGTCGGTCATCAGTGCATGCAGGTCCTTGATCACCGCGTCGAGGTCGAGGGTTTTGAATTCCTCGGAGTATTGGAACTCGGAGCTCATCGGGTTCGACAATGAAGACTGCTGGTGCAGGACCTTGAGGTTCAGCTGTTCGGGCCACCACGACGCATTGGTTGTACCCCGTGGCGTAGGCTTGATAGCCCCGCTAGAGCCGCCCGAGAATGGGCATTTAGCTTCGGCTTGCATTTGTTGTTCGGACATGATGGTTCCTTTTCAATGGATAAGTAGGACTTGTAACAGCATCGCGAGTCTTGTGAAAGCGCCCAGACCTGATATGCAAGTCTAAGTTTCGGAGAAAATTATTCAAAGGCAATTAAACACATCTATCCAATAGTTTTTATAAATGACTCCAGTTTTAGCCGACTTTGAAATGGCGACAGAAAGACACTCCCACCAGTTACGCTTGACGCAGAGACATTAATAAATCATTTAAAGGAAACCGCGATGACCAGCACCCAAAATCCTGGCACCACAACCCGGTACCCCGCCCCTGAACTGAAAGACCTGCCGGAAGACATCAAGGCCAAGGTGCTGGAGGTACAGGAAAAAGCCGGCTTTGTGCCCAACGTGTTCCTGGGCCTGGCGCGCAGGCCCGCCGAGTGGCGCGCATTTTTCGCCTACCACGATGCGCTGATGACGCCTGAATCCGTTGGCCGTACCAGTAACCTGACCAAGGGCGACCGCGAGATGATCGTCACCACCACCAGCGCCGCCAACAAATGCCTGTACTGCGTGGTCGCGCACGGCGCAATATTGCGGATTTATGAAAAGAAACCGCTGGTGGCCGACCAGGTAGCCGTCAACTACCGCAAGGCAGACATCAACCCGCGCCAGCGCGCCATGCTGGACTTTGCGATGAAGGTCTGTCAGCATTCCGACGAGATTGAAGACGCTGACTTTACGGCGCTGCACGCGCATGGCTTTGACGCTGAAGATGCCTGGGACATCGCGGCCATTACCGCCTTTTTCGGGCTGTCCAACCGCATCGCCAGCTTCAGCGGGATGCAGCCTAACCCCGAGTTTTATTTGATGGGGCGGGTACCCAAGACAGCCAAGCCAGCCTGATTTCTACCTAACCAACGCCATTTCTTGGAGCACCTTGGACTAGGCACCAAACCCATCGTCAGCAGCTATCACCGCGCCGTTAACAAAATGACTTTCGCCGCTGGCCAGCATCACCAGCAGCGCATCTAAATCTCCAGGCTTGCCGACGCGTTTGCGCGGCAGCATCTGCACCAGCTTTTTGCCTTGCTCGGTTTCCCAGTGGTGGTGGTTGATTTCGGTGTCGATATAGCCTGGGCAAATCGCGTTGACGTTGATGCCAAACTTGCCCCATTCCAGCGCCATGGCCCTGGTCATTTGCACTACGGCGGCCTTGCTCATGCAGTACACGCCGATTTGCGGCAAAACGCGCAGGCCCGCCATGGACGCAATGTTGATGATGCGTGCCCCGGAAAAGCTGCCAGGCGCTGAACCACGGGAACGTGCCAGCATGCGTTTGCCCACTTCTTGCGCGACAAAAAATGCACCTTTTACGTTGGTGTTGAAGATGAAGTCGTAGTCGTCTTCAGCCACATCCTGAAGGCGCTGGGTGGTGCTGACGCCGGAGTTGTTGACCAAAATATCAATCGGTCCTACTTCAGTTTCTGCATGCGCTACACCGGCTTTGATGCTGGCGTGGTCGGTGACGTCAAGCTGCACCACATGCGCTGCGCCGCCATCGGCCTCGATTTGCGCGCGCAACTCTTTCAGTTTGTCCATACGTCGGCTGGCCAAAACCACTGCCGCACCCGCCTTGGCCAATGTTTTGGCAAACTGCGCGCCCAGCCCGCCGGATGCACCGGTTACCAGCGCAACGCGGCCCGAAAGATCAAGGCTGTAAGCCATTTAAAACTCCTGTAAAGATTGCAAAATAGAACGACCGCTCTATTTCAGACGCAGCGGCATAAAATCACTTAGCGACAATCTGTTGAGAAATTCATTATCAGCGAGCCCTTTGATGAACAACCAAGAAATTCTGGCCCAGTTCGGCCCCCGTGAAACGATGGAGTACGACGTGGTCGTTGTCGGCGGCGGCCCGGGTGGACTGGCTACTGCAATTCGCCTGAAGCAATTGGCTGCTGAAAAAGGCACTGACGTTTCAGTCGTCGTACTTGAAAAAGGCTCTGAGCCTGGTGCGCATATTTTGAGTGGTGCCATCATGGACCCGCGCGCGCTGACCGAGTTGTTCCCTAACTGGAAAGAGCTTGGCGCACCGCTCAATCAATCCGTCACTGGCGACGACGTGCAGTTTTTGACCGAAACGGGCGCCATCAACACACCACAGTTTTTAATTCCCAAATGCCTGCATAACGATGGCAACTACGTCATCAGCCTGGGTAATCTGGTGCGCTGGCTGGGCACGCAGGCCGAGGCGCTGGGCGTTGAAATATTCCCTGGCTTTGCAGCCGCTGAGGTGCTTTACAACGACGATGGTTCGGTCAAAGGTGTGGCCACTGGCAATTTGGGAGTCGGCAAAGATGGCGAGCCCACCGACAGTTTTCAGCTCGGTATGGAGCTGCATGCCAAGTACACGATTTTTGCCGAAGGCTCGCGGGGGCACCTCGGCAAGCAACTGCTGGCTAAATTCAAACTTGACGCAGGCAAAGACCCACAGACTTACGCCCTCGGCATCAAGGAATTGTGGGAGATAGACCCCACCAAAGCCAAGCCCGGGCATGTGGTGCATTCACTCGGCTGGCCCATGGACAGCAAAACCTATGGCGGCGGGTTTTTGTACCACCTGGAGGGCAACAAGGTCACGCTTGGTTTTATCACCGGCCTTGAATACAGCAACCCGTGGTTAAGCCCGTTTGAAGAAATGCAGCGATGGAAAACCCACCCCGCGATTCGCAAGTATCTGGAAGGCGGCAAGCGCATCGGCTACGGCGCGCGGGCGATTACTTGCGGCGGCCTGAATAGCCTGCCCAAAACTATATTCCCCGGCGGCGCACTGGTCGGATGCGATGCAGGCTTTTTGAACTTTGCGCGTATCAAGGGTAGCCACGCGGCGATCAAAACCGGCATGCTGGCCGCCGATGCGGCTTATGCAGCAGTGACCAGTGGCCGCCAGCACGACGAACTGACCGCTTACCCGGCTGCGTTCGAGGCGAGCTGGTTGCACGAAGAATTGGAGGCCTCGCGCAACACCAAGCAATGGATGAAGAAAGGCTTGTGGCTGTCGTCCGTCATGAACGGTATCGAGCTGTGGCTGCTGCCCAAGCTGGGCTTTAAATCGCCACCCTGGACCATTCATAACAAGGTGCCTGACCACGCCAAACTCAAGCCCGCCTCAGAGTGCCCGCAAATCATTTACCCCAAGCCGGACAACAAAATTACCTTTGACCGCTTGAGCTCGGTGTTTGTGTCCAACACCAACCATGAAGAGCAGCAACCCGCGCACTTGACGCTCAAAGACGCGAGCGTTCCGGTCAAGATCAACCTGGCGCTGTATGCGGGGCCTGAAAGCCGCTACTGCCCGGCGGGCGTGTACGAATACGTTAAAAACTCCGACAACACAGACCGCCTGCAAATCAATGCGCAAAATTGCGTGCATTGCAAAACCTGCGACATCAAAGACCCGACGCAAAACATTGTGTGGGTCACGCCAGAAGGTGGCGGTGGGCCAAACTACAGCGGCATGTAAGCGTTTATAAACTTGCCGGGAAGCCGCAGCAGATAAGGTAAATACGGTTAGTCAGGGTAATAACTTTGAGCAACAACCCGCTCAACATGTTGTGTGATGTTTCTTTTTGTTTATGTCCGAGCTATACAAACGCAGGTGGCTTTTGATTCGACTGCCCGTCGGCCTGGTCGGCATCGCTGCGGCTGCCTACCTTTGGCTGGTGGTATATCCGATGCCACCAATGCAATTGAGCATCACCACCGCTGGCAGAGGTGACGCCTACTTCAAAACCGCTGAGCGCTACGCGCAGGCTTTTTCTACCCGCGGTATTGAGTTGGTGGTACAGCCATCCGCCGGGTCACTGCAAAACCAGGAGCGATTGCAACTGCTCGACGAGCCCTCAGACTTGGCACTGATGCAGGGCGGCTTTGGCTACCTCGGAAATAGCGTACAAAAACGCGGAAGAAGCCGGATTCAAACCCTTGCCAATGTTGATGTCGAGGCGTTCTGGATATTCAACCGCCAAGGCGAGATCGACTCGTTCAACCAGCTGGAAGGGAAACGTGTGGCGGTGGGCCCAGACGGTAGCGGCAACCGCGTGGTGGCGCTCAAGCTGTTGCAGCAAGCTAGAGTCGATCTGAAAGACCTCACACTGAGCAGTCAATTCGGCCTGGAATCGGTACAGGCGCTGGAGCAAAAACAAATTGATGTCGTCATGATGGTGGCGCCGATTCAGTCAGCCACTGTGCAAGCGATGCTAAAACTGCCTGGCATTCAGATAGGCAACCTGCGCAAAGCAGCCGCAATTGCAGAGCGTAACCCCTACCTGGAGCTCCGCTTGCTGGCGCAGGGGGCACTCGACGGCAAGCTCCCGCAGCGGGATACAACTTTGTTGACGACATCCACCAGCCT
The DNA here is from genome assembly GCA_038226155.1 of Burkholderiales bacterium. Taxonomy (GTDB): domain Bacteria; phylum Pseudomonadota; class Gammaproteobacteria; order Burkholderiales; family Burkholderiaceae_C; genus Polaromonas. The sequence goes on from JBBRQQ010000019.1 coordinate 10,115, forward strand.
GTTAGCGAGAGAAGATCTGAACCCGGCCCTTAAACGGCTGGCCATTGCTGTCGCTATGGAAACCCATACCAAGTCAAGCGTGTTTTACGAAGCAGGCGATTTTCCGTCGCTACGGCGCATTGATTTTCCGACTGCCCCGCAAGCGCGCCGTACCATGCTGCATGGCCTGCCTTTTTTGGAGCGGACATTGCCTTTTTGGTGGGTGCAAGTTGCCCAGCGTGCTTTGCTCATCGTGCTACCCATTGCGCTTTTGGCGATCTGGCTTGCCCGTGTAATCCCAAACTGCTTGCGCTGGACTCTGCAAAGCAAGGTCAACCGCTGGTACGGCGAACTCAAGTACATTGAAAACGACCTGGCGCTGGCATCAACCTCGGGCCTTGATCTCACCCGCTTCGCGCAGCGGCTTGAGGGCATCGACAAAGCACTCATCGGATTTACGTGCCCGCCGGATTTAATGGCCCGTTGCTACACGCTGCACCAGCACATTGAGTTTGTGCGACAACGCTTATACCGGATGCGCGGGCGATGAAACTATTGCTGCTCTATCGTCGGCGACTATGGCTGTTTTATCTACCGCTGTTGCTTTGTACCGTCGCTGCGTTGTGGTGGTCAGTCAGCATTTGGAAGCTGCTGCCACCTGCGAAAGTGGTGATTGCGGCCGGGTCACTGCAGAACGGCTATGCCCGGCTGGCACAGCGCTACGCCGAGCAATTGGAGCGTCAAGGTATCAATGTTGAAATTCTTTACTCAGAATCACAAGGTGGTGCGCTTGAGCAGTTGCTTGACCCGAGCAGCGCAGCCACTATCGGGTTTGCACAAGGCATTTATGCCAATGTCGGCCAAGCGGTGCAGGCACTGGCAGTGGTTGGGCAAGAACCCGTGTGGACGTTCGCTGCGGCGGGGCGGCCCAACTCACTGACGCTCGCGAAAGGAGCACGCGTCGTAGCGGGGCACAGCAACTCGGCCTCGCACATAGCGGCTCGCCTGATGCTGGAGCACGCGGGCCTTAAGGCGGCAGACTATCAGTTTGAGGACGGCAAGGGGGCCTTGACAGGCTCGCCACTCGGCGGCTTGAGTGCAGCCGAGGCGCTGATAGATGGGCGAATTGACTTGTTGTTTGAAGCCGCTGGCAAAGACGCACCGGTGGTACAACTTTTAACCGAACAAAGCGACGTGCAACTACTCGGGATGGAAAACGCTGGCGCTTTGGTCGCGCGAGACCGCCGCTTGCACACCATGCTGCTGCCGCAAGGCGCGATTGAATTTCGCGGCGATTTACCGCCGCGCGACCTGACGCTGATTGCCCTTCAGACCCATTTGCTGGTACGTCCCAACGTGCACCCGGCACTACAGCGGGCGCTGCTCAATGCGGCTATTGATATTCACGAAATGCCAACTTTTTTACAGCGCCATGGGCAGTTTCCCAGCTTTCGGGGCACTGATTTCCCACTGTCGCCCACAGCCAAGGCGTACAGCGTCGGTGATCGTCCGTGGCTAGAGAGTCTGTTTCTTTACGGCACTGCGCAACGCGCAGAACTTCTGCTCTACGCGATCGCTCCAATTTTGGCTATCGCCCTACTGCTATTGACGTGGATTCCAAAACTCTTTGACTGGCGTATCGTAGCGGAGCTCAACCATTTCTATGGTGACTTGAAGTTTCTTGAAAGTGAAATGGAAAGCGTGGCCACCGAGCAACCCATGGAACTCAGACATCTGCTCGAACGCCTGGATACGATTGAAAGGCAAGTGGTAGCACTCGATTTACCCGACGAGTTTTCCGAACGCTGGTACACACTGCGTGAGCACCTTGCAGCTGCGCAAGACCGATTGCTGAAACTACGGGCGCGCTGATATGCTGGACCAGCAGGCCGGGCAGGGTTATTGATCCGAAATACCACCACGGTTGGGGCTATGGTGGAAGCCCTCGAAAAGCTCGCAGGCCAGTCTGCCACTGGTTTTATCGACTGGACGCCCGACGCAGCCATTGCCAACATCGTGGGTAACTGGCCTTCTGTGATTGACGCTGCCAGAGACAAAGCGCTCGGGCTGCTACCCGACCCTGATTTTGAGGGCATCGTTACTGAATTCATGCGAGAAAACCCGCGTCCGCAAGCAGCCTAGCTGGCGTAATAATGAAGATTGCGCTTTTGCCCCACTGACTTCACAACAACTTCGGAGACATTCATGAAACTTTCAAAACTACTGATTGGCCTGAGCTTTTCGTTGGGTTTTGTCGCTGCCGCCAGCGCGCAAACCACCATGCGTATCAGTATTTCAGTCGCACAAAATTCGCATCAAGGCATCGCTATTGACACCTTCGCCAAAGAAGTTGAAAAGCGCACCGCTGGCCGATACAAGATTCAAACCTTTTACAGCGGCGCGCTGGGCGGCGAGCGCGAATCGATTGAGGCGGTGCAGCTAGGCACCCAGGAATTGGCGTTCTCATCGACCGGCCCGATCCCCAACTTTGTACCTGAAACCAAAATTCTGGACGTACCGTTCCTGTTCCGCGACAAAGCGCACGCACGCGCGGTGCTAGACGGCCCAATTGGCCAGGACATGCTGAAAAAATTCGATACCAAAGGTTTCAAGGCGCTGGCCTGGGGTGAGAACGGCGTACGCCACATGACCAACAGCAAGCGCGACGTCAAAGTCCCTGAAGATTTGAAGGGCCTGAAAATGCGCACGATGGAAAACCCGGTGCACATTGCTGCGTACAAAGGCCTGGGCATTGTGACCACACCGATGGCTTTCCCGGAAGTCTTCACGGCCCTGCAACAGGGCACGGTTGACGGCCAGGAAAACCCGCTGTCAGTCATCATGGCGGCCAAGTTTGACCAGGTACAAAAACACCTGTCTTTGACGGGTCACGTATATTCACCCGCCATTTTCTTGATGAATAAAGCTTCATTTGACAAGCTGACCGCAGCCGACAAACAGGCCTTTATTGATGCAGCCAAAGAAGGTGTCAAACTCAACCGCGCACGCGTTGATGCGGATGATGCCACTGGCGTAGCCGAGCTGCGCGCCAAAGGCATGACGGTTATCGACAACGTGGACAAAACCAAGTTTGTTGCCATGTTGGCCCCTGTGAACGCCGAGTTTGAAAAGCAATTTGGCAAAGCCAACTTGGACGCGATTCGGGCGGTTAAATAACTTTTTAGAAAAATGCTATTTATTTAGTAGCAGCCCGCGCCCGTATTTATTGGGTTGGCGGGCTTTTTTAATGCTAAAAACCGACAAGAAGCAATGAAAAAGACCTTTCTCAACCTCGAACAGCGCACCACGCAGTTCTCCATGTGGGTGGCTTGCGCGATGCTGGTCATCGCATCGTGTCTGGGCATGTTCCAGATCATCACCCGCTTCGTGCTGGAGCAGCCCGCAGAGTGGAGCGAGATTTTGATTCGCCTCAGTTTGATCTGGATGGTTTTCATGGGCATACCGATGGCTTTTCGCCAAGGGGCGATGGTCAGTGTCGATGTGCTGTACCGCTGGAGCCCGCCCAAGATCAAGCGCGTGCTCGATGGTGTGGTTTGCCTGGCTGCACTGGCACTCATCACCATCATCATCTGGTGGGGTTGGGACTACTCGCTGCGCGGACGGGTGCAGTCGATGGCTGGTCTGGAGTCGCTGTCGATGTTTTGGGGCTATGTAGCCATGCCCGTTGGAGCCATGTTCAGCGTGTTGGGCATTGTGGCCAACTATCTTGATCCACAGCGCAACGAGTTGGAGACTGCGCAATGAGCATCGTGATGATTAGCACAATGGTGCTGTGTTTTGCATTGACGGTTTCTGTTGCGGTCTCGATTGGCCTGGCCTCAATTCTCGGCATTCAAGCCAGCAACGCCAACATGCTGATTTCCGTGAAGGAAATGTTTTCCAGTATCAACAAATTCCCGCTGGCTGCAATTCCATTTTTTATTTTGGCAGGCAACCTGATGGAAACGGGGGGCATCTCGCGCCGCCTGGTCGAATTTGCAAAGTCCATCGTCGGCGGTGTTCAGGGCGGCCTGCCCATGACCTGTGTGTTGACCTGTATGATCTTTGCTGCGGTTTCTGGCTCATCCGTTGCCACCACCTTTGCGATTGGCGCGATTTTGATTCCGGCGCTTATCAAGCATGGCTACCCCACAGCTTATGCGGCCGCGCTGCAAGCCACCAGCGCCGAGCTTGGTGTGATTATTCCGCCCTCTATCCCGATGATTTTGTATGGCGTCAGCGCTGAAGTCTCGATCGGCGAGCTATTCATTGCAGGCTTTGGTCCAGGCCTGTTCATAGGCTTTGCCTTGATGCTATTTGTGCACCTGTATTGCCGCTGGAAAGGCTGGGGCAAAAACGATGGCGATGGGCGTTTGAAGTTTGGTGCAGCGACCTGGCAAGCCAGTTGGGCACTGATGATGCCAGTCATCATTTTGGGAGGCATTTACGGCGGCATTTTCACGCCAACCGAAGCCTCTGCCGTAGCGGTCTTTTACGCACTGATTGTCGGCATAGTGATTTACCGCGAGATAAAAATCCCTGACTTGTATATTATTTTGCGCAAGTCAGTGCTGTCCAGCGCGGTCATCATGTTCATCATTGCCAACGCGGGTTTGTTTGCATTTTTAATCACCCGCGCGGGCGTGCCGGACGCGATTGGCCGATACTTAGAGGCGGTATTGCAATCTCCTGCCCTGTTTTTGCTCGGTGTAAATGCCGCGTTGTTCGTCATTGGCATGTTTATTGAGACCAGTGCCGCCATCATTGTGCTGGCGCCTATTCTTGCGCCGGTAGCCGTTCACTTTGGCATTGACCCGGTGCACTTTGGCCTGGTCATGGTCGTCAACCTGGCGCTCGGCATGATCACACCGCCTTTTGGCGTGAACCTGTTTGCCGCGTGCACGGTGGCCAGAATCTCTCTCGACAAAATTGTGGTGTACCTCTTACCGTTCGTTCTGGTGATTTTGGCCTGCCTGATGGTGGTGACCTACGTACCGCAACTGTCGCTGTTTTTGCGTGATCTGGTTTATGCGAAGTGATCGCAATTTGATTTCCGTTACACTTTTGCAGTCAGGAGAGAGTTCTTCTTGAAAGAACCGCCGAAGGCGCATGCACCCCCTCAATGGTGTGCTGAACGCTCAGGCAAAAGGACTGGCAACCGCCTTTGACTGCATCGCATTTCAAGGCGTTCCCTACTGGAGAGAGGTCATTCTCAAATGATGGCCCACCGAAGGAGCAAACCCGTATCGCCGGGTGAATCTCTCAGGTACAAAGGACAGCAGGGGCAGATCAGAGGGTTATTGGGCTCAGACGCCAAAAACCCTCTGGAACATGTTTGCCCCCCGGAGAACGCTTTTGTCCAGTCCACCCGATCTATTAAAAACGCCACTCCATGATCTGCACGTAGAACTTGGCGCGCGCATGGTTCCGTTTGCGGGTTATTCGATGCCCGTGCAATTCCCTGCCGGGTTGATGGCCGAGCACCACCACACCCGCACAGCCGCCGGACTGTTTGACGTGTCGCACATGGGCCAGTTGCGGCTGGTCGGTATTGACGCTGCTGCCGCACTTGAAACCCTCATTCCGGTAGATGTGATGGGCCTGCCTGCGGGAAAACAGCGTTACGGCCTGCTGCTGAACAATGACGGCGGCATCATGGACGATTTGATGTTTGTAAACCGGGGGAGTGACATCTTTGTGATCGTGAATGGTGCCTGCAAAGTCGGCGATATCGCGCATATCCAGCAAAAAATCGGCGCACGCTGCGATGTTGTTCCCATGCCGGAAATGGCGCTCATGGCGTTACAGGGGCCACTGGCCGTTACAGCCCTGCAACGCCTCGCGCCCGGCGTTGAAAAGCTGGTGTTTATGACGGGTGGCCGGTTCAAAGTTGCAGGCTGCGACTGTTTTCTCACACGCAGCGGCTATACCGGTGAAGACGGTTTTGAAATCTCGGTACATGAATCGCAGGCAGACACTCTGGCCAGGGCCCTGCTCGTGCAACCAGAGGTCAAACCCATAGGCTTGGGTGCGCGCAACTCGCTGCGCCTGGAGGCTGGATTGTGCTTGTACGGCAATGATATTGATACGACCACAACGCCGATCGAGGCGAGCCTGAACTGGGCGATTCAAAAAGTACGCCGTACGGGTGGCGCGCGCGCTGGCGGATTCCCCGGCGCAGACAAAATACTCGCACAACTTGATAAGCCGTCGCTGCTCGAGCGCGTAAGAGTGGGACTAATCGCCCTTGAGCGCATCCCGGTGCGCGACCACACCGAGCTGCAAAGCATGGGTGGCGCGCCGATTGGTGAAGTCACAAGTGGCCTGCTAGGGCCCACCGTCAACCAACCCGTGGCCATGGGCTACGTGAAACCCGAATTTTCTGCCATCGGCAATAAAGTAAACGCCATCGTGCGGGGCAAGCCGGTGGCCATGCAGGTCAGCGCCATGCCCTTCGTTCCCAACCACTACTTTCGCGGTTGAATTTTTTATTCCCTTTTTTTGGAGAACCCCATGCTACTTAAATACACCGAAGACCACGAATGGCTCAAGATTGACGGCGAAACTGCAACCGTCGGCATCACAGTACATGCGCAGGATGCATTGGGCGATGTGGTGTTTGTAGACCTGCCGACAGTGGGCGCAACTTTCGCACAAAAAGATACTGCCGGCGTGGTCGAGTCCGTCAAGGCTGCAGCCGATGTGTACATGCCGGTCAGCGGTGAAATCATCGAAATAAACGAGGCCCTCAAGGACGATCCCTCGCTCGCCAACAGCGACCCGCTAGGTGCAGGCTGGTTCTTCAAAATCAGGTTATCGGATGCCTCGCAACTTGATGCCTTGATGGATGAGACCACCTACACCACATTCTCGGCTTGAGGGGAATCGCGACATGTTGATGCAGTCCGCCAGGTCATTGAGTGATCTTGAAAATTCCGCTGAATTCATTGCCCGTCATATTGGCATCAGCGCGCTTGACGAAGTACACATGCTGGGCGTCGTCGGGGCCAGCTCTCGCCGGGAATTGATAGACGGCATCGTGCCGAGATCCATCGCACGTAGCACGGTCATGAACATTCCGGCAGCAGTGACTGAGGCCGCAGCGCTTGCGCAACTCAAGGCGATTGCATCAAAAAATCAGGTTTTGAAAAGCTTTATCGGCCAGGGCTACTACAACACGCACACGCCCGGAGTCATCTTGCGCAACATTCTTGAAAACCCGGCCTGGTACACCGCCTACACGCCCTATCAGGCCGAGATTTCGCAGGGCCGCATGGAAGCGCTCATCAACTTCCAGACCATGGTGTGCGACCTGACGGGTATGCCGATTGCCAATGCGTCCATGCTGGACGAGGCCACCGCCGCAGCTGAAGCGATGACGCTGGCCAAGCGCAGCGTTAAAAACAAAAGCAATGTGTTTGTCGTCGCGGGCGATTGCCACCCGCAAACGATTGAAGTCATCCAGACCCGCGCGCAGCCGCTAGGCATTACCGTGCTGCTGGCCAACTCTGCACCTGAGTGGCATGCCGCTTTGCAGGGCGACTACTTTGCGGTGCTGGCGCAATACCCCACTACCAGTGGACGTATTGATGATTTGCGCGCGGACGTTGGTATTGCGCACAGCAAGCAAGCGGCATTTATTGCTGCCGCCGATCTGCTGGCGTTAACGCTTCTCAGCCCACCGGGCGAATGGGATGCCGACATTGTGGTGGGTACCACGCAGCGCTTTGGGATGCCCATGTGCGCAGGCGGGCCCCATGCAGCTTACCTGGCGTGTAGGGATGAGTTCAAACGCTCAATGCCAGGCCGCCTTGTTGGCGTTAGCGTTGATGTGCATGGCAACCCCGCCTATCGTCTCGCACTGCAAACCCGCGAGCAACACATTCGCCGCGAAAAAGCCACGTCCAACATCTGCACGGCGCAGGTACTGCCAGCCGTGGTGGCCAGCATGTACGCCGTCTACCACGGCCCGCAAGGACTCAAGCGCATAGCCCAGCGCGTGGCCAGCTACACAGCCATCCTGGCGCACGGACTGAAAACGCTGGGCTACGTGATGCGGGGCGATAGCGCATTTGACACACTTAGCTTTAAAACCGACAGCGCTACTGAATCAATAGCTGCCAGAGCGCGTGAAATGGGCGCTAACCTGCGTATTTACTATCAAGACTACCTGTGTGTTGCACTTGATGAGACCACCACGCGCGCCGATGTTGAACTGCTCTGGTCTGTGTTTGCCAAGCCCGGTCAAGCGCTGCCGCGCATCAGCGATTTTGAAAAAGGTCTGGAGCCGTTGATCCCCAGCGAGTTGCGCCGTAGCAGCGACTTCTTGAGCCACCCAGTGTTCAACAACCACCACAGTGAAACATCCATGCTGCGCTACATCCGGGCTTTGAGCGACAAGGATCTGGCGCTGGATCGCAGCATGATCCCTTTGGGCAGTTGCACCATGAAGCTCAACGCCACCAGCGAGATGATTCCCGTCACCTGGCCAGAGTTTGCCAACATTCACCCGTTTGCACCACACAACCAATTGCTGGGCTATAGCGAGCTGGACGAACAGTTGCGCAACTGGCTGTGCCAGGCCACCGGTTACGCCGGTATCAGCCTGCAGCCCAACGCAGGCTCGCAGGGCGAATACGCGGGCCTGCTGGTCATCAAGGCTTATCTTGCAGCTAAAGGCCAGAGCCATCGCGATATTTGCCTGATTCCATCGTCCGCCCACGGCACCAACCCGGCCAGCGCGCAGATGGCAGGTATGAGCGTCGTTGTCACGGCCTGCGACGCGCGGGGCAATGTGGACATGACCGACCTGAAAGCCAAATGCGAGCAGCATAGCGAAAAATTAGCCTGCGTGATGATTACCTATCCCAGTACCCACGGTGTATTTGAGACACAGGTCAAAGAACTCTGCGCACTGGTGCACAGCCATGGTGGTCGGGTGTATGTGGATGGAGCCAACATGAACGCGCTGGTTGGCGTAGCCGCACCCGGCGAGTTTGGCGGCGATGTCAGTCACCTCAATTTGCACAAAACGTTTTGCATTCCGCATGGAGGCGGTGGGCCAGGTGTAGGCCCTGTTTGTGTGGTGGCTGACCTGGTGCCTTACCTGCCCGGTCACGCTACCGCTGGCTTACCTGTGAACGGGGTCGGTGCAATTTCAGCCGCACCGCTCGGCAATGCCGCCGTCCTGCCGATTAGCTGGATGTATTGCCGCATGATGGGACCTGAAGGTTTGCAGCAGGCAACCGAGATCGCCATACTGAGCGCCAACTACATCAGCTCAAGGCTTAAAGACCACTACCCTACTTTGTACGCCAGTGAAAATGGCCATGTCGCACACGAATGCATTCTCGATTTGCGACCACTCAAGGAAACCAGCGGCGTGAGCGCAGAAGACGTTGCCAAACGCCTGATAGACTACGGTTTTCACGCGCCGACACTGAGCTTTCCCGTCGCGGGCACGCTGATGGTAGAGCCGACTGAAAGCGAGACGCTGTCAGAGTTGGATCGCTTCATCGACGCGATGATTGCGATCCGCGAAGAAATTCGTAAAGTCGAGGGTGGCGAGTGGCCACAAGATAACAACCCGCTCAAGCACGCGCCGCACACTGCGGCCAGCCTGTTGGGTGCAGACTGGGACAGGCCGTATTCACGCGAGACCGGCGCCTTCCCGCTGGCATCAACCAGGCAATCAAAGTACTGGCCACCGGTTGGCCGGGTTGATAACGTGTACGGCGACCGCAACCTGTTTTGCAGTTGTGTGCCGGTCAGCGATTACGCTTGATCCCGGCGCACTGAAATTGCCAGCAGGCGTCAAAACTATTCTGGCTTGGTAGCCTCCGCCACTGCCGGGCTTTGCAACACTGGCCTTACTATCCGCTCGCCCATCGCTGCGTAAACCGGGCCACCCAAACGGCCTACGGGTTGCAGCGCGGCGCTGTCCACGTAACGGCCGTCATACACGCTGCTTGACAAATGAAACGCGACAACCTGCCCGATATACAGCGTATTCATGTCACCCAGCACCACCGCTTGGTGCAGGCGGCATTCCATTTGAATAGGCGACAGCTCAATCCGAGGTGGTAGTACATGGCGGCTGGGCAGCAGAGCGATACCAAGTTGCGTGGTTTCGCTTTCTTCGGGTGCAAAGTCGGCAGACGACAGGTGCATCAATTCCATATTGGCCAGCGTGGTGACGTTGACGACAAATTCACCCGACGCATCGATGTTGCGCGCGGTGTCTTTTTTCTCGCCCGCGCGAGAGCTGATGTTGATCGCCACCATAGGCGGGCTGTGGGCCACGTAGTTGTACGAGCTAAACGGCGCGGCATTGACAACACCTTGCGCATTGATGGTGGTAACCCAGGCGATGGGCCGCGGCACCACAATGCCAGTCAACAGCCGGTAAGCGGTGGCGGCATCAAGGTCTTGTGCACTCAAGGTAGTAAATGTCATGGATGTGTATCGCGAAAGTTTGATCGACCAAGCTTTTGGAGTATGTTGCATTATTGATGGCCTTCAACCAACCAGCCCACAGGCTGGTAATTACCCTAGCCGGCAATCACCGCAAGATCTTATTTACTACTTTTTTAATAGCTGCTCGTTCCCGTATTTATTAGGCTATAGCCATTTTTCAGGTTTTTTTCGCGCTTTATGAAGCCAGCTCGACAGTAAAGGTCTGTAAAGCTGACAACCAAGTCTGGCGCCCACACGTTGGACAATGGCTTACACCTGCCAAGCTATCGCCTGTTAGAAACACTGGAGACCTTGATGCCAGCCGAACAACTACAAAAAACCAGTCGCGTAAAGCGCCACTCAACGCCAGCGTTCATATTGTTTACGCTTTCGTGCCTGGCGTTGGCGAGCGGTGACGCGACGGCCCAGATTGACGCCAACAGCAGCAAACAAGCCAGTGCCTGGCGAGCCACATCGCGCTTGGGCTACGGCCCCACCGCAGCTACCGCGCAATCCGCAGAGCTCGACCCCCGGGCTTGGGCACTGCAGCAAATTGATGCCGCCTACAGCGCAAGCCAGCGCCCGCCCCAGATTCCAGCAGAGCTCTCGCGCTTCAACGCACCACTGAACGACATAGCTCGCGACTTCTCTGCCGAGCGCGAAGCGCGAAAAACCAGCCGCGAGCAAGCCGCTAAAATAAATTCAGGGTCGACGATGCCCTCAGCTAATGCCGCCAACACAGCCAATGTTGCGGACGCACAAGGCTTTAGCCGCGACATGCAGCAAACCGCGGCAGCTTGGCGCCTGATGTCGTGCAGCGACCCGGCGATGGAAAACCCCCTGCTCTCGCGCATGACCGAGTTCTGGTTTAACCATCTCAATGTTTACGTCGCCAAAGGCCCGGTACGCCCGTTTGTAGGTCACTATGTCGTAAACGTGATTCGCGCCAACGCCCTCGGCAAATTTGAAGACTTGCTGCTGGCCAGCGCCCACCACCCGGCCATGCTGCTGTACCTGGACCAGGCTCAAAGTACGGTGCGCGGTATCAATGAAAACTACGCACGCGAGTTGATGGAGCTGCACACTTTGGGCGTTGACGGTGGCTACGCACAGGCAGATGTGCGCGAGTTGGCCCGCATCCTTACGGGCTGGACCACGGGCTTGCAGCAAGGCGAAGGCTTTCGATTTGCACCCCGCCTGCACGACGATGGTGACAAGGTTTTACTCGGTAAAACGTTTCGCCCGGACGGCATGCGCGAAGGCGAAGACGCGATTCGCATGCTGGCGCGCCATCCATCCACGGCCAAGCGCATCGCCCGCAGGCTGGCCATGACGTTTGTGTCTGACAGACCCTCACAAGCGCTGGTTGACAGGCTAGCCAGCACCTTCACCCAAACCCAAGGTGATATGCGCATTGTGATGCGCACCTTGATCTCGTCGCCTGATTTTTGGCGCGCCGACAACACGCTGTTTAAAACGCCGCTGGACTTTGCCTGCTCTGCCTTGACGGCAGCCGGTGGCGCGAAAGACAGGCGCGATATTCAACTGTCGCTTGGCTTTTTAGCGCAAGCAGGTCAGCCCATGCACGGCTGGCAAACACCTGATGGATACAAAACCGATGCCGCCACGTGGCTTGCGCCCGAGGCGCTGACGCGCCGCGCCGACTACGCCGTTACGCTCGGTGGCCGTATGCCTGAGCCCGCTTACCTGCAAAACTTTTTAAGTCCTGCCAGCCGTGAGCGCATTGCGCGTGAACAGCCCGCTGCCCGCACCGGTTTGATGTTGGCCAGCCCGGACTTCATGAACAAATAAGCACGCAGCACAGCAAAGCAAAGCAAAGCACTAAGGCCAACCACCATGCAAACAACACATTTTTCACGACGCCAACTATTAGCCACCGCGGGCATCACATTCGGCGCGTTGCATATGCCGAATGTGTGGGCACAAGCGCTACCCTCGGGCGCGAAGGCGCAAGGAACAGGCCGCATCATCGTTGTGCTGCTGCGCGGCGCTTACGACGGGCTGTCAGCCTTCGTGCCCTACAGCGACGCCAACTATTACAGCAGCCGCCCCAATATCGCGATTGCTGCGCCGGACGGAACTGATAAAACTGCCGTCAAACTCGACAGCACCTTTGCCCTGCACCCTGCCTTGTCACCACTGCTGCCTTTGTGGCAGCAGGGTGTGCTTGGCTTTGTACCTGCGGCTGGGCTTCCCGCGCCAAACCGCTCGCACTTTGCGGCGCAATATGAAATGGAAATTGCACAAAGCGGTAAAAGCAGTGCCGCGCCAGGATGGCTGAATAAAGTGGCAAGCACTGGTGCATCAGTATCCACATCGGGAGGGGCAAGCGCGATCGGTGTTGGCGAGGCCAATCCCGCCATATTGGCGGGCGAAGCCTTCGTAAAGCTGATACCGCGCGGTCAGGCGGCTGAACGTACCGGCGTACTGGCCAACGACAAAACCCGGCAGGCGTTGATGGACTTGTACGCTGGCAATGACAAGGTCAGCGAAGCGTTTCGCCAGGGTGCGGGTAGCCGGATGCAAAGCGCGCAAGAGCTCAGCACCGAGAAGCTTGCGATGGACGGCAAACGAAACATGGCCATGCTCGACAAAGACGGCACACCAGCCACAGCGCAAGCACAAAACGCGCAAATGCTGGCCGCCAGCAACGGCGCAGCAGATCCGGTCGGCCTACAGCTTGATGCGCAGCACTTGGGCACCTTGATGCGCAACGACCGTAACCTGCGCATCGGCTTTTTATCAGCCGGCGGCTGGGATACCCATGCCAATCAGGGCAACGCCACGGGCCAGCTCGCCAACAATTTAGGTAATTTGGCGCGCGGTATCAATCAGCTTCGGCAAGATTTTTCAGAGCCCAATGATGTGGTGGTAGTGATGAGCGAGTTTGGCCGTACAGCCGTTGAAAACGGTACCAGAGGCACGGACCACGGCTACGGCAACGCGATGTGGCTGCTGGGTAACCGTGTCAATGGCGGGCGCTGGCACGGCCAGTGGACAGGCTTGGCACGCGGCAACTTGAACGAGTCACGCGACCTACCTGCCCACCACGATTACCGCGCCGTGTTGGCACAAGTACTGCGCGGCAGCTTTGCGCTCAGCGACACCGCTTTGGCCAATGTGCTGCCCGGTGCGCGATGGGACATGCGGCTTGATGGCTTGATGCGCCGCACCTGATTTACAACAGTTTTTTTAACCAAGGAGCTACCCATGAAGACCTCTCTTAAAACACTCGCCTCAAGTCTCGTTCTGGTCATCGCCAGCGCGGTAGCCGTCAGCGCCTTCGCTCAGACCCCGCTGCCAGTACCGGCAGGAGCACCCGGCGCATCGACTCCTGGGCCCGGCAAAGCCAGGCCCCGCCTGAAAGACCTCGATGTGAACAAAGACCAGATGATTTCGCGCGAAGAAGCCAAAGGCCGCCCACGGCTTGCGAAGAATTTTGACGCGATTGATACCAATAAAGACGGCCAGCTCTCGCGCGCCGAACTCAAGGCCTATCGCCAGGCCCACAAAGGTGAAGGCAAAGGCAAGGGCAAAAACTGAGGCAGCGCTGTAAATCAGATTTCCGAAGGCGCCGCTCGGTCGGGCCTCGGAATCTTCTTGAACTTGATGAGCCGACTGGTTTCTATCTTGTCTTTTTTCACCTGTCGCTCGGCATCAAGCAGCTTGCCCGCCGCCAGCCAAAGCGCAAACTCTTCAGGCGTTTCCAGCGAGATGCGGCCCAGCGTGGCGGCGCGAAATTCGTAAATAACAATCTCTGCCGCCTTTTGCAGATTGACGCGACCTTTGGTGAGCACCGCACCGCGCTTGCGAGCAATTTCTTGAAGTATTTGCTCATCAGTGCTGTCGGGTTTTATTTCCACCTTGTAGCGTGCTTCAAGCGCTTGAGGGTAATGCCTGATCAAATAGTCCAGCAACTCCAGCGCTACTTCTTCTTCATTGAAGGCATTTCGGCCAATCGCACCGCTGGCGGCCAGGTTGTAGCCACTCTTGGCCACGATAATGCGCGGCCACAGCATGCCAGGTGTGTCCCATAAATAAAAACCATCGGCCAGCACCAGCCGTTGCTCAACCTTGGTAATACCCGCCTCATCACCGGTTTTGGTGGCGCGCTTGCCCGTCAGCGTATTGATGAGCGTGGACTTGCCCACATTGGGGATGCCGCAAATCAACACCCGCATGGGCTTGACCATGCTGCCGCGTGTCGGCGCGAGGGCGTGGCAAGCGTCAATCAAACGCCTGGCAGGTGAGGTTTCACTCGCATCCAGCTCAATCGAGCGCGTGGCGCTCAGGGCGTTGTAATGCTCCAGCCACAGCGGCGTGACGGCTGGGTCAGCCAAATCTTGTTTGTTTAACACCTTCAGCGCAGGTTTATGACCTGTCAGTTCAGCCAGCATCGGGTTGGCGCTGGAGCCGGGCAGGCGCGCATCCAGCAACTCGATCACCACATCAATTTCCTTGATGCGTTCGGAAATCGCTTTTTTGGTCAAATGCATGTGACCGGGAAACCATTGAATTGCCATCTCGCAATATTCTTTCTTTGTTTGCTTTAGCTCGGGCTTAACGTAAAAGCCAGTAGCGATTGTGAACGCTGCGAGCACTTTCAAGATGCGACTATGGCTTACACACCAACCATACCGAAGCTTTCCTGACTTGTCATCAATGTCAGTCAAGCTGTCTCTCGACAGTGCAATTACCCCCCCTCGACACAAAAGGAGCTCCCATGAACATCCTGATGGTTTTAACCTCTCATGACCAACTCGGCAACACGGGCAAAAAAACTGGCTTCTGGCTAGAAGAATTTGCGGCACCATATTATGTTTTTAAAGACGCTGGCGCGGTCGTTACCCTGGCATCGCCCAGTGGCGGGCAACCGCCGCTTGACCCCAAAAGCGATGCACCAGACGCGCAAACCGAAGCGACCAAGCGCCTCAAGCAAGACAAAGCTGCGCAGCAAGCATTGGCAAATACCGAAAAGCTGTCCACGGTCAATGCTGACGAATTTACCGCCGTTTTTTACCCTGGCGGCCACGGCCCGCTGTGGGACTTGACCAACGACAAAGACTCCATCAAATTAATTGAAACCTTGTACGCCACCGGCAAGCCTGTGGCCCTGGTTTGCCACGCCCCGGGTGCGCTACTCCGCGCCAAAACGCCTGAAGGTGAGCCGCTGGTTAAAGGGAAAAAGGTAGCGGGCTTTACCGATACTGAAGAGGCACTTGCCGGGCTTACCAAAGTCGTGCCGTTTTTGGTTGAAGACATGCTGAAACAAAACGGTGGGCAATACAGCAAGGCAGCAGACTTTCAACCATTTGTGCAGGTTGACGGCAATTTGATAACAGGTCAAAACCCGGCCTCGTCCGCGCCAGCGGCGCAAGAGCTACTCAAACAGCTCAAAGTCAGCGCTTAACCAATACGACGCTATTCCAGGGGCGTTCAGATCAGCGAAAATAATCCATGCCTTTACCAGATGCCCCCACCCAAAAACCGAACAACAGCCACATCAAGCTTAAGGCCGACAAGGCCAACAACGAGCTGGCCATCAAGGGCGTTATGTTGACGCTTATCGGTGGGGGAGTTTTGGTATCGCCCTACTTCATCACCTCACCCGGTATGCAGGGTATCGTCGCCAAGTCGTCACTGGTCGGCTGGTTTGCACTGGTTTTGGGTATCGCGTTTTTGGGCTTGTATGCACGGCGGCGTATGAAGTAGCTACAAATTCAATAGCTGGTCACACCCGTGCTTATTGGCTTACGGCCATTTTTTGGTCCTGAAAATGGCCGAAAAGCTTCAAAATCCATCTGAAAACAGTCAAACAGCCACCAATTGACGCTTTGGAATGCCCAGCCGTTCTGCAGCGACGTATTGCTGGCGGTAAACCTCGAACGGCATGGTGTCTGCGGCCTCAATTTTTTTCTGGTCTTCCAGCGACTGCAGACTGAGTGCTGCGAAGTGCGCCTGCTGTTCTTTTGAAAACGGCAGGCTGTTAAAACTGTCGCGCGTCTTTTCCGACTGCGTTCGCACAAATTTGACAAACGAGTTATCAAACCCCTGGGCCATGGCGGCCAGTACACGGGCAGACGGTAACAAATCGGGGTTCATCAGCGCGGCACTTGCAGAGGCCAGCGCTTCGCTATGGAGCTTGTGGCCATGCGCTGCGTCCAGTGCGTCCGCGATCGGCGCGCATTGCGCCAAGATGTCTGCGCCCCAATGGGTCAACATAACTTCTGCTCCGCCGCTTTCGAGCATAAGGCCTGGCTCCCGTCCACGCGCCGCTGTGCGGTGTTGGTTGCGCGCCAATGCGGCTATTTCTTCTGACGTATCGTTCGGGCTACTGCTCAGCAGGCAATGCAGCAAAAAGACATCGAGAAAGCGCATGGTTTGCGCCGTGATTCCGACAGACACAAAAGGATCCAGATCCATCAGCCGCACTTCAATATATTCAACACCGCGCTCACGCAAGGCATGCAAGGGCCGCTCGCCCGGAAAGATGACGCGCTTGGGACGAATGGTGCCGTAAAACTCGTTTTCAATTTGCAGCAACGAGGTATCAAGCTGGTTGTAGTCGCCACCGGGGTTGAGAATGCCGACTTTTTCATACGCCGGGTAAGGCCGGGTGAGCGCGTCTTGAAGCGATGCGCCGTAACCGTCCAGACTGTTGTAGCTGACCGCCAGCGATGCCTGGGCGTCGCTTTGGTAGCCCAGGCGTCCCATGCGCAGCGAAGTGCCGTACGGCATGTACATGGTGCCTTTGTTAAGTGCTTGCAGCTCGTGCTGGCGACCTGCAACAAAAGTCGAACATACCGCTGGTGAGGCACCAAACAGGTAAAGCAGCAAAAAAGCCTGCCGGCGGAAATTGCGGATCAACCCAAAATACTGCTCGCTACTAACTCCCGGAAAAGACCAGTTGTAGTGAATCCCCGATATCGTCTGCATACGCCGACCGTAGCGGTGACTCAGACCCAGCCGGTATACGCTTTTAGCTCGGCCGACGTTGGACGAGCCAAAACGCGCAACCGGAATAGTCTCGTCAGTCGGCAATCCGCAGGGCATGCTTGATACCCAAAGCATTTCGTTGCCCGCAGCCTTAAGCGTCGAGTAAGTGAACTGGTGGATGCGCGTCAGCTCTTCAACCGCCGCGTGAACGGTTTTGTGCACGCCGGTGACCAATTCCACCTGTGACTCGCTGAAGTCGGTGGTGATGCTCGGGTGCGTCAAGGCCGACCCCAGTGCGGCCGGATGCGGGGTCAGCGCCAAATTACCGCTGGGTTGGGTGCGCAAGCTTTCTTTTTCAATACCGCAGCGCATACCCAGCAGCCGCTCGGGGGTGAGCGCGCCCAAGCGCTCAAGCAGTGTGGCAAAACCAGCGTTGTCTTTCAAATTCATGGGAGCCGCCTATCAATCTTGCCGGAAAGCCGGTGTCGGCAGATCTAAATTGAACATATAACTGTCTCTCCCTATTTTTCTCAATGGAGCTGCAAGTTATCACAGACCGGCCAATCGCGCTGGTACAAACCTGCTTGCCAGCACAGCCTGCAGGTGTGTGACAGCGTCCAATACTCAACGTGCCAGTATTGCTTAAGCTACGCATTGGCCGGGAAACAGAACAGTACAAGTCAAAAAAAATTCTGCATTGACTGGCATCCGTTCGCAAATTTGGCTAATATCGCGATAACGGCGCTCAAACAGGTACGCGAGACATACCGGGCGATACGGTTATTGGCAGCAAACGAAGGCTTAAACGGTACTGGCGGTAAGCTTTTCACTAGTTTATGAAAAATTTTTTAACCAATTTCTTTCGTGGCGCGAGACCTGACGCGGCATCGTCGCATTTGTCAAACAGCGACCATTCTCAGTCACCTTTTGATGACTCCGAACACTCCACCCGCCGCCAGCTGATACAGGTCATGCTGCGCAATCTGTTGCGTCATAGCGGTATACCTCCTGAATGGATTGCGTTCCAGACTTTTTCAGTTTCCAGCCGCACCAGGGGTCCGGGCATGCATTTAAGGCTGATCGTCAAACACTGGGATCCCCGTTTGATGGACTACGCCTTCGCGTTTCAGAACACACTGATGGCGGATATCGAAAGATTCGACTCCAATTCGTCGTCGTGGTCGCATGGCATTTCCTGGCAGCTTGAGCTTGGCGATACCTGTCCCTACCAGACGCTGCCCGAAAAAGCGTACTGGCAAGACACCATTAAAAAACAGGAAGCTCCGGTGTCAGCCGCGCTGTTAGCGTCGCTGATGCCTGATGACTTGCCTGCCACCGTGCAGACGGCTACGCCAGCGATAGCCGTACCCTTGGCGCGCTTTGAATCTACCGCTGATGACGAAGTAGAAACCCGCAACCGGGACTTGGAAAGTCTTTTTGCCATCCGTGACAAAGAGCTCTCCTCCGAGAGCATCATGCCGGTGGGTTACGAAAAAACCCAGCCCTCCCCGCTGCGACCATAAGTTTTGTGCGCCGGGCTTTTAAGCAATCGGCACATCGTTATGCAGTACGGCGTTGATTTTTTGCGCGGCTTTTCGCAGCAACGGAATCAAATTTCTCTCGACTTCTTTTGGCCCGTGGCGACCAAACCCCAAGCTTAAATTGAGCGCAGCAATCACCTTGCCATCACGGTCAACCAGTGGCATCGCCAAGCCCGCGATGCGGTCATCGACTTCACCGTCGATATAGCAATAGCCCGCATTGCGAATCTCCACGATACGCGCTTTGAGTTGCCGCTTGTCCGCCACGGTACGGGAAGCTAGTTTGGTCAACTTAACCGCACGCATCTGCGCATCGAGCGCCGCATCGGGCAGCGCTGACATCAATACCCGGCCCATGGAATTGAGGTACGCCGGAAGCCGACTACCGACGTTCAGGTCAATCCGGATCAGACGTCGCGCCTCTTCACGCGCAACATAAACCACATCAGCGCCGTCCAGCACGCCGATAGAAGCCGTTTCTTTGGTGACCCGAACCAGGTCTTCCAGTATGGGTCTGGCAATGGCCCTGAAACCCAGCGAGGCGAGGTAGGAATACCCAAGCGCCAGTACACGCGGTGTCAGGCCATAAGCGCGCCCTTCCAGCCGCACATAGCCCATATCTTCGAGCGTTGCCAAAATGCGTAGCGCTGATGCGCGGGTAATACCCAGCTCGTCAGCCACCTCAATCATCGCAAACCGGCTTTCCTTGCCCTGCCCAAAGAGCTCCAGCACGCGCAAACCCCGTTCCAGCGACTCCAAACGCTCCGTACGGGGCTTTTCTTCGGCTGTGGACTGCTTTTTGCTTGACATGATTTATGAGAGTGCTTAGATTACGAACAAATGTTCGCGAATTATTTTTTTTGAAGTTTAGCCCCTTATCGGGATTTTTCAAATTACCCGAACTATTCCGATCCCCGATATCTTTAGAGCCGTGTTACTCAGGAGAAAAGACATGCAAGCCTCAATGCTCGAAGAGCTGATGACCGTACCCAACCCCTACCCGGTGGTGTCTGATGTGCAGTACCCCGAAGTCTGGCGCCTGTGCGAGCAGGCCCGCAAGCTCGCCTGGGATCCGGTCACTGACATTGATTACAGCGACCTGGAACGCGCCGAGCTACCGCCCGAAGTGCGCGCCGCTGGCGCAGAGTGGTGGAGTTTGCGCGCCTGGATGGAGCATGGCGCAACGCCTTATGGTGCGGAACGCCTGCGTGAGGCGATTTTTGGTCACCAGCCGTTTGAGATCAAGCAGCACATCACCAACTTTATTGCTGAAGAGTTTCGGCATCACGAGGTGAGCTTTCGCATTGCCAACGCACTGGGCGGGTATCAGCCGATGCCCAAGGCAGACTACTTTCAGCAAGTCATTCCACGTTTTCACGACGAGCGCGATGAAAAACAAATGAGCTTTTTTGCAGGCCTTTCAGTCAACACGCTGTTTGAGCAACTATCGGGTGAACTGCTTCAGGCGCGCTACGAAAATGCCCGCTTCAAATCCATCAAGGATGCCTGCACACTGGTGCTGCGCGACGAGGCGCGCCACATACAGTTTGGCCGAATCATCATGCGCCGCTTTTTTGAAGACCTTGGCGCTGAAGAAAAACGAATCATTGGCGCGAAATTTGCAAAGAAGCTGCGTGGCAGTCTTTTAAACGGTGTTTATGCAGTGGTCAATTTACCCACCAGAGAACGTGAGCTTTCAGGTCGTAACCGCGCCTTGGCTGCTGAGTACGGCCTTGGAGCGACCCACCCCGATATGGAAATTGACATCATTAGAAGCGGCGTGGAAAAAATTCGCCAGGACGTGGCGCCTTACGGTGTCGAGATTCCGGAAATTCCTGAAATTGACAATGTCGCGTCCGTTTTAACGCACTAGCTTTTCTGAAAACAATTTATTCGCTGTTTCGACGGGTATTTCGCAACGCAACGACTGGAGGTCATCATGGGTATTCGCGCCACTTTCTCCCGCAACTACGCTTATGTTTTGATAGCGGCGTTTACCGCGCCCACAGCGGCCTTGGCGCAGACCGAGATAACCATCCCGGTGCTGGTACCGGTGACTGGATTTTTATCGCTTGAAGGTACAAGCCAGCGCAACGGCGCCTTGCTGGCGATTAAAAACGCGCCACCGGGTATCAAAATCAATTCCAGCGTAACCGACACCGGTTCCTCCCCGGAAGGTGCCACCACTGCACTGGAACGTGCGCTGTCGCGCGGCAAACCCGTCGCCATTGCAGCATCAATGCTGGGCACTCAAATGCTGGCCATGATGCCGATTGCACTTGAAAACAAAATACCGCTGACAACGGTGTCTGGCACTGCTGACATCACCGAAAAGCAAAACCCCTATGTGTTTCGCTTCTTCCCCGGTGACGCGGTAGCCAAAGCGGCACATGTGCGCTACGTGACAGAAGAACTCAAGAAAAAACGCATCGCGCTGGTTTACCAAACCACTGCGTATGGCCAGGGTGGCCGGGCCCAAATCATCGAGCAGTTGAAAAAAATCGGCCTCACACCCGTGATGGAAGAAGCGCTGGACGTGTCAGTCAAAGACATGTCGGCGGTAATTGGAAAAGTGCAGGCCTCCAACCCCGACGTGGTGATGATCCATTTGCACGGTGGCCCTTCAGCATTGTTTATCAAACAGGCGGCTGCTGCAAAACTCAACCTGCCTATAGTTGCGGGTTCAGGAATGAGCCAGCCTTCAACCGCAGCCCTGCTGGAGCCGGCTGAACTTAAAGGTGTATGCGCTGAAACCAATGCATCGCCACTGGCCGGCGGGTCTGCCGATATGGCGAACTTTTTAGCCCAGTACCGGGCCGAGTTCAAAACCGAGCCTGATGGTTTTGCGGTTGGCCAGTACGATGCCACCTCCATGGTCATCAACGCCGCATTAAAGGGCGCAAAAACCCCTGAAGACATGCGCAAAGCGCTATCGACCAACAGCTACAAGGGCCTGGCTATGACCTACAAGGCCGATGCCAAAGGCAATATGGCGAACTCTGCGGTCATCATTTGCTATGACGACAAAAGCCGCACTCCCAAAATTGCCAAGCGGTATGACTGATTGCCCTTTTGCAAGATTGCAGCACTGACTACACGCCGCTTGCTGAATGCTTCTTCAAATCAGCCTTAACGCGCTGGCGTTAGGTGCCGCTTATGGCCTGCTCGCACTGGGGTTCGTGATGATCCTCAACGCCACCAGCGCGGTTAATTTTGCGCACGGTGACATGGTGATGGTGGGTGCCTACCTGGCCATTGCATTGCACGGTTTTTTTAATATTCCGGGCGCACTGCTGCTACCACTGGTCATGGCACTGATGGCCTTGCTGGGCTTTGTGTTTTCGTGGTTTGCATATTTCCCGCTTAAGGATCGTCCGCCCGTGTCGGTGTTTATTTCAACCATCGCCATCGGCATCGTCTTTCAAAATTCCATCAACGCGGTGCAGGGAGCCGAGCCCCGCAAAGGGCCCGCGCTACTGGGCGAGGGGCAACTGGCATTCGGCGAAGTGACCATCAGTCAGCAGGCGCTGTCCATCATTGTGGTCGCGCTGGTGCTGATTGGTGCGCAGTACTACCTGCTTAACCGCACCGGTATCGGCAGAAAGTTGCGCGCAACCGCGCAAGACAGACCCATGGCCGAAGCACTGGGCATTCGCGTCAACCGCATGATTGCACTTACCTTCGCGATTGGCTCGGCGCTTGCGGGTGCCGCAGGCCTGATGCTCTCCAATACCTTTTTTACATCACCAACCGACGGCTCCAACTACATCCTCAAAGCCTATATCGCCGTCACGATTGGCGGTTGGGGCAGCCTGCCTGGTGCGCTGTGCGGCGCGCTCATCATTGCGCTGTTTGAGGTGGTCTACCCGTCGCTGCCAGTGCTGATTCCGGCGCTCAAAGACATTGCGCCGTTGCTGTTCACCCAAACCACATCCACCATCGTTTTGTATATAGGCCTGCTCTGCATCATGTTTTTCAGGCCGCAAGGTTTGTTCGGTGAAAAGGTGCAAAAGCGCGTATGAGCGGCATCGCACAAACGCTCAATTGGAGCAAAACGGGCATAAGGCCGCTGCTCATCGTGTGCGTGGTGCTGTTGGCGGTATGGCCGTTTACCATGACCTCGGCCTATCAAATGCGCATTTTCACCATCGTTGGTATTTACGCGCTGCTGACGCTGGGCTACCAATTCATTTTTGGACACGTGGGCGCACTGGCGCTGACGCAAGGGACATTTTTCGGAGTCGGCGCATACGTCACCGGCATACTATCAACCCGTTACGGCTGGGGCGCTGAATACACCTTGCTGTTATCGGCGCTGGTTCCGATTGTTCTGGCGGCGATTATTGCTGCACCGGTGCTGCGCCTTGAGTCGCATTACTTTGCATTGGCCACGCTGGGCATTGGCCAGGTGCTGCTGTTGATTGCAGTGGCATGGCAAGAAGTGACGGGCGGCTCAAATGGTTTGTCGGGCATTCCCGCCTTGAAGTTTTTGGGCATGGAGGCGTCCAGGGGCTACGGCATCATGGCGGTGGTGTGGGGCTTTGTGGTCGCGGGCGCATTTTTGTCGTGGCGTATCACGCGTGGCTTGTATGGCGCGGCGCTCACGATCTCACGTGAAAACCCGGTTGCAGCGCTGGCCATAGGTATTGATACCGCCGCCCTGCGCTACGCCATGTTTTTACTGTCTGCCCTGTTTGCCGGCGCAGCCGGGGCGCTGTATGCGCACACGATCAAGGTTGTATCGGTGGAGGCGCTGGAGTTCCCGATCATGGTTGCCTGCCTGACCATCACCGTGGTGGGTGGGCGTACGCACATTGCAGGCGCTATTCTCGGGGCGATTCTCATCATCAACCTGCCCGAGTGGTTCAGGGCGATGGAAAAATACTATTTGATTGCCTACGGCGTTGCGCTGCTGGTGATGATTGTGGTGGCGCCACTAGGGTTGATTGGCCTGCTGGAGCAACTGCGTGCCAGGCTGTGGCCAGAGCGTCCCAAGGCCTTGCCCGCTGCCGCCGCGCTTACCCCGGCATTGCACGTGCAGCGTATAAAAGCCACCCAAGGCAAGCCTCTGCTGGAGGTCAAGGATATTCACAAACGCTTCGGCGGCGTGCGGGCGCTGAACGGTGTGAGTTTCAGCATTGCGCAAGGCGAAATTTTTGGCTTGATCGGGCCAAATGGCTCCGGTAAAACGACCATGCTCAATATCATCACCGGCATTTACCGTGCTGAAGCAGGGGGCGTATTTTTGCTGGGCGACAACATCAGCAAAAGACCCAGCTTTCAAATCGCCCGCAGCGGGGTGGCGCGAACGTTTCAAAACATAAATCTGGTCGACGAGATGACGGTACTCGACAACGTGGCGGTTGCGCGTTACGGGTTCGAGAATGCGGGCCTGGTGCAAGCTGCCAGTGCGGGCTGGCACGACCCCGCATGGAAGCGCGCCAGAGCAAACGCGATGTTTATTTTGCACGCGCTGGGAGTTGACCTGGTTGCCAACCAACTGGCGGGCGGGCTGCCTTATGGCTCCAAACGCAAGGTTGAAATAGCCCGCGCCCTGGCACTTGAGCCCCGCTTGCTGCTGCTCGATGAGCCCGCAGCCGGGCTGAACGAAAGCGAGCAACATGACCTGG
Source organism: Burkholderiales bacterium (assembly GCA_038226155.1). GTDB lineage: Bacteria > Pseudomonadota > Gammaproteobacteria > Burkholderiales > Burkholderiaceae_C > Polaromonas. The sequence continues at coordinate 34,677 of JBBRQQ010000019.1, forward strand.
CCGACCGCCTGCGCGCGTTTGCAAAAAACGGTTTGTCGATTTTGGTGATTGAACACAACATGCCGTTTTTGATGCCACTGGCACAGCGCATAGCCTGCCTTGATCATGGCGAGCTGATTGCCGAGGGGACGCCGCTGGAAATCAGAAACCACCCGTTGGTAATTGCAGCCTACCTTGGTGCACCTGAAGAGGCAACCGCATGAGCGCACCTCTGCTTGAAGTAACCGATGTGGTGGCACGCTACGGGCAAATTGAAGCGCTGCGCGGTGTGAGCTTGCAGATAGGCCAGGCTGAGGCTGTGGCGCTGGTAGGTGCCAACGGTGCGGGAAAATCCACGCTGATGAGATGCATTATGGGCATGTTGCCCTGCGCGTCAGGCGAGGTAAGTTTTGACGGCCAGCCCCTGTCAGGCAAGGCGGTGTCCAGTCGGGCCGCAATCGGTATTGGTTATTCACCCGAGGGACGCCGGATTTTCCCGGGCCTGACCACACACGAGAACTTGTTGGTCGCCAGCAATGACCGCGACCGTGGCAAGGCGCGGGCCGAAGAGGTGTACAACATTTTTCCGGCGCTGCGTGAGAAGGCTCAGGCGATGGGCTGGTCACTGTCTGGCGGGCAGCAGCAAATGCTGTCTGTAGGCCGCGCGCTCATGCTGCGCCCTCGCCTGTTGCTGCTGGATGAACCATCACTTGGACTATCGCCGCTTTTGATGACGGAAGTTTTAAACCGGATTGCCGACATCACAGCCGCCGGCACGGCGGTGTTGATTGCCGAACAAAACGTGCATAAGGCACTGTCGGTAACACACCGGGCTTACGTCATCAAGCTCGGGCGAATGATTCAGTCCAGCCCGTCACGCGAGCTGCTGGCATCGGGTGATTTGACAAGCGCATTTTTGGGTGCCTGATTTTTTATAGATGGATTTTTATGACTACAACTTACACCCCTTCAGACTACGCAGCGCTGCTCGCTGATATTCCGCCATCCAGCATCTACATCGGTGGCAAATTTGAGGCGACATCAGACCGCATCGCGGTCTGCGGTAAAGCCGATGGTGCGCACATCATGGAGTGCGGCTCTGCAACGACCGCGCACGTTGAAAAAGCCCTGCAAGCTGCCAAGAGCGCGATGCCCGCATGGGCTGGCAAGGCTCCTGCCGAACGCGCGAAAATTTTGATGGCGATGGCCACTAGCCTTGAAGCACACTTCAAAGAATTTGTAGCGCTGGAGTCGCACCACGGCGGCAAAACCATCGCAGATGCCGAGCTGGACATTCGCTCGGGTGTGGCCACCTTGCGCTGGTTTGCGGGCTGTGCTGAGCGGCTTGATGGCCGTGTGGTGGCCAGTGGCGCGACCGTGCACCGCTACGTGCGGCGCGAACCCATCGGCGTGTGCAGCCTGATACTGCCGTGGAATTTTCCGCTGCTGCTCATGCTGTGGAAGCTGGCACCCGCATTGGCTGCGGGTAACACGGTGGTGGTGAAGCCCGCCAGTGAAACGCCGCTCAGTACGCTGGCATTTGCATCACTCGCGGTCAGTAGCGGTCTTCCGGCCGGGGTGTTCAATGTGGTGCCGGGGCCGGGTCGTACGATTGGCATGGCGCTGGCAACACACCTGGACGTGGCCAAGGTGTCATTTACCGGCTCTACCGAAGTCGGCATTCAAGTGGCTGCAGCGGCCGCGGCATCGGTCAAACGCGTGACGCTGGAGCTGGGCGGCAAGTCGCCTGCGGTGATTTGCGACGATGCAGACATAGACAAGGCCGCCATCGGCACAGCCGCAGGTGCCTTTGGCCATGCCGGGCAAAAGTGCGCAGCGCGTACGCGCTGCATCGTGATGGAATCGGTTGCAGACGAGCTGGTGCAAAAAATAGTGGCGCGTGCCAAGTTGTTAAAAGTCGGCAACCCCATGGACTCGACCGTCACTTTGGGCCCGGTTATTAATCGTGCCGCACAACAAAAGATTTTGAGCTACTGCGAATCAGGCGTCGCGCAAGGGGCAAAGCTGCTGGTCGGCGGGCGCGCACCCGACGGTGTGGACGGCCCATTTGTAGAAGCTACTGTTTTTGACCATGCCAGCAACACCATGAAGATTGCGCGCGAAGAAATCTTTGGCCCGGTGCTCACAGTAATTCGCGTCAAAACACTGGAAGAAGCCATCGCTGTTGCCAACGACTCCGATTACGGACTCGCGGCAACCGTGTGGACAAAATCGTTGGCGAGAGCGCATCAGCTCGCTGCCAAAATTGAGTCGGGTACGGTCTCTGTCAATACGCCTGCGGTGATTGGCATTGAAACACCGTTCGGAGGCTACAAGCAAAGCGGCTATGGGCGCGAGCTGGGTATTGAAGGCCTGGATGCCTACCTGCAGCACAAAAGCGTCATCATGGACATTTCATAAAAACTTCATCAAGCAGTAACGTAATGACCACCAACCCAACTCCATTTACCTTCGTTCACTCCAACCGGCGCATAGTCTGTAGCGTGAACGCGCTCGACACCCTCACCGCGCTGGGCAAAGAGTTCAAGGCAACCCGCTGCGTGGTCGTGATGGACAGCTACTTTCAAGGCGGTGATGTAGCCAGCCGCGTGTCCGCATTGCTGCGCGATGCAACTGGCAGTGAGCCAGTCTTTCACTTCGTGCCCGGCCATGAGCCAGACACCGCCAGCATCGAAGCCTGCGCCAGCGCCATGACTGCCACCGATCCTGATTTTGTAGTCGCCATTGGCGGCGGCTCGGCCATGGACACCGCCAAGGTTGCGCGGCTGCTGTTGGCTAACCCCGGCACGGCCGAATCGGTGTCTGGTTTTGGTAAATCTTTTCTTGAGCACCACAGTATTTTGGTGGCGGTACCAACCACTTCGGGCACAGGCAGCGAAGTGTCTGAGTCAGCCGTTGCAGGCAAAACCGGATCTGAGATAAAACTGATTTTTCGCTCGCAAGCCATGACGCCGCACATTGCGCTGCTCGATGCGAGCTTGTCAACATCAGCCCCCGCACAAGTGACCGCAGCGTCTGGCTATGACGCGGTAACGCACGCGGTAGAAGCGTATGTCTCAAAGGCTGCGTCGGTGATGAGCGACCCGTTTGCCGAATCGGCCATGCGCCTGCTGGGCCAGTGGTTGCCTGTGGCCTATTCAGACCCTGGCAACCTGGCGGCGCGTACCTGGTGTCTGGTGGCATCATGTCAAGCCGCTATTGCGTTTAACAGCGCCAACCTGGGGCTGGCCCACGCGTTCGCTGCGCCCTTGGGTGCCCTGCACCATGTACCGCACGGCCTGGCCAACGCGTTAGCGCTACCCGTTGTAACGGCTTACAACGAGGCCGCTATGGGTGACAAGGCGGCAGTTGTTGCGCAATGCTTTGGCGGCAAGACCGCCGCTGAAGGGCTGGCCAAATTACGCCACGCCATCGGCCTTGACATAAGCCTGGACAAATTTGTACCCACTGCTGACGACCGCGAGAAAGTGGCCCAGGCAGCCATGCGTAGCGGGCAAGTCAAAATGAACCCGCGACTGGCGAGCATCGAAGAGATGCGCGTCCTGATAGAAGCCATGCGTACGCCAACGGGCAACGCCGCACCGCAGCTTTCGATATGACCAATCGACCTGTGATCCATCGATTTTTATAGGCTCGACCCATGCCAAACCATCGTAGTGCGATAGACAACTTGTTAAGGAATGTAGGCCCGAAGTGGCACACAGATATTCGCCACTACAGCGAGATCATCAAAGAGGCCTATGCCCCCCTGATATCGGTATCGCCCAGGCAGGACATCACCGTAACGCGCGACATCGCTTATGGGCAACATGCCCGGCAAGTGCTGGATATATTTTCAAAAACCGGAGATGACTTCACCGCCAAGCCCGTCATTGTTTTTGTACATGGCGGTGCGTTTGTGCGCGGTGACAAGTGCCTGTCCAATGGCATGTACGACAACGTGCTGTACTGGTTTGCGAGGCAAGGTTTTGTCGGTATTAACCTCGAATACCGCCTGGCACCCGAGGCGTCCTTTCCGGGTGCGGTCGATGACCTTGCAATAGGTGTCGAATGGGTAGCCAACAACATCGCAGCACACGGCGGTGACCCTACGCGCATCGCGCTGGTGGGGCATTCAGCAGGTGGCACGCACGTCGCCAGCTATGTGTTTGACCCCCTGCTGGGTCACTTGGGCAAACACACTAAAGCAGCGGTGCTGATGTGTGCCAGGTTGCGCGCAGACCAGTCGCCAGAAAACCCGAACACACCCGGCGTGAAAGCCTATTTTGGTGACGACATAGCCAGCTACGAAACCAAAGCGCCCATGGCCTACGCCGCCTGTAGCGCCATGCCAGTTTTCATCATCAACGCCGAGTTTGAAAACCCCTTGCTCGATGTGTACGGCCTGGAGTTTGCCCACCGAATCGCCCAGGCACGCCGACGCTCACCGCGCTACCTGTCTGCCCGAAGGCACAACCACATGTCTATCCTGGCGCATTTCAATACCGACGAAGAAACGGTCGGGCCGGAGATTGTGGATTTTTTGGCTTCTGCATTAACGACGCCAGATTAAAGAAAGTTGGCACGCCGAGTTGGTAGCGCTATAACTTTAGTAGCTTCTCACGCCCGTATTCATTGGGCTGCAGGCCAAAACAGCCCTTAAAGATCATTCAAAAATCGTTCAAAAATCTTTTTTTGAGCCGGCACCGGGAAAGTGTCGACTTGATAAACTGTTCATGTGCGCACATAATATGTGTACATTCAAGGAGCCATCTATGAACATCACACTTTCCATCGAAGAACGCGTAGCCGACAGCGCACGCGAAGCCGCCCGCAAAATGGGCAAAAGCCTTAACCAGGCGGTGCGCGACTACCTGGAGCAGCTAGCGGGCAGCACGCGCAGCTTGCAGGAGTGGGACGAGTTTGAGCAACGCTGTTTGAAAACCAAAGGCCGATTGGATGGCTGGAAGTTCAATCGGGAAGAGGCCAATGCCCGGCGCTAAAAAGGCCGTTCAACAGGTTGTCTTTACGCCCGCCGTCAACGCACGCTGCTTTATCGACACCAACCTGCTGATCTACGCCGACAGCGGCGACCAACCCACCAAGCAGCGTACCGCGCTGACGCTACTCAAGCAATTGCGCATCAACTACACCGGGGTGCTGTCTACACAAGTGCTCAATGAATACTGCAATGTAGCGCTGAATAAATTGCGACCACCACACGCAGACATTCGCCAGCAACTGCATTTTTGGCAGCAATTTGAAATCGTCCAGGTCACACCCAGCATCATCGAAGCCGCGCTAGACCTGCATCAAACCAGATCACTGAGCTACTACGATGCTCTGGTAGTAGCGGCAGCGCAAACTAGCGGCTGCACGGTGCTGTATTCAGAGGACATGAACACTGGCGAGGTGATTAGTGGCGTGCGGATTGTGAATCCGTTTGTGGTTGGGGTGGTTGAGATTTGATTGAAGCCATAAGCCATTGCCAAGGCTTGAAGTCAACCCAAAACCCGGACCAACCACCCCTCAATATCCGCGATCTCCTGCGGGCACACCGAGTGTTCCATGGCGTACTCGTGCCATTCAACTGCATAGCCCATGGCCTGGAGCGCGTCGCGCGACGCCTCGGCGCGCGGCAATGCGATCACGCCGTCGTAGGTGCCATGACCCATAAAGATGGGAACTTGCTGGCTGGCGGCGCTACGCTCCGCGGCGGCTTTATCGGCCAGCGGCAGATACCCCGACATGCACATCAGCCCAGCCAGTGCTTCTTTGTGGCGCAGGCCGACCATCAGCGTCATGGCGCAGCCTTGCGAAAAGCCCGCCACCACGATGCGATTGGCAGGTATGCCGCGTGCTTTTTCACCGGCAATCAGCTCTTCGATCAGGACTCGCGAATGGCGCAACCCGGCCTCGTCTTCACGCCGCACCAGGTCGGCGGCGAGGATGTCGTACCAGGCGGGCATCTCATACCCGCCGTTGATGGTGACGGGCATGACGGGTGCGTTAGGGAACAGAAAGCGCACCGGACCGACGCTGGATAAATCGAGCTGCTCGGCAATCGGCAAAAAGTCGCGGCCATCAGCGCCCAGGCCGTGCATGATGATGATGGTGGCAACAGGGCTTTCGCCAGTTTGGGCTTCTATGACTTGGAGGGACATGGCGTTGTAGCTGAGACTTGAACAAGACCGGATTTTAGATCCCTCGAGTCAACGTCAACTGGTTAGCGGTTGAGCCAGGTAATACTCAATTGCAGCACCGTCGCAAACGACACCCAGAGCAAGTACGGAATATTGACCAATGCCACCCAGCGATGACGGGGCCAGATGACGACCAAGGCCCAGACCAGCGTGGCGAGTACCAACAAAATATCCACGCTCGCAAGCAGGTTGTTTTTTAGGCCGAACTGGATCGGGGTGTAGACCGCATTAAACACAAGGTTCAGCATGAAAGGTAGCAGCACGGCATACGGTAAACGCCGCTTGAGCGTCTGTACCAACACGTATCCGAAGCTGATGATGATGACGATGTACAGCGCGGTCCACACCGGGCCAAACAAATAAGCGGGTGGCGCAAAAAATGGTTTGATGAGTTGCGCGTACCAAGCCGCACTTGCAGTGCTTCCAATACCCGACACGCCTGAACTTGCTTCCATAACCGTCTCTTCTTCAAAAGTTTGTCTGTTTCGTTTTTAACACGGCTCTGCCGAGGCTTACGCTCGCCGCTCTCTGATAGCCCGGTAGGACGCTACCGCAAGCGCCGCTTGTGTGCCCTGCATCCGAAACGAAATCTGCTGCGTATCTGCATGATGGCCGCGCGCCACAAGACCAGCGCGACGGATGAAAATCTGTTTCAATAGCTTTCAGGAGGCACCACCCATGACCCACTCACAGCAATATTTTTCAGGCGGCATCGTATCAACGCTCAAGCGGACCGGCTTTGCCATGGCGCTGGTGGCCTTCCAATTCCTGCTGGTGGTGCACGCCGCGCCCTTTACGGCAGTCGATGAAAAAACCGTTCGCACCGTCGTCGAAGCGCAACTCGCTGCATTTGCAAAGGATGATGCGGTCAAGGCGTTTTCATATGCCGCGCCCAGCGTGCGTGAAGCCGTGGGCACAGCTGACGCTTTTTTGACCATGGTCCGCAGGGACTACCCCATGGTCTATCGCCCGGCCTCGGTCGCTTTTCTGAAGGCCGAAGGCAAAGACGACGACGTGGTGCAGCGCGTACAGATGCTGGATGCCAGCGGCAACTCCTACCTGGCCGTCTACAGCCTGCAACGGCAAAAGGGTAATGTCTGGCGCATCACTGGCTGTGCGGTAGTCGAAAACAAAGGCCGCATGGCTTGAAATGTAAACTGGCTATTGCTACATTTTTTATAGCTGATTACGCCCGTATTCATTGGGCTACAGCCATTTTTAGGGGTCAAAAATGCATTAGAAATGCATTAGAAATGCATTTTTAGCTGCCTTTTTGTCAAATCACGTCAAACAGGCGTTGCTGATCAGTAGCTGCCGATGTAGTCCTTCTTGCCCACTTCCACCCCGTTATGGCGTAGCAGCGCATAAACCGTGGTGGTGTGAAAGAAGAATTGCGGCAAGCCGTAGTTGAACAAATACGATTGGCCGGTAAAGCGTTTTTCTTTTGGCGTACCGGCTTGTGTCACGATCTCGCGCGTGGCGGCATCGGCAAATTTGGCTGCATCCAGCCCACCGATAAAAGCCAGCACGGTTGCGATGCGTGCCTGCAGGTCAGCAAAGGTCTGCTCGTTGTCTTCCACTTTCGGTACTTCAACGCCAGCCAACCGGGCTGACACGCTCTTGGCAAAGTCGGTGGCTACCTGCACCTGGCGCAGTAGCGGGAACATGTCGGGGAACAGTCGCGCCTGCAGCAAGGCGTTGGGATCTATCTTTTTTGCCGCGGCGTGGGCATCGGCTTTGGCAAGGATATCGCGCATTGCGCCCAGCATTTGCTTGAAAACGGGAATGGATGCGTCGAAGATGGGATTGGTGGTTGGGTTGCTCATGGGGTCTCTCTCTAGCGGTTAAGGTTGGGTCGCGACGCGCTTGATTCTCGCAGCGATTGCGGTCATCTGTTTTCGGCCCTCACTGGCATACAATTTTCAGGCTACTCGCCACTGCTGTTTAGAAAGGCCCCACCATGAACGCTCCACTCCCCACATCCGCCCTGCACACCGTGCAAGCCGCAGACCTTGCCGCTTTGCCCATGATCGAAAAGTGGGTCTCGTTTGCATCGGTTTCGCGCGACAGCAATTTAAGCCTGATTGAATGGGCGTGCGAGCTGCTCAAGGACCAAGGCGTAGACTGCAAGCTCACCTATGACGACAGTGGCAAGAAGGCCAACCTGTGGGCCACGCTGGCGGCAAGCAATGGCGAAACAAAAATCGGTGGCCTGGTACTGTCCGGCCACACCGATGTAGTGCCGGTCGACGGTCAGCCCTGGAACACCGACCCTTTTGTGGCACAGGTGGTAGGTGACAAGCTGTATGGTCGCGGCGTAACCGACATGAAGGGCTTTGGCGCGACCGCGCTGTTCATGGTGCCAGAACTGCTCAAGCGCAAGCTCAAGCGCCCGGTACACCTGGCCTTTAGTTATGACGAAGAAGTCGGCTGCATCGGCGTGCGCCGCTTGATTGCGCAGATGGTCGACGAAGGCTTCAAGCCTGCAGGCTGCATAGTGGGCGAACCTACCGGTATGCAGGTGGTGATTGCGCACAAAGGCAAGCACGCCTACAAAACATCGGTGCGCGGTTTTGAAGCGCATTCGTCACTCACACCCCAAGGCGTGAACGCGGTTGAAGTTGCCTGCGAGTTTGTGACCAAGCTTAAATCCATGCAGCGCAAATTAGTCAGTGACGGGCCTTTTGATGCTGCGTTTGATGTGCCGCACACCACCATTCATACCGGAGTGATTGCGGGGGGTACAGCGCTGAACATCATTCCGCGTGACTGTGAGGTGACGTGGGAAATTCGCCACCATCATCTCAATTCACCTGTCACGCTGTTCAATGAAGCAAAAACTTTTGCTGACGGTTTGATTCCCGAGATGCAGGCGGTAGCACCTGATACAGGCATCACACACAAGCTCACGTCGGTGCTGCCGGGGTTTGCCACCGATGCCGACAGCGAGATTGCACAACTGTGCTTTACCTGCGCCGGTGTAGACCCCGGCGCGGGCGCAGGCAAGGTGTCGTTTGGCACGGAAGCTGCATTGTTCCATCAGGTCGGCGTGCCCACCATCGTCTGCGGCCCCGGCCACATCGCGCAGGCACACCAGCCCAATGAGTGGGTTAGCTTGGCTCAACTCGCATGGTGCGAGCGCTTTATGCGCAAGCTGGCTGACGAAATTTGTATCAACTGAAAGAAAACATGATCGATCGCAGAAGTTTTTTAAGCATGGCCGTCGCTAGCGGTGTGGCATTGACTAGCGGTGCAGCGGTGGCACAAGCCAACCCCAAAGTAGCCCGCGTGGTGGTGCCGTTTGCGGCAGGCGGGGTACAAGACCTGCTGGCGCGCGCGATGTATGCCGAGCTTGGCACAGCGCTCGGCCAGACCGTGATTATTGAAAACCGCCCCGGTGCTGGCGGCACGGTAGGTACTGGCTACGTGGCCAAGTCGGCACCTGATAGCAACACCATGGTGCTAGCTGCAGCAAGCCACAACATTGCGGGCTCGCTTTATACCAAGCTGACTTACGACCCACAAAAAGATTTTGTACCCATGGCGCACATTGGTACCGCCGACTATGTGCTGATGATTCACCCCGACGTACCCGCCAAAACGGCTGGCGAATACATTCGCTACGCCAAGGCCAACCCCGGCAAGATGAACTTCGCCACGGCGGGTGTGGGCAGTGCCACGCATTTGTCGATGGCTTACTTCAATGGCCTGGCTGGCATTGACGTTGTGCATGTGCCGCTCAAGGCCACTGGTGAGGCGATCAATGAAGTGATTTCAGGTCGCGCGCAGGCCGTGATTGCGGCCAGCATCGGCGCACTGGCCTTTGCCAAAGACAGCCGCATACGGCTGATTGGTGTCACTTCACCGAAGCGCTCCAGGTACCTGCCCGATGTGCCGACCATCGCCGAAAGTGGCTTGCCAGGTTACCAGTTCGACTCATGGTTTGGGCTGCTCGGCCCCGCTGCTACTCCGCCTGCAGAGGTCAACCGCGTCAATGCTGCGATGGCCAAGGTGCTAAAAGACCCGGTCATTCTGGAACGTCTGGACAAGCAGGGTATCGTCCCACTGGCCATGAGCAATGCTGACTTTGCAAAGCTGCTGGCTGTCGACTATGAGCGTATGGCGAAAGTGGTCAAAATCTCTGGCGCAAAGGTGGAGTAGCACCTGTCAAGCACACGGCCCCTGCAAGCGCTTACTGGAGCGTTTCTTTAACTGCTGCAGGCATGGGCAGGGGCATCACGGCGATGCCTTCCTCAATCAACTCAATAGCCTCACGCGGGCTGGCTTGCCCACGAATGTTGCGGGCCTCCTCTTCGCCATAGTGCATACGGCGCGCCTGGCTTGCGAACTTGTCACCCACGTCTTCAGTATTGGCCACCACATGGCGCAGGGCTTTCAGGAAAGCCGCCTGTTGCTCGATGCCAGGGCCAGCACCAGAGGATGCATTGGCGACCAGTTCGGTCGATGTTGCAGAAGCATCCGGAGCGGACACCGCTGAGGAAACTGATACAGCAGATGCGTTGCTGGAGGCAGTCGATGCCGTTTGCTGGGCACCGAAGTTAAGCCGTGGTGCGCTGGGCATTTTTTGAATGCCTTTGTCGGCGCACATCGGGCATTCGACAAGTCCGCGTACCAGTTGTGACTGGAAGTCATTCTCAGACGCAAACCAGCCTTCAAATGAATGCTGATGCGCGCATTGAAGGTTGAGAACTTTCATGATCTGTGCTTGAACAGGTAGCGGTAGGTAAAACCGGGGAACGCAAAGGTAATGAAGAGCGTACCAGTGATGGCGTAAAACTCCCAGCCCTGTGGCGCAATCTGCCCGGCGCGCTGCTCAAGATACAGCCCGAGCAGACCGATCACCAGATACCAGAACACCAACTCACCCAGCCGCGTGGCAAGATTTTTAGGCGACTTTAGCGCCATCACGGTCAACAGGCGATTGCTGACAAACGGAAGATTCGCTGCCAGCAGGGCCAGCAGCACAACCAGCCAGACTGAGGCAGACTGAGTCATTCTTCGAGGCTACACGCCCAACGACTTGACGATGCTGTTGATAGCCTGCGCGCACAGCGTCATCAAGCCGCCAGGAACGATGCCCATAACCAGTATGAGCAGTCCGTTGATGGACAGCACTGCTCTGGCATCAGCAGGGGCAGAAATCGGCTGATTGTTATTCGCATGAGGCGCATCAAAGTACATGACCTTGACGACACGCAGGTAATAAAACGCACCTATCAGCGACATCATCACGGCAAAAACAGCCAGCACCAGATAACTGGTCTGCCCAGATGAAATCAGCGCCTGCAACACCACTAGCTTGGCATAAAAACCCACAACAGGCGGCAAGCCCGCTAGAGAGAACATGGCAATCGCCATCACGCCCGCATACAGCGGGCTGCGCTGGTTAAGGCCCGCCAGATCGCTGATCTCCTCAGACTCGTGCCCTGCCCTTGCCAGCAACATGATGATGCCAAATGCAGCCAGCGTCGTGAGCACATAGGTGATGGCATAAAACATGGAAGCGCTATAGGCCGACTCCGCATTAAGCTGATTGCCATTGACCACTCCGGACAGCAAGCCCAGCAACAGGAAACCCATTTGCGAGATGGTAGAAAACGCCAGCATGCGCTTTAGATTCGACTGCGCAATCGCGGCCAGGTTGCCAACCAGCAAGGAGCCAATCGCCATCAGGGCCAGCATTTGCTGCCAGTCAATCGCCAGCGGCAACAAGCCCTCGACCAGCAAACGGATGCAGATGGCAAAAGCGGCCAGTTGCGGCGCGCCACCAATCAGCCAAGTGACAGCGGTTGGCGCACCCTGGTCAACGTCGGGCAGCCACATGTGGAAAGGCACCGCACCGAGCTTGAACGCCAGCCCGGCGACGATGAACACCAGGCCAAAAATCAGCACCTGATGCTTGACCTGACGACTGGCGATGGCGTTGAACACTTCATTGACGTCGAGAGAGCCAGTAGCGCCGTAAAGCATGGACAGACCGTAGAGCAAAAAACCAGAAGCCAAAGCCCCCAGCACAAAGTACTTCATGGCGGCTTCAGTCGCCGTAGCGTTGTCGCGGCGCAGAGCTACCAACGCATAGCTGCACAGGGTGAGCAACTCTAAACCCATGTAAATGACCAGGAAGTTGTGCCCCGAAATCATCACAAAAATGCCCAGCAGCGCAAACAGGCTGAGGGTGAAAAACTCACCGCCGCGCAACATGTCGCGGTCTGCCACATAAGGCCGTCCATAAACCAGCGAGACCATTACGGCGATGCTGGCAAAACATTTAAGCCATGAACCCATGGGGTCAACCACCACCATCTTGCTAAAACCATACATGGTTTGACCGCCCACCGCATAAGCCGCTTCCATCGCAGCCACGACGGCCAGCGTCAACAGGGACAGCACGTAGGTGACGGTTCGCTGCGGCG
>JBBRQQ010000020.1:0-44819 GCA_038226155.1 Burkholderiales bacterium
CGTTTGGCGAAATCATGCGCCAGTGGAGCACTCTGCACGCAGAGTTCGCGTTTTTGCCGCGCAAGTTCAAGATTGCCATCAGCGGTGCCAAAGAAGACCGTGCTGCCATTGGCTGGCACGATGTCGGCCTGCAACTGCTGCGTGATGAACAAGGTGAGTTGGGCTTCAAGGTACTGGTAGGCGGTGGCATGGGACGCACACCCGTGATTGGCACGGTGATCCGCGAGTTTTTGCCGTGGCACCAGATCATGAATTATTTAGAGGCCATCGTGCGCGTGTACAACCGCTATGGCCGTCGCGACAACATCTACAAGGCGCGCATCAAGATTCTGGTCAAGGCCGAAGGTCAAAAGTACATTGACGATGTTGAGCTTGAGTACAAACAGATCATGGAGCATGACGGTGGCCCGCACACCATCACGCAGGCTGAGTACGACCGCGTTGCCGCTTGCTTTGTGGCCCCCACATTGAGCTGCGACCGTAAAACCGCCGACGCAAAAATTGCCAACATACTGCGCGCCGCAGCTGAAGACGACATCGAGTTTGGTCGCTGGCTCAAGCAAAACGTGGCACCACACAAAAACCCCGACCTTCGCGCCGTGACGCTGTCATTCAAGCGCTTGGGCCAGGCCCCCGGCGACGCAACGGCCGACCAGCTTGACATTGCTGCCGACCTGGCAGACCGTTTTAGCGCAGGTGAAGCGCGGGTGACCCACGAGCAAAACCTGCTGCTGCCATGGGTACGCTGCGACGAGTTGCCCGAGCTGTGGCGTGCTGCCCGCAAGGCCGGGCTTGCACGCCCCAACATCAAATTGCTGACCGACATGATTGCCTGCCCCGGCGGCGATTTTTGCTCGCTGGCGAATGCGCGTTCGATACCGATTGCCGGGGCCATCACCGAGCGTTATCAAGACCTTGACGAGCTGCACGACATTGGCGAGATTGATTTGCACATCAGCGGCTGCATCAACTCCTGCGGCCACCACCACAGCGGGCACATCGGCATTCTGGGTGTCGATAAAGACGGCAAAGAGTGGTACCAGGTGTCGCTGGGCGGTTCGGACGGCTCCAACCTCTCCGGCGCGTCCATGCCCGGCAAGGCAGTTGGCCCATCGTTCTCGGCAGCTGAAGTGCCCGAAGTGATTGAAGCCTTGCTCAACACCTATCGCCTGCAGCGCGAAGGGAACGAGGCCTTTATCGCCACACTGCGCCGCGTGGGTCCAGATGCATTCAAGGCTGCTGCCAATGGCGCGCGCTTTAGCGCTACCCGCCAGGAACCGGCTACGGCTTAACAGATGACGACTACTATGAAATTAATAGCTTCTCACGCACATATTCAGGGATCTACAGCCCGAAATGCAGTCGAATTAGCCAATGATGCTGACCCGATGAGCCTGCCGCTTGAAGGAGTTGAGCGTATTGACCTGAACTTCCCCAGGTTCACCGATGGCCGCGCTTTCAGCCAGGCGTTTTTACTGCGCCGCCGCCGCGAGTTCAAAGGCGAGATCCGCGCCACTGGCGATGTACTGGTTGACCAGCTCGCGCAAATGGAGCGCAGCGGTTTCGACGTGGCCGTGCTGCGCGCCGACCAGGACATGAGTGTGGCCCAACGTGTGCTGGCTAGCTACCCCGGCCACGCTCAAGGTGCCTACCAGGGTGACGCGGTTCACATAGCACCGCACTTCTCGCCGCTAGTTTCGCCGCACTTCACCGCTACGACCTGATCGGACTGAAAAGAGTGCTATGAGTGAAATTATCGATAGAGGCATGGACCTCGCACACATCAACGCAGAGCTTGGTCGCAATGCACAAGGCCTGACAGACTGGGCCCTTGGACTGGAGCAACGCGCCATCGTCACCACAAACTTCCGTCCCTTTGAGGCGGTGATCCTGCATATGGTGACTCTCGCCAATCCCCGGGTACCTGTGGTCTGGATGGACAACGGCTACAACACCGAAGCCACCTACCGCTTCGCCGACAAAGTCACAAAGCTGCTCGGGCTGGACCTGCACATCTACCTGCCGCGCCGCTCGCGCGCGCACCGCGAGGCCGTAGAAGGCCCGACCCCGGCGCTGGACGATCCACGCCATGCGGCCTTCACCGCAGAAGTCAAGCTCGAGCCCTTCACCCGTGCCCTGCGCGAGACCGCCCCCAAAGTCTGGTTCACCGCCCTGCGCGCCACCGACACCGCGGTGCGCGCCCAGATGGAGCCCGTCAGCGTCAACCCTGATGGCCTCATCAAGGTCGCGCCGCTGCTGCACTGGTCGTCCAAAGATCTTTACCAGTACTGCGAGACCCACGGCCTGCCCAACAACTTCGACTACGTGGACCCCACCAAGGGCGAGGACAACCGCGAATGCGGCCTGCACGTTACTCACTAATAGCATGCCCCCACACTCCACACCGCTGCCATGAACGCCAGAACAGAACCCCAATTGCTGAATCACCTGACTCATCTGAGTAACGCCCACCTCGACTCGCTCGAAGAAGAAGCCATCTTCATCCTGCGCGAAGTTGCAGCCGCTTTCGAGCGCCCCACTTTGCTTTTCTCGGGTGGCAAAGATTCATTGGTGCTTTTGAAATGTGCAGAAAAAGCTTTTGTTGACAGTGAGCGAGGCGGACACATTCCCTACCCGTTGCTGATGATTGACACCGGCCATAACTTCTCAGAAGTGACCGACTTTCGCGATTACCGCGCCAAACAACTCGGTGCCAATCTGATTGTTCGCAGTGTTGAAGATTCGATGGCGCGTGGCACGGTTCGCCTGGCTCACCCCGGCGAGTCGCGCAACGTACACCAGTCGGTCACGCTGCTGGAAGCAATTGATGAATTCCGCTTTGACGCACTGATTGGTGGTGCGCGCCGTGATGAAGAAAAAGCCCGTGCCAAAGAGCGCATCTTTTCGCACCGTGACGCTTTCGGTCAGTGGCAACCGAAGGCGCAGCGCCCCGAGTTGTGGACGCTGTTCAACACCCGCATCCAGCCAGGCGAGCACTTTCGTGTGTTCCCGATTTCAAACTGGACCGAGCTCGATGTGTGGCAATACATTGAGCGCGAAAACATCGAGCTGCCATCGCTGTACTACGCGCACCAGCGCAAGGTGGTCGAGCGCAAGGGCCTGCTGGTGCCAGTGACTGAACTCACGCCGCTGCGCGAAGGCGAAGTGGCGTTTGATAAAACCGTGCGTTTTCGCACTGTGGGCGACATCACCTGCACCTGCCCCGTAGACAGCCCTGCGCGCAACGCCGCTGATGTGGTGCTTGAAACACTGGCCGCCGACGTGAGCGAGCGCGGCGCAACCCGCATGGACGACAAAACATCCGACGCATCCATGGAAAAACGTAAAAAAGAAGGCTACTTCTGATGTCAGTCATTGAACAGAAAATCGCTCCTGAACAAGACAAGGGTAACGACACGAGAGCAGCCCTGCGCTTCGTCACCTGCGGCAGCGTAGACGATGGCAAAAGCACCTTGATTGGCCGCTTGCTGGTTGACAGCAAAACCGTGCTGCAAGACCAGCTGGCTGGCGTGCAGCGCGGTGGGCAAACCGACCTGGCACTGCTGACCGACGGCCTGCAGGCCGAGCGCGAACAGGGCATCACGATTGATGTGGCCTACCGCTACTTCAACACAGCAGAGCGCAAGTTCATCATTGCCGATGCGCCGGGCCACGAGCAATACACCCGCAACATGGTGACGGCGGCATCGAGTGCTGATGCGGCTGTGGTGCTGGTTGATGCCACCAAGCTTGACTGGAAATCGCCCTCGCCCGAGCTGCTGCCGCAAACGCGACGCCATTCCTTGCTGGTGAACCTGCTGCGCGTCACCTCGATTGTGTTTGCCGTTAACAAGCTCGATGCGGTGGACGACCCTGCCTTGGCTTTTAAAAACATCAGCTCGGCATTGCGGCAGTTTGCAGACCATGCAGGCATTCCTGTCACCGCCATCGTGCCGGTATCGGCATTGATAGGCTTTAACGTGGTCGACGCCAATCCCGGCTGGTGCGATTACAACGGCCCCGGCTTGCTACAAATTCTGGAACACTTGCCCGCTACGCCAGCTGAAACCACACAAGCATTTGCATTCCCGGTGCAATGGGTTGAAAAATTTTCGTCTAGTGCAGACACCTCTCAAGGCCGCCGTATTTTCTGGGGCCGCATTGCCAGCGGCGCTGTTCAACCCGGCCAGGAAATCACGGTTCTGCCAAGCGGCAAAACTGCCGTCGTTGCACAGGTGCTGGATCATGCACGTCAGACCAAGGCAGTTGTTGCGGGCCACAGCGCAGGCATCATCCTCGACCGCGAACTCGACGTGTCGCGTGGCGACTGGTTGCTGGCCACTGACGGCTTCACGCCGCCACTTGGCACGCGTGAAATCACGGCAACCGTCGCCTGGATGGATGACGAACCTATGGTGCCCGGCCGCATGTACTGGGCGCTGCAAGGTCACCGCTGGGTCAAGGCCAAGATCAAACGTATCGTTCATCAGGTCAACATCAATACGCTTGAAACCCATGACGCAAAACAGCTCGATGCCAACGCGATTGGCGTGGTCGAGATTGCTTTTCTGGAGCCGATTGCCGCACTGCCGTACAAACAATCGCGCGTGCTGGGTTCGCTGATTCTGGTCGACACTGCATCGCATAAAACGTCCGGGGCTGTGCTGGTTCTCTAGCCTTTAACCCTGCTACTCGAAACCCCTTAAAATCGAGGGTTTCCACCGACCCGTCTACATCGCTCATCAACATGACTCACATCGTCTCTGACTCCTGCATCCGCTGTAAATACACTGACTGTGTGGATGTGTGCCCCGTGGACTGCTTCCGCGAAGGCCCGAACATGCTGGTGATTGATCCGGACGAATGTATCGACTGCGCGGTCTGCATCCCCGAGTGCCCGGTCAACGCCATCTACGCTGAAGAAGACGTGCCGGCTGACCAGCTGCACTTCATCAAGCTGAACGTTGAACTGAGCCGCGCAGCGGGCTGGAAAAGCATCACCAAACGCAAAGAGCCTTTGCCCGATGCTGATGACTGGAAAGATAAAACGAACAAGCTTTCCGAGCTGGTTCGTTAAAAAAATGTATCCACCAAGCGGACGCCGCGGAACTGGCTTTGCCAGGCCGCAAGCGTCGTCCCCTGCAAGGGGAGGTGGGGCTACACGCAGTGAGCATCCGGCAGGGGTGTACCAGTGAATACCGATGCGCTCGTCATCGGCGCAGGGCCTGTCGGGCTGTTTCAAGTTTTCCAGCTTGGCCTTCTGGGCATCAACGCCCACATCGTTGACTCGCTGCCCTACGCGGGCGGCCAGTGCATTGAGCTTTACCCCGACAAACCGATTTACGACATTCCCGGCACGCCGCGCTGCACAGGGCGTGAACTGACGGCGAGCTTGCTCAAACAGGTGGCTCCTTTCAAGCCGCCCATGCACCTGGGCCAGGAAGTCAGCCTGGTCGAGAAGCAGCCAGATGGCCGCTTCAAGGTAGCGACAAACAAAGGCAGCACTTTCATCACCAAAACGATTTTTATCGCAGCGGGTGTTGGTGCCTTTCAGCCCAAGCGCCTCAAGCTCGATGGCCTTGAAAAGTTTGAAGGCAGCCAGTTGCTTTACGGTGTTGAAAACAGCAGCGGTTTTGCCAATAAAGATGTGCTCATTGTGGGCGGTGACGTCACCGCGCTGGGCTGGGCCATGCGCCTGGCCACGCTGGATGACGACCAGCCCAAAAGCGTGACCCTGCTGCACCGGCGCGATGTGTTCCAGGCCGACGCCGACATGGTCATGATGGTCAAGGCCTTGTGTGACCTCGGCTCACTGCATTTCAAGGTCGGCCAGGTCACAGGCATTGAGGAGCGCGACGGCCAGTTGGTCGCGGCGCAGATCACCGATGTCGATGGCAACACCGCCGCGCAGCCGCTTGATGCCATGCTGGTGCTGCTGGGCCTGTCACCCAAGCTGGGGCCAGTTGCCAACTGGGGGCTGGACATGGCGCGCAAGCAAGTGGCGGTAGACACGGAGAAATTTTCAACCAGCGTGCCCGGCATTTTTGCGGTTGGTGACATCAACACCTATCCCGGCAAAAAGAAGCTGATACTGTGCGGCTTTCACGAAGCAGCGCTAGCCGCGTTCGGTGCAGCCGGGATCGTCTTCCCCGGCGTGACAACCCAGCTGCAATACACCACCACCAGCTCGCGCCTGCACAAGCTGCTGGGGGTGGGCGCTGATGCAAGCCTTTCTGAATAGTTGCAACAGCCGCTATATTTTTAGTAGCTGTTCACGCCCGTATTCATTGGCTTGCAGCCGAATTTAAGGGTAAAAAATGGCACAAAACCTCTCAAAATCGGGCTTGAGCAGTACAAACACAGCCACCAACACAGCTTTATCACCGCTGCCCAACAGCGAACGCTCTTTCGGCACGTTTGACCATGCCGCGCTGTGGCTTAGCCTGGGGGTTGGCTTGCTGGTCATGCAGATTGGCGCTTACCTGGTGCCTGCGCTGGGCATGCAGCAAGCAGCCTGGGTCATCGTTGTCGGTTCAGTGATCGGCTCAGGCCTGTTGGCGTGGACGGCCCGGCTGGGTGCAAGCAGTGGCTTGGCAAGCGCCGGGTTGATGCACGCTGCATTCGGCAGCCACTTTGCGCGCCTGCCAGTGATGCTGAACATCGTGCAGCTCGTCGGCTGGACAGCGTTTGAGCTGGTCATCATGCGTGACGGCACGGTTGCCATTGCACGGCAGTCAGGCGGCTTTGCCAGCGCTATGTGGCCCATCGTGGCGACGCTGCTGTGGGGCGCTGTACTGCTGGCCTTGCTATCGGGCTCCATGGTGCAACTGGTGCGTAAATTCATTGGCCGCTATGGCTTGCCGCTGGTGATTGCATCGCTGCTGTGGTTAACGTGGCAGTTTGTGGGCAAGGCTAGCGCACAAGGGTTTGGCGAGCTTTGGAACGCGCAAGGCAAAGGCGGCATGAGCACCTTCGCCGCGTTAGATCTGGTCATCGCCATGCCTGTGTCGTGGCTGCCGCTTGTGGCCGACTTTGCGCGCCATGGCAAAAGCGGTGCTGGTGCAATGCGCGGCACCTGGCTGGGTTACGCAGTAGCCAATATCTGGTGTTACGCGCTGGGTGTGCTGGTGGCGGTGACCACGCCAAGTACGGACCTTGTGGCAGCACTGCTGCTGGCGCAAGGCGGCCTGATCGCGCTTGGCTTGATACTGATTGACGAGGTGGACAACGCCTACGGCGACGTGTATTCAGGTTCAGTCGCAGGTCACAGTTTGAAGCCTTCATGGTCTGTGCGCCGCTGGGGTGTGGGCATGGCGCTGCTGTGCACGCTGCTGGCCATGGTGCTGCCCATGCACAGCCTGGAGCCGTTTTTGCTGATGCTGAGTTCAGTTTTCATACCGCTGTACGGCGTGATACTGGCGCGCCTTTCCGGCAAATCAAATGTCACAGCGCTGGTGACCGCGCGAAAGGTCAACTACAGCGCAGTGTTGATCTGGTTTGTAGGTGTGGTCTGCTACCACGCCTGCGCGCAGCTCGCGCCAAGCTGGGGCGCAGCCTTGCCAACGCTGGCTTTGACGTTTGTGCTGGCTCGGTTCACAAACGATAAATCAGTAAAAAACCACTAAGGTCAGCTCAAAAACGTCATGTTCAGGCACTTGCAGAGCTACGCCTGTGGCCCGGCGAAGCCGGTTCCACGGCTTCTGCTTGTAACACCCGGTTCGCAGGCGCTTTGTCGGCTGCCTCGGTTTTTATTGTTTGCGCTGCACGAAGAGGTTGCGTTTGGCGTCTTCCGGATAGGCAAAAGTGATCGCACCATTTTTCACCAACCCCATTACCAGCATGTTGGCCGTGATGGCGTCTTTGTCGTCCCTCGTAAAGGGATGGTCATAGGTGGCGACCACCCCGTAATAGGTTTTGTTTTTAGCTTCAAGCGCAGCTTTGATGGCGGGCCCACTGAGATTTCCATCACGTATGCCTAGCAGCGCATACACCAAAACGTATATGGCGTCATAGCCCTGCGCGGCAGCCATGGGTACGGGAATCCTTTTAACATTGAACTTGCGTGCATAGCCAGTCAAGAACGAAGCTCGGCGTTCGTTGCTGGGCTCTGCAATAAAGGTTTGCGCCATCAGCGCGCCGTCAGCCGCCTCTTTTCCACCTTCTACAAACGAGGGGAACGACAAGGGCCATGCGCCGACTTGCGGCACCTTCCAGCCCAAAGCCTGACGCCCGCGGGCAATCACAGCATTCTCGGGGCCAACCGTATAGCTAAACACGACGTTGGCACCGGCCGCTTTGGCGGCTTTGAGTTCGCTGCTCAGGTCGGTAACCCCCAGCTTGAAGCGTGCAACATACACCGGCGTGAGTTTTTGTGAGGCCAGAGCGGTTTCAACATCTTTAAGACCCGCGTCACCGTATCCCGTAGTGTCGGCAAAAATAGCCACCCGGTCCCATCCCCGCTTGAGAATGTCGTTGACGACAAAAGGCGCTTGGAGCGCGTCCTTGGCGGATGTTCGAAAAATATAACTCTCAGGCCCAGGGTACTTGACCGTCAGCGGCGAGCCCGTCGCGCACGGAATAATCAGTGGCAGTTTGTTGTTCTGGAACACCTCCAGCGACTTGGCGGCCACGCCGGTGTTACAAAACCCGATAGTGGCGATGACTTTTTCTGCGACCAGTTCTTGCGACAGCTTTAAACCCACATCTGGTGTTGCCTGATCGTCTTTTTTGATGATTTCGATTTTGCGACCCAGGTAGCCCCCGACCGCATTGATCTCGTCCACTGCCTGTTGGATGCCATTGAGCATCGGTACGCCAAAATCAGCAGACGCCCCGCTAAATGGGCCAATCACGCCCACCTTGAGGGTCAAAGCTGCCGGAATCTGTGCTAGGGTAACAGACCCACACCCTGCAACGCCCAGCGCAAGCATGACCTTCAATACGCCAGCTAGAGGGCGCCGAGGACCGAAGGTTTCGGATGAATTGAACATTTCTTGCTCCTTAAACGACGCAATAGGGGTCTAGAGCCGACCGACGAGGACGGCTTTCTCTTAAATCGTCACGTCAGGGTCGGTTCGGCGACGGGCTGGCTGGCAACGCCCGAGAGACTCCACAGTACCATACCAGCGCAGAGCCACTGCAGCAGATACATGGCGCTGCCCAGTGCATGCCAAAACTTCAAATCAGCGGCTGCGCTGCCACCCACAGCCCGCGCGCCCACAATATGAGGCGCTACAGCGAACTCAACCAGCACCAATAGCAGCAAGCCAGTAGCTATATATTTAATAGCTGGGCGGGCATATATTGATTGGGCTGTAGGCTCTTTTTGATTAAAAACCAGTAGCAAAAGCATACCGCAGACAATGCCAACCCAAGTCTGCGCTGTGAACAGCCTGGCGGCCATAGCACCCGCAGTCGCCGGGCTGGGCAGATGCGAAAAGAGCATGGGTACGACCACAAAGCCCAAGCCCGTTAAACTACCCCACCATACAGCAGCTACCATCACGCCAAAACGAAGTCGCATCACTGGTTCACAGATACATGACGGCAATGATTTCGTAACGTTTCAGACCTCCGGGTGCCTGAAACTCCACGGCATCGCCTTCATCTTTTCCAATCAGGGCGCGCGCAATCGGTGAACTGATGTTGACGCGACCAAACTTGATGTCGGCCTCGTCCTCACCAACGATCTGGTACGTGACCTTGTCGCCCGTGTCTTCATCTTCCAACTCAATGGTCGAGCCGAAAACCACTTTGCCACCGGCATCAAGCTCTGAAGGGTCGATGACCTGGGCAGCCGAGAGCTTGCCTTCTATCTCCTGGATGCGGCCTTCGATAAAGCCCTGGCGGTCTTTGGCGGCATCGTACTCGGCGTTTTCACTCAGGTCGCCCTGAGCACGTGCTTCGGAAATGGAGTTGATGACCCAGGGACGATCAACGGTTTTAAGCTGGTGCAACTCGGCCTTGAGTTTTTCTGCACCGACTTTGGTGATGGGAATAGTTGCCATGCGTATCTCTGGAAGGGGTTTGTCAGTTTTTGACTTTATAAAAAAGTAAACCGCCGGGTGTTGCCACTCGGCGGAATCCAGCCAAATTATGCCGTGAAAATCCGCAACGAAAGTCTTTGGTCCGTGTAATGGACCCTAGGCGCTAAATGCGCTCTGTTCGCTTGCTATCAACTCGTTTGTATTAGTGCGTTTGTACTGGTGACAAAAGGTAACAATTTGAATACACTTTTCATTGCTTTGCGCGTTGGGCGCGACTTGAACGAAGACTTTTAAACCACGTAACTTAACGAAAAACTAAGGAATACCTATGCTGTCACGCCGCCTTGCGCTTCAATCCATCGGAACCATTTCAGCCGCAGCACTTGCAACAGGTGCGCAAGCACAGCAAAGCTGCGAAGTGTTTACATCGGCTACGCAAAGCGCTGTCACCCCGGATGGCGCCTTGAAAATGCTGAAAGACGGCAACGACCGGTTTGTCGGCGGCACGACGCGCAATTGCGACCTGCGCAGGCAAGTCAAAGAAACTGCGACGCAGCAGTCACCCGTCGCCGTGATTGTGGGCTGCATTGACAGCCGCGTGCCGCCCGAGATGGTGTTCGACCAGCGACTAGGCGATATCTTTGCTGCGCGTATCGCAGGCAATTTTGTCAACACCGACATCCTGGGCAGCCTGGAATTTGCCACTGCCGCTGCTGGCGCCAAACTGATTGTGGTGCTCGGTCACACTGAGTGCGGTGCCATCAAGGGGGCACTTGACGATGTTAAGTTGGGCAATCTGACCGCCATGCTCGGCAACATCAAGCCGTCTATGAGCAAACTTAAATATACCGGAGTGCCAAGCTCCAAAGACAAAAAACTGGTGCAGCAATTGGCCGATCAAAATGCACAGGACGCCATGAAAATGATCACCGACAAGAGCGAAGTGATTGCCAAAATGGTCAAGGAAGGCAAAGTAAAAGTCGTCTCGGCCATGCACGACGTGAGCACAGGTAAAGTGACCTGGTTCGCGTAATTAAAACGGCCCACCAGAAGACCCACGCTGGGGCCTCGGCTAACCTCCTCACTAGCAAGGGCCGCGGAGATGGCTTTGCCAGGCCGCAGGCGCAGCGGCCCCTTTGGGGGGCAGGAAGCTACACGAAGTGAGCGACCATGGGGGCTAACTGTTCGTGCATTTCCTGCACTGAGATCACGCCCAGGCTGTCCAGGTGCTTCATGCCCTCTACGGCGGCTTCGGCACCAGCAATCGTCGTGTAGGTCGTTACCCGCGCAAGGAGTGCAGAGGTGCGGATCTGCCGGGAATCAGCTATTGCGTTGCGGCGCTCTTCAACCGTGTTGATGACCAGCGCAATTTCGTTGTTCTTGATCATGTCCACGACGTGTGGCCTGCCCTCAGTGACCTTGTTGACCACCGAACAGGCAATGCCTGCCGCCGAAATCGCCGCAGCAGTGCCTTTGGTGGCAACGATCTCAAACTTCATGTCAGCCAGGGCTCGTGCCACTTCAACAGCACGCGGTTTGTCATTGTTTTTGACGGTCAAAAACACTTTGCCTGAGGTGGGCAGCTTTGTGCCAGCACCAAGCTGCGACTTCACAAATGCCTCGCCAAAGGTCTTGCCCACGCCCATCACTTCGCCGGTGGACTTCATCTCTGGGCCAAGAATCGTATCGACACCAGGGAACTTGACGAACGGGAAAACGGCTTCTTTCACGCTGAAGTACGGCAGCGTGACTTCTTTGCTTTTTCCGTCAACGATCAGACCTTGCGACGCCAGCGACTGGCCTACCATGCAGCGCGCCGCCACCTTGGCCAACTGAATGCCTGTAGCCTTGCTGACAAACGGCACGGTGCGTGATGCACGCGGGTTGACTTCGAGCACGTAAATCACGTCCTGGCCATCAACGTGCTGAATCGCAAACTGAACGTTCATTAAACCCACCACGTTGAGCGCTTGAGCCATCGCGGCGGTTTGGCGCTTGATCTCATTGACCGTTTCTACACTCAAAGAATACGGCGGCAATGAGCATGCCGAGTCGCCGCTGTGTACGCCCGCCTGTTCGATATGCTCCATCACGCCGCCGATAAAGGTAGCGCCGCCAGAGTCTCGAATGCAGTCCACATCGCATTCAATCGCATCATTCAAAAACCGGTCGAGCAACACGGGCGAGTCATGGCTGACCTTGACCGCCTCGCGCATATAGCGCTCCAGGTCGCGCTGCTCGTGCACGATTTCCATCGCTCGGCCACCCAGCACATAGCTGGGGCGCACCACCAGCGGGTAGCCCAGCGTAGTGGCTTTCTCCAGGGCTTCGGGTTCTGTACGGGCCGTGGCGTTGGGCGGCTGCTTTAGCGCCAGCTCGCGCAACAGTGCCGAGAAGCGTTCGCGGTCTTCAGCCGCATCAATCATGTCGGGCGAAGTACCGATGATGGGTACGCCGTTGCGTTCAAGGTCCAGCGCCAGTTTGAGCGGTGTTTGACCGCCGTACTGAACAATCACGCCAAAGGGCTTTTCCTTGTCAACAATCTCGAGCACATCTTCAAGCGTCAGCGGCTCAAAGTACAAGCGGTCTGAGGTGTCGTAATCGGTTGAAACCGTCTCGGGGTTGCAGTTGACCATGATGGTTTCGTAACCATCTTCACGCATGGCCAGTGCGGCGTGGACGCAGCAGTAATCAAACTCGATGCCCTGACCTATGCGGTTGGGCCCGCCGCCCAGAACCATGATTTTTTTCTTGTCTGTAGGAAGCGCTTCACACTCGCTTCCCTCTGCCTCGTAGGTTGAGTACATATAGGCCGTGTCAGTGGGGAATTCTGCGGCGCAGGTATCCACGCGTTTGTACACAGGCCGCACACCCAACGCTTTACGCTTGTCGCGAATAGCAGTGTCTGTGGTTTTGAGCTGCTTGGCCAGGCGGCGATCCGAAAAGCCTTTTTGCTTCAGGGCACGCAAAGTTGCAGCGTCAATCTTGTCAAGAGCAGTGGTTTCAAGCTCCAGCTCGATTTTGACAATTTGCTCGATTTGCACCAGAAACCACGGATCAATTTTGGTCAGCGCAAAAACTTCATCGACGCTCATGCCCATCGCAAACGCATCGCCTACATACCAGATGCGGTCAGGGCCAGGGGCACCCAACTCTTTCTCGAGAACTTCACGGTCTTGCGTTTTTTCATTCATGCCGTCAACGCCAACCTCAAGCCCGCGCAATGCTTTCTGGAACGACTCCTGAAAGGTACGGCCCATGGCCATGACTTCGCCAACCGACTTCATCTGCGTCGTAAGGCGCGAATCGGCTGTCGGAAATTTCTCGAATGCAAAACGCGGAATTTTCGTCACCACGTAGTCAATGCTGGGCTCAAAACTCGCAGGGGTAGCTCCACCGGTGATGTCGTTACGCAACTCGTCGAGCGTGTAGCCAACCGCCAGCTTGGCCGCAACCCTGGCAATGGGGAAGCCCGTAGCTTTGGATGCCAGCGCCGATGACCGCGAGACACGCGGATTCATCTCTATCACCACCATGCGGCCATCTACCGGGTTGATCGAGAACTGCACGTTAGAGCCGCCCGTATCAACACCAATCTCGCGCAGTACTGCTAGCGATGCGTTGCGCAGGATCTGGTATTCCTTGTCACTCAAGGTTTGCGCTGGGGCTACAGTGATCGAGTCGCCCGTATGCACGCCCATCGGGTCCAGGTTTTCAATCGAACACACGATGATGCAGTTGTCAGCGGTGTCACGCACGACTTCCATCTCGTACTCTTTCCAGCCCAGCAGCGACTCTTCGATCAGCAGTTCATGGGTGGGTGACGCCTCCAGGCCGCGCTTGCAAATCGTTTCGAACTCTTCAGAGTTGTAGGCTATGCCCCCACCGGTACCGCCGAGCGTAAAGCTGGGGCGAATTACCGTCGGGAAGCCCAACGTTTTTTGTACCGTCCAGGCCTCATCCATGCTGTGGGCGATGCCTGAGCGTGCGGAGCCGAGACCAATTTTGGTCATCGCGTCCTTGAACTTCAGGCGGTCTTCGGCCTTGTCAATTGCCTCGGGCTTGGCACCAATCAGCTCAACCTTGTATTTTTCAAGCACGCCGTTATGCCACAAATCCAGCGCGCAGTTGAGCGCGGTCTGACCACCCATGGTTGGCAAAATCGCGTCAGGCTTTTCTTTGGCGATAATTTTTTCAACTGTCTGCCAGGTGATTGGCTCGATGTAAGTCACGTCAGCCGTGGCCGGGTCGGTCATGATCGTGGCAGGGTTGCTGTTGATCAAAATGACTTTGTAGCCCTCTTCGCGCAAGGCTTTGCAAGCCTGCACGCCCGAGTAGTCAAACTCGCAAGCCTGCCCAATGATGATGGGGCCGGCGCCGATGATGAGGACACTTTTGATGTCTGTACGTTTAGGCATTTTTGCTCTCGTGGGACCGCTCCAAGGGAGCAAACGCCCCCTCGGGGGGCAATGAAACGGCAGCGCCGTGAACGTGGTGGCTCATCCTTTGCCTCCATGTTGTTCCATGAGGGCGGTAAACCTGTCAAACAAATACGAAATATCATGCGGGCCGGGCGATGCTTCCGGATGACCTTGAAAGCAGAAAGCCGGCTTGTCGGTGCGAGCCAGGCCCTGCAGCGTGCCGTCGAACAGGCTGATGTGCGTGGGGCGCAAATTGTCAGGCAGTGATTTTTCATCGACTGCAAAGCCGTGGTTCTGGCTGGTGATGCTGACGTGCCCTGTATCCAGGTCCTTCACCGGGTGGTTAGCGCCGTGGTGGCTAGCCTTCATCTTGAAAGTTTTGGCACCGCTGGCGAGTGCCATGATCTGGTGTCCCAGACAAATGCCGAAGGTAGGAATACCTGTTTCAATCAGCTCGCGCGTGGCGGCTATCGCGTAGTCGCAAGGCTCCGGATCGCCGGGGCCGTTGGCTAAAAAGATGCCATCGGGCTTTAGCTTGAGAACGTCAGCCGCGGTCGTTTGCGCGGGTACGACCGTGATGCGCGCACCGCGCTCGGCCATCATGCGCAAAATGTTTTTCTTCACGCCAAAATCAAACGCAACGACATGAAATTTGGGCGTGATCTGCACACCGTAACCCGAGCCGAGCTTCCATTCGGTTTGCGACCACTCATAGGTCTGCTTGACGGACACAACTTTGGCCAGATCAAGCCCTGCCATGCTGGGCGCACCACGGGCTGCAGCGACGGCCTCTTCTTTTCGCGCCGCGCTGATTGCTTCGCCCGCTGCAAGCGCAAGAATGCAGCCGTTTTGCGCGCCCTTGGTGCGTAAAAGCCGGGTGAGCTGGCGCGTGTCAATACCGGCAATAGCTACAGTGCCTTCCTTGACCAGATATTCGGACAAGGTCATGGATGAGCGGAAATTGGATGCCAGAAGCGGCAGGTCCTTGATGATGAGGCCGGCGGCATGCACTTTGTCAGCTTCAACGTCTTCGGCATTCACACCGTAGTTGCCGATATGCGGGTAGGTCAGCGTGACGATCTGCTTGCAGTAGCTAGGGTCGGTCAGGATTTCCTGATAGCCAGTCATGGCGGTATTGAAAACCACCTCACCAATCGTTGAGCCTTGCGCACCTATGGACAGGCCGCAAAGGACCGTGCCGTCTGCGAGCGCCAATATGGCGTGGGGATGGTTTCCCTGTAGAGACAAAAGCACTGGGTTCTCCGGATTGGTTACGGTTCGCCCAAGAGCGCACAAGCGTTGTCTCATTCAAGACTGTTGTGGCTGCTTTTGTGAGGGATT
Organism: Burkholderiales bacterium; assembly: GCA_038226155.1. Lineage (GTDB taxonomy): Bacteria > Pseudomonadota > Gammaproteobacteria > Burkholderiales > Burkholderiaceae_C > Polaromonas. The sequence goes on from JBBRQQ010000020.1 coordinate 15,749, forward strand.
TGGCTTGTGTCAGCGCTCGGGCGAAGCTGTGTTTTGAAAAGCTCCTCATTATAGCGTGCGAGGAAGTACCGGCTTGCTCAATGAACTGGCAAAAAAACAGATAGCCGCCGCAGCCGCGACGTTGAGCGACTCTTCACCGCCGGGCTGGTCGATCCGGACCTTCAGACTGGCGCGAGCCATTAAATCATCGCTGACACCCTGTCCTTCATGGCCCAAGACCCAGGCGCAAGGTATGGGTAGCTTCTGTTCGTGCAGAAAACTGCCTTGATGCGAGCTGGTGACGACAATCGGGGTCTTCAGTTCATCCAGCGCGACGGTGTCAACCCCCTCAACCAGACGCAGCGCAAAGTGCGCGCCCATTCCGGCGCGCAAAACCTTGGGCGACCACAGCGCAGCCGTTCCTTTGAGCGCGATGATCTGGTCAAAGCCAAACGCGGCCGCACTGCGCAAAATGGAACCGACATTACCGGCATCCTGGACGCGGTCAAGGATGACGGAGGCTACGCCCGGTAAAAGCGGTCGTGCAGGTGGCAAGTCGAGCACAAAACCCATGCGCGCCGGTGACTCAAGCCCGCTGATTCCGGGCAGCAACACATCGGGAATTACTACGTTTTTGATAGCTACTCGCGCCCATTCTGATTGGGCTTGAGGCCAAAAAGACTCAGCAAACACGCCTATTGCCGGCATCAAGCCCTTGGCAAGTGCAGCCTGACACAAATGGTCGCCTTCCAGCCAGATGCGCCCCTGCTTGCGGTAGGCGGTGCTGTCCTGAGAGAGTTTGCGCAGCTCTTTGATGAGTGGATTGTCTCTTGATGTGATGAGACGCGTGACATCACTCATCGAAGCACCTCTGCCACCGGCGCAAACGAGCGGCGGTGCTGCGGGCAAGCACCATGCTCACGCAGCGCAGCCAGATGCGCTGTTGTGCCGTAACCCTTGTGCCCTGCAAAGCCGTACTGCGGATATTGAAGATCAAACTCGACGCACCAGCGGTCACGGTGTACCTTGGCCAGAATCGATGCCGCCGAAATAGCCGGTATCAGCGCATCGCCCTTCACTATCGCCTCTGACAACATGCTGAGTACCGGCAAACGGTTGCCATCGACCAGTACCTTGTGTGGCTTCAGGCGCAAGCCTTCTACGGCGCGCTTCATTGCCAGCATGGTGGCTTGCAGTATGTTGAGCGTGTCGATTTCCTCAACCGTGGCCAGTGCCACGGAAAAGCACAGCGCCTTGGCGCGGATTTCGTCGTAGAGCTTATCGCGTTTGCGGGCCGTCAGTTTTTTGGAATCTGCCAGCCCCTTGATCGGGTTTAACTCGTCAAGAATCACGGCTGCAGCAACAACAGGGCCCATCAGCGGGCCGCGCCCGGCCTCGTCCACACCGGCCATCAAACCAGGAATATCCCAGAACAGAGCGGTCTGTTCAGCCTTCAAAGAGAATTTTCTGGATCGCATCAGTTGCCAGTCGAAAGGTATCGCGCTGCAGCTCTGTGTGCAGTCGGGTAAAGCGCTGCTCTACCGCCACTATTTTGTCAGGCGCTGCAGATTTTGCATCGATCCATTGCAGCACCGCTGCTGCCAGCGCTTGGGGCGTAGCTGCCTCCTGCAACAGCTCAGGCACTACGAAATCACGGCACAAAATATTGGGCAGTCCAACCCAGGGTTGCAGTTTTTTACGCCGCATGATCTGCCATGACAACCAGTTCATGTTGTAGGCAATCACCATGGGTCGCTTGAACAGCGCGGCCTCCAGGGTGGCTGTGCCACTGGCGATCAGCGTTACATCACAGGCAGCCAGCGCCGTATGCGACTGGCCTTCCATGATTTGCAAGTTCGCATGCACGCCAGCGGAAACCGCGATGCGCTCGATCTCTTTCCTCAGCGCCGGGATGGTGGGTACTATGAATTTAATAGCTGGCTGCGTACGTAAAATAAGGGCTACAGCCTGAAAAAAGCGATGCGCGAGGTATTGAATCTCGGATTTTCGACTGCCGGGCAGTATGGCGACAACCCTATCCTCATCGGCCAGACCCAGCTTGCGCCTTGCGGCGGCGCGGTCTGGCTGCATGGGAATGACATTGGCCAGCGGATGACCAACGTAGGTCGCTGCGATGCCATGCGCGGCCAGCAAGGCGGGCTCAAACGGAAAGATACAAAGGACATGATCGACGCTGCGACGAATTTTTTCAACCCGGCCTGCACGCCATGCCCACACTGCCGGGCTGATGAACTGCACGGTTTTGATACCCGCATTTTTTAAGTCTGCTTCAAGGTCAAGGTTGAAGTCAGGCGCATCAACCCCAATGAAAATATCCGGTTTTTGGTCAAGCAAACGGAATTTAAGCTGCTTGCGAATACCGACGATTTCGAGGTAATGGCGCAGCACTTCAACATAACCCCGCACCGCCAGTTTGTCACTCGGCCACCACGCGCTAAAACCACGCGCCTGCATTTGGGGCCCGCCGATGCCGAAGGTTTCTACAGCAGGCCAGCGGGCTTTAAGGCCGTCGATTAAAAGCCCCGCCAGCAAATCGCCGGAGGTTTCGCCCGCGACCATGGCAACACGCATCAATGCCCTAGCGAACAATACCGCGCTGCGGCGAGATGTGATCTAAAAAGCCCAACATCATCTGAATATCGGGCAGCGCTTCGGGATATTTATCGGTCAAGGCAGCGATCTGCGCTTGCGCCTGTGTCAGGGTCAGGTCTTCACGGTACAAGGCCTTGTGCATGGACTTGACTGCCGCAAGCCGTTCAGCTGAAAACCCGCGTCGGCGCAAGCCTTCAAAGTTCATGGAACGTGCTTCTGCCGGCTGGCCTTGCGACATGACGAAGGGCGGTAAATCTGCAAGCAGCAGCGAGCACATGGCTGTCATGCTGTGCGCCCCCACACGGACAAACTGATGCACCACCGTAAACCCGCCAAGAATGACCCAGTCACCAATACGCACATGCCCGGCAAGCTGCGTGTTATTGGCGAAAATCGTCTGGTTGCCAACCTGGCAGTCATGCGCCAGATGTACGTAGGCCATGATCCAGTTGTCATCGCCAACGCGGGTAACGCCAGCATCACCCGGAGAACCAATGTTGAAGGTACAGAATTCCCGGATGGTATTGCGATCGCCAATAACCAGTTCGCAGGGTTCACCGGCATATTTTTTGTCTTGCGGAATGGCTCCCAGCGAGTTGAACTGGAAAATGCGGTTATCGCACCCTATAGTGGTGTGGCCTTCAATCACGCAGTGCGGGCCGACCGTAGTGCCAGCCTTGATGCTGACATGCGGCCCGATAACGGTGTACGGGCCAACGCTGACGGATGAGTCGAGCTGGGCCCTCAGGTCAATGATGGCGGTCGGGTGAATACCTGTTGACGTAGCCGAAGTAACTGTTTTGGCCGTAGCAGCGGAGTTCTGCGTCATGTCTTGCACGCTTGACTTTACGCAATGGTTCGCATCGTACACATCAGCTCTGCCTCACAAGCGATGTTGTCACCCACGCGTGTCACGCCTTTGAACTTGAAAATACCCGCCTTCATGCGCTCCAGCGTCACGTCCATGATGAGCTGGTCACCGGGTTCCACGGGGCGCTTGAAGCGGGCCGCGTCAATACCTGCAAAGTAATAAACGGTTTTGTCATCAGGTGCCTGCCCGAGCATGTCAAACGCCAATAAGGCAGCGGCTTGCGCCATAGCTTCCAGCATCAAGACACCAGGCATCACTGGGCGATGTGGAAAGTGACCCACGAAGAAGGGCTCGTTGATAGTGACATTTTTAAGCGCCTTGATGCGCTTACCTTTTTCGATTTCAAGCACACGGTCAACCAGTAAAAACGGGTAGCGATGCGGTAGCTGCTTGAGAATCTGGTGAATGTCCATCATGATTTTTCTTCAATTGATACAGAGCGATTTTTAAGCTGAATTTCAAGGGACTTAATTCGCTGGCGAAGGCTTGAGAGCTGCTTGAGGCTGGCCGCGTTTTTTTCCCAATTCGCATTGTCGTCGATGGGAAACAGGCCAGTGTAGTTCCCGGCCTTCAGGATTGAACGCGTCACGACGGATGCCGCAGAAATATGAACATGGTCTGCCAGCGTCAAATGCCCGAGTACGACAGCGCCGCCACCTACCGTGCAGTGCGCACCAATTCGCGCGCTGCCCGCAACACCAACGCAGCCAGCCAGCGCTGAATGCGCGCCAATATGCACGTTATGGCCGATCTGGATCAGGTTGTCGAGCTTGACACCATCTTCGATCACCGTATCCTGCATCGCACCTCGGTCGATACAGGTATTGGCACCGATCTCGACATCATTGCCGATACGCACGGCGCCTAGCTGCTCGATTTTTTCCCAGCGTCCCTGATGCGGTGCAAAGCCGAATCCATCAGCACCCACGACCACCCCAGGGTGAATGATGCAGCGCTCACCCACGCAGCAGCCGTCACCCAGCGTGACCCGGGCAGAAAAGCAACTGCCCTCGCCTACCCGTGCATTTTTTCCAATCACACAGTGCTCTGCAATACGTGCTCCAGGGCCGATCACGGCACCAGCCCCTATGCAGGCAAACGCGCCCACAGACACGTTTGGCGCAACTTGGGCCAGCGGATCAATGAACGCCGCGGGATGGATCATCGGTGCAGACTCCCCGCTGTGATGGCGCTTCCATATCTGCGTAATACGCGCGAAATAATAATAGGGATCGTCGACAACGATGCAGGTGCCGCGCTCAATGGCAGCCGACTCGAATGAAGGCGCGACGACAACGCATGCTGCAGATGAATGCGCCAGTTGCGCTATATATTTGGGGTGGCTCAGAAAAGTCAGGTCCCGACTTGTAGCCTTCTCCAGCGAGGACAGGCCTTCAATCAACAGACCGGAATTCCCTACCAGACGCGCATCGAACTCGGCTGCCAGTTCATCAACGATGGCGGCGAGTTTTATAGCCATGCGGCACCTGCGCCGTGGCGTAGTTTTTTGCTGCTGCGCCGGTTATCTGCCAGTAGTGGCATTCAGCGACTTGAGCACTTTGTCGGTGATGTCGTGCTTGGGGTTGACATAGACTGCTTCCTGAAGGATCAGGTCGTATTTTTCGGCCTCCGCGAGTGCCTTAACGACCTTGTTCGCACGCTCTATAACCTGTTGAAGCTCTTCATTTTTGCGTGCGTTGAGGTCTTCCTGGAACTCACGGCGCTTGCGCTGAAAATCCCTGTCCTGATCCACAATCTGCTTTTGCCGCGTATTGCGCTGGGTTTCAGACAGGGTGGGTGCTTCGCGTTCAAATTTGTCAGACAGTGTTTTGAGCTGTGTCGCGACATCGTTCAGGTCTTTCTCGCGCTTGCCGAATTCGGTCTCCAGCTTGGTCTGCGCAGCCTTGGCGGAATTGGCTTCGCGGAAAATACGATCCAGATTGACAATCCCGACCTTGAACTCCTGGGCACTGGCAGAAAAACCAGCCAGCGCAATCACGGAGCCCAGTAATAGTTTGCGTGAAATGTTCGTCATTAGAAAGATGTACCAATCTGGAATTGAAAGCGCTCTATTCTATCGCCTACTTTTTTACGTAAAGGGTTGGCAATACCAAAGCGTAAAGGACCTACAGGTGATATCCAGCTGACCCCCAAGCCATAGGATGCACGCATTTCGGTAAAGCTGTATTTTTCGTTTTGCCCGAAGACGTTACCCGCATCCACGAATGCAAACATTCGCAAGGTACGATCATTGCCTGTTCCCGGGAATGGAGCTATCAACTCTGCATTAAGTGTGATCTTTTTTGGGCCTCCAGTAGCAAGGTCGTTGGGAGGCACTCCCTCACGCGGGCCGAGCGATCCCTGCTGGAATCCCCTGACCGAACCAAGTCCACCCGATGAGAAATTCTTGAAAATCGGGAAAGGTCGATTGCTAAGGCCCTTGCCCCATCCAAGTTCGCCATTAAGGGCAACGGTAAACTGTTTGTTGAGTGGAATGTACTGCTGGATCTGGTAATTTGCGCGTGCGTAACGTGCGTCACCCGCCAAACTCACATCGCCAAAGACCCGCTGGAAGCGCCCTTTAGTCGGCACCAGCGCACTGTCGCGGTTATCCCGTGTCCAGCCGACCGTGAGCGGTATAGCTGTACTCGTAAAACCAAACTGATTGGCGTAATTCTGGTAGGTCACTGGTAAGGCATTGACGCCCGGCACTATGGTCAGACGTTCATAGCCGGCACCAAAATAAACTGTATCGGTTTCGGTAAATGGCACACCAAAGCGTATGCTGCCGCCGGTTGTTTTCAGTCCATAGTCGCCCCCCTGACCGTCAAGCGGTCGGCTGGTACGGTGGTAGAGATCCAGCGAGCGCGAAATACCGTCTGCGGTGAAATAAGGGTCAACCGTACTCAGAACCAACTGGCGGTTGATTTTGCTTGTATTGACTTCAACACCCAGATATTGACCGGATCCAAACACGTTTTCCTGTTTGACACCAAAACTCAGGGAAAGCTTTTCAGCGCTTGAAAATCCCGCGCCCAACTGCAGGTTGCCAGTCGGTTTTTCAACCACGTTGACCGTCACGTCAACCTGATCAGAGGTTCCTGGGACATCCTGGGTATCGACATTGACTTCGGTAAAAAAACCGAGACGGTCAACACGGTCACGGGAAAGCTTGATCTTGTCACCGTCGTACCACGACGACTCGAACTGCCTGAACTCGCGGCGCACCACCTCATCACGGGTGCGGTTGTTACCAGCCACATTGATACGCCGGACGTAAGCGCGACGCGAGGGGTCGCCCTGCAGGACAAAAGCGACGCGATTATTGACGCGGTCAATTTCTGGTATGACATCAACTTTTGCAAATGCGAAACCGAAAGTGCCAAAGTAATCGGTGAAAGCCTTGGTTGTCTCGGTAACAGTGTCTGCGTTATAGGCTTCACCCGGCTTGATGGTCACCAGTGATTTGAATTCTTCTTCCTTGCCGATGTAGTTGCCGTCCAGCTTGATGCTGGACACCAGGAAACGCTCGCCCTCGGTGACATTGATAGTAATACTGACATCCTGCTTGTCGGGGGAGATAGCCACCTGCGTGGAGTCAATCCTGAATTCAAGATAGCCGCGCGCCAGATAGTAGGACCGCAGGCTTTCGATATCGGCATTGAGCTTGGCGCGTGAATAGCGGTCTGACTTGGTGTACCAGCTCATCCAGCCGCCAGTGTCCAGGTCAAACAAGCTGCGCAGAGTGGACTCGCTGAACGCCTTGTTGCCAACAATGCGTATTTCCTTGATTTTTGCGGTGTCGCCCTCGGTCACATTGAAGGTAAGGTTGACGCGGTTACGCTCGATCGGCGTGACGGTAGTGACGATTTCAGCACCGTACATGCTGCGGTTGATGTACTGGCGCTTGAGCTCCTGCTCGGCTTTGTCAGCCAGCGATTTGTCGAAAGGCTGCCCGTCGTTGAGGCCGATTTCCCTCAGCGCTTTTTTAAGCACATCCTTGTCAAACTCCTTGGTGCCAACAAAGTTCACGTCGGCAATCGTCGGTCGCTCTTCGACAATCACCACCAGCACATCCCCGCTTACTTCAAGGCGCACATCCTTGAAAAGGCCCAACCCAAACAAGGCTCGAATGGCCGTGGAGCCTTTGTCATCGTTATAGGTTTCACCGACCCTGAACGGAAGCGATGCAAATATCGTTCCCGGCTCCACACGCTGCAAGCCCTCGACCCGAATATCCCGCACCGTAAAGGGATCAACGGCCCAGGCCGAGTGGGCTATCAACAGGCTGGCCGCAATAGCGGACACGGTTCGAAGTTTGAATCGATTGAATTTTTTTTGCATGAACTTTAGGTGTTAGCCTGGGAATGGATTTGGGTACTAGCCAAGGAGCCGGGTAATGTCATTAAACAGGGCCACGGACATCATGCATAACAAAACCGCAACGCCGCCGCGCTGCAATCTGCCCATCCACGCATCAGACACGCTTTTCCCAGTGACTGCCTCCCAAAGATAATACATCAGGTGACCACCATCCAAAACGGGTAGAGGAAGCAAGTTAAGAACGCCGAGACTCACGCTGATCAGCGCCAGAAACACCAGATAGGCCGTCCAGCCGAGGCTGGCTGACTTGCCAGCGTAATCTGCAATCGTCAGCGGACCGCTGAGGTTTTTCAGCGATGCCTGCCCCGTCACCATCTTGCCCATCATTTTCAGGGTCAGTACTGAGACATCCCAAGTATGCACCGTGCCCTGCCACAGGCCCTCGAAGATGCCATAGCGCACCGTGACAAACTCAGGCGGCGCGCCAACGTAGGCTCCAATGCGGCCAACGACGACCTTGCCGTCCAGGCGCGCCTCGGGCGTAACCGGTAACTCGATGGTTTGCCCGGCACGCAGGATTTTCCAGTTTTGCGCCAGGGCCGCAGGCGGGTTGACACCAAGCTGCACCGAGCCGCGTATGGTTTCCCGCAATTGCTGGCCGTCCACAATGGCGATGTCGCCCATCTGCTGCACCACGTCACCCGCACGCAGACCGACTTTGTCTGCAACACTGCCGGCCATCACATCGCCTATGACTGGCTGTGTCCAGGGGCCCAGAATGCCGATCTTGCGGAACATCTGCGGGTCTGCATCGCTGGCATTCATCTCGCTCAGTTTAAGCAGCACTTCACGCGTTGGCGTATCTGCAGTCTGCGAAGCAGACGAGTCCCGGCTAATCGCCAGACGCACGTCACGACCATTGAGCGCGCCCTGCGTCAAACGCCAGCGTAAATCCTCAAAAGACCGTACGGCCTCCAGTTGCTCGCCATCAAACGCAGCGCGGGTCACCAGCTCTTGTCCGCGCAAGCCTGCGCGATCAGCTATCGAGCCTGCCACCGGGCTGGCCAGTATGGCCCTGGGCTCCTGTAGGCCGCTCCAGTTCACGATGCTATACAACACAATAGCCAGCAACAAATTGGCGACCGGGCCAGCGGCAACCACCGCAGCCCGCGACCTCAAGGGCTGTGTATTAAAAGCCAGATGGCGTTCCGACTCATCGACTGCAGCCTCGCGCTCGTCGAGCATTTTCACGTAGCCGCCCAGCGGCAGCATGCCGATGGAGAATTCCGTGGGCTTGTCCTTTAGTCGCCACGTGTAGATTGGTTTTCCAAAGCCGATAGAAAACTTAAGCACCTTGATGCCGCACGCCACCGCAACCCGGTAGTGGCCATATTCATGTACCGCAATCAGCACCCCCAAGGCAACGACAAAAGCAAGCAGAGTCAACATGTCAAACCTTTAGATGTTCAGCGATTGTGCGGGCAATATCACTCGCAACGGCGCGCGCCTGGACATCAAGCGCCAGCAAATCGTCGATGCCGTGCAATTCAGATACTGCTAGCCGATCCAAAGTTGCACGATTTACATGGTGAATCTGATCGAACCGTATACGTTTTTCCAGAAATGCCGCAACCGCAATCTCGTTGGCTGCATTCAGTATCGCCGTACTGCCCGTAGGGGCGGCGAGCACGTCCCATGCAAGTTGCAGCCCCGGGAAGCGCTGATGGTCGGGTACTTCAAACGTCATGGTTGCCAGCGCCGTGAAGTCCAGCGCCTGTGCGCCCGAGGCAATTCTGCCCGGCCAGGCCAGGCCATAGGCTATCGGCACCCGCATGTCGGGTGTACCCAGCTGTGCAACCACCGAGGTATCACGGTACTGCACCATCGAGTGAATGATGCTTTGCGGATGGATGACCACTTCAATTTGCGCAGGGACGAGGCCAAACAGGTATTTGGCCTCAATAACTTCCAGCGCCTTGTTCATCATGGTCGCCGAATCAACGGAAATCTTGCGCCCCATCACCCAGTTCGGGTGCGCACAAGCCTCGTCGGGGGTGACATGGCGCAAGGTAGCCGGATCGCGTGTGCGAAATGGCCCGCCAGAAGCTGTCAGAATGATTTTCTCGACCTGCGCGGCCCATGTTGAAGGATCTTCGGGCAATGACTGGAAGATGGCGGAATGCTCGCTGTCGATGGGCAGCAACTGCGCAGCTCCGGCTGCCACCGCCTGCATGAAAACATCGCCGCCAACCACCAGCGCCTCTTTGTTGGCCAGCAACAGGCGCTTTCCGGCTTTGGCGGCAGCCATACAAGGGATCAAGCCAGCGGCACCGACGATGGCCGCCATCACGGCATCAACATCATCGTGGGACGCTATCATTTCAAGATCGTCCTGATCCCATAAAACAATGGTTTCCAGCCCATTAGCCTTTATTTTCTCAGCAAGGACGCGGGCATGCGGCCGACTCACCATGACGGCATAGTGCGGTTTGAAGCGCGCGCACTGCGCCAGCATCAAATCGGTTTGCGTGGCGGCACTGAGTGCGAACACCTCAAAAAGCCCGGGATGCGCCGCAATCACATCAAGCGTGTTGACCCCAACTGATCCAGTAGAACCAAGAATGGTGATGCGCTGCTTTCTGTCTAGCATGCAAACCTAAAAACTGACCAGCATCATGGCCAGAGGCAGGGTGGGCAGCAAGGCATCGACCCGGTCCAGCACACCACCGTGGCCGGGCAACAGGCCACTGGAATCCTTGGCTCCTGCGCTGCGTTTTATGAGAGACTCAACCAGGTCACCGACCACGCTCATGGCAGCCAGGAAAACCACCGCAAGCAGCATCACGATTACCCCGTGCTGCGTCCAGAGGCGCGCATAGAGGCTGCCACCAAAACCGGACGTCTGGCGATCCAGTGCAAGCCATGCAAATGCCAGCACTACGACCCCGGCCATACCGCCCCAAACACCCTCCCAGCTTTTACCAGGGCTGATGCTTGGAGCCAGCTTGCTTTTGCTAAACCGGCCGCCGAAAGCTCGGCCCGAAAAGTAGGCAAAAATATCAGCCACCCACACCAGCAGCAACACCGATAACAGCAAGTTGATGCCGATTACCCGGGCCTGCGCAATCGCCAGCCACGCCACAAACAGCACCACCACACCGCCTAGCAGCCGAAGGGGTTTTGGAATACGCGCCCAGCCAGGCACGCCCAGATGAAGCAACCAGCTCCCCGCCAAAACCCACGCCGCACCGATGATGACCCACAAGGTCTGCAACGGCTTTTCAAGTAAGCCAAAATACCACGACAGCGCGCACAGCAAAGCCGTGGCAAAAGCCAAAAACACCGAGATGCCTTGACCACATCCGTTCAGGCGACCCCATTCCCATCCGCCAGCAGCAATCATTACCAGGGCAACAAGACAAAAAGGAAATGGCGTTGAATAAAAGAGCGCTGGTAACAACACCGCAAGCATCGCAATCGCCGTGATGACTCGCTGCTTAAGCATTTGGAGACCTCATCAGGCAGCCCTGACTTTCTGACCGACCGCCTGGCTTTTTACCGAAGCGCCAAGCTGCGCCGATGTTTGCCCGAAGCGCCGCTCCCGGCCATTGAACACGGCAATAGCATCATCAAGCGCCGCGCCGTCAAAGTCTGGCCACAGCTTGTCAGTAAAAATCAGCTCCGAATAAGCCGCCTGCCAAAGCAGGAAGTTGCTGATGCGAAATTCGCCGCCTGTGCGTATCAGCAGGTCGGGGTCGGGTACATGTGCCAAAGCCATGGCGCGGTCTATCGCCAGCTCGGTGATCGCCTCACCGCTACTGGCCAGCTTTTGTGCAGCCTGTGCAATGTCCCAACGGCCACCGTAATTAAAACAAACGTTCAGGACGAGGCGCCGGTTGTCAGCCGTATCGGCTTCAGCCTGAGCCAGCCCCGCCTGCACCTTGGCTGAAAGCCGCTGCCGGTCACCGACAAAATACAGCCGCACTCCGTTGGCCTTCAGACGTGGAACCTCTCGAGATAGAGAAAGTGCCAGAAGCTCCATCAAACCCGAGACTTCATCATTGGGTCGATTCCAGTTTTCAGAAGAAAACGCGAAAACCGTGAGCACCGAAATACCGCGATCAATGCAGTCTTCAACGCAGCGCCGCAGTACATCAACACCCTGCTTGTGCCCTGCAATGCGTGGCAAAAAACGTTTATTGGCCCAGCGACCATTGCCATCCATGACGATGGCAATGTGATGTGGAACTACGCTGGAATTAGATGCCGCCATTGATAGCTTCAGGCGGTGACCGCCGGAGAGGTGTCTTTCCAAGCAGGGGCCGCGGAACCGGCTTTGCCGGGCCGCAGGCGCAGCGGCCTCCTCGGGGGGCAGCGCAATACACGCAGTGACAAGCGTGGGGGCAACACCTTAGACCGCCATGATGTCTTGCTCTTTGCCCGTGACCAGTTTGTCAACGTCGACAATGAAACGGTCCGTCGATTTTTGAATCTCGTCTTGCGAGCGGCGCTCATCGTCTTCCGACGCCAGCTTGTCCTTGACCAGCTTTTTGATACCGTCGTTCGCATCGCGGCGAAGATTGCGAATAGCTACTTTCGCGTGCTCGCCCTCACCGCGCACAATCTTGGTCAGCTCTTTGCGGCGCTCCTCGGTCATGGCCGGCATCGGCACGCGAATCAAGTCGCCTTGCGCTGCAGGGTTAAGCCCCAAGTCTGAATCGCGAATGGCTTTTTCGATTTTCGCGCCCATGCCTTTTTCCCAGGGCGACACGCTGATGGTCCGGGCATCCAGCAACGAAACATTGGCCACCTGGCTGATGGGCACCATGGAGCCGTAATAGTCCACCTGCACGGTGTCCAACAGGCCTGGGTTGGCGCGGCCCGTGCGTATCTTGGTCAGCCCGCTCTTGAACGAGTCAATGGACTGCTGCATTTTTTGTTCTGCATTCTGCTTGATCTCAACGATGCTCATACTTGAAACTCCGAGTTTTCTGACTTGGTAAAAACCAAGCTCCTAGACATGAACCAGCGTACCCTCGTCTTCGCCTTGCACAACGCGTTTGAGCGCGCCATTTTTGAAAATACTGAAAACCTTGATGGGGAGCTTCTGGTCGCGGCAAAGGGCAAACGCCGTGGCATCCATCACTTCAAGGTTTTTACCCATTGCTTCGTCAAAAGTGATGGTGGCATAGCGCGTAGCCTTAGGGTCTTTTTTAGGATCTGCACTGTAAACGCCATCAACTTTGGTTGCCTTTAGCACAATCTCCGCGCCGATCTCGGCGCCACGAAGGGCCGCAGCGGTATCAGTCGTGAAAAAGGGATTACCGGTTCCAGCGGCAAAAATCACAACCTTGCCTTCCTCGAGGTATTGCAGCGCCTTTGGCCGAACATAAGGCTCGACCACACGCTCAATACCAATAGCCGACATCACGCGCGGTGTGAGGCCCGCCTTGTCCATGGTGTCGCCCAGGGCCAGCGCATTCATCACGGTAGCCAGCATGCCCATGTAGTCGGCGGTGGCGCGATCCATACCGACGGAGCCACCCGCCACACCGCGAAAGATGTTGCCGCCACCAATAACGATCGCCACCTGCACACCCATGCGGGTGATTTCAGCGATTTCTTCGACCATGCGCACAATGGTGGCGCGGTTGATACCAAAGGCATCGTCACCCATCAAGGCCTCACCTGACAGTTTTAACAAGATTCGCTTGTAGGCTGGCATGCGGGGACTTTCTTGGGAATTGGGTTGTGATGAAGTTTAGCGGCCTTCCGGCTGGACATTGAAAAAATCAGGCAGCTTAACTACGCAGCTTTGGCAGCAGCGATCTGTGCAGCCACTTCAGCCGCAAAATCGTCTACCTTTTTCTCAATGCCCTCGCCCACCACGTACAGGGTGAAGGATTTCACCGCGGTTGCTTTTTCTTTCAGCATTTGCTCAACAGTCTGTTTGTCGTTTTTAACAAAACTCTGGTTGTGCAGACTGACTTCTTTCAGATACTTCTGAACACCGCCTTCGATGCGTTTCGCAACGATTTCAGCAGACTGCACGGGCTTGCCGGCTGCCGTTGCCACAGAAGCATCTTCAGCCGCCTTGGCCGCGGCAACGGAACGCTCTTTGGCGACCAGTTCGGCAGGGACGTCAGCGCTGGACAGCGCCACGGGCTTCATGGCAGCAACGTGCATGGCAACGTCTTTGGCAGCGGCCTCATCTCCGTCAAATTCAACCACCACGCCAATCCGCGTGCCGTGCAGATAAGAAGCCAACTTGCCACTTGCAAAACGCTGGAAGCGGCGCACCGACATGTTCTCTCCGATCTTGCCGATCAGGCCTTTACGCACATCTTCAACCGTCGGGCCAAAGCCGTCCATTGAAAGCGCCATGGCACCAATGGCAGCCACGTCTGCAGGATTGTTTTTAACGATGCCAACAGCCACCGCATCGGTGAAGGCCAAAAAGCTGTCGTTTTTGGTGACGAAGTCGGTTTCGCAGTTGATCTCGACCAAAGCGCCAATGCCGCCTTCAGTGTGATACGCAATCACGCCTTCAGCCGTCACGCGGGAGGCGGCCTTGCCAGCCTTGTTTCCCAGTTTGACGCGCAGGATTTCTTCTGCTTTTTCGAAATTGCCATCAGCCTCGGTGAGTGCTTTTTTGCACTCCATCATCGGGGCGTCGGTCTTGGCGCGCAGTTCTGCGACCATGCTTGCGGTAATAGCCATTTTCAATTCTCTCCGTTTGTTTCTGCAGCGCGGCTGGCGTCTATTTACCCTGCCCGCAGCGTCAAAATTATCTTTAACTTGCAAAAAAGGGGCTACGCGAGCCCCTTTTTCGCGTCTGGTTCAGATCCAGTCATGCTCGACTCAATCAGACAGCAGCAGGCACTTCAACAAATTCGTCCGAGCTTTCAGGCTGAACCATCTTGACCACCTCGCTTGATGCGCTGGCACGGCCTTCGATGATCGCATCGGCAATGCCGCGCGCGTACAGAGCCACAGCCTTGGACGAGTCATCGTTGCCGGGAATCACGTAGTCAATGCCAATAGGCGAATGGTTTGAATCCACCACACCAATGAGTGGAATACCGAGCTTTTTGGCTTCGAGAACTGCGATTTTGTGGAAGCCCACATCGATCACGAAAATCGCATCTGGCAAGGCAGCCATGTCCTGAATGCCGCCTATGTCTTTTTCAAGTTTTTCGATTTCGCGCTTGAAAGTGAGTTGTTCTTTTTTGCTGATGGTGTCAAGCCCGGCTTCTTGCTGGGCTTTCATTTCCTTCAGGCGTTTGATGGATGTCTTGACCGTTTTGAAGTTGGTCAGCATGCCGCCCAGCCAACGCTGGTCAACAAACGGAACACCCGCACGCTTGGCTTCCATGGCGACGGTTTCACGGGCCTGACGCTTGGTACCGACCATCAAAATCGTGCCGCGATTAGCTGACAACTGCTTGGCGAACTTCATCGCCTCGTTGTACATCGGCAGCGATTTTTCCAGGTTGATGATGTGGATACGGTTGCGATGGCCGAAAATATACGGGGCCATCTTGGGGTCCCAGAAGCGGGTTTGGTGTCCGAAATGAACGCCAGCTTCCAGCATTTCACGCATGGTGGTTGACATATGAATACTCCAAAAGGTTGTGTCTAAAATCAGCGCTTATCACCTGCGAGCCAGAGTTTTTCTGACCAACCGGCAACACCTTGTGTGGCTGATTTGCGATTTACCCTGCAGGAGGCAAAATCGCCATCTGCAAAGCCATTCGAGTATAACACCCTCCCGCCCAATGAACCAATCCCAACTGCCCCCCGACATCCAAAGCACCCGCCAGGCCATCCAGGCAGGCAAGCGCCGCCTGAACGATATTCGTGAGCAAGCCCGTGCCGTAGCCCAAAGCGATACCTGTCGCCATGTTTTCATGCCCGGCCAGCTGCAGACGACCACCTCAACCACTTCACCTTCCCATTCTGACTTGAGCCTGCCGCTGGCGGGCATCACTGTTTCAACCAAGGATCTGTTCGATATTGCCGGGCAAACCACGGCTGCCGGCTCAACGGTGCTGGCACATGCGCCCGCTGCAAGCACCGACAGCGTTGCCGTCGCCCGTCTGCGTGCTGCCGGTGCCGTTTTCACAGGCCGCACCAACATGTCCGAGTTTGCCTTTTCAGGTGTCGGCATCAACCCGCATTACGGCACGCCCGTCAACCCGGCTGACAGCCGGGTTGAACGCATTCCCGGCGGCTCGTCGTCCGGTGCGGCCGTGTCGGTTGCCACGGGCGCCGCGCTCATCGGTCTGGGCTCTGACACCGGCGGCTCCATTCGCATTCCCGCCGCGCTGTGCGGCATCGTCGGCTTTAAAAGTACCGCCCGACTGGTGCCAACCACGGGGGCCCTACCCCTGTCCACCAGCCTTGACACCGTATCCGCCCTGACGCGCACCGTAAAAGATGCCGTCACGGCGCACGAGGTTCTTGCAGCTCGCAGCGTCGAGCTGGCTGGCAAACCGCTTTCAAGCTGCCGCTTTGCAGTAGCCCGCACGCTGATGCAGGACGGCCTGGACGCTAGCTGTGCAACGGCTTTTGAGCGTGCCTTGACAACCTTGCGACTGGCAGGCGCGCATATTGAAGACATCACACTGCCAGAGATCAATGAACTTACAGCCATTAACGCCACAGGCGGTTTGTCTGCCGCAGAGAGCTACGCCTGGCACCGCAAACTGATTGCCGAACACGTTGCCGAATACGACCCCCGTGTAGCCCTGCGAATCTTGCGTGGTGCGAGCATGAGCGCCGCCGACTACATAAACCTGCTGGCAGCCAGGCACGAATGGATCAACCGTATGCAGGCACAGCTTGCAGGTTTTGATGCCGTGCTGTCGCCCACCGTGCCCATCGTCGCCCCACCGATTGCCAGCGTGCTCACCGACGATACCGAGTTTTTCAGGGTCAACGGCCTGCTGCTTCGCAACACGGCGGTGGTTAACATGCTCGATGGCTGCGGAATCTCGTTACCCTGCCACCAAAGCGGCGAATTGCCCGTTGGCCTGATGCTCTGGCACGCCGCCTTGCATGATGATGCAGTGCTTGATGCGGCGATCCAGGTTGAAGCGGCGTTGGCAATTTTGCTATAACTTTTATAGCTTGTCACGCCCGTACTTATTGGCTTGTGGCCATTTTTAGCCCTAAAAAAGACCAAAAAACATGCTTTTTAACCGTTTTTACGTCCAAAACCCAAAAACACAAGGGCACCCATGAAGGTTGCCGTTATCGGGGCCGGCATCATCGGCATCACCACCGCCTACGAGCTGGCCGCAGATGGCCATGAGGTCACAGTGTTCGAGCGCCGCAGCGCCGCCGCTGAAGAAACCAGCTTTGCCAACGCAGGCGTCGTGGCGCCCGGCTATGTCACGCCCTGGGCCGCACCGGGTATGCCAGGCAAAGTCCTTGGCCACCTGTTCAGCCAGCACTCTCCCGTCAGGATAGGCCTGCCCCTGTCCGGCAGCGAGATAGCCTGGATGTGGAAATTTTTAAAAGCATGCAAGCTTGAGACCTACCGCGCCAACCGCGCACGCATGCAGCGCCTGGCCTTTTACAGCCGTAGCCGCCTCCACGGCTTGACGACCGATTTGCAGCTTGAATACGACCGCACGCCCGGCTACATGGTGATGCTGCGCAGTGAAAAAGACAGCCGCATGGTGCAACCCGGCTTGCAGGTACTGCGTGATGCAGGCGTGAACTTTAAAGAAATCTCTGCGGTTGACACCCGCAAACTAGAGCCAGCAATTAACCCCGATACAAACTTTTTCGGCAGCATCCATTTGCCCGACGATGAGGTTGGAAATTGCAGGCAATTTGCCTTGTTGCTCAAGGGAGTAGCCCACAAAATGGGCGTTAATTTCGAGTTCAACAAGGCTGTAGCCCAATTAAATCAGGCGCGACCAGCTAGTATTTTAATAGCAGGCGAGGCGCAGGCCAGAGCCTTTGACAGCGTGGTGCTATGCGCCGGACTGGACTCGGTCAAGCTTTTGAATCCGCTGGGCATGAAGCTGCCCATGATCGCGGTGTATGGCTATTCCATCAGCGCGCCGATTCGGGAGCCGCTGAACGCACCGCGTACCTCGATGATGGACGAGCGCTACAAAGTCGCCATCTCGCGCATCGGCAACCGAATACGCGTAGCGGGCAGTGCTGAGCTAGGCGGCTCGCTCGCATCCAAACGCGCATCATCCCTCCAGACGCTGTACAAGGTGCTGCACGACTGGTTCCCCGGCGCAGCGCAACACGCCAACACCGGTGCCCACACGCAAGAATGGAAAGGCGCACGCCCCATGCTGCCCGACGGCCCACCGCTGATAGGCCCCAGCGGCTTTCCCGGCCTGTGGCTCAACCTGGGGCACGGATCCAGCGGCTGGGCACTGAGCTGCGGCAGCGCGCGGGCTCTGGCAGACATAATGGCTGGGCGCGCACCTGAGATTGACATGGAAGGCCTGATGGCAGGTAGCCCAAATCAACCGCATCGTTCAGCAGCCTGACATGCAAAAAATCACCACCGCAGCCAGCCATTCGCTTTTCCACGTCGCTGCCACGCGCACGCTGGAGCGCGCTGCACAGGCGCAGTTGCCACCGCACGCACTGATGCAGCGTGCGGGCCTGGCGGTGGCGCGTCTGGCACTGGCGCTGTGCCCCCATGCCCAGTGCATCTGGATCGCCTGCGGGCCGGGCAATAACGGCGGCGATGGTTTTGAGGCCGCCCTGCACCTGCACCAATGGGGCAAGCATGTCGTAGTGACCTGGACGGGCTTGCCTGCTGGCCGGGCCGCATTGCCGCCGGATGCACAGACTTCACAGGCTAGAGCCCTTGCAGCCGGTGTGACTATGGCCGATCAACCGCCGTCTGAGTTTGATTTCTGCATCGACGCCCTGCTCGGCATTGGCGCAAGCATCGATAGCGACGCGATTGAGAAGCGTCCTGTCAACACACTCATCGCGCAATGGCTGGGCATCATGCAAGCGAGCGGCGAGCCGACTTTAGCGGTTGATATTCCCAGCGGGCTGAATGCTGATACTGGCCAATCAACCCTGACACCCTCACCCGCTACTGCTACTGCTACTGCTACTGAATCAATAGCTGGTCACGCCCGAATAACGGGTGCCTCAACTACTTTATCACCTTATTTCCAGCGTTTTACCCTCAGTTTACTGACCGTAAAGCCCGGTTTGTTCACCGCCAGTGGGCGAGACTGCGCAGGGCAAGTCTGGTTTGATGATCTGGGCGTTGATGCAGCAGTAGCTCCCACGGCAACGCTGATGGGCAAAGACAAAATCAGCCACAGACCCAAAAGCGCAGCACCCCAGTCCAGCCACAAAGGCAGCTTTGGCGACGTAGCGGTACTGGGTGGCGAATCCACGGCGCACTGCCACATGGCAGGCGCAGCATTGCTGGCGGCGCGCGCAGCGCTGCACGCCGGGGCCGGGCGCGTGTTCGTCGCCCTGCTCGGTGATGCAGTCATAAGCGTTGACCCTCAGCAACCGGAACTGATGTTTCGCAGCCCAGAGGCGCTGGACTTCAAAAGCCAGGTCATCGTGTGCGGCTGCGGGGGTGGCGAGGCCATCAAAAGCGTGTTGGCTAAAGTGCTGTCAATTGCAACGCGGTTGATACTTGACGCAGATGCCCTGAACTCCATTGCCAAAGACAGCTCACTTCAAACATTGCTGACGGCCAGAAGCGGGCGCGGCTACAAAACCATACTCACCCCGCATCCGCTGGAAGCCGCACGCCTGGCGGGCATCACAGCCGCTGCTGTGCAGGCCGACCGAATAGCTGCAGCCTGCCATTTGGCCGAGCGCTTTCAGTGCACGGTGGTACTCAAGGGCTCAGGCACCGTCATCGCCGCGCCCGGCGAGTTGCCAGCGATCAACGCCAGTGGCAACTCGATGCTGGCTACAGCCGGAACCGGGGACGTGCTGGCGGGCATGGTGGGGGCTTACCTGGCCGCTGGCCTGAGTACTTTCGAGGCGGCTTGCGGGGCAGTGTTCGTTCACGGCGATTTGGCCGACGTTTGGCTTCGTCAAAGGCCTGGCGAGGTGCTGACGGCATCGGCGCTGGCTGATTTACCCCGTTGTGACTGAGATCCACGAAGCGTTTTATTTGGAAATTTGGTCTTTTGGACCAATAAATTCGGGCGTTAACAGCTATACTTTTCATAGCAAATATGGAACTCGGCATCATCAAACCCATACTCGCCAGCCTGGCTTTGCCACCGCTGTCGCTGCTGCTTCTTGCCTTGTTGGGCTTGATGCTGGCGCTGCACAAAAAACGAATGGGGCTGGCCATCAGCACTTTGTCTGTGGCCTTGCTTTGGATCATCAGTTGCCATGGCACGGCGGTTTGGCTGGCACGCACCGCGCTGCCGCAGTTTGCACCGTTAAACCTCGCCACACTCAAAGCCAGCAAGGCGCAGGCTATCGTTGTGCTGGGTGGTGGCCTGCTGCCCGAAGCGCCCGAATACGGCAACGCCCAACCTGCTGCGCGTTCAGCATCGCGACTGCGTTACGGCCTGTGGCTAGCCAGGCAAACGGGCTTGCCGCTGGCGTTCACCGGTGGCGGTGACTGGGGGGCCAGGCAAGCTTCGGGCAGTGCAAAAGCAGACTCGGAAGCAGACGTGGCAGCACGCATGGCCTTGCAGGACTACGGTGTCACGCTGCGCTGGCTGGAATCGCAATCTCGCGACACCGCTGAAAACGCCCGCCTGCTTGCCCCCATGCTGCAACGTGACGGCATCAGGCGCATCGCCTTGGTGACCGATGCCTGGCATATGCCGCGCTCGGTAATTGCCTTTGAGCGTACCGGCCTGCTGGTAGTGCCAGCACCGACTGGCTACATACTGCCCGAGCGCAGTGACCTGATGGAATGGCTGCCCTCGGCCTCGGGTCTGCTGGCTTCGCAGCAGGTGCTGCGTGAGTATCTGGCGCTTGCGGTGGCGCGCTGGGTTGGCACCTGATACAGATGTCTGGCGCGTATAGCCTGTTCGGGTTGACGCAACAAATCTAAAAAGCTACATTACTAACCAGTTAGTCAGTAATCATGCCCTTCTCCAAACTATTCAGCAAAGCCGAGCAATCTTGCCCCGTTATGGGCGTGCTCAAGCGCGAGCGCCGAAAAGAAGCGCGACCCGGCGAATTGCTGGATGCAGCGCTGGATCTTTTTGTTGAAAAGGGCTTTGCCGCCACACGCGTTGAAGAAGTCGCGGCACTAGCGGGCGTATCCAAAGGTACCTTGTTCCTTTACTTTCAAAGCAAGGAAGAACTGCTCAAGGCGGTGGTGCGTGAAAATATTGCTGGCCGCTTCAAGGAGTGGAACACCGAGTTCGAACGTTTTGAAGGCAACAGCTTTGAAATGCTGACTTACTGCGTGACCACCTGGTGGGAGCGGGTGGGCGCGACCAGGGCATCGGGCCTGACCAAACTGATGATGAGCGAGGCCAAGAACTTTCCGGAAATTGCCGCCTTTTACCAGCAGGAAGTTGTGGAACCCGGCCAGTCCCTCATACGCCGCATCCTGCAACGCGGCATTGATCGTGGGGAATTTCGTGCGATGGATCTTGACTACGCGGTTTTCAGTGTCACTGCCCCGATGATTTTTTTGATGCTGGCCAAGCATTCATCAGGTGTCTGTGCGCGCAATATCGCCGATCTCGATCCCCGGAAATACATCGCCTCGCAATTGAACATCATCCTGTTCGGGCTAGCTGTCAAACCTGGCAACCCTGACGATGAAGGCCATGCCAAACTCCATAAAGCAAAAAAATGAATTTCGGTCCTGGTAAAAAAAATCGCCTTAAATGGTTCATCGTCACCGTGGTGGTATTGCTAATTGCCGCTGGCGTGGTGCGATCCCTGTCAGCGCGAAAAGACCGCCAGCAGGCCCTGGTCACCAGCACTGCCACGCAGCAGCCGGGGCAAAGCCAGGTGGAACTTGCCAGCACCGATGTGGTCAAGGCACAAACGCTTGAAGTGGTGCAGGGCCTCTCGGTCTCGGGCACACTCAAGGCCGTCAATTCTGCCGTCATCAAGGCACGCGTCGCGGGGGAGCTCCAGGGCCTGAGCGTGCGTGAAGGCGACTTTGTAAAAGCCGGCCAGGTGATAGCGCGCATTGAGTCGAGCGAATACCAGTCACGACTGCGTCAGGCGCGTGAGCAGGCGGCATCCAGCATGTCGCAAGTTGAAGTAGCGCAGCGCCAGTACGACAACAACAAGGCGCTGGTAGACCAGGGCTTTATATCGAAAACAGCGCTCGACACCTCGCTGGCCAACCTGCACGCCGCGCAATCGACTTACAAGGCCGCGCAGGCAGCAACCGATGTGGCCGGCAAGTCTGTCGATGACACCATTCTCAAAGCGCCGATTTCCGGCCAGATCTCGCAGCGGCTGGCGCAACCCGGCGAGCGCGTTGGTATTGATGCGCGCATTGTTGAAATCGTTGACCTGAGCCGTCTTGAACTGGAAGCCACCCTGAGCGCCACCGACTCCACGCAAGTCAGCGTCGGCCAGGTTGCTGAACTGCAAATCGAAGGCGGCAGCCAGAAAGTGAGCGCCAGGGTTGTGCGCATCAACCCCAGCGCACAAGCAGGCAGCCGCAGCGTACTGGCCTATCTGAGCATCAATAACGAGCTGGCATCAGGCAGCGCGGGTAGCACGGCCATGCCGCTGCGCCAGGGCCTGTTTGCCCAAGGTACGCTGGGCACGACGCGGGCATCCACGCTGTCGCTTCCCGTAAGCAGCGTGCGTGTCGATAAACCGGCACCCTACGTGCAGGCCATTGAAGATGGCAAGGTTGTGCACAAGCCTGTGGAACTCGGTGGCCGCGGCACCGCTGGCGATGAAGACGTCGTTGCCGTCAGGGGCGTTGCGGAAGGTGCAGTGGTGATTCGATCAAGTATTGGCTATTTGCGTGAAGGCACCCTGGTCAGGTTTACACAGATGACTGCCGGCGCAGCAGGCCCGGTATCCGCTGCCAAAGCACCGTGATCAAAAGGCAACGTTAATCCATGTGGTTTACCCAGGTCAGTCTTAAAAATCCGGTTTTTGCCACCATGGTCATGCTAGCCATTGTGGTGCTGGGGCTTTTTTCCTACCAGCGTATGCAGGTAGACCAGTTCCCGAACATCGACTTGCCAGTGGTTGTTATCACCACCGAATACCCTGGCGCATCGCCTGAAATTGTCGAGAGCGAAGTTACCAAAAAGATTGAAGAGGGTGTTAACTCGATTGCTGGTGTCAGCGCCCTCACCTCGCGCAGCTATGAAGGCCAGTCGGTCGTGATCATTGAGTTCCAGCTGTATGTGGATGGCCGCAAGGCCGCAGAAGATGTACGCGAAAAAATTGGAGCTATCAGGCCTTTGCTTCGTGACGAAGTCAAGGAGCCGCGCGTGCTGCGCTTTGATCCGTCAAGCCGCGCCATCTGGTCAGTCGCAGTTTTACCCAATCCTGCAACTGGAAAATTATCAGCAGTTGAACTCACCAACTGGGCCGATCAGGTTCTGAAAAAGCGCCTTGAAAATGTGCGCGGTGCAGGCTCGGTTACGCTGGTCGGCGGTACCAAGCGCGAGATCAATATTTACCTCAATCCGCAGGCCATGGAATCGCTGGGTGTCACGTCCGAGCAGGTCGTCAACGCGGTACGCAATGAAAACCAGGATTTACCGGTTGGTGCGATTCGATCGCTGTCGCAGGAACGGGTCGTCAAGATTGATGCCCGCATGAAGCGGCCCGAGGACTTCGGCTCGATCATAGTTACGCGAAAAAATACCAACGCTGGTAGCGGCGCGTCGGTTACCGTTGGTCAGGTAGCACGCATATCTGATGGGGCGCAAGAAATTGACAGCCTCGCGCTTTACAACGGCCAGCGCACCCTGCTGCTCACGGTACAAAAGGCGCAAGATGAAAATACCATTGGGGTGGTCGATGGTTTGAACAAGGCGATGGCTGACATCACACCGCAACTGCCGCCCGGCACGCGGCTAGAACTGATAGCCGACAGCTCGCGCCCCATCCGTGTGGCGGTTGAAAACGTGCGCCGTACGCTGATTGAAGGCGCACTGCTTACAGTACTGATCGTGTTTTTGTTTCTCAATTCGTGGCGCTCCACCGTCATCACGGGGCTGACGCTGCCGATCTCCATCATCGGCACGTTTTTGTTCATGAACATGTTCGGCTTCACCATCAACATGATTACCCTGATGGCACTGTCGCTTTGCGTGGGCCTGCTGATTGACGATGCGATTGTGGTGCGCGAGAACATCGTGCGGCATGTCCAGATGGGTAAAAATCCTTTCACTGCTTCAATGGATGGCACCAAGGAAATCGGCTTGGCGGTACTGGCCACGACGCTGTCCATCGTGGCGGTGTTTTTGCCGATTGGTTTTATGGGCGGCATCATCGGCAAGTTCTTTCACGAATTTGGCATCACCATCGTTTCGGCCGTCATGATCTCGATGTTTGTCAGCTTCACGCTAGACCCCATGCTGTCAAGCATCTGGCACGACCCATCGATTGAGGAGCACGGCAAGCGCGGTCCGCCAGTGACCTTTTATGACAAAACCATTGGCCGCGTGACCGCCTGGTTTGACCGCGCCACCGAGTCCATGAGCCATGGCTACCAGAGCATCTTGCGCTGGGCATTGGTACACAAACTCAAGACATTGGCATTGGCACTGGTGATATTTATCGTCAGCATTTTCATGGTCCCGTTGCTGGGTACCGAGTTTGTCCCCAAGGCAGATTTTTCAGAAACCACCCTCAACTTTTACACGCCAGTGGGCTCTTCTCTAGAAGCGACTGAGGCCAAGGCCAAACAGGTCGAAGCCATAATCCGCGAATTCCCCGAAGTGCGCTACACACTGGCCACACTGAACACCGGCAACGCACAGGGGAAAATTTACGCCAGCCTTTACATTCGCCTGGTCGATCGCAAGGCACGCGTCCGCAGCGTTGACGAGATGTCTGCCGTACTGCGCGAACGCCTAAAACAGGTACCCGGCATCACCGTCACTCACGTCGGGTTACTGGACTCGGTAGGCGGCAACAAACAGGTCGAGTTTTCATTGCAAGGCCCTGACCTCAAGGAGCTGGAACGCCTGACAAAAAACGTCAGCGACAAGATTCGCGGCATTCCAGGTCTGGTTGATCTTGACTCCAGTGTCAAGGCTGACAAGCCCGTAATCCAGGTTGATGTGCGGCGCGATGCGGCCTCCGATCTTGGCTTTTCAGTCGCGCAAATTGCGGCCTCGCTGCGCACGCTGGTTGCCGGGCAAACCGTGGGAAACTGGCGCGCACCGGACGATCAGACTTACGATGTGAATGTGCGTCTGGCACCCGACGCACGTAATTCACCGCAAGACCTTGAGCGCCTGCCGTTTATGAGCAGCATCACCGGCAGCAACGCCGACGGTTCGGCGCGTATCGTGCGGCTCAGTCAGGTGGCCCGCGTGTTTGAGACCACCGGCCCGAACCAGATCAACCGCCGGGATTTGACGCGCGAAGTCGCCATCAACGCCAACGTTTACAACCGCTCTGCAGGCGAGGTGTCAAGCGCCATCAAGGGCGTACTCGACAGCATGAGCCTGCCGCCCGGCTACCGCTACCAGTTTGGCGGCTCTACCAAGAACATGGCCGAGTCCTTTGGCTACGCCATCTCCGCGCTCGTCATGGCTATTTTGTTTATTTACATGATTCTGGCCAGCCAGTTCAAGAGCTTTTTGCAGCCCATGGCTTTGATGACCTCACTGCCGCTGACCCTGATTGGTGTGGTGCTGGCGCTGCTGATGTTCCGCTCAACGCTGTCGATGTTTTCAGTGATCGGCGTGGTCATGCTGATGGGCCTGGTCACCAAGAACGCGATTTTGCTGGTGGACTTTGCCATCCGTATGCGTGAGGATGGGGTTGAACGCAGTGAAGCTCTGCTGCTGGCAGCCAAGGTCCGCCTGCGCCCTATCCTGATGACCACACTGGCGATGATTTTCGGTATGGTGCCACTGGCGTTTGCCTTGAGCGAAGGCTCCGAGCAGCGTGCGCCCATGGGTCAGGCGGTGATTGGCGGGGTGATCACGTCTTCGCTGCTCACGCTGGTGGTCGTGCCTGTGACCTACTGCTATCTGGACGATCTGGGGCAGTGGCTCAAGCGTAAATTCGGACCCAGGGCACCCACGTAAAATTCAAGGTTATTTTTTCACTCCTTTTACCGAGCACCATGCAAGACATGAACTACGAACAAGCCCGATTTAACATGATTGAGCAGCAAATCCGCCCGTGGGAGGTGCTGGACAACCAGGTGCTGTCGCTGCTGGCGGTCGTCAAACGCGAAGACTTCGTGCCGCTGGCCCACAAGGCGCTGGCCTTTGTGGACATGGAAATCCCGCTCACCTCCAACCTGGCACAGCACCCCGGTCAATGCATGTTGGCGCCCAAGGTCGAGGCGCGGATTTTGCAAGACCTGGCGGTGCAAAAGCACGAGAAGGTACTGGAGATCGGTGCTGGCTCGGGTTATATGGCAGCGCTGCTGGGCCACCGCGCGCAACATGTCATTACGCTGGAGATTGACACCGCGCTAGCTGAAACCGCACGCGGCAACCTGCAAAAAGCCGGTATGCACAACGTCGAGGTGCGCACAGGTGATGGTGCAGCCCATATTGCCAAAGCAGTCTCGGGCAGTGATCCGCTGCGTGGCCCGTTTGATGTCATCGTGCTCAGTGGTTCGGTCGTCGAAGTACCCGGTGCACTGCTGTCCATGCTCAAGGTAGGCGGCCGTTTGAGCGCCATCGTCGGCACCGAGCCAGTCATGCGCGCCACGCTGATCACGCGAGTAGAGCAGGAGGCCTGGCGCACCGTACAGGCCTGGGACACTGTGGCACCGTCCCTGCTTAACTTTCCAGAGCCCTC
Source organism: Burkholderiales bacterium (assembly GCA_038226155.1). Taxonomy (GTDB): domain Bacteria; phylum Pseudomonadota; class Gammaproteobacteria; order Burkholderiales; family Burkholderiaceae_C; genus Polaromonas. The sequence goes on from JBBRQQ010000020.1 coordinate 42,462, forward strand.
AAAGTTCACATTTTGAATCCGCTCATCAAGCCCTGAACACTGAAAGCTATTTTGATAATTCCGCAACTCGATCCTGCCAGCTTTGCAGAATGGCTGGGCAGCTGGCAACCCGCCGACCAAGGCAAACCAGCCGTCCTGCCCATCGTGCTTGACGTTCGCGAGCAGTGGGAGTTGCAGACCGCTTCAGTCAAACCCGATGGGTTCGCGCTGGTGGCGATTCCCATGCGCGAGATACCCGCACGCGTGGCTGAACTACAGCAGGCACACGGCAGCGACCAGCCAATTGCCTGCCTGTGCCATCATGGAATGCGCAGCCTGCAGGTAGCCAATTTTCTGGTGCAGAGCGGATTCACCCAAGTCGTCAACCTGCAAGGCGGTATTGATGCCTGGTCAAAGCAGGTCGACAACGCCGTCCCGATTTATTGAACAGCCTTTTACCCTTGCAAGCCCATTTCACACGCTGACCGATTGCCGTCCAGGAACCCCATGAAACTATCCCTAAAACCGTCTGGATTTATGCCCCTTACCCTGACCCTTACAACGCTGCTGATGGGTTTTGCAACGAAGGTTCAGGCGCAAAGTCTGGTGGATCTTTACGACTCGGCGCGTACTTTTGATGCCAATTACCAGTCCGCCAAACTGCAATACAACGCCAATCTGGCCAAGGCAGATCAGGCCAAGGCGGGCATTTTGCCAACGGCGGGTTTGTCGGCAGGTGCAACGCGCAACAACCTTGAAAATACCAACCCCGCTTTAACGGGACTCAATCGCACTTTCAGTGCGCAAACCGCAGCTTTAACCGCCAGCCAACCGCTGTATCGCCCTGGCAATCTGGCAGCCTATGAACAAGGCCTCAAGCAGGTGGATTTAGCCAAGGCCCAACTGGACACCGCCGCGCAAGACCTGATTGTGCGCACCAGCCAAGCATACTTTGACGTACTTGCAGCTCAAGATACTCTGGCATTTGTGCGCGCGCAAAAGACGGCGGTTGCCGAGCAGCTGGCTTCAGCCAAGCGCAACTTTGAAGTCGGCACCTCCACCATCACTGACACGCGCGAAGCGCAGGCCCGGTACGACCTGGTGATTGCACAGGAAATTGCCGGCGAAAACGATTTGCGCGTTAAAAAACTGGCGCTCGATACGCTGGTTGGAAAAGCCGACTCGCAACCCAAAGGGCTGGTGGTTCCCGCCGCACTGCCAGCCCTCGTTCCAGCCGATGTCAACGTATGGGTAGACCAGTCGGTGCTGGTGCATCCCAGTATTCGCCTGGCGCAAAGCAACTATGACATCGCAGACCTCGAAGTAAAAAAGGCTGAAGCAGGCCACAAACCAACACTAGACCTGAACGCCAGCTATAACATCAACCGCAACCCTAGCGGGTCGGCCACTGGCGCCAACACCTTGAGCAACCGCAGCAATATCGGCACGATTGGTCTGGCCTTCAACCTGCCGCTGTTCGCTGGCTTTGCCACGCAAAACCGCGTGGTGGAAACCATCGCGCTAAAAGACAAGGCGCAGGTAGACCTTGAAGGCGCGCGGCGTGCCGTCGCACTGGCCACACGCACCGCCTACTTCGGTGTGCAGTCGGGCCAGGGGCAGGTCAAAGCACTAGAGGCTGCCGAACTGTCCAGCCAAAGCGCGCTAGATGCCAACAAGCTCGGCTATCAGGTCGGCGTGCGCATCAACATCGACGTGCTTAACTCGCAAAGCCAGCTGTTCCAGACCAAACGCGATCTGGCCAAGGCTCGTTATGACGTTTTGGTAGGCGGCTTGAAGCTGCGGCAAGCCAATGGAACGTTGACACCAGACGATTTGGCTGTAGTCAACTCGCTGTTGATGAAGTAGCGGACTATTGCAGCCAGCCGCCGCGTAGCGCATCTAGCGTTTTGATAGTCGCGCCGCGGTTGCGTGCTGCAAAAGCAAGGCCGATGGACGATGCAGCTGATTGAGCTGTTTGGTTTTGGACCAGGTCCAGGGCAGCCTGAACGCCCTCCGCAATGTCGGCAACACGCCTCGCCGCTCCGGCAGCTTCAGCATTCTGTGCGGCTTCTGCAAAATTGAAGGTATGTGGCCCCATGATGACGGGGCAGCCGCAGGCTGCGGCTTCAATCAGGTTCTGCCCGCCGAGCTTTGCAAAGCTACCGCCGAGCAGCGCAGCGTCCGCCAGCGAGTAGTACAGCGCCATATCGCCGAGTGTGTCGCCCAGCCAGATGTCGGCACTCATTGCTTCTTCGTTTAATGCAGGGCCAGCAAGCCAGGTTGATCTGCGAGACACCCGCAGCCCATGCTTCTCAGCCAGCGCCGCTACCTCGTCAAAGCGCTGAGGATGGCGTGGCACGACCAGTATGTGCGGCATGA
>JBBRQQ010000021.1:0-44336 GCA_038226155.1 Burkholderiales bacterium
GCTGTAGTTCCATTCCCGATTGCCCTCTGGCCGCAGGCCAATTGCAATCGCATATGCAGCGCGGTTTAGGCCAGCGCTCAGGCGAGCAGCCTCCTTTTCTTCAGCACTGATGGGTGCGGGTCGGCTTGGAACCGTGATTTTTTGGCCCAGTTCCTCAAGCGCCAGTTGCTCATAAAACCCACGCACTGAAGCGATGGACTGCAACAGCGCGAGTGCTTCTGCGCGCTGCGGCGAAATGGTGACAGTGCTGCTGGTATTGGTGGGTGCAGTCACCGCTGGAAGGGCGGCTAACAGTGCTCTTGCTTTCCAATAGGCCCAAGTCGGGTCGCGACGGCTCTCTTCGCTCATGGCGTTGATGGCACCCAGCACAACTGGCCAGCGCGGCTGGTTGCCTGCACGCAACGCGGCACGCGCCTTCCAGCCCAACATGTCGTCGGTCAGGTCTGTGTTTTTGGTGACTCTTTCAAAGTAAGCCAGTGCCTGGTTCGCAGGCACGGTGCCCATGCGGGTTGCCGCCTGTTTGCCGATCACGCCCCAGACCCAGTGGCGCTCCTCGGCGGTGAGCTGCCCGCCCCATTTGTTGTCCATCATGCTGGCGGCACCGTCAGCATCCGTGATGGCCATTTTGATGAGTGCCAGTGCGATGATTTCCTTGCGCACTTTTGTGATGGCGATTTGTTTGGTTGCAAGAAATTTTGCCGGGCTGTTGTTCAGTTCAGTGAAAAGCTCCATGGATTCAGGTGAAACCATATTGACTGCATCACGCGCGGCACGCGGGCGGTTTGCCTCGGTCGCGAGACGGGCTTTCTGCCACACATCAAGGGCGCTCAAGTGCTGGGTGCCGACCAGCCGCGAGGCAGCAGTGGTGCAGCCGTCATCTGCATCGCGCTGCGAAAACCAGTTTTTCTTCACCTCTTCTGCAATACGCGGCTGGGCTGTTGGCCCGCTTTTCAAACTTTCAACCAGCAGGGCGTAGCACCGCACTTCTTTGTCGTCGCCCATCCGGTATTGCGGATGCTCGGCGGCAAAGTTGCCCCAGTCGCGGCGCTGGCCCAGCAGCAGCAGCCAGTCATTGCGCAACCGGTCTTCCTGATAGCTGCCCGCGTAACGTGTGATGAAGTCCTGCACTTCCTGATCGCTGGCCTCACCCAGGCGGGCCTTCAGTTGCCAATACGCAGCCCATGCTTCGAGTGCGTGGCCGCGTGCTTGCGGCAGCAGTTGCGCCAGCCTTTTGCGATCCCCGCGCTTGAAGGCCTGGTTCATGTCAAGCAGCACGCTGTCGCTCGCGGAGTTGGAGGCTTGCGCCAGCGCTGGTGTGCTGGAAAACACCATTAGCAAGGCAGCAAAAAAGGGAGTGAAAAGAAATTTGGATAGCATCAGTCCATTATGGACAAATTAAGTACCCGCAAAGCGCTCATTGAAGAACGACTTAACCTGCCCGACCGACTGCAGCGCGCCGATGCGCTCCAGCGTGTGATGCGCATCTGGCTTTTCGACAAACCCGACACGGTGATTGGTGCTTATTGGCCCATCAAGGGCGAGTTTGATCCGCTGCCTGCGCTTTACCGTTGGCAGGAAGACGCGATACTGAACGAAGATTCACAGTCAAAAACCTCTGTAGCGCCCGAATCACGGGCGCAATTAGCTACTGAAAGCATAGCAGGCAGGTCGCCACGCAAGATCGGTCTGCCGGTGGTCAACAAACTTCACAAGACCCTGACTTTTCATGCCTGGTACCCCGGTTGCCCGATGGAGGAAGATGCCTACGGCATTCCCAAACCGAAAGACACCGAGCTGATCGTGCCCACGCTGCTGTTTGTGCCCTGCGTGGGCTATGGCCCGGGCGGCTTCAGGCTGGGCTACGGGGGCGGGTTTTATGACCGCACGCTGGCCACGCTACAGCCACGGCCGGTGACGGTAGGCCTGGGCTACACCCATGGCTGGCTGCCCGATATGGAGCCAGAGCCACATGACATACCGCTGGATGCGGTGCTGAACGACAACGGTGTCGTCTGGCCGGTATGACCCAGATTTTCGTGCAAGGCTGGGTTCCCGCCCTAGCGGGAACGACGCGGGAATGACGCCGGAATATCAATCCAGGCTTTTCACCCACCTTCATGGTCTTTATTCAGCCGTCAAGATCCAGGGTAGGTAGCAGAGCGTCGAGAGCGTCCAAGGCAGACTGACCGACAAGTCGCGACAGTCGTTCAAGAACGTCGGAGTCGTCCACCTCCGCATAGCCGAGGCTGAAGCCCGTGAACCGCCGCTTGTCGAGCGGGCCATGATGCAGCAATTTCATGTCGATATGCCGATGGTCATGTCGAACGCGTTCTATCAGCGCCATAAGATGCTCTTCGCTACCCTCAACATATTCGCAAAATCGCTGGCCGTCAAAAATCAACAAGCCTGTGATGCCGCGTTCATTGTTGCCGATGCGTGCCTTGCGTGCGATGTCCGCCACGCAGCTAATGGGTAGGTCGGGTGCGATGGCGCTGATGTAAAGCAGCTGGTATAAATCGTTTGTGCGTTTCATGACGTATGGCAATTGTCCCGTGTGATAGCGGTGCGCACCTTAACAAAAATCGACGCGCAAGTCTGTAGCTGGCATGTCACCAGAACCAGTTTCGGCGGGCCAATAATACTGCCACGCACGAAATAAACAGGAACCGGACGCGCGCTGTGTTGCGAGTGGCAGGATGTGGGTCACGTAATACGTTACGTTTAAGTAAAATCCGGGTCTCAGAGCCAGAAAGAAAAAGACACAAGCCCATGTCAAAAGCCTTTGCATCCCAGTCCGACCTGACGGACAAAACCATCACCTTCAAGCAACTCAGCCCGCACTGCTGGGCCTACACCGCCGAGGGCGACCCCAACTCTGGCGTCATCATTGGCGAGAAATTCATCATGGTGAGCGATGCTACGGCCACGCCAGACATGGCGCAAGACCTGATTGCCCGCATCCGCAGCGTCAGCGACAAGCCTATCAAATACGTGTTGCTGACTCATTACCACGCGGTGCGTGTATTGGGAGCCAGCGCTTACATAGCCGAAGGGGCCACCGAGGTTATAGCCAGTCAAGGCACTTATGAGCTGATCGTCGAGCGCGGCGCGCAGGACATGCAAAGCGAGATGGAGCGCTTCCCGCGCCTGTTTCGCGGCGCAGACAGCGTGCCCGGCCTGACTTGGCCGACGCTGGTGGTTGGCAACGGCCAGCCGGGAAGGCGCGGCTGTCTGGGGATTGACCTGGGCGGTGTCAAAGTCCAGATCTGGCACCCGGGTGCTGGGCATACACGTGGCGACACGATTGCCTGGATCGAAGAAGAGAAGGTGCTGTTCTCGGGTGACCTGGTCGAATACGAAGCGGGGGTGTACACTGGCGACGCGCAGCTTGAAGAGTGGCCTGCCACGCTTGAGGCCCTGCGAGCGTTAAAGGCAGAGGCGATTGTGCCTGGCCGCGGCGAGGCCATGAAGGGTGCCGCCAACGTCAATAAGGCGCTGGCCTACACAAAACGCTGGGTTGAAACGCTCTACACCGCAGGCCGGCAGGCCGCTGCCGCCGGAATGGATCTGAAAGCGGCGATGGCTCACACCCGCAAAACCATGGACCCTATTTTTGGTCATGTGTTTATTTACGAGCACTGCCTGCCGTTTGACGTGAGCCGCGCTTTTGACGAGGCCAGCGGTATCAAGAACCCGCGCATCTGGACTGCCGAGCGCGACAAAGAAATGTGGAATGCATTGCAGGTTTGAGTAGCTTTGCGCGCTTATGAATGAATATCCACCGTCGGAATCATCGCCATAAAAGCGTCTACTGCCGGTTGACCTTCAAGGCGTTCAAGCTTGCCGAGTGCATCTATATCGTGCACAGTGGAATAGCCCAGGCTGAAACCCCTGAATCTGCGTTCACTCAGTGGAGCGTGATGTAACAGTTCAACTTTGGTATGGCGGGGGTCCTGGGCAATCCGCTCCATCAATGTAAGGACCCGCTTTGCATTGCCCTCTAGTTGCTGGCAAAAACGCAGGCCGTCAAAAATCAGTAAACCCGTGATGTCGTGTTCGGTGTTGAAGGTGCGCGACTTGCCCGCAATGTCTGCCACGATGTTGACCGCTTCGTTCGGTGCGATGGTGCTGACATACAGGACTTCGTAGAGTTGTCTGGCTGAGTTCATAACTGTTGCGCACTATAGCGGCCGCTTGCAACCGTCACAATGTCAAAAGACACAACGCTTTGCATTTAAAGTACTCGCTTATCGTTTGCCGGAAGCACTCATGACCGCCTTGCCTTCCAAAATCTGTCCGCCGCGCTGCAACGCCTGCCGTTTGCGCAATACGGGTGCCTTCACATCGCTCACAGCTGCGCAACTGAAACACATCGAAGACTTTCGCAGCGGAACATTACAGGTCGATGCGGGCGGCACCTTGATTCGCGAGCACAGCCAGAGCAGCAAACTTTTTACCCTGTATTCGGGCTGGGCCTTTCGCTACAAAAGCCTGAGCGATGGCCGCAGGCAGATACTCAACTTCCTGTTGCCTGGTGATTTCATCGGCTTGCAGCAGGAGTTTGCCGACGGTGCCATGCATGGCATCGAGGCTGTGACCGATGTGTCGCTGTGCGTGTTTCCGCGTGACGGGCTGTGGGACTTGTTTCGTGAATACCCAAGCCTGGGGTACGACGTGACCTGGCTTTCAGCGCGTGAAGAAGGCTTTGTCGACGACAACCTGCTGACTGCCGGGCGGCGCAACGCCACAGAGCGCGTGGCCATGCTGCTGATGCATTTGTACCGCAGGCTGGAGCGAATCGGGCTGGTGGTGGACGGCTCGGTCGCGTTCCCGGTAAACCAGCAGCACATCGCTGACACTCTGGGTTTGTCTTTGGTACACACCAACAAGACATTGCGGCGACTGCATCAGTTGGGCCTGCACGAAATAAAAGATGGACGCTTGCGTTTGCTCAACACCAAAGCCTTGCAGCGCATCGCCGACTATTACGATGTGCCACCGCGCAAGGTGCCGCTGCTCTAGCTTTTGCCCATCAGCGCTTTCATATCGTTTTCATAGCCCTTCAGGATTTCAACCGCCCTGGCGCGTTGCGCGGGGGTGGTGCTGTTGTGCAGGTCGGCAAAACCTGTGCAGGCATCCAGCGTCATTCTTTCAAGCTGCTCACGGTAGGCCGTGCTTGGCGAGTTGAGTGAGCGGTTAAACAGGCCTCGTATGACTGTTCGCGTTTTCTCAAGCGTATCTGCACCAGCAGATTTGCTGGCGACAAGCAGGCGCAGGCTTTCCAGCGCATCACGCTGGCGGCGCAGCCGCTCGGTATAAGACAGGCGCGCATCAAAGCGTGACTGCTCAATTGATTGGCCAATCACTTCCAGTTGCTTGTCGCCCAGTCTGCCGTACAGCATTTCTGCTCGGCTGACCGCCTGTTTGTAGCGTTTATTGCGGCTGGCTTTGGGCGTGGCCTCAATAAAATCGTCAACATAATCGGCATTGCCTTTGGCAAACTTGCGCTCCATGCGCGTGAGCTGCTCGGGGCTCAAGGTTCCCGCCATGGCAAGCGCGGCGGGCTCGGCATAGTCAGACACGGCCAGCAGTTTGCGGCGTACGTCGGCAAACAGCTCGCAGGCCTGGGTTGAATCCATGCTTGAGGGCATTTGCTGCTGTAATTTTTGCAGGGTGTCCACGTAAAGTGGCAGCTGTGTTTGCCTGTGCCAGACTTGCAGTTTTGTCAGCTCGTCCTTGATTTGAATGCTTTGCGCGCCGTTAAAGTCAACGTAGTTGTCGAGGTACAGATAGGCCAGTTCAGGAGCCTGGTTGTAGGCAACTTTTACAAAGCTGCAGGCTTGCAAAAGGCTGGCCAATAACAGCAAGCCAAGTAGCTTGATAATTCTGCAACGCAAGCAATAAACAGGAAATCTCATGGCACTCCAGTCAAATTCGAAACCTGCGGTTGATGTCGTCATCATGGCCGCAGGCAAAGGCACGCGGATGAAAAGTTCGTTGCCCAAAGTGTTGCACCGATTGGGCGGCCGCGCTTTGCTAGCGCATGTGATTGACTGCGCAGCTCAATTATCAGCCCGGCGCGTGGTGGTAATTACCGGTCATGGTGCTATCGAAGTTGAAGCAGCTTGCAGGCATATTCAGGGCGCTACAGCCGTTTTTGGCGATCTGGATTTGCAATTTGCACGCCAGCAGCCGCAACTCGGCACCGGCCATGCCATGCAGCAGGCGGTGCCTTTGCTGGCTGATGATGGCATCACGCTGGTGCTGTCGGGCGATGTACCTTTGACGCAAGTGGCAACCCTGCAAGCCCTGATCGATGCATGCGATGGCCAGCGTCTGGCACTGCTGACGCTTGCTATGCCAGACCCAACAGGCTACGGGCGCATCGTGCGGGCTGGTACGCAAGCGTCAAGCCAGGTCCGCGCCATTGTTGAGCACAAGGATGCCAGCGACGAGCAGCGCACCATCAATGAAATTTACAGCGGCATCATGGCAGCGCCCACGCGTCTGTTGCGCGGCTGGCTGGCCCGGCTGGATAACAAGAATGCACAAAACGAGTACTACCTGACCGACATTGTGAAGTTTGCAGTAGCTGATGGTGTGGCGGTGGTGGCGCACCAGATCACGGATGCAGCGCAGGTAGCTGGTGTCAACAGCCCCGTGCAACTGGCCGAGCTGGAGCGCATTTACCAGCGGCGACTAGCGCTGGCGTTGATGGAGCAGGGCGTGCGGCTGGCTGACCCGGCGCGGCTTGACATACGGGGTCTGCTCACCTGCGCCCAGGACGTCGAGATTGATGTGAACTGCGTATTTGAAGGCCAGGTCAGCCTGGGTCATGGCGTGCGAATTGGCGCCAACTGCGTGATTGCAAACGCCACCATCGCAGTTAATGCGGTGATACACCCGTTTACCCATATCGACGGAGAAAAGCTGGGCGTGCAGGTTGGTGAGGGCTCGCTTGTCGGCCCGTTTGCGCGCCTGCGGCCCGGCGCGCACTTGGGCGCTGAAGTACACATCGGCAACTTCGTCGAGGTCAAAAACTCAACCCTGGCCAAAGGGGCCAAGGCCAACCACCTAGCTTACCTGGGCGACGCGACGGTGGGCGAGCGCGTCAACTACGGTGCAGGCAGCATCACCGCCAACTACGACGGTGCCAACAAATACCGCACGGTGATAGAGGCCGACGTACACATCGGCAGCAACTGCGTGCTGGTAGCCCCGGTAACGATAGGTGCGGGCGGCACAGTGGGTGCCGGTTCAACCATCTCCAAAAGCACACCTCCCGGCGGTTTGAGCGTGGCGCGTGGCAAGCAGGTCAGTTTGACAGGCTGGAAACGGCCGACCAAGTCCTCCTGAATGTGAAGTCGGGCAGTCGCGCTGATGAGATTGCTATTAATTCAGTAGCTGATTACGCCCGTATTTATTGGTCTGGAGGCCTAAATAAGGGTCTAAACTGACCTGAAAACTAGCCTAGCAGTACCTTTGGCTCAAATTTAGCCCGCCGCGTACTGAAAAACGCCTTGACGTTACGGACATTCGCATCAGTCGTAAAAAGCCGCTGCGCCAGCGCTTGGTAGCCGGGCATATCCATCACATGCACGACCAGCACAAAGTCTGGCCCTGGCGAGACGCGGTAGCACTGCTGTACGGCGCCATCCAGTGCTACCCGTGACTCAAACGCGGCTAGCAGTTCGGCGCCCTGCCGGTCGAGCGTGATTTCAACAATCGCACTGAGGCCGTGCCCGGTGATGGCGGCCAGCTTGTCGGTGTTGAGTACGGCAATTTGCCTGCTTATGAGCCCGGCCTCATGCAGGCGCTTGACACGGCGCAGGCAGGTGGGAGGCGACACATGCACCCGCTCAGCCATGGCCTGATTGCTGAGCGATGCGTCTGTTTGAAGCATATCTAACAGCTTGAGATCGGTAGCATCTAGGAATATTTGTTCCATTTAATGACTATAAGTGAAATTAAATTCAATATATATGTATTTGAGAAATTTAATTTCATATAACTAATTAAATTGATCACTCAAGAAAACTCCTAAGGCTTAGCATCACCGCATTCTTTTTCACGGAGTTCGGCTTATGTGCGGCATCGTTGCAGCGGTTTCTACCCAAAATATCGTTCCCGTCCTTGTTCAAGGCCTGCAACGGCTTGAGTACCGGGGCTATGACTCATGCGGCGTTGCCGTATATGCGGATGGCCTCAAAAGGGCGCGCAGCACCTCTCGTGTGGCGGAGTTGCAAGAACAGGTCACGCTTGAAAAAATCGAAGGTGGCACAGGCATCGCCCACACGCGATGGGCCACGCATGGCGCGCCAGCCGTACACAACGCACACCCGCACTTCAGCCACGGCACGGGTGCGCCTGAAACCAAGCCGGGCAAGATAGCGCTGGTGCATAACGGCATCATTGAAAACCACGACGAACTGCGCGCTGCGCTGCAGGCCAAAGGCTATGTGTTTGAAAGCCAGACCGACACTGAAGTCATCGTGCATTTGATGGACAGCCTGTACGACGGCGATTTGTTTGAAGCGCTCAAAGCCGCCGTGGTGCAACTGCATGGGGCGTATGCGATTGCGGCGTTTTGCAAAGACGAGCCGCACCGCGTGGTCGGCGCACGCGCCGGCTCGCCGCTGATTCTGGGTGTCGGGAAGGCAAACTCGGAAAATTTTTTGGCCAGTGACGCGATGGCGCTGGCCGGGGTCACGGATCAAATCGTCTACCTTGAGGAAGGCGACCTGGTTGACTTGCAACTGGGTAAGTACTGGGTGTTTGACAAGCAGCACAAAGCTGTGCAGCGCGAAGTCAAAACCGTAGTGGCCCACAGCGGCGCAGCCGAGCTGGGACCCTACAGCCACTACATGCAGAAAGAAATTTTCGAGCAGCCACGCGCGATTGCCGACACGCTTGAAGGTGTGGTCGGCATTGTCCCCGAGCTGTTTGGCGATGCTGCCCACCGCGTGTTTAAAGACATCGACTCTGTGCTCATCCTCGCTTGCGGCACCAGCTACTACAGCGGCTGCACCGCCAAGTACTGGCTGGAGTCGATTGCCGGCATACCAACGCAGGTCGAGGTCGCCAGCGAATACCGCTACCGCACGTCTGTGCCCAACCCGCGCACACTCGTCGTCACCATCACCCAAAGTGGCGAGACGGCAGACACACTGGCCGCCCTGCGCCACGCGCAATCCCTGGGCATGACGCAAACCCTCACCATCTGCAACGTGTCAACGTCTGCCATGGTGCGCGAATGCAAGCTCGCCTACATTACCCGCGCTGGCGTCGAGATCGGCGTCGCCTCAACAAAAGCCTTCACCACGCAGCTCGCCGGGCTCTTTCTGCTCACGCTGGCGCTCGCGCAAAGCAAGGGCAAACTCAGCGACGAACAGGAAGGCGTATACCTGAAGGCCATGCGCCATTTACCCGCAGCAATCTCGGCAGTGCTGGCGCTTGAGCCGCAGGTGATAGCCTGGTCAGAAGACTTCGCCAAGATGGAAAACGCGCTCTTCCTGGGCCGCGGCATGCACTACCCAATTGCACTTGAAGGCGCACTCAAGCTGAAAGAGATCAGCTACATCCACGCCGAGGCCTACCCCGCAGGTGAGCTCAAGCACGGCCCACTGGCACTGGTAACAAGCGCCATGCCAGTGGTAACGGTAGCGCCCAACGACAGTCTGCTGGAAAAATTAAAAAGCAACATGCAGGAAGTCCGTGCACGCGGCGGCGTGCTCTACGTACTGGCCGATGCCGACAGCCGCATTGAAAATAGCGAGGGGGTGCACGTTATCCGCATGCCCGAGCATTACGGCGCGTTAAGCCCGCTACTTCATGTGGTGCCGCTACAGCTGCTCGCGTATCACACGGCGCTGGCTAAGGGGACCGATGTTGACAAGCCCAGGAATTTGGCTAAGAGTGTCACAGTAGAGTGACGGTGCTGTGCTGACACACCTATGATATTCCGTGCAATTAAAGTCGTAAACAGGTTATTAAAGTCGTAAACACTGGTTCTGTCGCATTAAACGGTGCCCAACAATAGCGACATGATTGCGAAACCCGAGTTGGCGATGATAGGCGAGCTGCGCAAGGTACTCAAACGGCTGCACTATCCGCTGGAAGTCATGCTGGTGCGCGCTCGCTGATATGCGGCTTATCCATTAAGTTTTCGCCATTTGGAAGAAATGATGCAGGAGCGCGGCGTCTTTGTCGATCACTCCCCTGTACACCGCTGGGCATTGAAGATTCTGCCGGTCCTGGCTCTCATCTTTCGCAGACGCAAGCGGCCAGTGGGCACCAGCTGGAGAATGGACGAAACGTATATCAAAGTGGCGGGTCAGTGGAAATATTTGTACCGCGCTGTGGACAAAGCCGGTGATACGATTGACTTCCTGCTCACTGCCAAGCGCGACAAGGCGGCAGCACAACGCTATTTGGAGCGTGCCATCAATCTGCATGACTTACCTGAGAAGATCACCATCGACAAGAGCGGTGCCAACACCGCTGCTATCCATGGCGTCAATCAAGACGCCTGCCTGGCCATCGAACTTCGTCAATCGAAGTATCTAAACAACGTCATCGAGCAAGACCACTGGCCGTCAAGCGAATCACAAATCCGATGCTCGGGTTCAAGTCATTTTGAACTGACCCCCGGAAGTTGGACGAACTTCGAGGGAATTTCATGAGAAAGTACGAAACGGCGTTCAAGGTCAAGGTAGATCTTCAACTTCAAAGAACACTGCGGCAATCACTGTAAGGGCTATTGGAGATATTTCCCAGCTGATTTTCGCGGCTTCCGCAAGTAGCGTATTGCACGCGCTGAGTCGGCGACAATTAAACCTATGAGGGTAGACCCCTGCAAAACAATTTTGTGTGGCTACTGGTGGAAACCTGCACTAGGCAGGCCTGAACGCAGCCGATAAGATCTGATTAAATTTCAACTAAAGGACAGTGGCATGCCTCGCTATAACCTGAATATCGATGGTATCAAGCGCTCGGTGACGGCACGGGAAGACGAGCCGCTGCTCTACGCTCTGACCGATGGTCTGAAGTTCAAAGGCCCCAAATTTGGCTGTGGCGTTGCTCAATGCGGCTCCTGCACGGTGCTGATCGACGGCAAAGCCATTCGGTCCTGCGTGACACCCACCGCTTCAGTTGGAAAAAATGCGATACGTACTTTGGACGGCCTCGCAAAAAACGGTAAACCGCACCCACTGCAAGTAGCTTTTGTTGATGAACAGGCGGCGCAGTGCGGCTACTGCGCCAACGGCTGGATCATGCACGCCACGGCGTTGCTCGAAAAAAACCCATTGGCCGACGAGACACAAATTCGCGACGCACTCGCCAACATCCAGTGCCGCTGCGGCAGCCACATGGCGATTCTGAGAGCCGTCAAAAAAGCCGGGCAAATGATGGTTGCCGAAGCCAATAACCAGGTCGTTGCATCATGATCAAAAATCCACCGAACCCATCCACCCATGCGCCTTTAAACCGGCGAGAGCTGTTGCTGACCACCGGCGCGCTGGTGGTCTACGGTAGCGGCCTGATTCTCGCGACGGATGCAGCAGCACAAGGCGCAGCAGCTGCGGCGGTACCTCTGGGTCCATCGCCATCGATACTTGACACCTGGATCAGCATCGCACCTACCGGTTTGGTAACCGTCAACTCCGGAAAGATGGACTGCGGCCAGGGTCTGGGCCTGGCTTATGCGCAGATCGTTGCAGAAGAACTCGACGTGGCGGTGGAATCTGTTCAAGTCACCTTGGGCGACACACGCCTCTCGCCCAACCAGGGCGGTGGCAGTGCCAGCAGCGGCTTGCGCCAGGGTTCAAACCCATTGCGCAATGCAGCCGCAGAAGCACGCCGCGTGCTGCTCAATATGGCGGCTGTGCGATTGGCACAGCCCGAAAACGCCTTGGCGATTGAAAACGGCATGGTGTTTGTCAAGGCCAGCCCGGATACCCGTGTCTCGTACGCCGATCTGGTGGGTGGCAAGAGTTTTGCCACCACCTTGAAGTGGAACAACCAGATCGGCAATGGGATGAACGTGCAGGGTATTGCAAAGCCCAAGGAAGTATCGGAGTACCGCATCGTAGGCAAGGGCCACAAACGTCAGGACATCGCCGACAAGGTGGGCGCGAAACTGCACTACACGGCGCATATCCGGCCCGACAACCTGCTGCATGGACGCGTCGTTCGGCCGGATGTGGCCGGTGCCATGCCTCTCAAGGTTGATGCGGCGTCGATCGCCAGCATCAAGGGCGCAAAACCATTCGTTAAAGGCGGTTTTGTGGCTGTAGTCGCGGAGACTGAATGGGACGCCGTGCGCGCGGCACGCATGCTCAAGGTAACCTGGAGCGATAGCGCAGGCCAGCTGACGGGCGGGGAAGAAAAAGTTTTTGACTATATACGCGCTGCAAAGCCCACCGCGTCAAACGCGGTACCGATGTTTAGCGGTAAAAAAGCTTTTGATGCCAAGCCTACTCTGGACGCACTGGCGGCATCCAAAAAAGTGGTGGAGGCAGAATATGAGTGCGCTTTCCAGTCGCATGCACGCATGTCCCCTTCATGCGGCGTAGCCGATGTGCGAGCCGACAGCGCCCAGATCTGGTCGGACACTCAAAAGCCACACTATCTGCGCGAAGGCATTGCCAAATTTTTGCAACTGCCAGCCGACAAGGTGAACGTTCAATGGATGAATGGCGCCGGCTCCTACGGCCGCAGCGATGCGGATGAAGCGCCTTACGAAGCGGCACTGTTGTCAAAGGAATTTGGTCGGCCTGTTCGTGTGCAGTGGTCAAGAAAAGAAGGCATGGCCTGGGACCCCAAGGCGCCTGCAGCGGTGATCAACATGAAGGCTGGGCTGGACGATGCCAATAACCTGACAGGATGGCTCTTCAAGGCTAAGGGCTTCAACGGCTGGGATGTGAAATTCAACGCTGAAAGTCCCGAGCATGTGCTGGTAGGTATGTTGACTGGCCACAAAAAGTGGACGGCCTTCAACTTCAACACACCCGAAGAAAGCTATGAGTTTCCGAACCATGTGCACTGGTGGGAAACCGTGGCGCCTTACATGGAACAAGCCTCTCCGCTTCGCACCGCCCACATGCGGGCGCCGCAGGAGATGCAGACCCGTTTCGGACAGGAATGTTTTATCGACGAAGTGGCTTTGGCTGCGGGCATGGACCCAGCGGCCTTCCGCCTCAAACACATCAAAGACCCACGTGAGGCCGAGGTATTGAAGGCCGCCACCCAAAAGTTGGGCTGGGAACCACGCGACGCCATCAGAACACGCGAAGCGAATGCGAAGGTCATGACCGGACGAGGAGTCGCGCTTTACGCAGGTTATCAGTCTTACGCAGCAGTAGCCTGTGAGGTGGACGTGAACAGGGAAACCGGTCAGGTTTGGGTCAAAAAAGTAGCTATCGGTTTCGACTGTGGCCTCGTTGTCAACCCGGTTGGCGTGCGCGCGGCGCTTGAAGGCCAGATCATGCAGGGTATTAGCCGGTCGCTCTATGAAGAAGTGCACTTCAATGAAAAAGAAGTCACCAGCGTTGACTGGCAGAGCTACCGCATTGCCAACATGCAGGACATGCCAGCGCAGGTTGACCTGGTGCTTTTAAATCGGCCCGACAAGCCAATAGGCGGCGCAGGAGAACCGGCAATTGTCATCTTGCCCGCAGCGGTTGCCAACGCCGTATTTGACGCCACAGGTGTGCGGATTCGCCGCTATCCACTAACACCCGAGCGAGTAAAAAAGGCGTTGGCCTAATGTAGTGTTCCATTCTGTTTGGAACTTAAGCGGGCGTTGGCCCGAACGACCTTTTACAGGATGTCCCGCACGCTCTTGGCCCGGATGAGTAGCTTGGGGTGAATGTTGTGATGGGCCACGTATTCATAGGTGGCCGTTACCAACTCGGGCATGCTGGCAAACACGCCTCGGCGCATTTGCTCGGTGGTTAGGTTGCGGACGGTCGAGCAGCTTCGTGTGGAACCCGAAATGTGTCTTCGAGAGCGGGTTAAGTCCAGTCCTGCACGTTGCCCTTGACGTTCAAAGAGCGTCAAACCCAACCTGTCAGCCTACTCTTTCATTTGTTGAGAGAGGGCGGACGCGTCACATTCATGTGTCGGGCGGCAGGCCCAAAAGTGCCTGTGTGGGAGAGCTTCACAAGTCCGCGTAAAAATCTTAACTCAACAGCATGAAAAATTCATAAGTGAAGCTAATGTGTTGATAATTAAAACATTAACTTACCTCAAGTTGACGGCGAGGTATATTCAAAACTCAAACAGCAACAGTTGGAGATCCTTATGGCACTGTCCCGACACACGTTTCTCCGGAACCTAGGCCTCGTTACCGCTGGTCTGACTCTCAATCACTGGTCCTGGGCACAGAGTTTTCCCAACAAGTCATTGCGCCTGGTGGTCCCGTTTCCTGCCGGAGGGCCTACCGACATCGTGGCACGGCCACTGGCGCAAATGTTGGGGGACAGCATGAAACAGGCTGTTGTCATTGACAACAAAGGGGGCGCCGGAGGGTCAATTGGCGCCGATTCGGTGGCCAAATCAGCCCCCGACGGCTACACATTGTTGATGGCCACCGTCGGCACCCATGCCATCAACAGCAGTCTGTACAAGAAGTTGCCCTATGACGCGGTGAAAGATTTCACCCCCATCGCCTTGGTTGCGAGCGCGCCGTTGGTGGTGGCAGTCAATGCCAATGATTCCAGTAAAACGCTGGCCGATTTCGTAAAAGCGGCCAAGCTCAAACCTGAAACGCTTCAGTTTGGCACAGCCGGAAGTGGCACTCCAGGCCATCTGACTGGCGCCATGTTTGAAGCAACTGCACAAATACAACTCAAACACATTCCGTATAAAGGCAGTGCACCTGCAGTTACCGACTTGATTGGCGGACAGATCACCTCGATGTTTGACCCGGTGCAGTCTGTCATCTCCCACATTAATTCTGGCCGGATTCGGGCATTGGCCGTGACGAGTAAAACACGCTCCCCTGTGTTGCCCAACGTCCCCACCGTGGCCGAGCAAGGCTACCCCCAATTTGAGTCCACCGCTTGGTGGGCGGTTTTTGCGCCAGCCAAATTACCAGATAGCGTGCTCCTGCAGCTGCGCAGCGAGGTCGAGAAACTAGTGGCTTCGGCCGATTACGCGGAAAGGCTGGGCAAGCTTGGCGTCGTGCCCAATACAGACTTCAGGGAAAGCCTTGCCAGCTTTCAAGTTCGCGAGATGACCAAATGGGCCAAGGCCGTGCGTGATTCAGGCGCAACTGTCGATTAATCGTCAACACAAAAAGAGATGCTCACGATGAAACTCAATGAAGAAGAACGGGCCATGCTGGCCGGCGCATTTGGCCCTGTGCGACAAGGCGCTTTGCAACACCAGATTCAGGTCGGTGAATTTTTTGGGGCGACCGATATGGTTCCGGTGTCTCAAGCGCACATCATGGCTGATACAGAAAGCCTGGGTGATGCAGGCGTGCAATGGCTGGAATCTTTAGCTAAAAATGCGGCTGCTGACCGTATGGTGCGCATTCCCACCATCACCGACCCGCGCGGTACTGACTTCAGTAAAGCCAAGCAGCTTGGTCAGACTGAATTGATGGTCTCTCTTGAGCACCGGGCTATTGCAGCTTTCCGCAAGATGGGCGTCACCATGACTGACACCTGCATCAACTACCAGACCATCATGGCCCCCGGTTTCAGGGAGCATGTGGCCTTTGGAGACACAGGGGTTGTTATTTATTCCAATTCGGTTTGTGGTGCGCGCTCCAACTTTGAAGGGGGGCCTTCGGCGTTCTCGGCGGGGATGACCGGGCGAACACCGCGTTATGGCTATCACCTGGAAGAACACCGGCGCCCTACCAGCCGCTTCAGCATTGACTGGACGCCACGCTCGCTCAACGAGTGGGGAGCGCTTGGCGGCTATATCGGACGGAAATCAGGTAACTATTGGGGTGTGCCAGTGCTCGAAGGTCTGGAAGAAAACCCTGGCTCAGACTCGCTCAAGCATTTCGGGGCAGCCATGGCAAGTTTTGGCTCTACCGCGCTGTTCCATATTCTGGGCATCACGCCTGAAGCCATCCACGCCCGCGACCTGATTCTTGACCACCTACCCGTTGAGCGAATAGCTTATGCCGATGTGATCGCCTTGCAGCAGTCCTACCGTGTGACGGACGAAGTCGATGTCGTTGTGTTTTCTGCCCCGCAGCTCAGCCTGCTGGAAATGCGCTCGGTTGCTGCCTTGTGTGAAGGCAAAACCTTTAAAAAGCCGCTACTTGCTGTCACCAGCCCTCAAGTAAAGCCAGATGCCGATCGCATGGGTTTTACCGAAACCATTGAAGCTGCTGGTGGCACCGTTTTTTCCGGTATGTGCTTTTATCAGTCCTACGCCCGGGAAATTGCCGACGCAAATGGCTGGAAACGCTTGGCGACCAACAGCGCCAAGATGGTCAATATCCTCGGCGGCTATGGGTACACACCGATGCTGGCATCCATGGAAGAATGCGTCGAGGCTGCGGTTACTGGGAGATTGGCATGAACAGTATTGCCGTTGCCACCTTTACTGCCCGCCATGCGATGGGGCAAGCGCTTGAAGCCGAGTGCCTCAGCGCTCACGATGGTTTTTCTGCGCGCTACGATTTAAACCGCCTGGAGGGCACCTTTTCTCGACCTGCCCACAAGCTCTTCGGCCAGTCTTATCATGGCAAGATTCTTGTACTGGATACCGCTAAAGGTGGTGTCGCCAGTGCCTGGATGCTGTACGAAATGAAATCACGCAACCTGTACCCGGCAGCAATCATCTTCAACACGGTCAATCCCATCCTGGCTCAAGGTGCTGCCCAAGCTGGCATCACAATGTTGGCGGGGTTTGAGGGAGACATCACCTCAAGAATAAACAGCGGTGCCAGACTGCGACTCAACCCGGAACTGAAAACTGTTGAGGTCCTGGGCTAGAGCCACATGGGCTATTCTTTGGGCAGGTCGCAGCGGTCATCCAGTTGCGGGTTCGTCCCGCACACCCTGCCGAGGGCCGCTCGCTGAATTCGCGCCGCTTGCAGTTTACAAGCCCGGACCTAAATCGCTATGCGCAGTGATGCTGCGGCCACCCATATGCAGCGACACACCGATTGAAAGACCATCTGTGAACCACGACCAATCTACTGATCTCACATTGCATTGCACGAAAATTTCTGACAAGACCCACTGGCTTTTTGTTGAGCTGACGCTTGGCGACGGTCGTAAAGGTGTCGGCGAGGCGACCCTGCCAGGCAAGGACGCGCAGGTGCTGGCTGCGGCGCAGCTATTGGCGGACCAGGCGCTGCAAGCGAGCTGGCGACAGCCGTCAGTGTTTGCCACAACCCATCCTCCGGGCGACCTTGCAAGCGCGGCGTTTATATCGGCGGTGGATCATGCACTGTGGGACCTGCATGCGCAGGACGCCAGCAAGTCGGTTTGCGAGATGCTCGGCGGTGCGCGTCGAGCACACGTGCCGCTTTACGCCAATATCAACCGCCGAACAGTCAAGCGCACGCCAGTAGCCTTTGCCCAGAGCGCGATTGATGCGATGGCCGCTGGTTTCTCTGCGTTCAAGATCGCGCCCTTTGACGAGGTGCAGCCGGACCATGTCAGCCTGGACAGCGCGCGCGACGGCATTGCGCGGGTCCTGGCCGTGCGAGAGGTGATAGGGCCCGAGCGGCGCCTGATGGTTGACTGCCACTGGCGATTTAACGAAGCAACCGCCAAGGAGCTGATCACCCAGATGGCGCAGCTGAAAGTTCACTGGGTCGAGTGCCCGATCGCAGAATCACACGCCAACGTTGCTGCGCTGGTGCGCCTGCGCAGCCACGCCAATCTTCTGGGCGTTCAGCTGGCGGGGCTGGAACTGGCCATCGGCCTTGATGAGTTCATGCCCTATGTTCAGGCCGGCGCCTACGATGTGGTGATGCCCGATGTGAAGTACTTCGGCGGGCTCCAGGCGATGCAGCAGGCCGCTGACGTATTTGCCCGCTACAAGGTGCAAATCTCGCCACACAACCCCACCGGCCCGGTCTGCCACGCTGCCAGCCTGCAGGTGGCTGCCGCCATGGGTCCGCTGGACATGCTTGAGCTGCAGTTTGACGAAAGTCCGCTGTTCGGCGCGTTGGTTGACGGGGTCTTTACCGAGCAGGCCAGTAGCCTGTCGGCGCTGCCACTGCAACCGGGCCTGGGCGTGCGCCTGAACATTGAGCAGCTGAAGCAGCTGGCGGTGCAGCCGCCAGCGCGCTGGCGAGCCGCCTGACGTTCTGAAGAATTTAATCTGACAATTTGGGGCCGTACTGGACCCGACCACCTAGGAGACATTGCATGCAACCGACCCTCATCAAATTCTGGCGCCTGAACGCGACCGTGGCCCTGATGGCCTTGGCAGGCCTGTGCAGCGCACAAGCCCAGAGCTATCCGAACAAGCCGATCCGCTGGATCGTGCCCAGCACGCCTGGCGATGGTTCGGACTCTACCGGCCGACTGATTGCCGATCAGGTGTCGCGCGAACTTGGCCAGCCTGTGGTGATCGACAACAAACCCGGCGCCGGGGGAGTGTTGGGCTCGGAGATGGCGGCCAAGTCGCCGGCTGATGGCTACACCATGATCGTCGGCAATGCAGGCTCGCATGGCATTAACGCCGCGATTTATAGCAAGCTCAACTACGACGTGGTGAAAGACTTTTCTGCTGTCGGCCTGATTTGCACCACGCCTAACGTTATGGTGGTGAACCCCAGCGTTCAAGCCAAGACTGTGGCTGAGTTTGTAGCGTTGGCGAAAGCGTCCGGCGGCAAGCTCAATTACGCGTCTGGCGGTGTGGGCAGCTCCGCCCATCTATCGGCTGAGTTGTTCAAAAGCCTGACCGGCGTTGAGATGACACACATTCCCTACAAGGGATCTTCGCCAGCTGTAGCTGGGGTACTGTCCGGAGAGGTGTCGATGATGATAGGTAACCTGCCACCATGGACGGCTCAGATCAAGGCCGGCAAGGTCTCTGCCCTGGCCGTCTCCACCGCCAAGCGCCATCCAAGCATGCCCGATGTGCCGGCATTGGCTGAAAGTTACCCCCAGTTCGACACTGTTGCTTGGTTCGGTGTGCTGGCACCAGCGGGCACACCGCTGGCCATCATTGAACGGGTCAATGCTGCGATCAACAAGGCATTGGCCCAGCCGGAGATTAAAACGCGTCTGGCGACTTTGGGCTGCGATCCCGCGGCGGGCACACCTGATAGCCTTTCTGCTCGCATACAAACTGACGTCACACGCTGGAAAAAACTGGCTACTGAAAAACAGATTCGCGCGGACTGACGAGCGAACTTAAGCTAAAAGAATGGGGCGTGGCCTGAAAATTGGCTTTAGTTAGCTATCAATTGTGCGTTTAGGGCCTCTCTCGAGAGGTGGATCGACGGTAAATCAACCGTCGCTTTCGTACGCCGCATTGAATGCGTTCCATAGTTGCACGGATCCAGTCCAATCTTTGAAACCCATCCGTCCACAATGCGAGCATATTGGCGAGTGCCCAAGTGCGGAGATTTATGGATTCGGCCCGGGAAAAGGAAATCACCAGCACGTAGATGGGCTGATGTGATCCACGCGTTTACGGCAGTTCTGGGCGACTCACTAATCTCAAACTGAACTGGGCGAGAAGGTTTTTTCTGCATGACCATGGCGCGAGCCGCAACACGATCTCCATGGCAGATGTCTTGCACGTGCAATTTCATCAGACAGCAGGCGCGCAGCTTGCTATCAAGACCAAGATTAACTAAGTGCACGTCCAACATATTTATCGGCAGCCCGCACTCTGCAGCGCCAGAAGCTGCTCGCTTGCTAGTACTTGCAGCCAATTTCAGCCAGTTATGTGTCCACTTGCTTTATCCATTTGGCTGACAGCCAGTGCCAGCACGTTTGGCGGCGACATTACTAAAAAATACCCGGCTTGTACGAGTTCACTAAATCGCGGTTTTTGCCGAAGCACACGGGATACTCACGGAATCCAAATTGATCCGGTGCCTATTGGACCTTGGTAGCAACGTTTTTGACTTTCACGGACACAAATTAGCGACGGTCTTTTTAACTGCCAAAAGTGATTCGAGTTGAGATGCCACAGCTAACAGCGCCGAGTCGTCGCCCGGGCGCCCCATGACCTGAAGGCCAAGCGGCAAACCTCCAACGTGCATCGTTGGCAACGACACCACGGGTGCACCCAAGTAGGATGCTG
Source organism: Burkholderiales bacterium (assembly GCA_038226155.1). Classification (GTDB taxonomy): domain Bacteria; phylum Pseudomonadota; class Gammaproteobacteria; order Burkholderiales; family Burkholderiaceae_C; genus Polaromonas. The sequence continues at coordinate 20,248 of JBBRQQ010000021.1, forward strand.
CCACGTTTTGCCCAGGATTACCCGTAGATGCTATTCCCATCGGAGCGACACCGGTTGCAGCCAATGAAATCACGGCGTCATATCCGCCCAGCACTTCGTTTGCCAGTGCCCGCACTGCGTTACGTTTCGTCAGGGCAGCGAGGTAATCGGCAGGCGTCAGGCTACGGCCCTCCTGAACGCGAGCCAGCATCTGTGCGCTGAGCCGATGGTCGGCCAATCCCGCGTACTCACGCAGTGGCCATATCGATTCCCAAGTCACGATGCGACGTGTCTCACCAAAAGCATAGAACAGTGCCTGCTCTATCCGCTCCAGACCAGGATCGCTATGGCGATCAACCAGCCGCAGGCCGGTATCCTGGATGCGTTTACAAAGCACGGCAAAGGCCTCCTGCACGGCAGGATCGATACCTGCTGATGCAGCCAGTTCGAGTACCGCCAAGGTTGTCGGCCGCTCGTCGTCTGTCGCGGATAGGTGTAACGCCGGATGTCCGGGATCCCCTCCCACTCGCTTTGCAATCTCGACTGCCACGGCGCGTACATCGTCAAGCGACGCGCCGAGTACACCAAGGCAGCTCTGACTGAGCTGGTCATTGCAGCCACCCCTATTCAGGGCCCCGAAGCTTGGTTTGTAGCCGTAAACCCCGCAATATGAAGCTGGGCGGGTGATTGAGCCGACTACCTGGGTACCGAGGGCTGCGGGCAGCATCCCAGCCGCGACCGCGGCGGCAGAGCCGCTGCTTGAGCCGCCGGGCGTTCGCTCCAAATCGCAGGGATTGCGCGTTTCCCCAGGATAGGTCGCTGCAAATTCGGTAGTTACTGTCTTGCCCAGAATGATGGCGCCCGCTTCACGTAAAGCAAACACTGCTGCAGCGTCGCGCCCCGTTCGAATACCAGCAAACCGGGCAGAGCCCTGCCCGGTCGGCAGGAAGGCTGTTTCAATCACATCTTTGATACCGATCGGCATGCCGTCGATTGGCGACAACGGTACGCCGGTTTTCCAGCGCGCGCTAGACTTAGTCGCCGCCAACTCAGCGCCTTTACGATCAAGCGCAACAAATGCATGAATATCACCCTCGCGTTCATCGATTATTTCGAGGCAGCGGTGAAGGAAATTTGCCGGGGTATCCTCCTCCCGCATAAAGGCCTGCCGCAGATGAATAAAAGAAGTTAATTTGGTCGGCGTCATTTTGGCTTCTGAGTAGAAATAACAGGAAGAGATGGCATTTGCCGGAAAAACGCGCTACGTTTTCACGGCATATTCACGCCTATACTGCTGCCGTTTTTCTGAGCGCAAACGATGGAAGTCTTCACCGCTTCTGAATATCATTAAGAAAAGGGGGAGTTTTAAAGCGTCCATATATCCCTGAATTGGGTAGCCACTAGCTGTTCGTAAGCTAGTGGCTCTTTTAGCAGACCGTTAGCGATTGCGAATTTGTTCAAGCCATCTATGGCTTCAGACGTAATCGTCGCATCGTAGAACGGCGCATCCCGGGCGACCAAAATCGGAATCATGTCCGCCTCATCTCCAGGGAACAGTTCATCGCCTACCTTTTTCGCCAGCGCAGGATCGGCCTTCAGCGCCTTTTGCGCGGCAACAATGGCACGTACTGCAGCTGCAGCCACCTCAGGCTCTTTCTCGATCAGCTTTTCGGTCATTGTTAGTGCTGCAAAGTTGTAGAACTGCGCGCCTCGCGGACCGTCGCCGCGGCGTAGATCAAGATGCAGCTTCGCGATGCCAGCTTTCTCTGCGAGCGCCAGCCGCATGCCGTTACCCCAAAAGCCATCAGCGTGGTTTTCCTGCAGAGCTCTTAAGCCATCGAGGCTGTGCGACTCTGACCTGGATGGAAGACTTTCGACAATGCAAACCTCATCGTGATCGACATCGATTCCCGCCTGTATTAACATATGTCGTAGGGCTGTCCGCGGAAAGGCAAACGATGATGAAATCCGCAGTCCCTTGAGCGCCTCGATGTCACCGCGGCGTATATTGATGTCCTTGCGCACGCCCATGAACCAATAGGAATGCTGTGCCAGCGCGGCAACTAGTCTCGCACCGTTCCACGCCGGAAACGCACGAGTTGCAGCAAATGCTGGACCACCAAAGAAATGGATGTGACCGTCACGAAGTCGCTCTGGGCCGTTCTTTGCGCCATACTCCGCAACGAACTCAACATCTAGGCCTTCCCTTTCGAAGAATCCAAGTTTCACTGCAGCGGTTGCCACGAAATACGATGGAGAGTCGTAGTCAGCCACCATCATTCGATACATATTCAGCCTCTCAGATCAAGAATAAGAAATTCAACCACTAAAGGACTGGTATGACGCAAAGAGGCGCAAGGATGTGCAGGCGCGTTTTGCCCATCATTAATCACTCACTATGCAATCATCTTCGACTTGCGCACACTGTCGATCAACGACGAGCGCATCAAGAACTGCTTGTGCAGCGCCGGGTTGTCCACTGTGGTCTTCAGTTCATCCAGCGCCGCCTGTCGCTTTGATGCGTCCTGTTCTTCCAGGCGGCGTTTGTTGGCAATGGTCTGCTGCTGAACAAATTCAATGTTGAGGTCGCGGCGTCGCCTTTCATAGCGATCAAACACTGATGCATCTTCAGTGCCCCGCTGGACCGATGTCAGCATTTCGCACAATTCCATGGCGTCGTGTATGCCCGAGTTCAGTCCCAGCCCGCCGATCGGGTTGTTCACGTGCGCCGAGTCTCCGGCCAGAAACACACGGCCTTTATGAAAGGTGGCGGCTACTCGTTGGTGCACACGGTAAATATTGCGATGCACTATGTCATAGTCAGCGCCGAGGTCGTAAATCTTTTGCAGGCGTTCGCGCACTGGTGCGTCCGCCAAATCTGCCTCGTCAGCGTTGTCGCTCAGCGAAGGGTAAACCACACGCCAGCGGCCCTTCCCGTCATCGCCGCTTACCTTGAACAGGTTGCCCCACTCGGTAGGTGCTGCCAAGTAGTTGCGGAAACAGCAGCCCATCAGCTTCTCAAAATCATTGAGAACGGTGATCACGACGAATCGCTCACCCCAGGTCATGCCTTCAAACTCAATGTCCAGCGCCTTGCGAACACTGCTACGGGCGCCATCGGCCGCAACCAGATAGTCGGCACGCAAGGTTTCTTTCCCGCCGTTTTGCTCCACGGTGACATTCACACCGTCGGCGTCCTGTACCAATGATTCAAAGCGTGTTGAAAAACGCACCGTCACATCGGGATAGTCCTTCAGCTTGTCAAGCCCCATGAACGCGAGCTTGTGTTGCTCGGTCTGCACGACAAAAGGAAACTTAGTTTCATTCCTGAGCAAGTCATGGTCAAAACGCGCAATCAGATTGTGGTTAGGCTGATCCCAGAAATCGAAGTAGCGTGCAACAAGGCCTTCCGCAGTGAAGCGTTCGGTCAGGCCGAGCGCGTCAATCATCTCAAGCGTCGAGCTGTGGGTAGTGGCTGCTCGGGGGCTTTCATCCACCACGGCCGCGCTTTCTATCAGCGTGACCTTGAAGCCGCGTTGTGCGGAGGCGAGCGCAGTGACGACGCCAACCGGGCCAGCACCCACGACAACAATGTGAGGCTGTTTCATCAGTGGGCTGCTGCAGTGAAGTCCTGAAGAACCGTGCAATGTGCTACACGGACGTTACGATTAGGCGACGGGGTATTTCGGCTCTTACCGACAAAGCGCGGTATGCCGTCGGTCATGACCATGGCCACCGCTGCAATATCGCCGCTACGCAGCGAATCCAGTGCTTCTGGCTTGGTTCCGCCCACGCAGCCGTCAAGAATCACCACGTCCGCATCGCGGCCAACTTCGAGCAGGCCGCTGTTCAGTCCATAAATTTTCGCGTTGTTGCCGGTGGCCGCTGCAATCGCCCACTCCACCGGCATTTTGGTCAGGCTGGCCAGGTGGGTGATGGTGTACATCATGCCCAGCGGCATGATGCCACTGCCGGTCGGCGTATCTGTGGCAATCAGGAAACGGTCAAACTGCTCTGCTTCGCGCACGATATCCGCCAGCATGAGCGTGGTCCGCAAATTGCCGGCGGTACACACCTGCAGCGCAATCTGGCTCTCGTGCACTAGGCGCGGAAAGTCCTCATCCGGCATGGCAACCGGCCCGCCATTGACATGAAAGGACACGTGCGGCTGCATGGCAATCAGGTGATCTGCCCAGATACCGGACGAACCCGGTATCGACGAACCACCGGTATGCACCGTGGTAATCATTCCGTGCTTTTTGGCCCAGCCGACCATCTCGGCATATTCGTAGGGTGACTTCACAGCTCCGAAACCAGCCTTTGCAAGCCATACGCCTTTGGCCGCAATCTCCGCAAAGTCTGCCTCCACCAAGCCCGGCTCCAGGATGATGGAGCCCGCATGCACCCGCATGCCGCCCGGCCGGTAATGTTCAAAACATTTGAACGCAGCAAGCGCAAGTGCCTTGACGCCCTCGGGGTCCTTGGGCCGGCCTGGCACATGGACTTCGGACGCGCCGATGGCGGTGGTCACGCCACCATGCACATAGCTTTCCAGAAAGCCCACAGTTTTCTGGCGCGGCGTGTAGTCACCAAAAGTGTTGTGTACCTGCGAATCGATAAATCCCGGAATGGCGGTGGCGCCATCCGCGTCAATGACCACATCGCAGCCCGCCACCAGATCGGCGGAGGCATGACCAACGCTGACGATCTTGCCTGCATCCGTAACAATCGTGTCGCCGCTGGCCCAAGGCTCGCGCCAGTCGCCAGTGACGATTTTCCCGATGTTGACTATCGCTACTTTCATACAAGTCCTTTGGTTGGTTACTTAATAAAGGCCGTCCGAACCCTGCACTTCTGATGCAAGCAAGCCGCCCACGCGCGCGTTGAGCCTGCCTCGGTTGGCCACCACAAAAATCAATGCAATTTCATCGGCCAGCGGGCCATCGGGAATGCACAAGGTCATCGCGTCATAGCTGGACCGCACATAAAGCGCGTTTTTGTGCGCCAGCGGAATATCGATCAGCGTGCCGGGTGAAGCAACTTTCGTGACTGATGAAATCCACGCCTTGGCACCGCCAATGGCATCGCGTATCGGCTCGGCAAATGTGGTGGTTAGCAGGGCGTTCGCATGCTCTTGCTCGCCGCCCAAGCCAACGATGCCGCCCTTGCCGTAACTTTCAATGTCCTCACTGCCATGGACGAGCAGCAATTGTTCTGCCATGGCCTTGCCGATGGCGGCACTCGCGTTGGTGCCTTCACTCAGGTCCACCTGAAAACTCTGGCTGAAGGGGTTTTTAACGATGGCTACCACGGCGGTTTTTCGGAGGCCGGTGGGGTGGGGCTGACCAGCTTCTTCCAGCTTGTGTTCGCTGAACGTCAGCCATTTGCGGATGATGATTTTCAAGGTGATTTCCTGTCGTAAATATGAATAAGTTACTCCTTAGCGCCATTTGGAAGCCGTAAATATTTAGCTGAATTATTCTTTTACCGTAATATTATATGATTGTCGTACAATATATGTCAAACTAAGGAATATTTATGCAAGGTCAAGCCATCCTCTTTTCTGAAATGACGCCCGACGCCTCTTGGGCGGACAGGTTTAACAATTGGTACGACACGGAACACATTCCGCTGCGCATGGCGGTTCCCGGCTTTTGCAGCGCACAACGCTACAAGGCGAGTGACAGCGAGGCCTACCTGGCTGTATACGAAATGCAAACCCCCGAGGCGCTGGCTACACCCGCCTATCAGGAGGTCAAAGGTCGGCCCAGCGATGAAACAAAGTGGATGCTCGGCAACGTTACCAATTTCACGCGCTACACATGCAGGCAACTGTCGCAAGTCGACAAGGACGATCCGTCAGCGCTGGACGCGGACGTCCTGTACGCCGTCTGGTTCACGGTACCAGCGGACCGGCTTGAAGCTTTTGACGACTGGTACAACCAGGACCATGTCCCGCTCATCATGCAGTGTGACGACTGGCGCATGGTGCGCCGCTTTGAAGTGATCTCGGGCGAACCACAGCCCTACAACAGACTGGCACTGCACTACCTGCGTAACGCGTCAGCACTGGACTCTCCGGAGCGTGCAAAGGCCCGCGCCACACCCTGGCGCGCCCGCCTCGCTGCAGAACCGTGGTTCAAGGGCGACTACGCCGTCTTCAATCGACGCCCCCCCCGCCAGACCGGTGTCTCCGCAACCTGAAAAACGCGATGGACCTTAAAATCTCGCCCAAAACCGTGCAGCTTGAGACCGCACGCAAGCTGCGTGAAGCGATCATGATCGGCCACTTCAAGCCCGGGGAAAGAATGGTCGAAACCAGCCTGTGCGAAAAGCTGGGTGTCAGCCGCACCTCGCTTCGCGAGACTTTGCGCATGCTGGCTGCTGAAAAACTCATCGTCATGACGCCCAACCGAGGCCCATCGGTCGCCATCATCAGCCGGGAAGAAGCCGACCAGATCTACGACGTGCGCGCTATCCTCGAAGGCGAAATGGCCGCCCTTGCCGCCAAGCGCGTCAAAGACGCCGATGTTGCCGAAATGCATACTGCCCTCAAACACTTTGAGGAAGCCGTCGCCGCCAGCGACACACTGACACGGCTGTCAGCAACAACCGACTTCTACGAAGTCATCATCCGCAGCAGTGGTAACCACATCATCGGCGACCTGATCCACGGGCTGCACGCCCGCATCAACTTCCTCCGCGCACGCACCATGGCCAGCCCGGGACGCCCCCGCCACAGCGTCAGGGAAATGACCACCCTGTACCAAGCGATTGCGGAGCGTGACGTGCGAGCCGCACGCGCTGCCGCCGTAGCACACGTGCAGGCCGCACGTGATGAAGCGCAACACGTGTATCAGCAGACGGAACGCGCAGCCTGAAACATGATCCCGATCTCTGGGGAGTCTTATGAAATCGCATCTGAATGTATTGTTTTGTTGTGTAGCCACAATGGGCGGCGCGACAGCCGCTTGGGCCGAATGGCCCGAGCGATCTATCACGATCGTAGTGCCGTTTGCAGCGGGTGGAAACACTGACAGCATTGCCCGCATCACGGCCGAATGGCTGACAAAGCGGCTTAAGCAAACCGTAATTGTGGACAATAAACCGGGCGCTAACGGCGCCATAGCTGCCGAGTATGTGGCGAGAGCCCAGGGCGATGGTTACACCCTGTTCATGGCGACACTTCCGCAAATGGCCATATTGCCCCACTTACAAAAAGTTCGTTACGACCCGATCCGCAGCTTCCTACCCGTTTCCATCATCGCGACCAACCCCTTTGCGCTAGCTGTTGCCAATAATGTGCCGGCCAACACACTTGCCGACATCGTCAAGTTAGCAAAAGCCAAACCTGGCGAAATTGCGTATGCATCGGCAGGAAATGGAAGCGTCAGTCATCTCTCCATCGCACTTTTTCTGCAGCGGGCGGGTATCAAAATGAACCACATCCCTTACAAAGGGGGTGCGCCAGCGATTTCTGACGTACTAGGTGGCCAGGTTCCCATGTACTTCGGCAATCTGGCCGAAATCATTCCGCAGTACAAAAGCGGCAAGTTCAAGGTAATGGCAGTTTCCAGCGACAAGCGGGTCAACCAGATGCCCGATGTGCCCACCATTGCCGAACAGGGGTACGCGGGATTCAGCACTTACACCTGGAACGCCGTTGCGGCCCCGGCGGGCACCCCTAAGGAGGTGATCAACGCGCTGTCCAAAGCTATCAGGTCTGCGCCGCAAGACGCCGCCTTTGTGGCCAAGCTCAGCGGAATTGGTGTAGACGCATTGTGCAATTCACCAGTGGAATTCGCGAATATCCTGAACAAGGACATTGTCAAATGGGGCGAGGCCGTCAAGCTCTCCGGCGCCAAAGCTGAGTAACCATTTACATAAGCTCAAAAGGAAACAACATGCTCAACACCCCCCCTAAAATCCTTGCCGCAGCCCTCTTGCAAACGCTTTTTGTTACCGGTATTACCGCTCCCACGGGGCAGGCATTTGCAACTGGTCAACGCGCAGCGGGAATCGAATACGAGCTTACAACGCGTCCCGCTGCGGTGCGCGCCGAATACCAGGCCTCACCCGATGCCGACGTCAAGTACCTAAACATTACCGCCATTGACGGCAACCGCGTGCAAGCAGCGCTGCAGCAACCGCGGTCAAAAAAAGCGACGGACTCCGTACTCATCATCGATGTCCATGGCTCGGGCGACAGCTACGACAAGGATCCCAATGCGTTTCTCGCGCCCATGCTTGCATCAAAAGGTTACGCCGTGCTGGGTATCAACACGCGTCAGTCGGGTCCGGCGGTTAACACCGACAATTTCCTGAGCGTGCGAAGAGACATTGAGGCGGCTATCTACACGGGGCGGGCCCTCGGCTACCGCAAGCTGGTCCTGCTGGGGCACAGCTTGGGCAACATCCAGGTGCAGTACTACGCAGCCAACAACTGGGACGCCGACATTCGCGGGGTCGTGCTGCTGGGTATGTTTGGCAATCTCCCCTGGAAGTCACGCAACATCCTAGTGCAAAACGAAGAAAATTGGGGTCAGCTCAAGGCAGCGGCCATGGACTCGTTGCGTAATGGAACAGTGGCAGACGTCATGCCAGTCAAGATGCGCAGCTACACCGGCCAGGAAATGGCCATGACGGCGCAACACTTCCTGACCTATCGCGCTGAAGAGACAAGCACCGCAGATGGCACCTTCTGGATCAGGCGCATCACCCAGCCGATCCTTATGGTCCGCAATGAGGCGGACGCCGTCATACAGCGCTTTGAGCCCAACATGCTGCTGGCAGCGGCGCAAGCACCTGGCTCGCTTGTACCCAGCATCCGCTTCGTTATGCTTCCGAACAAAAACCCTCTGTCGCTGGCATCACATTATTTCGGTGATAACAAGGAAGCCTTGATCGATACCGTCAGCACCTGGCTGGGCGCCCAAGGCCTATAAGCGTACAGAGAGACAAAAAGAGCTAAAGCGAACAAAAATGTTGCCCCGACTCCGCGACGGCAAAACCTCTTTGGGAATCTGGCGGCGATGAATACCCCGCTGGCAAAAGCGGACACTCCCAAGCCCCATCATTGTTCATGTAAACGAAAGGTAATAACGCTATGACTTCAGCAAAGGTAATCGCACTCGGTCTCGTTTGGCTTGCACTCACCGCCCAAGCCTCCGGCCAGGAAGTCGCATGGAAGCATGGCACCGTCGCAATTAAGGGCGACGCCGGCATCATCTACATGGCTGCCGAAAACGGATTCGGCAGAGAGTTCGGGGTCAACATCGGTATGTTGTCCCTCAAGGGCGACGCGATGTTGACCAAGGCTCTGCTGGCAGGCGAAATCGATTCATACGAGGGAAACCCTGGCGGCCCGATGATCGCTGCCAGCAAAGGTGCCGACATCAAGGTTATCGGCTGCACCTGGCCAGGATTGCCGTACGCCATTTACACCAAGCCCGAGATAAAGAGCATTTCCGAGCTGAAGGGTAAGGCCATTGCCGTATCTGATCCAGGATCGCTGCCCGACCTGTTCGCCCGCGCGGTGATCCGCTCGGCGGGGCTGGATCCGAACAAGGACGTTCAGTTCGTCCGCGCCGGGGGCGATGCCGATCGGATGAAGGCACTAGTGGCAGGTGTCGTCGCAGCGGCCCCGAGCTCCACCGAGTTCAAGGCCAAGGCGCCGCAGATGGGCCTTAAGATGCTGGTCAAGGCCAAGGACATCACTCCGGAATACGTTCGCAATTGCATCATGACGACGGGAAAGGTTCTGGCAACCAAACGCAAGGCCGCGGTGGCGTTCATGGCGGCCGAAATGAGGGCGCTGGGCTACGCGATGGGGCACGAAAGCGAGACCATCGCGCTGTCCCACAAGCTGACCGGCGCCAAGGGCGACGATTCGAATGCCAAGGAAATCTTCGAGGAGGCCACGAAAGACAAGATGGTCGATCCCTCGCTTGGCATCGATCCCCAGAAGCTGACTTATCTGCGCGACGTGCTGGCTGATGGCGGCCATATTCCCCGCACATTCGACCCCAGGGGCATGATCGACACGACGCTGCGCACGGAAGCGGCCAAGCTCGCCGGAGCGAAGTAGGGTGCACGCCAATGTATTCTTTATCCCGGAGACGTGATGCCGTCACAGGTAGAGGTACGTAGCGTCACCAAGACGTTCACATTGGGCGAGGGTCCAAAGGCTACCAGGGTCCAGGCGCTGGAGGACGTGAGCTTCGAGGTGGGCAAGGGTGAGATAGTGGCGATTACCGGGCCCAGCGGATGCGGCAAGACCACTATTTTGCGGATCATCACGGGCCTGGAGTCCGCTTCGGGCGGCGAGGTGATCTCGCGCGGTGCTTTGGTAACGGGCTGCGGCTACGACCGCAGTTTAGTGTTCCAGCACGCGGAGCTGCTACCGTGGCGCGACGCTAGATCGAACGTGGCCTTCGGCCTGGAGCTCAAGGGGGTAGCGCCGCCTTTGCGCGACAAGATGGTCGAACGCTATCTGGGTATGGTCGGTTTGACGCATGCCGCTGATCGCCTGCCGCACCAGTTGTCTGGCGGCATGAAGCAGCGTGTGGGTATCGCCCGCGCTCTGGCGACGGAGCCCGACGTTCTGCTGATGGACGAACCGTTTGGCGCACTCGACGCGCAGACCCGCGAGGAATTACAGAACGAACTGCTGGAAATTCATGCCCAAACGCAGAAGACCATCATCATCGTCACGCACGACCTTGATGAAGCGATTCTGTTGGCCGATCGTGTAGTTGTCCTGAAGGCGGGGCGAATCGCGCAGGAACTGACCGTAGAGATTTCGCGCCCGCGCGGCAAGCTGGCCGGTTTGCGCGGCAATGCCGAGTTCGTCCGCAAGCGCCTGGCGCTTTGGGAACTGCTGCATGACGTGAAACATGCGACTTGAGTACGGAGACTTACATGAACCCGACTTCAACGCAAACCAAGCAAGACCGCGGCTTCAAGCTGTCTCGTCTTTCTTATCGCGGCATCACGATCATTTCGCTGCTAGTCGTTTTGATGCTGCTGGAAGTGATCGGCCGCCAAGTCAATCCGCTGTTCTTTTCCTATCCATCCGCGGTGACCATCGAACTATTCAAGATGACGATCAACGGCCAACTGGTCCGAGCCTTTATTGAAAGCCTCGGACCCTTCATGCTTGGCTTTCTGATCGCAATCGTGCTTGGTGTGCCGCTCGGCGTACTGATCGGGCGCTTCCGTTCCATCGAGGCCGCTCTTGGCATTTACATAACCGCAGGCTATGCCATGCCGCTGGTGGCGCTCGTCCCACTCTACATTATGTGGTTCGGCCTAGGCTTCGCGGTCAAGGTGGCGATCATCACCACGATGACCTTCTTCCCGATCTGCATCAATACCTGGCTCGGCGTGAAGATGGTGCCCCGTACGCTGATCGAAGTGGGGCTGTCATTTGTGGGCTCGAAGGGGCAAATTCTTCGAAAGATTGTGCTGCCGGCATCGGTACCCTACATCATGGCTGGGCTTCGGCTAGGGGTGGGTAAGGCTATCATCGGCATGATCGTCGCGGAATTTTTTACTGCTATCAGTGGTTTGGGTGGCATCATCATCAATGCTGCCAATAATTTTGAAACCGCCCAAATGCTCGCGCCTATCGTCGTTATCATGATTTTTGCTGTGGCTGTTACAGCACTGTTGACTTGGCTTGAACGCAAAATCGCCCCTTGGCATGTCGCAATTACTAGACAGGAGTAGGCTTTCGGTCAGGACCGGGCGCTGAAGACTCACTCGGTTACCAGTAAAAATCCATTCGGTGGAGCGACCGATGAAAGGATCAGGGACCTTTACCCTTTCTGGTGCGAACAGAGTACGCACCCGGAAAGACAAGATTTAGGCAAGTCGATATCTCGACCCCTACCCTCAACAAAAAATGGCAGTTTTAACGCAACTTTTGGTGCCGATGCCCGATTGATCGCTTGTCCGGCTAAGTGTCGACGTTGGACTGATCAATGTAATCCTCAAGAAGTTTCCAGCTCCGTCCAAGCGAAGAATTGGTATGGTCATTTAGAAATCTCCCCAGTCGGTCAATATTTAATTGGTATCAACAGCCTGACCACCCGTTAAAGCAGACTCCCTCCAGCATGCCAGCTTTGTACTTCATTTCATTCTCATCTAAACCTACCCTGCCTATGGGAGCTGCTTAAACCAGACGGTTAGGTGCGAGCAATGAAGATTGTTTGGACGGATGCTTTCGCAGTAGGGCTACTACCGTTTTCGCAGCAAAGTTGCCTGTGGCGGTCATTCCAAAGTCCTCTGCGTCAGACTAACAGGCTTGACGTACCATGTGCAATTCCCCGCGCCACAATTGTGTTTACGACTTTAGGTTTGGGTGTCGTCAATTTGGCACGCCGCTAGACCGCATGAATGCTAGAGGGCTGTTTACGGCTTTAATTGCGTAGAGTACCTATTTCCTACACCACAATGTCATTGCAAACTGGATTACTGTTATCGCCGCAAAGGTGACCAATTCTGGCGAACCGTCGATTTCCCTACAACCTGCAGTTCATGTCAGACCCCAGTCCTTCAGCCCTCCAAACGGTATAACTGATCCATCAATCGCTTTCCGAAAAACAATGTCGTTTGAATGACTGGTGTTTCTCCCATTGCAGGCAACGGTACACCACCTATAGACTCGCGATTCAAGAGGCGATTTCTATCGCTGACAGCCCAACTCACGGAGTCTTACAAAATGCTCATTCGTATCCTAACTGCCGCGCTGCTATTCGTCGCTTTCAATTGCGTGGCAGCAGTCACCAAGCAAGACTATTTCATCGACGCAGTCGATCCGGGCATCAAGCTTTTCGTGCGCTCGAAGATGGCCGAGGGGCAGAAGCAGTTTACTGAAGACAACGTCGTTCTCTTCGTTCACGGGGCCACGTTTCCGTCCACGCCAGATTTCGATCTTCAATACAAGGATTACTCCTGGGCTGACTGGATGGTCGACAAGGGCTACGTGGTCTATATGTTCGACAAGCGGAACTATGGCTTTTCTTCACGCGAAAAGGCGATGAACGAGCCGGCCGGCAGCAACAGGCCAGTGTCGCGCTCGTTCCAGGTGATCCGAGATATCGGTGCGGTTGTCGACCACATCCGCAAGAAGCACGGCGTGAACAAGGTCACCCTGATAGGCTGGTCGTGGGGTGCAATGACATCGGGTTATTACACTTCGCTCAACAGTGAGAAGGTACGAAAGCTCGTGCTGTATGCCCCAGCCTATTCGTTCCCATTGCACACGAATCTTGGTTCTGGCTCAGGCTCGCAGAACAAGCGCAAGCCCTACGAATTCAACTACTCGCTGGGAGCCTACCGCCTGGGCAGCAAGGCTGGCAACGACGGACGCTGGGACGGCGAGATCCCGGTGACCGACAAGAGCGAATTCCGGGAAGAAGGTGTGCGTGACGCTTTCGCCCTCGAGGCGCTGAAGACAGATCCAACGAGCGATACGCGCAATCCGCCCTCACTGCGCGCGCCGAATGGCGTGCTCGAGGACACTTTCATGCAATCGACAGGCCGCGCGATCTGGAGCGCATCTTCCATCTACGTGCCGACGCTCGTGATCGCAGGTGAATTCGACACATGGTCCTACCCGGAGGACCGCGAGGGCCTGATGCGCGATCTCACGAACGCCCCGGTGAAGAAGAGCGTGCTTATCAAAAACGCGACGCACTTCGTGCTCTTTGAGAAGCCTCGTTTTGAGTTCTTTAACGCCATCCACGACTTCCTCAGGGAAAAGCCATGACCCTTCGTCCTCTAGCCGCCCTCGCAGCTTGTTTCGTGGCGGCTGCCGCGCTTGCCCACGCGCCGAACGAACCGCCTCACCAGACATTCTCGCTGGGCGACTTCAAGCTCGAAAGCGGTGAATTCATCAAGGATTTCTCGGTGTCCTACGTGACGCACGGGTCGCTCAACGCGGACAAATCCAATGCGGTACTTGTAGTCACTGCGATCGGTGGTAATCACCACCGCATCGACCACCTGATCGGGCCTGGCAAAGGAATCGATCCAGCGAAATACTTCGTGATAGCTGTTGACGCAATCTCCAATGGCCTGACCACCTCGCCCTCAAACAGCAAGGCACAGCCCGGGATGCTGTTCCCAAAATTCAACATTCGCGATATGGTGAACTCCACCCAGCGGCTGGTGAAGGATCAGTTCGGAATAGCAAAGCTTGTAACCGTCGTCGGCGCCTCCATGGGTGGGATGCAGGCGCTGCAATACGCGGTGACTTATCCGGAAATGACGCGCAGCGTCGTGGCGATTGTGCCGCTCGCGAAGACGACGCCATGGACCACCAACATGCTCGAGCTATTGCGCCAGGGCATCATGACCGACGCAGCATGGGCTGGCGGTAACTACCTTGCGAGCGCGCCGCCTGAAAAGGGCATGAAGCTTTGGGCGAGGATGCTCAATGGCGCGATCGTGCGTACGCCCGACGTATTGCAGGCGGATTTTCCGAACAGCAATCTCGAAGTGGTGAAGTGGCAAGAAGGCCTTGCGGACGCGGGCTGGAAACGCATGGATGCGCGTGACTGGATCTACCAGAGCTGGGCTTACGATCAGCACAACTTGGGCACGACTCCTGGCTTCAACGGCGACTACGACCGCGCGCTGAAGTCGATCAAGGCGAAGACGCTGATCCTGGCTGGCGAAGGCGATCTCCTTAACCCCGAAGCCAACGCGAAAGAAGCGGCGAAGCTCATACCGGGCGCTCGCTACGTTTCGCTCAAGCCCCGGTACCCGATCGGCCACCTCTCGGGCGCGCCCGGGCAGGAGCCAGAAATCGAGATCCAGAATCGCGAAATCGCGGCTTTCCTTGCTGGGCTTTGAGAGCATTAAAACCGCTTTCGCAGTCTGCGAAACGTCTATTCAGTGCAAGGAATGAATTGATGTTTTTGAGTAATTTTTTGAGTGCATTACCCGTTATGTACTGGCAGCACATTCAGCGGTATCCGGAGGTATGACACACCGTTTTCATCAGGCGGCGGGAGTTGACCTGCTCGAACATTCACTTGAATCGAAGGCAAAATGAGTGTGGGTACGTCCAGCGTTGCATCGCGCGCTGCGCGCATCGCGACGAAGTCCTCTTCGCTGACGCCGTCATGAACATGGATATTGTGGGCGCGCTGCTCGGCCACGGAAGTTTGCCACTGCGGCTCGCGCGACTCTGGCGGGTAATCGTGGCACACATATATCGTCGTCGCGAGCGGCAGGTCAAGCAAACGTCGCATCGAACGATACAGCTGATGGGCATCACCACCGGGAAAATCTGCCCGCGCGCTGCCTACGTCGGGCATGAATAGCGTGTCACCCACGAACACTGAGCCGTCCACCAGATAGGCCATGTCAGCAGGCGTGTGGCCCGGCACCAGGAGTGCTGTTACCTCGACATCGCCAATGTTGAATTTTTCGCCGTCCTTGAACAAATGGTCGAACTGGCTGCCGTCAGGCAGGAAAGTGCGTTCGAGGTTGTAGAGTTTTTTGAAGGTAGCCTGCACCACGCGGATGTTCTCTCCGATGGCGATACGCCCACCTATACGCTCCTGCAGATAATGTGCGCCTGACAAGTGGTCTGCATGTGCGTGCGTCTCCAGAATCCAGTCCACCTGCAAGTTATTGGTCTCCAAATAGGCAATCACCTGATCGGCTGATGTGGAACTGGTGTGCCCGGATTTGAAGTCGTAGTCCAGTACCGGGTCAATGACCGCCGCGTGGTGTGATGAAGTGTCCCAAACTACATAAGTGACAGTCCATGTCGTAGGGTCGAAGAATGCTTGGGTCGTTGTATGGCTGCTCATGGGTATCTCCGGAAGGGTGTTATTTAATATATTGACAAATATTATATTACTTGATATATTAAACGCAAGCTGAATTTATCCCTCCCTACAAAATGCGTACAACTCACCACGTCATAGACCCCACGCTTCTGCGCCGCGCCGCAGGCCAGGCTGTCGCCACATTGAAACTGCTGGGCAATGAAGACCGCCTGCTGCTGCTGTGCCAGTTGTCTCAGGGGGAGATGTGCGTCAGCGAGCTTGAAGACGAACTGGGCATACATCAGCCCACGCTATCGCAGCAATTGGGCGTGCTGCGCAATGAAGAGGTGGTGAGCACGCGGCGGCAAGGCAAAAACATCTATTACAGCGTTGCCGACCCGGCTTTGCTCGAAATTCTGGCGGTGCTGTACCGCCTTTACTGCCCTCAGGAGAAATGATGTCTATTGACTGGAACACCTTTACGCCTTGGTCTTCGCTGGCGGGTGGCGTGCTCATCGGGCTCGCCACAGCCATATTTGCACTACTGAATGGCCGCATCGCCGGAATCAGCGGTGTTATCGGCGGGTTGTTAAAACCTGCCAGAGGCGATGTCGCCTGGCGAGCAGCATTCATCCTGGGTCTGGTCGGCGCGCCACTGGTCTACATGCTGTTTACAGTTTTGCCCACGCTGCAGATTGATGCCGGCTACGGTGCACTGGGTTTGGCAGGACTTCTCGTTGGCGTCGGTACGCGCTATGGCTCGGGCTGCACCAGCGGCCACGGTGTCTGCGGCTTGTCACGCCTGTCACCGCGCTCCCTGGTGGCTACGGCAACCTTCATGGGCGCGGGCTCCTTGACCGTGTTTGTCATTCGTCACCTATCCGGATTCTAAGGAGTCATTCCATGCTTTTTTTGACGTCACTGCTTGCGGGCCTGGTCTTCGGGCTTGGACTTATCATTTCCGGGATGGCCAACCCAGGCAAGGTTCTCGGTTTCCTGGACCTTGCGGGTAACTGGGACCCATCTCTGGCCTTTGTGATGGCGGGTGCCATTGCTGTCGGCGCAGCCGCATTCTTTGTGGCTCGTAAGCGCACGGTTTCCCTTCTGGGTGCCGAGATGAAACTCCCGGTGGCACGCCACATTGACCGCCGCCTCGTCGTTGGCAGCACACTGTTCGGCATCGGCTGGGGTATCGCCGGGTTCTGTCCCGGGCCAGGGCTCGTGGCGCTCGGGATGGGTGAAACGAAAGCCCTGGTGTTCGTTGCCGCAATGCTTGCTGGCATGCTGGTGTTTGAGTTGCTTGAGCGTCGCAAGCACACAGTGTCCCTGCGTACCAATTAAGGTCGCGCCATGACGACCTCCATGACCTGGCTGGCAGCGCTCTCAACTGTTGCAATCCTTCTGTTTTATGAGGGGGCTCATGCCATTGCGCAACTGCGACACCCGGAACGCCTGGCCCGAACCGCGCATGCAGCGCTGCGTGAAGAATGGTTTGCCGCAGTCTCCCAACAGAAGGGCTCCGAGATTCTCGCGGTTCAGACTCTGCGCAACTCCATGATGTCGGCGACCATGACCGCCTCGACAGCTGTTCTGGGATTGATGGGCACAGTGACACTGGCCGCGCCGTCACTACACGCCGGGTTAGCTGAGGCAACGTCCTGCGCGCCGAACTTTACCGCTCGACTGGCTCTCGAGCTCGTATTGATGTCGCTACTCTTCGCATCGCTGGTGTCATCGGCGATGGCCCTGCGCTATTACAACCATACCGGCTTTATCTGCGCTATGCCGACAGAGTCCGATGCGCGCAAGCGCTGGGCAAACGCTGGAATAGTCTACGTGCGCCGGGCGGGGCTGCTGTACAGCTGGGGGCTGAGACACCTTGTCCTCATTGCGCCCGTTATAGCGTCGATTCTGCACCCGGCTGCCGGCCCAATTGCGGCAGTGATTGTTGTCGCGGTCCTGTTCGGATTCGACCAGGTTGGTGCCAAGTAAGGTATTGGGATGACATCTGTTTCGGGAAAAATCTGAACGAGCGTGAAATATAGCCAACCTTCGGCGATACTTTTCCAGCCTCTATAGCTTCCTGTAGCCGTTCCTTTACAGTCGCGCCGCCGTAAAGAAGTGCGTCGTGGTGGTAAACCCTGCGCCGTCCACCACTTCACCTGAAAACACCCTATGAACCTGCATCCCTTTGCCACCCTTGAAGCCCTGCGAATCTGTGTGGGATGCGAAGCTTTTGTCACAGACTGGGTTACGGTGACCCAAAAGCGCATTGACCTGTTTGCAGAGGCTACCGACGACTACCAGTGGATCCATGTGGACGCGGCTCGTGCCAAGCGCGAGTCTCCCTTTGGCGGCACGATTGCGCACGGCTTCCTGACTCTGGCGTTGCTGGGAAAGTTTTATGACATGCACCTGTCCTTGCCTTTTTGCGAAATGGGCATCAATTACGGCCTTAACAAGGTACGCTTTACCAACCCGGTGCGTGCGGAAAGCCGGGTGCGCGGGCGTTTCCTTCTGGAGCGCCTGGACGACATTGACGGGGGCGTACAGCTTACCTTTATGGTCACCATCGAATTGGAAGGTTCTGATCGGCCCGCCTGCGTTGCGGAATCAGTGGTTCGTCAGTACTTTAAGGCGCGCGCGTGACCTCGCGTGCGTTCGCTGGATGCGTTTGCCAACGCGCGGGCCTCTAGCCTTGCCCCAGATAAACCCGCCTGACCTCTGCATTGCCGCGAATTTCGTCCGGCGTGCCTTGTGCCAGTAGCTCGCCGTGGTGGAGCACGATCAGTCTTTCGCACAGGCCCATCACCATTTTCATTTTGTGCTCAACCAGTACCACTGTGCACTCTGCCGCCAGGCCGGTGATGAGGTCCATCATGGTTCGGGTTTCTTCGGGCGACATACCTGCGGTGGGCTCGTCCATTAGCAGCAACTTGGGCTTGCTGGCCAATGCCATGGCAATCTCCAGCGCCCGCTGCTGGCCGTGGGCCAAGTCGGCTGCGGGTTTATCACGAACAGCATCCAAACCGACTCTGGCCAGCAATTGATTGGCTTCTTCAATCACATCCGTAAGGGTGCTGCGAGCCCGAAGCAGCGCAAAACGCGAGTGCCGCATTTGCGCTGCAACCCGTACGTTCTCATGCGCAGTAAGCTGCTTGAAGACGTTGGTGATCTGAAAGCTCTTGGCAATACCCATGCGCGCAAACTCGTGTTGCCTGCTTCCGGTAATGTCTTGCCCTTCAAAGCGCATGCTACCCTGGGTGGGCGCAAACGCGCCGCTGATGACATTGAAAAATGTACTTTTGCCCGCGCCGTTGGGGCCGATGATGGCGGTGAGTTTGTTGCGCTCAAACGCGACGCTGACATTGTTCAGGGCCACAAAGCTGCCAAAGCGCTTGCTGACGTTTTCAACCTCGAGAATGGGCGCGCTCATGTCACTACCTCAACCGCGGGGGTCTGGGCGGCAGTAGTGCGACCTTCTCGACCAATGCGACGGCTCATCCAATGCACCGCTGAGCCCCAAATACCGCGCGGGAAAAACAGCACAAACACCATGAACACACCGCCAACTACGGCCATCCAGTGCGTGGTGTAAGTAGTTGTCACGTCTTCAAGATATAGAAATGCCGCGGCTCCGACAAAGGGGCCGAAAAATGTACCCATGCCGCCCAGCAGGCACATCATCACAGCCTGACCTGACTGCATGTAGTGCAACGAGTCAATCGGTACGATCGACAAATGCAGGGCCCGCAGCGCGCCAGCCAAACCGCACAACGCAGCAGATAACACAAACACCAACAGCTTGGCGCGCGCCACGTCGTAACCACATGCCGCAGCGCGTGGCTCGTTCTCGCGAATCGCTTCCATCACTGCACCAAAAGGCGAATTCAAAATCCGCGACACCAGCCACAAAGCCGCCATGACGAACATCAAAATGACGTAGTACTTGGTCGTGGGGTTCACGAAGTCAAGCGTTAAACCGGGCAGGTTTATTTTGTCGACGTTGATGCCGCGCAAACCGTTTTCACCGCCCGTCCAACTCTCTGCCTTATAAAAGCCGTAGTACACAATTTGCGCCAACGCCAAAGTGACCATCGAAAAGTAAATGCCGCGGGTACGTATAGCCAGGTAGCCAATGACCAGGCCGACCAAAGCGGACGCCGCCACCCCGGCCAGCACCGCTGCCCACCAGGGCCACGCGCCATGCACGATAGCAATGCCGCAAAGATAGCTGCCTACGCCCAGAAAAGCCGCGTGGCCAAACGACAGCATGCCGGTGTAGCCAAACAGCAGGTTAAAGCCGACCGCATACAAACCGAATATCAATATGTTGATAGCCAGCGCCTCATATGGCATGACCAGCGGAAACACCAACAACAGTAAAAATGTAGCGAGTACGCGATGCGCCGCAACGGCATTGAACAAATTGCGCAACATAAGATCCCTACTTGCTCATCAAACCAGCTTTACCGAAAAAGCCCTGAGGCCTTACCAGCAGCACCAGCGCCATCAGCACAAAAATTGAAAGCTCAGCATACGCAGGCGCAAACAGCGATGTGATGCTAAACACAATGCCCACCAATAAACCTGCCAGCACCGCGCCGGGCAATGAGCCCATACCGCCCACGACGGTTACAACAAAGGCTTCAGCCAGCACATTGATACCCATTTCAGGATTGACTGCCCGTGTCGGTGCGGCCAGCACACCTGACAGGCCTGCAATTGCCGTACCCACGCCAAACACCAGTAACCAAACCTTGGCAACGTCAACACCTAGCACTTTGACGATTTCAGGGTCACGGGAGCCCGCGCGGATGATCAGGCCATAGCGGGTCTTTTCAATCAGTAGCCACAAGCCCAGCACCACGGCGGCGGTAGCACCAATTAAAAACAAGCGGTAAAGCGGGAAAAACCCGAAACCCAAATTAACTGCGCCGCGCAGTGCTGCCGGTGTAGAGGTGGGAACCCCCTCAATACCGAACAGCACACGCATGGCTTCAACCATGACGTACGACAGACCAAAGGTAAGTAGCAAGGGGTAGTCAATACCGCGCCCATACAGCGGGCGCACCAAAACCTTTTCAACCACCATACCCAGCGCACCGACAGCCAAAGGCGTCAGCAACAAGCTGAACCAGAAGCTGCCAGTCACACCCAAAAAGTAAACGCCTAAAAAAGCGCCCACCATGAAGAACGCTCCGTGCGCGAAGTTAACGATGGTGAGCATGCCGAAAATCAGCGACAAGCCCAGCGCCAATAGCGCGTACACCGCACCCAGCGCTATGCCTGTCATTAACTGCGACAGCAGCAGCGATGCTGTCAACTCCTCTGTCATGCGGTGACCTTGTGACCAAGTTCTTCGCAGCTGCGCAGGTTGGCCACGTCTGGTTTTTCGATGGCCAGCACGTTGAACACGTCGTTTTTATCTTTCATGTTTTTAGACTTCGACTCCACAATCACCACCGACTGCACCGACTGGTGGTCGCACTTGCGGTAGAACTGCTCGCCTTTGTAGAAGTCATATTTAAGCTGGCGCAGCGCAATGCTGACAGCTTGTGATTCTGTTGATTTTGAATTCAGGACCGCTTGCAAAACGCTGCGAATGCCCGCGTAGCCCAACGCGCCGTAATCAGACGGCACAGCGCCTGCATAGGCCTTGCGGAACTTGTCGTTAAAGGCTTTGGCCGTAGGTACTTTGTCTTCCATACCCCAGTAGTAGGACGTACCACCCAAAATACCTTCAAAGGCATCCGCACCGCCTGCCTGGCGTGCCGTGTACAGCAGCACAGGCGCGATCACTTTGGTGTTGGTCTTCAGGCCAAAGTCAGTGACTTGCTTGGCTGAGTTGACCAGGTCGCGGCCAAAATTGCACAGTACCAGGATGTCGGGCTTGAGCGCTTGAATACGCGGTAAAAATGCTGAATAGTCAGCGGCGCCCAGCGGGTGCCGGATATCAGCCAGCGTCGTTGCGCCCATTGCCTTGCCGGCACGCTCAAAGCCGCGCACCATTTCGTGGCCATAGGCGTAGTCTGCCGTGAGGTAAACAATTTTCTTTCCGAACTTGGGAAACGCGTAGCGGGCCACAGCGCCCGCGGTCAGGTGCGGCGTTAGCGCTTCATGAAAGGTGTAAAAGCCCCAGTCTTTGACCTCGTTAATCGCATCTGACTGGCTGATCGAGTTAAAAATAATTTTTCGTTCACGCGCCACGGCATTGATGGAAAGCTGGGTTGCTGCTGAAAGAGAGCCGACGATGAAATGGACTTTTTCTTTTTCAATCAACTCCAGCGTGCGCGTGGCTGCCTCACCAGGACTTAGCTTATCGTCACGCACCAGTAGCTCGGCATTGCGGCCATTAAAACCGCCCGCGTCGTTGAACTCTTTAATCGCCAATTGCGCAGCCCGCACCTGGTCTTGCGCCTCGGCGGAAAACGCCCCCGTTAGCGGCACAGGAAAACCAATTTTGATGGGGTTGGTTTGAGCACGAGCGATGTTGAACAGCATGGGTGAAGCAGCAGCCGCACCGGCAGCGAGGATGAGGCTACGGCGGCTGGTGGCAGGCCTGGTGGTCGCGGGGGTGGCAGATTTATCAGTCATGGTTGTCTCCTTTTAGGGCTATTAAATAAACAATAAACAAACGGTAGCTCGAAAAAATCAGTGACTCAGTTGATGCAGCCGGAGTGATTGGGGCGTCGACGATTCATGCGTGGCCGCATAAAGTGAAACGTCACCTGTGCCCAAGTCCACAGCGGTGTGCTGAAGTACCCAGGCGGCGTCGTCAGCCTGAGTACCAAACTTCTGGGTCAAATTATTTTGATGACCCTGCATATGGTCGCCCAGATTTCGCGCCCGCTGCACCACGGCCAAGCCCGCTGGCAAGCGCAGAGCGGCGTAGTGTTGAAGGGCTTTCTCGTTAGGCCCGTAGGCACGGATGCAATCGGTCAGCGCACTGGCGTCCAGTGCCGCTTTGGTGACACCCATACCAACATGGGGCCGTGCCACAAATGCGGCATCGCCCAGTAACGCAACTCGCCCAAAGGCCATTTCGTTCGACACCAAATCCTGAATCGGCTGAAAAAACGGTTGTACAGTTTTTTCAATGACTTCTGCAAACTGCGGTGCGAGCAGCCGCCTGGCATCGTTGCGCATCGCCGTGACGTACTGACTTGCCACCTTGTCTGGCGCAATACCTTGTGGGTGGTGCGTGCCGCCCGCATCAGTCATCAAGTCAATCAGTTTGGTGTTTATATCGGCTGTGCGGTACCACACGGTGTTGTAGCAGCGCTTACCAACATCGGTGGCGTTGCCGGGCCCTGCGACCGGGTAGCCCAGGATTTGCTCACCGGCCGACAAACCAAAACCGAACCTGTTGAACAAGGTGGTTTGTGTGTGCGTTGATAACACCGCCTCGTCGCAAATACCGCGCCAGGCAATGTAGCCCGCATAGTTAGAAGTGATGTGTGGTGCCAACTGCGCTCGCACGCTTGAACGAATGCCGTCACAGGCGATCAGCAGGTCAGCGGTTTCGGTGAAGTCATGGTCACCGCGGCTTAGTGTGGCGTGTACGTGGTCGCCTGCCGCCGTCAAACTGCGCAAACTGGTGGCTGAGTGGTAGCGCTCTGGCGGGAACAAGGCTTTCAACAAGCTGTAAAGGCGGCTCCAGGAGGTCAGCACCTGCGGCATGTACATCGTGCTTTGTGTGCTGCCGTCTTGCGCCAGAACGACCCGGCGCTGCACGGCAACGCCAAGGTTCTCGGCATTGGCAAGACCTGCCCGAATGAGCGCTTCGTGTAGCGCAGCATGTGTGACGATGCCCGCGCCGCGCCCGTCGAGCGAGCCTGGGGTGCGCTCCATGACCTGCACATCATGGCCATCACGCAGCAGCATATTGGCAGCCAATAATCCGCCTAATGAACCACCGATGATGAGAACACGCGCCATATGAACTGCTTAACCTTGTATGTTGCTCTGCAATACAGCTTGTTCAGCGGCGGGGTAGTTAAGCTCCACCACTACGCCGCTCGGGTCATCCAGAAATAGCTGGTGAAGGCCGATGGACGGCACCGTTCGTTCGCGCGGCTCTATGCCCAGGGTTTTAAGGTGCGCCAGCATGTTTGCGAGGCCGTCTGCAAAAAATGCCACATGGTCCACTGCCCCGCTACCGCTTAAAGCGCTGGCATCGCGGTCACCCAAATATTTTTTCAAGCCTTCGGGGTCTTTGGCATCAATGCCGATGATGTGAACCACGGCATTGGCCACGTCGGCATGGTCGCCGCGGTACATCCACAAGCCGGGAAACGGAAAGTCTGGCCGGGGGCCCAC
>JBBRQQ010000022.1:0-43297 GCA_038226155.1 Burkholderiales bacterium
CAAATAAGCAATGCCCGAGGCAAGCATTGAAAAGCCGATCGGCATACGCAGCAACATGCAGACCACCAGCACACCCACCAGCACCATCAAAGCGGTGCTCATAAGCGCAGCTCGCTTTCAAGGCCCAAGCCGCGTGCTGCTCGCCAAATGGCGAATGCCGAACGACACACCAGCGCCATCAGTAGCAACACAAATGGCAGAAACACCCACATGAAAGGTACACCCAGCACAGGCGTGCCCTCGCGGTTCATGAAATGCACATAGTCCCAGCTAGCCGGAATGCCGCAGGCAGCCAGCCCCCCAATCAGAAGGTTGCCAACAATCTGCATGACCTGCCGGGCCCGCTGGCCGACGCTGTTCCAGAGCAGGTCAAACACCACATGCTCGCGCTCGGGCACCACAAAAGCCGATGCCCACAGAATGATCCAGACATACAAAATAACCGCCGCCTCATCAGTCCAGGCCAGCGGTTTGTTAAATCCAAAGCGTGCAATGACCTGAATCACGAACACGATGAACAGCGTTAAAAACAGTCCGCCACCAATTGCGTTTGCGGCTTTTTGGGGCCAACTGTCCCCCTTGATTTTCATGTTGGGCCGGGATTATTTTGTGGCGTTGATACGTTCCAGCAAGCCCTTGGGCCAGACCTTGGCGTAGTCAGAGTTCTGGTAAGTGGTTTGCACCGATTTGCGAAACGCATCCACATCAGGTGTGGTGACCTGTAGGCCCTGTTGCCGGAAAAAATCTGCCAACTGGCCTTCTTCCTTGATGCGGTTCTCATTGTTGTAGGTGGATGCAGCCTCGGCAGCAGTTTTAACTTTTTGTTTTTGCGCAACCGTCATGGCGTTCCAGGCTTTGTTCGAGATAGCGATAAAAATGCCATCGACCAAGTGGCTCGTCAGTACGATTTGTTTGGTCACCTCATAAAACTTGGCTGCGCGTACCGATGGCAGGGGGTTGTCCTGGCCGTCAATCGTGCCGGTCTTTAAACCCAAATAAACCTCGCCAAAGGCCAGCGGTGTCGGCGTAGCACCCAGTGCCTCACCCAGGAACAACCATTCTTTGGAGCCCGGCATACGCAGCTTCACACCCTTTAAGTCAGCCGGCGTTTTGACGTTGCGCACTTCGCGCAAATTGATTTGCCGGGTGCCTAGATAGACGGTAGACAGCGGCGTGACTTCCATCTTTTCAGAAACGGCTTTAAACAGCTCTATACCAATCGGACCATTGAAAACTTTTTGCTGGTGTGTCGGGTCACGCACGATGTAGCCCGCAGTGAAGATGGAAAACTCAGGCACCAGCTTGGCAATATCGAATGCCGAAATAGACGACAACTCCAGGTTGCCACGCGCCATCGCAGCGGGCT
The DNA here is from genome assembly GCA_038226155.1 of Burkholderiales bacterium. Lineage (GTDB taxonomy): Bacteria > Pseudomonadota > Gammaproteobacteria > Burkholderiales > Burkholderiaceae_C > Polaromonas. The sequence goes on from JBBRQQ010000022.1 coordinate 1,367, forward strand.
CGGTGCCTTGTTTGAAGAGCGACGCGTTCAGGTTGATCTGCACATCAAACTCGCCTGGCGCGGTTTTCTCAAGGGTATCTTTGAAAACCGTCCACATCTTGGCATGCCAGTCGTCTGGCACGGCGGGGGTTGATACGCGCAGCAGTACTTTGGCAGCAGGGGTCTGCGCTTGTACTGCGGGGTGTAGCAGTCCCATCAGCAAGGCAGCAGACGCCGTAACCAGCAAGGTGCGGCGGATGAGTTGGATGGGATGCGTCATGGTCTTGTCTCTTTCTTGTAGTTAAAAATATCTACACCTATTTTCAGTCAGATTTTGTATCAATCCCAAACGTGGCAATGGTTTTCCCAAGTGCAGTGAATTCATCAGCCGTTAAAGCCACCAGCGGCGGGCGAACCCTTAGCCAGCTTTCATCGCTACTCAATAACGCCATGATGCCTTTGAGTGCTGGTATCAATGAATAGCCTTCCAGCAAACCCAGCAGCGCGATGATGCGCGCGCGACGTGCAGGTGTTTGCGGCGCAGCGTACTCACCCACCAGTTGCCACACCGTGCGCGGCATGAAGTTGGCCAGACCGCTGATGGCGCCCGTGCTGCCGCGCCTGCCCATTTCGGGCAGATCGGGCTCAAAGCCGACATACACCGCCAAATCTTTCATAAACGCATCGGCAAGCGCTACTGAATGCGCCGTCGTGCAGGCGCTATCCTTAATGCCCAAAATAGTTGTCGGGTACTCGGCGGTCAGCGTGGCGATGACGTGGTGCGACAGCCCCACGCCCGCGACTTGCGGTATGTGATACAGATACATCGGGAGTTTGCCCGCGCCTAGTTCTTTGGCCACGCCATCAATCACATAGCGGTAGCAGGTGATGATGCCTTCGTCTGGCACGCCCTTTAAAAAAAACGGTGGCAGCATCAGGCAGCCCTTTACGCCAAGGCGCACGGCATGCAGCGTTAGCTCCAGTGTTTCAGGCAGGGCCGCACAACTGGTAGAGACCATGATTTGCGCAGCAGGGATGCCGTTTTTAATCAGCTGCTCAATCGCCTCCTTGCGCTCGGCCATTGAAAACGACGGCCCCTCGCCAGTCGTGCCAAAAGGCGTTACGCCCTGGCAGCCGCTGGCAAGCAAGGTCTTGCTGTGCGCGGCAAATTTGGAGTGGTCAATGCTCAGATCGCTCCTGAGTGGCGTGAGCAATGCAGGCCAAATGCCTTTGAAGGCCGATGGCGCTATCAGGGGGTCAGGTTGATTCATACTAGGCTCTTGAAAAATCGTCAAGCTGGTTAATACGTCGACTTGCAAAGGAGACTGTGTATGTTAAGCGGCCCAAAGCGCATCGGTACCTACAATGGCTGAGACGGAAACATGGAAGAGATCTACATGAGCAGCTCTTCACGCATTCAAATTGTCCGCGCCGACTACGGCAACCCGCGCCATGCAGCGGCACTGGTCAGTTTGATGGACGTTTATGCATGCGACCCTGCCGGGGGCGGCAAGGCGTTAAGTGAATTCACTAAAACGAATCTGGTGGCTGCACTGGCTACGCGTCCTCAGGCCTTCAGTGTGCTGGCGTTTGATGGTGATGAAGCGATTGGCTTGATTAACTGCATCGAAGGCTTTTCAACCTTTGCCTGCCTGCCACTCGTCAATGTGCATGACGTGGTGGTGCTGGCAAGCCATAGAGGCCGCAGGGTCGGTGAGCAGATGCTGGCGCTGGTCGGCACCATCGCCGCTGAACGGGGTGCCTGCAAGCTGACGCTGGAGGTGCTTCAGGGCAATCGCAGTGCTATCGCTTTGTATGAGCGTGTCGGTTTTGCCGCCTACCAGCTGGACCCCACCATGGGCAGTGCGCAGTTTTTGCAGAAATGGCTAACGCCAAAGGTGTCCTGATGACAAAACCTCCTTCGTACTCTTCGCTTTCATCATTTTCCGCACTGCTCGTGGTGTTGGTTTCATGGCTGGCGCTGCCCGGTGCCTGTCTTGCAGGCGATGAAGCCGCTGATCAGCCGATCACGTTTAAACTCACGGGTGGCCTTTATCAGCTTTCAGGTGGCGGCTTGCCATCTGGCCCGGGACTTGATGTAAATCTGCGTACCAGCGGTGGTTTTGTGGGTTCAGGCAACGCATGGGTAGGCCTGTACCGTTCGCCAGTGCAGGCTGTCAAACAATACCGGGCAGGCTGGGACAACACCTTCAGGCTGGGGCCTGTGCGCTTCACGCCATCGCTGCAAATTGCCTCGGGCGGCTTCGTCGGCGGCAGTGCTTACCTTGAAACCGGCAGCACCTGGTTTGCAGGCGCGGGTTTGGGGCGAACCAATCTGCGGCCGTTCGCCAACCTTAACTTTGACCCCAACGATTCGTACACGCTGGCAGGTGGCTACCGCTGGAGCGAGCGCCAGTCGCTCACCCTGCAAGTGGTGCGCGACAACCGTCTCAACCCCGACCAGCAACACATTCACTTGCTATACCGCATGCCTATCAATGGTGAAGACCGGCTGACGCTGGACTTGCTCAATAAAAAGGGGTTGGTTGCAGGTTTGCCGATTCAAAAGTTTGGCTTCTCGGTTGGCTACGACTGGCCGCGCTTTTTTGTGCGCGTGGCCTATGACCCACTGGTGAACTTCAGCGCCCAGGACATGGTCCGCCTGTCCGTCGGCACGCGCTTTTAGGGCTTAGCCGATTGCACTCAATCGAAGCGCCAGCGCGGCGAGCGTTACTGCCAGCACGGGTACCGTCAGCACAATTCCCACCTTGAAGTAGTAACCCCACGTGATAGTGATGCCCTTGCGCGCCAGAACATGCAGCCAGAGCAGGGTAGCCAGGGAGCCGATTGGCGTTATTTTCGGACCCAGGTCGCTACCAATCACATTGGCGTAAATCATGGCTTCGCGCACCACGCCGGTTGCGTGTGTCGCATCAATCGACAGCGCACCTATCAGCACCGTGGGCATGTTGTTCATGACAGACGACAACAGCGCCGTGAGAAAGCCCGTGCCAAACGCTGCGCCCCAGATGCCCCCCCGTGCAAAAAATTCCAGCCAACTCGCCAGGTAAGCCGTCAGGCCCTGGTTGCGCAGGCCGTAGACCACCAAGTACATGCCCAGCGAGAACACTACGATTTGCCAGGGTGCCTCGCGCATCACCTTGCGGACGCTGATCACATGGCCGCGTGCCGCCACCACAAGCAACAAGAGCGAACCCGCTGCCGCAATGACGCTGATGGGGACGCCCTTGGGCTCCAGCCAGAAAAAGCCGATCAGCAGCAAAGCAAGTACGACCCAGCCCATGCGAAAGGTCGCCGTATCGCGGATCGCTTCTTTGGGTTGTTTGACTTGCGCCACGTCGTAGGCCTGCGGAATGCTGCGGCCAAAATACAGCAGCAACACCGCCAGCGCTGACAGCACGGCCGCCAGGTTCACCGGCACCATCACCGACGCGTAACGCCCAAAGCCGATTTTGAAGAAATCTGCGGAGACGATGTTCACCAGATTTGAAACTACCAGCGGCAGGCTGCCGATGTCGGCAATAAACCCCGCCGCCATCACAAAGGCCAGCGTGGCGCCAGCACTGAAGCCCAGCGCCAGCAGCATGGCCATCACGATAGGCGTCAGGATGAGGGCTGCTCCGTCGTTGGCAAACAGAGCCGATACCGCCGCCCCGAGCAGCACGATCAGCACAAATAGCCAGCGCCCGTGGCCCTTGCCCCAGCGTGCTACGTGCAGGGCTGACCATTCAAAAAAGCCAGCCTCGTCGAGCAGCAGGCTGGTGATGATGATGGCGATGAATGTCGCCGTCGCATTCCAGACGATGTGCCACACCACAGCCACATCTGCCAGATGAACCACGCCGGAACCCAGCGCCAGCAAGGCGCCAGCAGTAGCGCTCCAGCCGATTCCCAGACCGCGCGGCTGCCAGATGACCAGCACAAGGGTGAAGACAAAAATGAGCAGGGCAGTGAGCATGCCGAGGGGTGCGCTTGCGTTAGAAAATTATTCAGGATATTGCCAGGTTGCGCGCAGCGGTTTGCAGCATCAGTCTGTCAACGCTGGCAGCGGGCAAACTGACGAGCAGATCCAGACGGCGGCGCAGCGCGAACAACGTTTGGCGAAAGGCTTCAAGTTTTTGCGACTCAGTGCCATCGCCTTCTGAGGGGTCTGCATAGCCCCAGTGCGCAGTGGCGGGCTGGCCAGGCCAATAGGGACAGACCTCACCCGCTGCGTTGTCGCAAACCGTAATCACCAAATCCATGTGTGGCGCATCGGCTTTGCCAAATTCGTCCCAGGTTTTGCTGTGCAGGCCCTCGGTCGAAATACCCGCAGCTTTTAAAATCTGCAAGCCCAGCGGATTGGGTTGCTGGTTCCCACGCGGGCTGCTGCCAGCTGAAAATGCTTTGAAGCGGCCCTGGCCAATGTGATTAAGCATGGCTTCTGCCAGGATGCTACGGGCTGAATTGTGGGTGCATAAAAACAGGACATTGATGGGTTTTGTGATCATGGTTTTATAGCTATGGATTAACAGGTCAAACAGGCTGCAGCAGCGTCGCTCACCTCACACGACTGGCCTTCACAGCAATGCTCTGTGAGGTAGCCGAGCAGGGCGTTCATGTGGTTAAAACTGGCCCGGTAGATCAGGTTGCGGCCACGCGCCTCGCTGTTGATCAGGCCCGCATGGACCAATTCTTTCAGGTGAAATGACAGCGCGCTTGGTGCAATGCCAAGGCCTTCGGCCATCGTGCCCGGTGTCATGCCGCTTTGACCAACGACCACCAGTGCTCGAAAACATCGCAGCCGCTGCGCCTGTGCCAGTGCGGCGAGTGCCTTGACGGCCGAGGCTTCGTCGAGAACTTTGGAACGGAGATTTCCAATGATTGCTTTCATAGTTCAAATATAATTGAATTATTGAAACGAGGCAACTTTTGACACTTTCCAATTTACCCAACGTCGACATTGAAGTGTTTGTGCAACCCGCAGAGGGCCTGGCCCAGTCCGCTGCAGTCACAAGTCCGCCACCACACGCACCTCGCATTTTGCTGCTGTACGGTTCGGTGCGTGAACGCTCTTACAGCCGCCTGGCCAGCGAAGAAGCCGCCCGTTTATTGCAGGCTATGGGTTGTGAGACTAAACCCTTTAACCCAAGCGGTCTGCCTTTGCCCGACGACGCGCCCGACTCACACCCCAAGGTGCAGGAGCTTAGGCAACTGGCGGCCTGGTCCGAAGGGATGGTCTGGTGTTCACCCGAGCGCCACGGTGCAATGACCGGCATCATCAAGGCGCAGATCGACTGGATACCCTTGAGTGATGGCGCGGTGCGGCCCACGCAGGGCAAAACCCTGGCGCTGATGCAAGTCAGCGGCGGATCGCAGTCTTTCAATGCCGTGAACCAGATGCGCGTGCTCGGCCGCTGGATGCGCATGTTGACCATTCCCAACCAGTCGTCCATTGCCAAAGCGTTTTTGGAGTTTGACGAAGCAGGGCGCATGAAACCCTCAAGCTATTACGACCGGCTGGTCGACGTGATGGAAGAGCTGGTCAAGTTCACGCTACTCACACGCAGCGCATCGCCCTGGCTCACAGACCGCTACAGCGAGCGCAAGGAAAGCGCTGTCGAGCTGTCAAAGCGCGTGAATCAGTCAAATTTATAGCTTACGACTGATTTTTAGCCATTTTTGACTGCCAAAAATAGCCATAAAGCCCTGTTTACCTGCGTAACAAGCTACTAAAAATATAGCAACGTCGTTGAGTTTCAGCTTGCACGAACCAACTCTGCAGCCGCCTTCAACCGCTTGCTTCAATGTCATACAACTGCCACTGAACCGACACAAGCGCGTCACCAGCTGCTCTCACAATCTGCTGCATGACACGCGCAATACCCACGTTACCCAGCCACGCGGTGACCACAAAACTTCACGATTTACAGCAGCAATGCCTGCGCATTTTGAGATGCACGGCCAAGGCCATGGCCAGCACGCCAGGTGGTTTGCGCTTTGTTGCGGGTACCCGGCCGTGGCTGGAGGGTTTGGCGGGTGGGCAGCCTGTGAAGGCGCTACCCGATGCGACGCCTGCATCGGTACCCAAGTCCCTCCCATCCAAGAAGCCCCGCCATCGGGGCTTTTTTACAGCGTCTGCGCCATCAGGTTTTTAAGCCACAACACAACAAGGAGCTAGCCATGAAAGAACTGCCCAACCCAACGTTTGCCTTGTCGCCAGTGGGTTCTGCCTCTATCGCGCCCTGGGTACGGGGGTCACTTTGTCAAAGCGGTGATGCTGTCAGTCCAGCCGCTATTCAAAGGTCTGCCGTGGGGAAAATCTCGGTCAGCTGGGCCAGGACTCAGGATGAAGTCAGGCAGGCGCAGCGCCTGAGATATCAGGTCTTTGCAGTCGAGATGGGCGCAAATCTGCCCAATACGCTGCCCGGCCATGACATAGATTTGTTTGACGATTATTGTGAGCACCTCTTGGTGCGTGATGAAGACAGCCAGGAAGTCATTGGTACCTACCGCGTGCTCACGCCAACCCAGGCCAGGCGCGCGGGCAGCACCTACAGTGACACCGAGTTTGACTTGACCCGCCTGCGTAGCCTGCGCGAGCGCATGGTCGAGCTGGGCCGTAGCTGTGTGCATGTTGACCATCGTCACGGCGGCGTGATTCTGGCGTTGTGGGGGGCGCTCGCCGAGTTCATGGCGCGTAACCAGCTGGACACCATGATTGGCTGCGCCAGCATTCCGATGCAGCACAACGGTATTTCAAGTGGCCATGCAGCAGCCAGCATCTGGCGGCAGGTGCGCCAGACGCATTTGGCACCGATTGAATTTCAGGTCACGCCGCGCCTGGCCTTGCCAGTCGAAAAACTGGACGACTCGATGGACGTGGAGCCGCCTGCACTTATCAGGGGTTACTTGCGTCTGGGTGCCAAAGTGTTGGGCGCGCCCGCCTGGGACCCTGACTTCAACTCGGCTGACTTGCCCATGATGATGCGGATTGCAGATTTGCCGCCGCGCTACCTGAAGCACTTTAAGGGCAAGCCGACGCAGCTTTTTGAAAGCTACTTGGTGGGTTCGCAAAAAAAGGCAAATGACAAAGCGATGAATACTGACATCACAATGGCCGAAAAATCGGTTAAAAGTGTTGTCACACCTTTGTCATCAAATCAGTAAACACTCTTGCTTACGATTTGCTGAGAAAGACATGTCTTGCTGCCTCCCTTTTTAAATTCGCCAAATGCCTTGAACCCCCATGGGTCTTCGCCACAGCTGCCCGCTACAGAAACCGTACCCGTGCGCAAACTCTCAGCCCCGCCAGCCGTCCAGTTTCTGGACCGCGACCACAGCATTCTGGCCTTCAACGAGCGGGTACTTGATTGGGCCAAACGTGCGGATGTGCCACTGCTGGAGCGGCTGCGTTACCTGTGCATCGTGTCGTCCAATCTGGATGAATTTTTTGAAGTCCGCGCCGCGCCGCATTTGATTGCGGCACAGGCAAAGGAAGTAGCCGACGCGAAAAACCTATACAGCGCAGAGTCTTTCAAGGCACTTTCAAGTGCGGCGCATGACATGGTGGCGCGCCAGTATTCGCTTTACAACGACGATTTGCTGCCAGCTTTTGAGCAGCACGGCATTCGCATCGTCTCGCATGGCGAGCGCAATGCGGCACAGCGCAAGTGGGTGAAGGAATATTTTGAACGTGAAGTACGGCCCTTGTTGATTCCGGTCGGGCTTGACCCATCGCACCCCTTCCCGCAGGTGGCCAACAAGTCACTTAACTTTATTGTGCGGCTCAGTGGCCATGATGCGTTTGGCCGTGAAAACGACATTGCCATCGTCAAGGTACCGCGTGTGCTGCCCCGCTTTATTCACATGCCTGGCAAGGGCAGTCAAAAAAGTACTTTATTTGTGTCGCTTTCAAGCGTGATTCGCGCTCATCTGGCCGAGCTTTTCCCGGGGCGGCAGCTGGATCAGTTTTCGCAGTTCCGCGTCACACGGCATTCCGATCTGGCGGTGGATGAAGAAGACGTTAAAAACCTGCGTACCGCCTTGCGTCAGGGTCTGGAGCAGCGCCATTACGGTCAGGCAGTGCGGCTCGAGGTGTCGGCGGGTTGTTCTGAATACCTCTCAAGCTTTTTGCTCAAGCAGTTCAATCTGCCTGCGCTGGCGCTTTACCGTGTGCATGGGCCTGTCAATCTGGTACGCCTGACGCAACTGGTTGATTTAATCAATGACCCGAAATTATTGTTTCCGGTTTATCGCCCCTGTTACCCCACCCAGCTTAACCATGTGGGGCATGGGCAATCGTTTTTTGATCGCCTCAAGCAGGGCGATGTGTCGATTCATCAGCCGTTTGAAAGCTTCGATGGCGTGCTGGCTTTTTTGCGTGAGGCGGTGAACGACCCGCAGGTGCTGGCCATCAAGCAGACTATTTACCGTACCGGGACTGACTCTGAACTTATGCTGCTGCTGCGCGAAGCCGTGCGCCGCGGCAAGGAAGTCACTGTGGTGGTGGAGTTGAAGGCGCGCTTTGATGAAGAGGCCAATATCAACTGGGCCGAGATGCTCGAATCGATTGGTGCGCAGGTGGTTTACGGTGTGGTCAGCCTGAAAACCCACGCCAAGATGCTGTTGGTCACGCGCAAGGAAGGCCGGCATCTGGTGCGTTACGCGCACCTGTCAACCGGCAATTACAACCCGAAAACGGCACGCCTGTACACCGACATCAGCTATCTCACCGCGGAACCGCTGCTGACCGCCGATATCGACAATATTTTTGTGCATCTGGCCAGCCAGAGCAAGCTGCCAAAGCTCAATCATGTGTTGCTGGCACCGTTTTATTTGCAGCGCAAGCTAATAGAAAAAATCGACGCGCTGGGTGAGGCAGCTAGCCAAGGCAAAGACACACGCCTGGTCGCCAAGATGAATGCGCTGACGGACGAAGACCTGATGCTGGCGCTGGTCAGGGCAGGGCAGCGCGGCGTAAAGATTGATTTGATTGTGCGCGGTGCCTGCATGTTGCCAGCGCAGGTGCCGGGCGTGACCGACAACATCCGGGTGCGCTCCATCATTGGCCGTTTTCTGGAGCATTCGCGGGTGTTTTATTTCCGCAGTGCGGGTGAAGAAACCCTGCTGCTTTCAAGCGCCGACTGGATGAACCGCAACATGCTGCGCCGGATTGAACTGGCCTGGCCTGTGACTGACCCGGTCATTCGCCAGCGCATCATTGACGAGTGCCTCGTGGCGTATTTGCACGACACCAAAGATGCCTGGGATTTGCAGCCTGACGGCACTTACAGCAGGGTAGTCGGAGGCCCCACTTCAGGCACTTCCAAAGCCGTTGAACCTCACGGCGCGCAGGCGGCCCTGATGGCCCGTTACTCGACACCACGTCAGCGCAATACGGTACCGGGATAAGTCGTGGACCTGATCTTGTGGCGTCACGCAGAAGCTGAAGATGGGCTTGAAGGTCAATCTGAAGCTGGCGCTGCGTACGGCAATGATCTGGAGCGCTCCCTGACATCACGCGGCGAGAAACAGGCCATCCGCATGGCCAATTGGCTGGACCGCCAGTTGCCGGAGGGCACGCGAATTCTGGTCAGCCCGGCGCGTCGCTGCGAGCAGACTGCCCTGGCCTTGGGGCGAAAATACAAAATCCGCACAGAACTTGCACCCGGTGCCACGCCTGCCCAGGTGCTTGAACTGGTGCAATGGCCCACCGCCAAGGCACCAATCGTGATAGTTGGCCACCAGCCTACGCTGGGCCAGACGATTGCGCGTTTGCTTGGCTTGCAAGACAGCGAATGCCCGGTCAAAAAAGGCGCTGTGTGGTGGTTGCGTTACCGCACACGGGAGCGCGAATATGAAAGTACCGGGCAGACGGTGGTGGTGACGGTGCAGTCACCAGAGATACTTTAAACGCCGGACAGCGTTAATGCCCAGGGCGTTTTTTGCCAGGCCACTACTTCTTCTTTCAGCAAATGGGCTGACTGCGGAAAAGCCGCCGCCCAGCCGGGCCAGCAGGTCAGTGCCAGCGTTTTGTTTTGCACATATCCCGTTTCAAGCTGCAGGCCCTTGAGATCCGGGTCGCGTCTGGCATGGCACAGGATGACAGCCAGGCGCAGGCAAAGCAGCTGCTGGATGAAGAGGTGGTCTTCAAAATCAACTTCCAGCTTGCGCAGCTTGCCTCTGTGGCCCAGCACCAGCAAGCTCAAGCGATGCAGCTCGGGCAGTGCAAAGCCGGGCGCGTCGGCGTTGTCGAGAATGTAGGCACCATGCTTGTGGTAGTCACTGTGTGATATCTGGCTGCCAATTTCATGCAGTTGCGCTGCCCATTGCAACTTGCGTTGCAGGCGCTCTTTTTCAAGCACCGGCCAGCCCGCGCTGGCCATGGCAAAAAGCTGCAGAGCCACTTTGCTAACGCGCTGTGCCTGATCGGCATCGGCACCAAACTTGGTCACAAGCCGCTGCACGCTGGTGGAGCGCAAGTCGCTCAGGTGCTGTTCGCGGTCCAGGAGGTCGTACAGCACGCCGTGCCGCAATGCCCCCTGGGCCGCCTGCATCTGCTCTATGCCGAGCAAATCAAATACGGCCCGTAGTACGCTGACCCCGCCGCCAATGACGGCGCGGCGGTCGTCTTTCATGCCTTCGATTCTCAAGCGGTCTGCGCTTTGCGCCTTGACCAGCCTGTCGAGCAACCAGTCAAGACCGTCCTGCGACACAAGGCCGGGTGGCCAGCCTGAAGCGGCCAACACATCACCCACAGCTCCTATCGTTCCGGACGAGCCGTAGGCCATGTCCCAGTTGCCCGAGCGGTACGCATTGATGGCATCTTCCAGCACGGCCTTGGCGGCAACTTCAGCGGCCTCGAACGCGCGCGCGCTGAACTGGCCGTCCGGAAAATACTTCATCGACCACGCCACGCTACCTACGCGGTAGGACTCCATGGTGTGGGGATCCAGCCCCTTGCCAACAATCATTTCTGTTGACCGGCCACCAATGTCCACCACCAGCCGCCGCTCGTCTGACTGCGGCAGCATGTGTGCCACACCCTGGTAAATAAGCCGGGCTTCTTCGCGGCCCGGGATCACGTCGATGGGAAAGCCGAGAATTTTGTGTGCGCGCGTCAAAAACTCTTCGCGGTTTCGGGCCTCGCGCAATGTCTGGGTGGCTACCGCGCGAACCTGGGATTTTTTAAAGCCCGCCAGCCGCTCGCCAAAACGCGCCAGGCAATCCCAGCCACGCTGCATGGCCTCCAGCGTCAGGTTGCGATCGGCATCTAGGCCATTGCCCTGTCGAACGGTTTCTTTGAGGTATTCAGTCCGGTTGATCTGGCCGTGGTCGAAGCGACCGATTTCCAGGCGAAAGCTGTTGGACCCGAGGTCCACAGCCGCCAGTAGCGTTCCATTTTGCATAGCTGAGTTTCTGTTTAACTGAGCATAGCATTCGCGTGGAATTCGCATGTTGCTTTAACCGCTTATCCGATCAGCCTGCCGTCCAGCGTCATCATGCTTTGCGTGACATAGTTGCTGCTTCTGCGCTGGCTGTTGAAACTGACCCGGAAACCGCCCATGTCAAGGTTCAGGCGTTTCTGGAATGTGCTCAATACAGTGGGCCGGGTTAGCGCGCCTTCCATGCCGTTTAATACCTCGTAGGTATAGCGGGCGGCGATAAATCCGGCCAGACTCAGTGAGGTCGGAGGTTCGTCAAACAGGCGGGCCAGCGTTTCGCGGTAGCTACGTACCACCGCGATGCTGGACGTGACCATGGGCACGGGCTGGGTTGCAATCACCGGCGTGCTGCGGCCTGCGCCCATTTGCTGCATGGTTTGTAAATTGACATCGGCCAGAGCCACCACGTAGCGCTGGCGTGCCTGCCTTTCCAGCCCTTGTGTGAACTCTGCCAGTTCGGGCGTGCCGCCCACAAAAAGCAGCACAGCGGGTGTTTTGGGCGTGAGCTTTTGGCCCAGCGCACGTAGCTCGCTTTGGGCTTGAAACACCTGCAGCTTGAGTTGCAGGGAGCTTGCGATGCGCTCGACTTCTGACCGGTAGGCAAGGTAGTCCCTGCTAGAGCCGAAGACCGCGCCGATTTCGCTGAGGCCCATCACTGAAAGCGTCTTCAGCGCATAAGCAATTTGCTCTTGCCGCGCGGCAAAAATCGGGAACGTGTTGTCGTCCATCTCTAGGCTGGAGTTTTGCAGCCAGGGCGCGACGTGCGCCATGTTCAGGCCTTCCTGCCGCGCCAGTGTGACGATCTGGCTGGCAATCTGGTCACCTGCGGTGCCCGACATGACCACGCAGGCCGGGTTGTTTTTAACGCTGTCCAGTGCCGTGCGAAGGCTTGCAGGCGTGCCGTCTACATCAAACGCCAGATGTTCCACCCGCCGACCACGTATGCCGCCACGCAGGTTGATGTCTTGCCAGGCGGCACGTGAGCCGATCAAAAAATCCTTTGAAACATCCTGCTGTGCCTGTGACACGTCGACAAGCTGCGCGATCGTTACGCTGCGCGGTGCTGCGCCTGCCTTGCCCGGTTGCGCCCAGGCCGGTGCCGCTACGCAGGCGGCGGCCACGCTGGCCTGTTGCAGGAATTGGCGGCGGCCAGAGCCCGGTTTTGTAAGAAGCATGGTGCGATCCCTGATGGTTTTGATGAGAGCAGTGGGCTGGGAAGGACTGACAAACGCTATGGAATTAGTAGCTAGTCGCGCTCGTGAATAGGGCGTTCTGGCTATTTTTGTGGGTAAAAAAGCACCTGAAAAGGCAAAAAATTGATGAAAAAAGCAAAAACAGGAAAAAAAGGCAAACAAAAAGGCGCCATAGGCACCTTCCTGCAAAAGTTGCTTTGAAAGTTCAGCTTCAATGGGCCGATTACTTTGCGGGCGGCATCAAAACGCTATCGACCACATGCACTACACCATTGGTAGCCATGATGTCTGCCCGCTGAACCAGGGCATCTTCAACCGTCACATACTCGCCTGATTTCGACAGTGCCACGTTGGCACCGCTGGCGGTTTTTACGTTGCCATTTTTCACGTCAGCGGCCATGACCTTGCCGGGCACGACGTGGTAGGCCAGCACTGCTTTGAGTTTGCCTGGGTCTGCGGCCAGATCACTCATGGTTTTGGCGGGAACCTTGGCAAAGGCTTCATTGGTTGGCGCGAACACGGTAAACGGGCCTGCTTCCTTGAGCATCCCGCTCAATCCAGCCCTGGCAATCAGATCGTTCAGCGTGCTGAGTTGCGGTGTGGCGGCTACGGTATCGGCTACAGACACGGGTGCTGAAGCGGTAGCGCAGCCATTGAGTGCCGCAATGGCTGTAACGGTTGCTGCGATGACCAGCAGGCGGCGGTTGATGTGATGCACGGATTGACGCATTGATTGAAGAGCAGACATTGAAAACACTCCTTGTTGATAACAATGTCGAGCGTAGGAGAAAGGAATGACAAATACGTGACAGAAATTTGAAAGTTTGATGACTTTGATGCATCCGTCCGTAGATAGACGGCCTGTCACGCCTTTGTCACACAAGCTTCTTAAAGTAACTTCATTGTTTTTGAACAACCCTGTAACCGTTTAACTACCTAGAGGTGAATGTATGCAAATCAGTTTTAAATTGTCTTTGGCCGGGGCTGTGAGCGCTGTGGTCATGTCCTTGTCCGGCCTTGCAATGGCGCAGGAAATCACTGGCGCTGGCGCTACATTTCCGGCTCCGGTTTACTCCAAGTGGGCTGCCGACTACAACAAGGCGACGGGTGTCAAGGTCAACTACCAGTCTGTAGGTTCTGGTGCCGGCATCAAGCAGATCGACTCGAAGACGGTTGATTTCGGCGCCTCCGACATGCCGCAAACCGATGATGTGCTGGCTAAAAAGGGCCAGATCCAGTTCCCAGCCGTCATCGGCGGAACGGTGCCGGTCATCAACGTCAAGGGTATCGCACCCGGCCAGTTGAAACTCGATGGGCAGGTACTCGGCGACATTTACCTCGGCAAGATCACCAAGTGGAACGACGCAGCCATCAAGGCGCTGAACCCAACGCTGTCTTTGCCTGACGCGACCATCGCCCCTGTACGCCGCGCTGACGGCTCTGGCACTACCTTCAACTTCACCAACTACCTGAGCCGCGTACACCCAGAGTGGAAGGCCAAAGTAGGCGAGGGCACTGCCGTCAACTGGCCAGTGGGCGCAGGCGGCAAGGGTAATGAAGGCGTGGCCGCTTTCGTTGGCCGTCTGCCCAACTCCATTGGCTATGTGGAGTATTCCTACGTCAAGCAAAACAAAATGACCTATGCGCTGATGAAAAATCGCGACGGTGTTTTCGTAACCCCGGATGAAAAATCTTTTGCGGCAGCGGCAGCTGGTGCCGACTGGAACAAGTCGTTTTACCAATTGATTACCGACCAGCCAGGCAAAAATGCTTGGCCTATTTCAACTGCCACCTTTATCCTGATGAATATGAAGCAGGAAAAACCAGCGGCTGCCACAGAGGTCTTCAAATTCTTCACATGGGCATATAAAAACGGCGACAAAACCGCGGCAGCGCTGGACTATGTTCCCATGCCTGATAGCGTGATTGGTTCCATCGAAAAGTCCTGGGCCAAAGTGACAGATGCTTCTGGCAAACCAGTCGCCATCAAGTAAGCAAGGTCGGAAATCCGGGGGCGTCTTTTCGGGTCGCCTGACCACTTCATTTTCAGGAGTCCATGAGTGTCCTCTACACTTCCGGCACATGAGCTATCAACCGCCAGTTTGTCTGCAAATTCATCCGGACGCGCCATGAGCAATCCGCCCCCCGGAAAAACGGCCCGGTCGGGCCCGCTGGCTGACCGCCTGTTTGGTCTTGCCGCCAAAGCGGCGGCCCTGTTCACCTTGCTGGTGTTGACGGCAATTCTTGTATCGCTCACCATCAGCGCGTGGCCAGCTATTGCCAAGTTCGGCTTCGGCTTTTTGACCAGCACCACCTGGGACCCGGTCAAAGAAGAGTTTGGCGGCCTGGTGATGATTTACGGCACGGTGATGACATCAGCGATTGCGCTGCTGATCGCGGTGCCGGTCAGCTTTGGCATTGCGCTGTTTTTGACCGAACTGTCACCTGCGTGGCTCAAGCGCCCGTTGGGTACTGCGATTGAATTGCTGGCTGCCGTGCCGTCCATCGTTTACGGCATGTGGGGCTTGCTGGTGTTCAGCCCGGTACTGTCTACCTATGTGCAGCAACCGCTGCAAAAAGCGTTCGGTGACGTGCCTTTTCTGGGTTCGCTTTTCTCGGGCGCACCAGTTGGGATTGGTATTTTGTCTGCCGGCATCATTCTGGCGATCATGATTATTCCGTTCATCGCGTCGGTGATGCGTGATGTGTTCGAAGTGACGCCTACCCTGTTGAAAGAATCTGCTTACGGCCTGGGTGCAACAACCTGGGAAGTGGTATCAAAAGTGGTGTTGCCGTATACCAAAGCGGGCGTGGTGGGCGGCATCATGCTGGGTCTGGGCCGGGCGATTGGCGAGACGATGGCGATCACCTTTGTTATCGGCAACTTCAACCAGCTCAATTCACTCAGCCTTTTTGAGGCGGCCAACAGCATTACTTCAGCGTTGGCGAATGAGTTTGCCGAAGCCGGTGAAGGTCTGCATCAGGGCGCTCTGATGTACCTTGGTCTGGTGCTCTTCTTCATCACCTTCGTGGTGCTGGCACTGTCCAAAATTCTGCTGGCGCGATTGCAGAAAAATGAAGGAGCCAAGACATGAGCGTCGACCCGGCGAGTGTTTTGCGTGACCCACGCGAAGCGAAATACGCCAGGCGCAAGCTGGTCAACCGTGTAGCCATTGCGTTGGCAATGGCAGCCATGGCCTTTGGCCTGTTCTGGCTGTTCTGGATACTGTTTGAAACTGTGCGGCTTGGTATCGGCGGATTGACACTTGACACCTTGACACAGATGACACCGCCACCCAATGAAGAGGGCGGACTGGCGAATGCGATTTACGGCTCATTGATGATGGTGTTGCTGGCCGCATTTGTTGGCACACCCATAGGCATCATGGCTGGCATTTACCTGGCCGAGTTTGATACCAAAGGCTGGTTGGCGGTGGTGACGCGGTTTGTCAACGACATCCTGCTGTCGGCGCCGTCCATCGTGATTGGTCTGTTTGTTTATGCCGTGGTGGTGTCGCGCTTCAAGTCATTTTCAGGCTGGGCCGGTGTGATCGCATTGGCATTAATTGTGATTCCGGTGGTGATTCGCACCACTGAAAACATGTTGCAACTGGTGCCGCCGGGACTGCGCGAAGCCGCCTACGCACTCGGTGCGCCGAAGTGGAAAGTGATTTTGAGCATCACGCTCAAAGCTGCCAGGGCTGGCGTGGTGACCGGCGTGATGCTGGCGATTGCTAGAGTAGCCGGGGAAACCGCGCCGCTGCTATTCACAGCATTGAGCAACCAGTTCTGGACATCGGACTTGAGCAAGCCCATGGCGAGTCTGCCTGTAACGATTTTTAAATTTGCCATGAGTCCGTATGAAAACTGGCAAAAGCTGGCTTGGGCAGGGGTGTTTTTAATCACCATGGCGGTGCTGGGCTTGAATATTTTGGCGCGGGTCCTAACGCGCGTAAAGATGTAAAGAACCTTAAGCCATGTCAGTACCAATCAAACATTTTTGACGAGAGAAACGAAAGAAGAGCAACCATGGAAACAATGACTGCCGAGCGCTCGAAGTTAATCGAAAAATCGAAAATATCTGTTAAAAACCTCAATTTTTATTACGGAAAATTCCAGGCTTTAAAAAATATTAATCTGGAAATTCCGGAGAAGAAGGTTACCTCCTTCATTGGCCCCTCGGGCTGTGGAAAATCGACTCTGCTGCGCGTTTTCAACCGTATGTACGAGCTCTACCCCGAACAGCGTGCCGAGGGTGAGGTCATGTTTGACAGCGAGAACCTGCTGACATCGAAAAAAGATGTGGCACTGATCCGCTCCAAGGTCGGCATGGTGTTCCAGAAGCCGACGCCTTTCCCTATGTCGATTTATGACAATATCGCTTTTGGTGTCAAACTGTTTGAAAGCCTCGGCAGCAGCGACATGGACGAGCGTGTGGAGTGGGCATTGCGCAAGGCGGCACTCTGGGGTGAAGTCAAGGAAAAACTGAACCAGAATGGCTCCAGCCTTTCTGGCGGGCAGCAGCAACGGCTGTGCATTGCACGGGGTATCGCCATCAAGCCTGAAGTGCTGCTGCTTGATGAGCCGTGTTCGGCGCTGGACCCGATTTCCACAGCCAAGGTGGAAGAGCTGATTACCGAACTCAAAAACGACTACACGGTGGTCATCGTGACTCACAACATGCAGCAGGCCGCACGTTGCAGCGACTACACAGCCTATATGTACCTGGGCGATCTGGTGGAGTTTGGCGTGACCGAGGACATCTTCTTCAAGCCAAAGCGCAAAGAGACCGAAGACTACATCACAGGCCGTTTCGGTTGATCTGGCATCTTCAATTTTTCAGGAATATTCAACATGCCCGATAAACATTTATCCACTCAATTTGACAGCGAGCTCAATGGCGTATCGTCCCGCGTCATGGAGCTTGGCGGTTTGGTCGAGTCCCAGATACGGCTGGCCATTTATGCCTTTTCGCAGTTCAGTGCAGAGAGCGCCAATCAGGTCATAGAAACAGAAGCGCGCGTTAACGCGATGGAAATTGATATCGACCGCGAGTTGTCGTCCATCATTGCCCGGCGCCAGCCAACGGCGCGCGATTTGCGTCTGTTGATTGCGATCTCAAAAACCACCGCCAATCTTGAGCGTGCTGGTGACGAGGCGGAAAAAATCGCACGCATGGTCAAGTCCATCATTGAAAGCGGCGCTGCGCGTATGCTGCCTTCGTCGGACTTGCGCGTTGCTGCCGATCTGGCGTCAGGGCTGCTGCGCAAGGCACTCGATGCCTTTGCCCGGCTGGACACGGCCGTTGCGGTTTCCATCCTCAAGGAAGACGACCTGATCGACAAGGAGTTTGACGGTTTTGTGCGCAAACTCATTACCTACATGATGGAAGACCCGCGCACCATTTCTGCAAGCCTTGATTTGCTGTTTGTGGCCAAGGCGATTGAGCGGATTGGTGACCACGCCAAAAATATCGCTGAATTCATCATCTACATCGTCAAAGGCGCAGATGTACGCCATACGCCGATGGAGCAAATCGAATCAGTCGTGAGGTAACAAGTTGATGAAGCAGCAACCGCGCATACTAATCGTCGAAGACGAGCCGGCCATTGCCGAGCTGATTGCCGTTAATTTGCAGCATGGCGGGTTTGTTTCGGTGATTGCGCAGGACAGCGTGACAGCGCAGCGTGAGCTTGATGCGGCGATACCCGACGTTATCTTGCTGGACTGGATGCTGCCCGGGCAAAGTGGCTTGTCGCTGGCGCGGCACTGGCGCAAGCAGGAGCGCACCAAAGCCATTCCCATCATCATGCTGACTGCGCGGGGTGATGAGCCTGACAAGGTGGCTGGACTTGATGCAGGTGCTGACGACTACATCACCAAACCGTTTTCTACCCAGGAATTGCTGGCACGCATTCGTGCGGTGCTGCGCAGGCGCGCACCTGAGGTGACCGGTGACAGTGTCATCGTCGGCAGCCTTCTGCTGGATGCGGCAACGCACCGCATCTCGTTTCATGACCGTGAGCTCAAGCTCGGTCCGACCGAGTTCAAGCTGCTCTATTACATGATGAAACACGCCGAGCGCGTACACAGCCGCAGCACTCTGCTCGACAAAGTATGGGGCGACCATGTGTTTATTGAAGAACGCACGGTGGATGTGCATGTCAAGCGGCTCAGGGAAGCACTGGGCGCTGCGGGCAGTATGGTGGAAACCGTTAGAGGCTCGGGTTACCGGCTGACCGCACTCGTGGCTGCGGCACAATCCCGGGCATGATTTATCGCTGGCTGGTTTTTGCTGCCTGTATGTTTGCAGGTGGCGGTTTAGGCTTTTGGGCTGCATCTGAACATGGTCAGAGTATTGCCCTTGGTGTTGGACTTATTTTGGGTGCGGCCACGTGGCTGGCGTTTGACAGTTTTTACATAGGACGGCTGCTCCAATGGCTGCGCGTTGAACAGAGCAACGACACGCCTGCCATCATGGTCAGCCCGGTACCCGAATTGCGCGGTGTATGGGGGGAGCTTGCTGACAGGGTCAGGCGCCTGCTCAGAGTTCGTGATGGTCACTACCGCGAAAGTCAGGCCCGACTGGATGAATTTCTATTGGCCATGCAGGCATCACCCAGTGGTGTGGTGCTACTTGATGCCGCAGGGCGGATCGAGTGGTGTAACCAGATCGCGGCGCAGCACTTTGGTTTTGATGCCCAGCGCGATGTCCTGCAGCACATCACCAACCTGGTACGCGAACCGGCCTTCAAGGCCTATATGGCCTTAAGTGATTTTTCGCATGACGTGGTGATTCCGGGCAGCGCGAGTACGCCCGCGCGGCCGGTCAGGTTATCGGTGCACGTTCATGCCTACGGGCATGAACGCAAGTTACTGCTGTCGCGCGACATCACCGCCGTAGAGCTTGCAGAGGCCATGCGGCGTGATTTTGTAGCCAATGTGTCGCATGAAATCCGCACACCGCTCACGGTACTGTCGGGATTTATTGAAACTCTGCAAACACTACCACTCAAGGAGCCTGAGCGCGCGCGCTATCTGGGCCTGATGGCGCAGCAGTCCCAGCGCATGCAAACGCTGGTAAATGACTTGCTGACCCTGTCAAAGCTTGAAGGCAGCCCGACACCTGGCACCAACGAGTGGGCCACCACCAGCGCCCTGCTGGCCCAATGTGAGCAGGAGGCCAGGGCTTTGTCCGAAATACTTGGCACGCCCGGCCATCAACTGGATTTTGATGCTGGCCCAGCTTGCGAAATCGCTGGCGTGCAGGCCGAGCTACTCAGCGCGATGTCGAATCTGGTGACGAATGCAGTCCGCTACACGCCGTCTGGCGGCTCTGTGCAAGTTAGCTGGAAGCTGCTGGCGGACGGACGTGGCGAATTCAGGGTCAAAGACAGCGGCCCTGGCATCGCCGCCGAACATTTACCGCGCCTGACAGAACGCTTTTACCGGATTGACCGCAGCCGTTCGCGCGAAACAGGCGGTACTGGCCTGGGCCTGGCCATCGTCAAGCATGTGACGCAGCGCCATTTTGCGGAGCTGCGCATCGAGAGCCAGCCAGGGCAGGGCTCCTGCTTTTCGATGACTTTTCCAGCAGCGCGTGTGCGCAGAATTCACAAGACCTGATGGCCATCTGGTGCGGTGTGCAGGCTGCGCCGAACAGCATTCCAAAGCAGTGCTAACAGGGACATCGCTACCAGGGCAATTGCAAAAGTGCTGGCGGCCCAGAAGCTGCTGGCAGATTGCGTTGCTGCAAAGCCCACAAACCCCGAATAGGCCAGCGTGTACCCGCCATACAGGCCGACACCCCAGAGCAGCACGCCATACAGCGCCAGCGGTGCCAGCGTGATGTGGTAGCAGCGCAGCAGGAAGGCGCACAAGGCCTGCGTTGCATCGGCCAGGTGATAAACCGCCACCCACGCCAGCAGGGATGAAGCCAGTGCAACGATTTCAGGGTTGGTTGAATACCAGCCCGCCAGCAGTTTGCCAGCTATTGAAACTACAGCTGCCAGCACCATTGCACAAAGGGCGGTGAGCTTCAAGCCGAGGTGCACCACACGCTTTGCGTAGACTGGTTTGCCAGCGCCCAGCCAGAACGACACGCGGGCGCTACAGGCTATGGCCATCGATAGCGGCATCATGTAGAGCACGGCGGCCATGCTGGCTGCTATCTGGTGGCTGGCAGAGGCCGTGATGCCCAACCGTGCGATAAACAAGGCCATCAGGGTAAAGGAGGTCACTTCAACCAAGTAGGCGAGACCGCCCGGAATGCCAAGCCGAGCAAAGCCTGCAATTTGCCGCCAGTCGGGCCGCTCCATGCTTAGCCAGATTTTGTACGGCCTGTACAGGGCTTGGGTGCGCAGCATCACAACAGCCAGCATCAAGAGGAAGTAGTTGACGATCAGCGTGGCCCAGGCGCAGCCGACAGCCCCCATAGGTTCCAGGCCACTACCACCAGCAACAAACCAGATCGACAGCGGTATTTTGACCACCAGCGCGCCCACTTGCAGCCAGGTCACCAGAAGTGGTTTGCCGAGTGCCTGGTTAAAAGTGCTGTAGACCCGAAACAGCAGTGAAGGCGCAAATGCCAGTGCCAGCACAGTCAGGTAGTGCTGTACTTCACCGCGCATGGCATCGGGCACCTGCGCCCAGCCCAGCAGCGGGCCAGAGAACAGCAGGGCAGCCATACCTGCCGCCGCGATGAAGCCGCACAGGTACAGGCTTTGCCGCACCGAGCGCCCCAGCGCTTCTTGCTGGCGCGCGCCCAGCATTTCAGACCAGATCGGAAGCAAGGCTTGCACAATACCGACCAGTCCCACATACACGCTGATGTAAATCGCCGAGCCTACCGACAGCGCCGCCAGCGCGGCATCACTGTAGCGGCCCGCAATAATGGTATCTGCCACACCAAAAGCCATGACCGCAAGTTGGCCGACCAGTACCGTACCCGCGTGACGGGTGATGAGCCTGATCTCGCTCACGGACGATTTGCAGCGGGGCTTGCGTTTGGATTGAAGTTCACCCGCTTAAAAATCAGTACGTTGTCGTTTTTATCGGTAGGCCTGCGCACTGTGGCTAAAAAGGCCCAGTCGGGCATATGTACGGTACTACTCAGGGATGCCTGCGCATTGGCATCAACGATCAAATAAGGGCAGGTCGCCTGCGGTTTTGCTGGCCGCAAGTCCAGTTGTCCGTGGTATTGAAGGGCGGCTGCCTGTGCGCTTGCCACACCGTGAATTTCGACGCAGGAGGTTTTGTCTACCATCCGGGCTATCTGGCGCGCCATGGGTGCGTAGCTGCGCGCATAGTCAAGCAGTGGTAGCCACAGCGTCATCAGCAGCAGCCAGCACAGTGTTGCGCCGCCAGCAGGCAGCACCAGCGATTTCCAGATTGCAGCACGGTGTCTGCCTGCGCGCCACTTCACCAGCCAGGCCCAGGCGAGTGTGGCAAGGGCCGCTGCCAGAAACGCAAGCCACGAAAAACTCGGTTCAAAACCGGGTGCGAGCTTTGCCACGTTGGCAGCCGGTTGCCGCGGCATACCGGTTTGCATGGCAATCCAGACCAGCCAGATGATGAGGCTGCAACCGGTAAAAAAGACCAGCGTAAACCAGTCAATCAACGATGCGGCGCTGCGTTTGAAAGTCGGCAGCGCGAAGGCGGCCAGCGCAGCCAGCGGCGGCAGACTGAGCAGCAGGCTGCGGTCGGCAGAGGTTGTCGTCAATGTAGCGGCTATCGACATACCTGCAAACCACAGCGGCAAGGCCACATGACGGCTGGCCAGCTGCCTGCGCCAGCGCCAGAGCGTCCACAGGGCCAGTGGCCAGGCGGGCCAGGTAAACCACAGTAGCAAACGCCCCAGCTTGCGCCACGCTGTCAAGCTTGGCTGCCCGCCAGCGCCAGGCAGCTCAATACGCCAGCGCCAAAGGTCAAGGGCGAAACCAAGCAGGCAGACAGCTACCGTGATGCCTACGATCAGAAGCACCCATTGCAAGGAGCGGCGCTTGCTGTCCGCGTCCAGATTAGCTGATACCGACGTGCTGCCCCACCGCATGTGCGTCCACTCCACCAGCGCACCACCCAAGCCCAGCAACAGTGCAAGAGTGGGTGCGCCACTCAAGGCCAGCCCGGTCGTGCCGATCAGCAGGCCAAGGGACGGGCCAAAGATTTTGGTGGCGCGGCGATAAGGGCTGGCCGCCATCGCATAAAACATGAGAGCGGCAAACCCGAGTTGCGCCAGCGCAGGGGTGGTTTCGTGCGACAACTGTGCCAGGCCGAGGCAGGCAATCAGTGCCAGCAGGCCAGCATCGGCAATGGCTCTTGCGTAGTCTGTCGGGCTGGCTTCACCGCCAAAAGCGAAAGCGACCGGCTGGGCTTGCGGGGATCTCGCCAGGTAATACACGGCATACCAGGTGGCGAGCAGCGTCAGGGCCAGCAGCAAGACGTATGGAACGCGCACTGCAGAAGCCGGGTCGAGAAACGGCAGGCACTTGATGGCCACTGCGCCCAGCCAATAGGGCACCAGTGCATCAGACCCATTGGCCTGCCCAAGCAGTTGCGGCGCGAGCCAGTTTCCAGCAGGGGAGGCCAACTCGCGCATCACACCGAAAGTTGCAATGTCTTCAAACTTCCAAGGTGCGCGGCCAAAAAAACCGGGCAATACATAGGCCAGGCAAAACAGCACCAGTGCAAGCCGGGGCAGGCGGCGTACAGCTGATTGGGCAACGATGGCGGGAGACGGTTTGTTCAAGCGGGTATTTTCACTGAGTCACTGAGTCACTGAGGCCGAAAAAAAAGCAGCCTGAATTTCAGGCTGCTTTTTTGTGAGGCGGCGAAAAACTTTTCGCTAGCGGCCTTGCAGCTTACTCGGCAGCAGCCGGTGCAGCTTCTTTGGCAACAGTTTTACCAAAGCGGTTGCGGAAGCGCTCCACGCGGCCACCCATGTTGTCCACGGATTTTTGTGTGCCGGTGTAGAAAGGATGCGATTCGCTCGACGTATCAAGCTTGTACAGCGGCAGTTCGCGGCCGTCTTCCATCTTGATCATCTCTTTAGTATTTACGCATGAGCGGGTCACGAACTTGAAGCTGTTGGACAAGTCCTGGAAACAAACTTCGCGGTAATTGGGGTGAATGCCTTCTTTCATGATCTTTCCTTTGGTCGTTTCGTTTCGGGAGCCACTCAAAACCGTTTCAAGCACTTTCCGTGAAGCCTCATATTATGTCATGAAATCAACAAGTTAAGAGCCCCCACGCTTTTTCACTGCGTGTAAACGCTGCCCCCCGAGGGGGCCGCTGCGCCTGCGGCCCGGCTAAGCCGGTTCCGCGGCCCCTACTTGGTAAATCGGGAAAAGAGATAGGCGACCGGGGTGGCTACAAGGTGTTCTAGCCGCCTCTCCTCATCATGTCGAAGAATTCGTGGTTGTTTTTGGTCGCTTTCATGTTTTTCAGCATCAACTCCATCGACTCGATTTCGTCCATGTTGTACATGAATTGGCGCAAAATCCGCGACTTTTGCAGGATTTCGGGGGACAGCAGCAGTTCTTCCTTGCGGGTGCCGCTGCGGTTCAGGTGGATTGCCGGGAAGACGCGTTTTTCGTATAGACGGCGGTCCAGGTGGATTTCACAGTTGCCAGTACCCTTGAACTCTTCAAAAATTACCTCGTCCATGCGGCTGCCGGTATCGACCAGAGCGGTACCAATGATGGTCAGGCTGCCGCCTTCTTCAATTTTGCGGGCGGCACCGAAAAAGCGCTTGGGGCGCTGCAATGCGTTGGCATCGACACCACCGGTCAGGACCTTGCCGGACGAGGGCAGCACGTTGTTGTAGGCTCTAGCCAGACGCGTGATCGAGTCCAGCAGAATCACGACGTCTTTACCGAGTTCAACCAGGCGTTTGGCGCGTTCAATTACCATTTCAGCGACGTGAACGTGGCGGGCTGCTGGTTCGTCGAAGGTTGACGAGATGACTTCGCCACGCACGCTGCGCTGCATTTCGGTCACTTCTTCGGGGCGCTCATCAACCAGCAACACCATCATCACCACCTCGGGGTAGTTGGCGGTAATCGCGTGGGCGATGTGCTGCATCATCACGGTTTTACCGGACTTTGGCGGCGCTACCAGCAGGGCGCGCTGGCCTTTGCCGATCGGGGCAATGATGTCGATGATCCGGCTGGTCAGGTTTTCTTCACCCTTGATGTCGCGCTCGAGCTTGAACTGCTCGCGCGGGAACAGCGGCGTCAGGTTTTCGAACATCACCTTGTGCTTGTTGGCTTCGGGTGCGCCGTCGTTGACCTTGTCGAGTTTGTTCAGCGCAAAGTAGCGCTCGCCGTCTTTCGGGGTGCGCACTTCGCCTTCGATCATGTCGCCGGTGTGCAAGTTGAATCGGCGGATCTGGCTCGGGCTGATGTAGATGTCGTCTGTAGAGGCGGTGTAGCTTGAATCCGGCGCGCGCAGAAAGCCGAAACCGTCAGGCAACACTTCAAGCACACCGTCGGCGACGATGGTTTCACCGGTTTTGGAGCGTTTTTTAATGATGGCAAACATCAGCTCCTGCTTGCGCATACGGCCAACGTTTTCGATCTCAAGGGCTTCGGCCTGCTTGAGGACTTCAGACACGTGCAGTGCCTTGAGTTCGTTTAAGTGCATGGATTACCTGCTGGGGTGGAACTCATTCGTGAGTTCATTGGAAAAACGGGGGGAGGTTTGAAAAGAAGCCGTATTGCACTTGGCATGGTGGCTTGCAAACCGGAACTTTAGCGAAAATTCAAGTCAGGCGGTTTGAGCTGGATAAAGCGCCGTTAAAGGCCGTCTGCTGAATCTTTTTGGATTATGACAGGAAAAATGCGGGTTTTCGTGAAGGCTGCTGATGGGGAAGAGCGCTTCCCTATCAGCACTGAAGGCAAATAAATACAGGGCTACGAATCAAACCAGTTGCTGGTCAATAAACGCGGTCAGTTGCGCCTTGCTCATGGCACCGACTTTGGTGGCTGCCAGTTCGCCGTTTTTGAACAGCATCAGAGTAGGAATGCCGCGAATGCCGAATTTGGCGGGAATGTCGCGGTTTTCATCCACGTTCATCTTGGCGATCTGGAGTTTGCCGCTGTAACTCGTCGCTACTTCGTCCAGGATGGGCGCAATCATTTTGCAGGGGCCGCACCACTCGGCCCAGTAATCGACCAGCACGGGCTGGCTTGATTTCAGCACGTCGGCTTCAAACGTGGCGTCGGTGGTATGTTTAATCAGTTCGCTGGCCATGACGGCTCCTTGTGTCGGGGGTTGCAGGATACGGCTAAAGTTCTGGGCATTGTGTCAGAAACGAAGTCCCCTCACAGTCGCTACCAAGTCTTATCAATACTATGACCACGATAGTCGATATCCCACAAGCCTCCGATCCCTCTGGTCATCCGGGAGACGTGTGCTGGGCGCAGGCCATGGCGCAATTGGCAGCAAGCATTGAAACCCATGGTGCGCACCCGGCGCAGACCGTGGTTTTGGTACCCTACGCCCAGCTCATGCAGCAGGCCCGTAGTGCCTGGGCTTCGCACACCGCAGTGACTGGCAAAGCCGCATCGTTTGTGCCGCGTTTTGAAACCACCATGAATTGGGCGAGCACTTTTGAGGCGGGAGCGGATGGCGACTTTGCGTCCGCGGCAGAAGACATCCAGATGGACACGGCGCTTGATGCGCTCACTGCCGCTGCGCTTCTGGAGCGCGCGGGCCTTGGCGCCCAACAAGCTGCGCTGGCGGGGCGCCTGGTTGAGTCAAGCTGGGCCATTGCAAGGCTGGCCGCCGCTCAAGCGCCCGCACAGCGCCTGGCCTGGGGCGTGCATATGGCCGCGCGGCTAGGTGTGGGGCTTGAGTCCCCGCTGCTGGCGCTTGAGCTTGCAGTAGGGCGAATTGCGCTGGCATGGGCTGCAGCATCAAGCTACCCGACTGATGTGCTTTTCTCGAAGCGGTTTGATTTGCTGGTGGTGCTTGGCGGCTTTCAGTCTGAAGCTATAGTTGAAGCCTTGAAAACGCATTTCAGCCACAAGGCCGTCATGCTCAAACTGACGACCCCGCCCATGCCGGGTGCGCTGTCGTTGCACGCCGCACAAGATGCCGAAGACGAAGCGCAGCGAGCGGCCGCCTGCGTCATCGCGCATTTGCAGCAAGGCCGCAGTCCGGTCGCGCTAATCGCGCAAGACCGGGTGTTGACGCGCCGCCTAAGCGCCATACTGGCCGGGCGCGGCATTGCGTTGCGTGATGAAACCGGCTGGAAGTTATCTACCACCCGCGCCGCCGCCACGCTGATGAGCCTGCTGCGCGCCATGTCGTGGGACGCATCCGCCGATGCAGTGCTGGACTGGCTGAAAAATGCGTCGGCGTTTGATGCTTCTCAGGTGACGCTGCTGGAGATTGAACTGCGCAAGGCGGGCGTGCGCTTTTGGCGAGCTTCGCCAGCCAAGGTGCTTGACTCGCTACTCGTCATCAACGTCACGGCGCTGCGCGACGGCCTGCAACGCACACGCTTGCTGACCGACTGGCTGCACGATTTACGCGCCGCGCTGCAGGCTTCACATCAATGGGAGCCGCTGGCGCTGGACACCGCTGGTAGCGCCGTGCTTGCCGCGCTGCGCCTCGATGAGGGCAGTGATGTGCAATTTGCCTCCGGTACTCGCATGAGCCTGCAAGACTTCACCAGTTGGGTGAACCAGACGCTGGAGGCCGCCAGCTTTGCGCCCGAGCACCCGGCTGAGGCACAGGTGGTGATCTTGCCGCTCAGTCAGTTGCTGGGCCGGCCCATGCAGGCCGTGGTGCTGCCGGGTGCCGATGAAGTGCGTCTGGCCGTTTCACCGGAGCCGCCCGGCATGTGGACACCAAGCCAGCGCGAGGTGCTGGGTTTGCCGTCGCGCGCCGAGCTCGCAGCAGCCCAACGGCAGGCGTGGGACTATGCATTGCACATGCCGCACATCGACGTGCTGTGGCGCACCAGCGAGGGCGGTGAGGCCTTGATGCCCAGTGGCTTTGTGCAGGAGGTTTTGTTGAAGCTTTCACCGGTGATGGCGGCCGACCCGCGCATTCAACGTGAGGTGGCGGTCCAGCCCACGCCGCACCCCATGCCGCAATTGATGTCCACGGGCAATAGCTTGCTGAATGAGCGTCTAACGTGCCTGTCGGCCAGCGCCTATGAAGACCTGCGCCGTTGCCCCTACCGCTTTTTTGCGCTGCGGCTGCTCAAGTTGCAGGAGTCGGAAGAGCTTGAGAGCGAATTGGGCAAGCGTGAGTTCGGAAACTGGCTGCACACGCTGCTCAACAGCTTTCATGAGGCATTAAAAACGGCTACAGACCAATCACTAAAAGCGCGGATAGCTATGATTAACATAGCGTCAGAGACCGCTGCCAAAGAACTTGGCTTGACTGACAGCGAATTTTTACCCTTCGCTGCCATCTGGCCACGGGTACGCACGGGCTACCTTGACTGGCTGGCTGGGCACGAAGCAAGCGGTGCGCAGTTTCTTGAGGGCGAGGTCTGGAAAGAGATGCCTTATGGCACCGTCAAGCTGTTCGGCAAGCTTGACCGGATTGACCAATTACCGGACGGCTCCGCTCTGGTGATGGATTACAAAACTGAAGCCAGTAACACCACCAAAGCGCGCATCAAAGAGGGGCCAGAAGACACGCAACTGGCCTTTTACGCTGCATTGCTGGCCGACGATACGCTAGCCGCTGCATACGTCAATCTGGGTGAAAAAGAGCCAACCAAAACCTACAGCCAGCCTGAAATTGTGCATCTGCGCGACGGGTTGATTGAGAGCATTTTGAGTGATGTGTCTCGCATCGCAGCGGGTGCGCCAATGCCAGCTTTAGGCGAGGGTAAAGCCTGCGAATACTGCGCAGCTCGCGGCATGTGCCGCAAGGATTTTTGGTAAATATGAAGCCCCCACGTTCACTCACTTCGTGTAGTTCTCTGCCCCCCAAGGGGGCTGTGCTTGCTTCGGAAGCACGCCCAGCGCGGCGCACATGACACCAAGCTACAAACACAACGGCCAGCCGATATCAAGCGAGGCCTTTTATGCCATCGCCTGTGACCCGCGTCGTAGTGTCGCGGTTGAGGCTTGCGCCGGGGCTGGCAAAACCTGGATGTTGGTGTCGCGAATGCTGCGCGCGCTGCTGGAAGGCGACAGCCGGGGCAACCCGGTTCAGCCACACGAAATCCTGGCCATCACTTTCACCAAAAAAGCCGCAGGCGAAATGCGCGAAAGGCTTTATGAATGGCTGGAGCAATTCGCCCATGCAGATGACGACACGCTGCGCCATGAGCTTGTCATACGCGGCGTTTTAAGCCAAAAGAGCCCGCAAGCCCCTGTTTACAAGCGTGAGCAGCTATCAAATTTATATCTTAGCGTGCTCGAATCTGGCCGCCCTGTGCAAATCCGCACCTTTCACAGCTGGTTTGCGGCCTTGCTGCGCAGTGCGCCCATGGCGACCTTGCAAAGCCTTGGGCTGCCCGTCAACTACGAACTACTGGAAGACGATGGCCCGGCCAAGGCGCTGGTCTGGCGGCGCTTTTATGCGGCGCTGGTGAGCGATGCTTTACTCAAAGCCGACTTTGAAACAGTGGTGCTTGAGCATGGCCGTTTTCAAACTGAAAAGGCGCTGCAGGGCGCACTCGACAAGCGGACTGAATTTGCGCTGGCCGATGCGGCGGGCGTGGTTGACAGCTCGGTTGCGCACTTCAGCGTTCAGTTCGCCGAATGCGCCGGGCTGGATCATCCTGACCAGAACTTCGCCTCAAGCGCCTGCCGCGAACTACTGAGCCTGGCGGCTATAAACCTGGGCCGCGCCGCGGCACCCACGTTTTCAGCCAAAGGCGTCGAGCTTGAAAAAGCCATCACCGCGAACGACTTGCCTGCTGCCTTGCTGGCATTGCTGACCGAGAAAGGCACCGCCCGCAAGTTCGGCGAAAAAATCGCCGGCATTGGCGTGGTGCGTGAGGCGCAAGAGCTGGCCCTGCGCTTAAGCGCGGCGCAGCAGCAACACGATGCCTGGATCTATCAGCAACGCATGGCGCGGCTTGCCCGCTGTTTGATCGAAGAGTTCACTGCTTTGAAACGCGAGCACGGCTGGGTGGACATGAACGACGTGGAGCGTGCCGCGCAAGTCATGCTGACCGACCCTGTGCTGTCGGGCTGGGTGCAGGAGAGGCTGGACGCACGCATCAAGCACTTGCTGATTGACGAGTTTCAAGACACAAACCCGCTGCAATGGCAGGCGCTGTCAAGCTGGCTGAGCGGCTATGCGGGCGCCGGCAATGCACCTAGCGTTTTCATCGTTGGAGACCCCAAGCAAAGCATTTACCGCTTTCGCCGCGCCGAGCCGCAGGTGTTTATCGCGGCCAAGGAATTTATCGTGGGCGAGCTGGGCGGCGAGTTGCTCGAATGCGATCACACCCGGCGAAACAGCCTGGGTGTGATCGGCGTCGTCAACGCCGTCATGGGCCAAGCGCGTGATGAGGATGGCTATGACGGCTTTCGCGAGCACAGCACGGCCTCAATTGAGCCGGGACAGGTAGTGCGCCTGCCACCGATTCCACGTGCGGCCGCACTTGACAATGACGACAGCACCGCAGATTCCGGCTGGCGCGACAGCCTGACCACACCGCGCGAACTGCCTGAGGAAACCTTGCGCACGCTGGAGGCGCGCCAAGCGGCAGCCTGGATTTCACAGCAAATCAAAGGCGGATTGAAACCTCAACATGTGATGGTCTTGTCGCGTAAGCGGGCAGGCCTTTTGCCGCTGCAAGACGAGCTACGTGCCTTGCATATCCCCGCGCAAATCGGCGAAAAAACCGAGCTGATTGAATGCTGCGAGGTGCTGGATGTTGTGGCCTTGCTTGATGTGCTCGTCTCACCGCAACATGACTTGTCGATGGCCAGGGCCTTGCGTTCGCCGCTGTTTGGGTTGAGTGACGATGCCCTGATGCAGATAGCGCTGGCCAAGGGTAAATCGACATCTTCGTGGTGGAATATTGTGCAGGGAATGCTACAAAATCAGGAGCTGGTTATGCCCGTATTGATTGGCTTGCAGCCGGATCTTGCAGTCAATTTAGCCCTTTACAAGCACTTTGTAGACACTTTCCCCCCACATGATGCCCTGCAAGCCATCTACGAGCATGGTGATGTGCTGGCGAGGTTCGCGGCCGCCGCGCCCGCTGCCAGTCGCAGCACGGTGCTGGCCAATTTGCGCGCCTTGCTAACTGCATCGCTGCAACTCGATGGCGGTCGCTACGCAACGCCCTATGCCTTTGTGCGCGCGCTCAAAGCCGGTGGTCTGCAAGCGCCCGCAGCCGTCAACCCCAACGCCGTGCGCCTGCTCACCATTCACGGGGCCAAGGGCCTGGAGGCCGAGGCGGTGCTGTTGCTGGACACCGATACCGCAGAGCGCAACGCGGACAGCATGAGTGTGCTGATCGACTGGCCGGGGCAAGCGCCTGCGCCGCAAAAGTTTGTGTTTTTAGTCAGCGAAAGCCGCCCGCCCGCCTGCGCGCAGGAGGCATTGGTGGCCGAGCAGACCGCTCGCCAGCGCGAAGAGCTTAATGCGCTCTACGTCGCCTTGAGCAGAGCGAGAACCACGCTGGCCGTGTCGTCCATCGAGCCCTTCCGCGAAGCACCGCATAGCTGGTGGCAACGCCTGTACCCGCTGGCCAGCGAGGTACCAGTACGAGAGCCTGCAAGCGCCTTGGACGACGAGCTTGATACGGGCAAGGCATCGACATTTCAGCTGCCCGACTTACCGGAAGCACCGCTCTTGCAAAAAAGCGCAGTCAACCCTATCGCAACCGATGAGGACTCGGCCAGCGCAAGAGTCGGCAAAGCCATGCACCGCCTGCTGGAGCGATGCGATGTATCAGCTGCGCATATCCAGCGCGTGGCCCGCGAGTTTCGCCTTGACCCGGCGCAAGCCAAAGAGACTGCGGCTGCGGCGCAGCGCATTTTGGCAGGCGAAGGCGCGTGGGCCTGGGACGAAGCTGTCATCGCCTGGCAGGGCAATGAAGTAGAGCTGACACACGCCGGCCAGACCTTGCGGCTTGACAGACTGGTGCAACACAAATGTGGCGAGTGGTGGGTACTCGACTACAAATCGACCAGTGATCCCTTGCGTCAGCCGCAACTGCAGGAGCAAATGCGCAACTACCGTACAGCAGTTGAAAAAATCTATCCTGGGGTAACGGTAAGAATTGCATTCTTGACGGGGCAGGGGGCGTTGCTGGAGGTTTTGTAGCTTACCGGGCCATTGCACACGGTTCAGCAGCAAACCTGCCTTTCAGCTCATAATTCCCGACCCTTAATTTTTCGAAAGCTCCTCATGTTCAAACGCTCTGCTTTCCTGTTGGCCGCTCTGGCCGCAACTGTTGCCCTCGCCCAAACCCCGGCGCCCACCGTGCGCCTGCGCGCGACGATTGAAAAAATCGACGCTACGAGCATCACCGTCAAAGAGCGCAGCGGCGAGGTCATCACGCTGGTGCGGCCCGCCAATATGGACGTGTCTGAGGTTTACCCGCTGGCGCTGGCCGACATCAAGCCTGGCAGCTATATCGGTACTGCCGCGATACCGCAGGCTGATGGCAGCCAGTTGGCGCTTGAAGTGTTGGTGTTTCCAGAAGCGGCGCGCGGTACTGGTGAAGGCCACCGCCCCTGGGACTTGCGCCCGGAAAGCACCATGACCAATGCCACGGTGGCCGACTTGGCCGCCGCGCCTTCATCGGTGCCGGGTGGACAGAAGCTGACGCTTAAATACAAAGATGGTGAAAAAACCGTCATCGTGCCGCCGGGCGTACCAGTCGTGAGCTTCAAGCCTGGCAATGCTGACCAGCAGGCGCTGCTTGTTCCTGGTGCCAAGGTGATGATTACGGCTCAGGAAAAAGACGGCAAGCCAACGGCGTTGCGCGTGCTGGTGGGTCGCAACGGGTTTGCGCCACCTATGTGATTTTTGCTGTTTGGCTCAAAATCCGCCTCAAATGCCAGGAAACAGTCGATTTTGAGTGCTTAAAATGGCTGTAGCCCAATAAATACGGGCGTGAGCAGCTATCAAAAACAGAGCGCTTCGGCTTGCGTGGCCGTCGCTTTCTGATTCGGAAGCCTTTCTTGAATAAGCCCCCCGCCTCTCCAGATTCTTCCAAACCCTTTCGTGTTGCCGTCATAGGCGGCGGGCCTGCTGGCTTGATGGCTGCCGAAGTGTTGGCCAACGCCGGTGTGTCAGGCCTTCAGGTACAGCTCTACGACGCCATGCCTTCGGTGGGACGCAAGTTTTTGCTGGCAGGCAAGGGCGGGCTTAACCTGACGCATTCAGAAGCGCCAGAGGTTTTTATGGGCCGCTACGGCGAGCGCAGCGCGGCCTTGCAGCCGTTGTTGGCTGAGTTTGACTCGGCGGCGCTTCGTGCCTGGGCAGAAGGGTTGGGCATTGAAACCTTTGTCGGCAGCTCGGGCCGGGTCTTTCCAAAAGACATGAAGGCCGCGCCGTTACTGCGTGCATGGCTGCATCGGCTGCGTGCCTCGGGTGTTCAGTTTTTCATGCGGCATCGCTGGACGGGCTGGGCCGATGACGGAGCTTTGAAGTTCTCCAGCCCGGGCGGAGATGTCCGGGTGCAAGCCGATGCCGTGGTGCTGGCATTGGGCGGCGGTAGCTGGGCGCGGCTTGGCTCGGATGGGGCCTGGGTTGCGCTTTTGAAAGAGCGTGGCGTGACTGTTGCCCAGTTGAGGCCATCGAACTGCGGCTTTGATGTTGCTGCCTGGAGCGAGCATTTCTCGAGCCGCTTTGCGGGCCAGCCTTTCAAGTCGGTCGCCATCAGCTTTACCGATTCTCAGGGCCGCAGCTTCAGACGCAAGGGTGAGTTCATTGCGACGGCCACAGGTGTTGAAGGCAGCCTGATTTATGCCGCGTCAAACCTGCTGCGCGACGAGATTGCTGCCAGCGGCAACGCCACCTTCACACTCGATTTATTGCCTGACAAATCAGCAGAACAGGTGCTGGCCGAAGTGCGGCATCCGCGAGGTTCGCGTTCGCTGTCCAGCCACCTCAAAAGCCGCCTGAAGCTCGACGGTATCAAGGCGGCGTTGCTGCATGAACTGCTGGGCAAGGACGCGGTCAATGACCCGGTGCGACTGGCCCAAGCCATCAAGGCACTGCCGGTGACGCTGGTGGCTGCGCGGCCGCTTGATGAGGCCATCAGCAGTGCAGGTGGCGTGGCGTTTGATGCGATGAACGCGCAGGGTCAGCTCCAGGCCTTGCCCGCAAACCTGCCGCTGGTGTTTTGCGCAGGCGAGATGCTGGACTGGGAAGCGCCTACCGGTGGCTATTTGCTCACCGCCTGTTTTGCAAGCGGTTACGCAGCAGGGCGCGCGGCTCTCGGTTACGTTTTGAAACCCCCGGTTGAACAGCTGTAGACCGGGTTTCTTACCTTTGCCCGCATACAATGATGCGGGGTTATTGGTCTCTGACCCCAAAAAACCCACTTTCCGCCTGTATTTCCCCTGTAGTTACCCATAATTTGTGGAGTTTGCCGTGTTCATTTCTTCTGCCTTTGCCCAAACCGCTCCTGCTGCCGCTGCGGGTGGCGGTGACATGTTGTCTTCACTTACCGGCATGTTGCCGCTGGTGCTGATGTTTGTGGTGTTGTATTTCGTCATGATCCGCCCACAGATGAGAAAGCAGAAAGAGCATCGCTCGATGATTGATGCGATTGCCAAGGGCGACGAGGTGGCCACTGCCGGTGGCCTGCTCGGCAAGATCACCAAACTCGGTGACGCTTACCTGACGCTTGAAATCACGCCTGGCGTTGAAGTGCAGTTGCAGCGCAGCGCCATTGTTCAGGTCTTGCCCAAAGGCGCCATTGCTACGTCAAAATAGGAATTTTTGGGGTCAGACCCCAAAAACTCTGACGCGGGCTTGCCGCATTCATCGCGCCTTTCTCATTTTCATAAGCCCACCCGGAACAGCCTTCACATGAACCGTTATCCCGTCTGGAAGTACGTCATCATTTCGTTCGCTTTGCTGATCGCTGTCGTCTATACCCTGCCCAATTTTTTTGGCGAAGCTCCGGCAGTACAGGTCTCCAGCAGCAAGTCAAGCGTCAAGATTGACAGCACCACGGTTACCCGCGTAGAGCAGGCGCTAAAGGATGCGAGCATCAAGGCGGATGCGGTTAGCTTTGACGGCAACTCGGTCAAGGCCCGCTTTGACAACACCGACACACAGCTCAAGGCCAAGGATGCAATTCAAAAAGCATTGAGCCCCGACCCTGCGGACTCGCCTTATATCGTGGCGCTCAATTTGCTGTCACGCTCACCCGCCTGGCTGACCGCGCTACACGCTTCGCCCATGTACCTGGGGCTGGATTTGCGCGGTGGTGTTCACTTCATGTTGCAGGTGGACATGCAGGCGGCCCTGACCAAAAAGGCGGAATCCCTGGCGGGTGACCTGCGCCTGTCGCTGCGCGAAAAGAACATCCGCCACGCCGGTATCAACCGCACCGCGCAGGCCATTGAAATCCGTTTCAGGGACAGCCAGACGCTGGCGGCGACCAAAGGCCTGATACAGGACCAGTTCCCCGATTTGCAAACCACCGACGCTGCAGATGGCACCGAGTACCGCTTGGTCGCTACCATCAGGCCAGAGGCGGCGCGCCGCATTCAGGATCAGGCCCTCAAGCAGAACATGGTCACGCTGCATAACCGCATCAACGAACTGGGCGTGGCCGAGCCGGTGATTCAGCAGCAGGGACTCGACCGTATCGTGGTGCAGTTGCCCGGCGTACAAGACACCGCCAAGGCCAAGGATATTTTGGGCCGTACGGCCACGCTGGAGATGCGTCTGGTGGATGACAGCAGCGAAGGCCGCGCCGCTGAAAACAACACCGGCCCGGTGCCATTTGGAACAGAGCGTTACCTGGAGCGCGATGGGCGCTCGGTGATTGTCAAAAAGCAGGTCATCATCACCGGTGAAAACCTGACCGATGCGCAACCCGGCTTTGACTCGCAAAACCAGCAGCCCAAAGTTGACCTGACAGTCGATGCCAAAGGTGGCCGGATCATGCGTGACACCAGTCGCGAGAACCTGAAAAAACGCATGGCGATCCTGCTGTTTGAAAAAGGCAAGGGCGAAGTGCTGACCGCCCCGGTGATTCAAGGCGAACTAGGCAACCGTTTCCAGATCTCCGGCTCGATGAGCGTGTCCGAGGCGAATGATCTGGCATTACTGTTGCGTGCAGGCTCGCTCGCCGCGCCCATGGAAATCATCGAGGAACGCACCATTGGCCCGACGCTGGGTGCTGAAAACATTTCCAAGGGCTTTCACAGCGTGGCCTGGGGCTTCACCGTCATCGTCGCTTTCATGGCGATTTACTACATGCTTTTTGGCATGATTTCGGGCATTGCGCTGGCTGTAAACCTGCTGTTGCTGGTGGCGATTTTGTCGATGCTGCAAGCCACGCTAACGCTACCTGGTATGGCAGCCATGGCGCTGGCACTGGGTATGGCGATTGACTCCAACGTGCTGATTAACGAAAGGGTGCGGGAGGAACTGCGCAATGGTGCCTCACCGCAGGCGGCCATTCATACCGGCTACGAGCGTGCCTGGGCGACCATACTGGACTCCAACATCACCACGCTGATAGCAGGCTTAGCCTTGCTGGCTTTTGGCTCCGGGCCGGTGCGCGGGTTCGCCGTGGTACACGTCATCGGCATTTTGACCAGCATGTTCTCTGCAGTATTTTTCTCGCGTGGCCTCGTCAACCTCTGGTACGGGCGGCAGAAAAAGCTCAAGGCGGTATCGATTGGCACGGTTTGGCGCGGTGCAACAGCGCCGGCTATTGAAAAGGCGGAGGCTTAAGTCATGGAATTCTTCAAGATTCGCAAAGACATTCCGTTCATGCGGCATGCGCTGATTTTCAATGCCATCTCATTCATCACGTTTGCGCTGGCGGTGTTTTTCCTGTTCTCGCGTGGTCTGCATCTATCGGTTGAGTTCACGGGCGGCACCGTCATGGAAGTAGCCTACAGCAAATCAGCCGAGGTTGAAAAGATCCGCAACACGGTTTCAAGCCTTGGCTTTACCGACGTACAGGTGCAGAATTTTGGTACCTCAAAAGACGTGATGATCCGTCTGCCAGCGCAAAAGGGCGTGACCACGGCGCAGCAAAGTGACAAGGTGCTGGTGGCACTCAAGGCTGCTGATAGCGAGGTGCTGCTGAAGCGGACAGAGTTTGTCGGCCCTCAGGTGGGTGAAGAGCTGGCCCAGGACGGCCTGAAGGCCCTTGGCATGGTGGTGCTGGGCATCATGGTTTACTTGGCTTTTCGCTTTGAGTGGAAATACGCCGTTGCGGCCATCATCGCCAACCTGCATGATGTCATCATCATTCTTGGGTTTTTTGCGTTCTTCCAGTGGGAGTTTTCGCTATCGGTGCTGGCGGCTGTACTGGCTGTATTGGGCTATTCGGTCAACGAATCTGTTGTTATTTTTGATCGGATACGTGAAAACTTCCGCCGGTACCGAAAAATGGACACGGTGCAGATCATTGACAACGCCATCACATCAACCATCAGCCGCACCATCATCACCCATGGCAGCACACAGATCATGGTTTTGTCCATGCTGCTTTTTGGTGGGCCGACCCTGTTTTATTTTGCCTTGGCGCTGACTATTGGTATTTTGTTTGGTATCTATTCCTCGGTATTCGTTGCTGCGGCCATCGCGATGTGGCTGGGTATCAAACGCGAAGACCTGGTCAAAACCGGTATCCGTAAAGACGAAGACCCCAACGACCCTAACGCTGGGGCTACCGTTTAAACTATTTACAGGCGTACTCATCATTCCAACTGCTTGTGGCGACCAAAAAAAATAAAAACAGTCTTCTAGCTTCGCAGGCGCGTGAGCTCTTCGCTGCGCACGCCAGTCGTGTGTTGCCCGACTTGGCCAAAGCCCTGCTTGAAACACTGTCTGCCTTGCTGGACTTGCCTGGCAGTGCTCCCGACATGCAGGAGCGCCGGGACGGCTGGCTGGCATTCAGGGATTCCAGCGATACCTGGGTCAAGCAAACTACGCAGGCCTGGAAAAAAACACTGCTGGTGACTGCCGCCAAGACGGCCAAGGCTAGCGCCCCCATTGACAGTGGCACCCTTGAGCTGATGGGCGAAGAGGTGATGGAGCACAAGATACTTGCCTCACGCCTGGCCTTGCGGCTGGTTGATTTTGCGAGCTGGGAGCTGAACGATCTGCGCCTGCGCATCCAGAGCCTCGAAGACACTACAGAGCTGGACAAAGACGACATTCTGCGACCTGAAGTGGTGGCCGAGAGATTGGTAGCGCAGTGGATTGCGGTTGGCCTGACGCGTGAGCTGTGGATGGCAGTTCAAGAGGTCATCCAGAGCCGCCTCGCAGGGCATTTGCTGGCCGCCTATCACGCTGCCAATGAGTATCTGGTCAAAAACGGTGTCATGGCCGAGATAGATTTACGTCCACTGGTCAAGCGTACACCTTCTGGTGCGGCTGGCGAGCAGACCCCCGCTGTGCGTCAGTCAGCAAAACCGGCTGGCGCTACCGACATCAATGCCGCCTCGGGTGATGGCCCCGGCTCGTCTGGAAGTGGTGGCAGCGGCGGGGGTTTTGGTACGGGTACCGGCAAGGGCGGCGGTGGCGGTGGCG
This sequence comes from Burkholderiales bacterium, assembly GCA_038226155.1. Lineage (GTDB taxonomy): Bacteria > Pseudomonadota > Gammaproteobacteria > Burkholderiales > Burkholderiaceae_C > Polaromonas. Next base: position 39,663 of record JBBRQQ010000022.1, read on the forward strand.
GTGGCGGTGGATCAGGAAATGGACGCGGTCAGGGTGGTGGCAGCGGTGGCGGTGGGTCAGGTTATGGCAGCGGCAGTGGCGGTGGCGGATCAGGAATTGGAAGCGGTGGCGGCAGCGGTGGATCAGGAAATGGAAGCGGCGGCGGTACAGCGGCTGCCTCCAGCTATTCACCGCATGAAGAAACCCGTATGCAGACTTCAACCACGCCATTGGCACGGGCGCGGATGCGGGCGCAGGGGGTAATGGGTAGCCTTAAACGTCTGCTGACCAATCAAATAGCTGGCTTTGATGACACCCGCTCTTCGCAGGCATCGCCAAAACTTGCACAAGCTATTGCTGCCGCGGAGTATGGCGGCAACAGCGAAGCGTATGCCACCATATTGGCTGGCGGGTCTGAAGAGGTTTATGGGGTTGTGCATGTCGAGCAGGCTGTCGGTGCGTTGCGTCAGCAAAGCAGCAACCTCAAGCGTGCCGCCTCTACCGAAACCGAAAAAGCGACGATTGAAGTGGTCGCGCTGATGTTTCAGGCCATCCTGGCTGAAGACCGCATTCCGCCCACCATACGGGTCTGGTTTGCGCGTTTGCAAATGCCGGTATTGCGGGTTGCCATTTCGGAGCCTGAATTTTTTGGTTCGCTTCAGCATCCGGCGCGCCGCCTGATTGATCGCATGGGCTCTTGCGTGCTCGGCTTTGATGCCGATGTTTCGGGTAGCGCGATGGAAATGGAGATCAAGCGCGTAGTGCAGGTTATTGAGCAGTACCCCGAAACCGGCCGCCGGGTGTTTCAGCTCGTGTATGACGAGTTCGAGAAGTTTCTTGCCAAATTTTTGTCGGAACAGGGCAGCATGGCGCGTGTCGTGAGCATTGCCCAGCAGGTCGAGCAAAAAGAGACCATGGCCATCCAGTACACCATCGAGATGCGCAGCATGCTCAATGACATGCCGGTGCGCGATGAAATCCGTGAATTTCTGTTCAAGGTGTGGGCTGAAGTATTGGCTATTGCTGCCATGCGAAACGGCCCGCAACACGAAGAAACGGTTCGCCTGAAGCGCGCTGCGGCAGACCTGGTATGGGCGGCAAGTGCCAAACCCAACCGCGCTGACCGTTCCAAGGTCATCTCTGATTTGCCCAAATTGCTACAGTTGCTGCGTCTGGGCATGTCCATGCTGGGCCAGGACCTCAAAACACAGGATGGGCATATCAAGGTTATCAGCGACACGCTGGCAGATGCCTTCATGTCCAAAACCGATGCGATTTCGACCGAGCGTATTGATGCCATGGCCAAGCGCCTGGCCAATCTTGAAGACTACCTGTCAGATGAAGATGTGGGCGACTTGCCGCTGGACACCGAGAGCCTGGTGATGATGATAGGTATTGATGCCTCCGACATCGAGGTCATCACCGATGGCGGCAGCCAGCCCACCGAGGCAATGCGCGCCTGGGCACAAGAGCTGCAACTGGGTGCATGGTTTACGCTGGACCATAACGGCAAGGTCAGCCACGTACAGTTTGCATGGTGTAGCGAGCGCAAGCAACTGCATTTGTTTGCATCAAGCGATGGTCGCAATTTCCTGATTCAGGCACGCCGGCTGGCAGCGTATTTGCAGGCCGGCTTGCTGGTGCCTACAGAAGAAGAAGCACTGACCGTGCGCGCTACCCGCGATGCACTGGCCAAACTGGACGCAAATCCGGAGCGTTTGTTGGGTTAATGTTTTTCCGCCGAGCCGCCCCAAGGAAAAATGCGCCCCCTTGGGGGGCAGAGAGTTACATGCAGTGAACGAACGTGGGGGCTATTAATGCCCCCGCCGGTGATCTGTGTCATCGCAAAGCTCATCCAGTATCAGCGCATCAGGCTCTTCTCCAAAGCTCCAGTAAACCATCAGCACGATGATCTTCAGGTCATCCAGATCCACCGGACTGCCGGGTGAGGCCATCGCCCGGTCAATGGCTATCTCGCGCATGTGCGGCGGCAAGACACCCGATGACTCCAGAAAACTCACAAACCCCAGTGATTCAGCGCCCAGGTGCTCCTGCTCTATGGTTGAGTAAACCCGCAGGCTGCCAGGTGACTGGTCTTGAACGTTATCAACGCTGCTGATGGCGGTGGATGTCTGGGAGTCACCAGGTGGCAGGCAGATTTGGGTGCTTTGTGCCGCCAGGTTCAGGCCGTCCAGCCAGACCAGCGCCTCTTGTATTTCATCGGCCTCAAAACCCACTGCAGTGAGCTTGCGGCCCAGTTGTGGCAGTTCGGGGCAGGCATCGCCTTGCCAGTAGTTTTCATAAACATAGACAAGTACTTCAAACATGCTTTCAATATAGCTGGTTTTTGAGGTCACAGATAAGCCGTTCTAAAATCGTGCCTAAACACAACATCGGAGCGCAATGGTTTTTTTCAGGTACGCACTGGCAGGCGGCATCGCTACGGCGGTGCATTACGCCGTCTTGCTGCTGCTGGTAGAAGTATTTGCGTGGCCCGCAGCGCCTTCGGCTGCATGTGGTGCCCTTTGCGGCGCTGCCGTTTCTTACCTGGTGAACCGTTATATGACCTTTCCCGGCACCACGGCACGCCACCAGCAGGCCGTTCCCCGCTTCATGCTGATTGCGTTCGCTGGCGCTGCCGTGAATGGCGGCCTGGTATGGGCCGGCGTTTATCTGCTCAATTGGCATTACCTTGCAGCACAGGTTGTAGCGACTCTTCTGGTGCTTGGCCTGACCTTCCGTCTTAACCGTTCCTGGACTTTTGCGTGACCAACTTCACTACCCAAACAACGGCTTTTGCAAGCCAGAGCCCATTGGGGGTAGCGCCTTTGCAGGCACCTTGCGCCCTGAGCATCATCGTGCCTTGCTACAACGAAGAAGACGTGCTGCCCATCTTTCACAGTCGTCTCGTGGCATCGCTCTCAAGTATTGAAGGCGGCTGGGAGGTCATCTACGTCAACGATGGCAGCAAGGATGCCACTCTGCGCATCATCAAAGAGCTGCACGCTGCAAACCCCTGCACAGGCTTTGCGGCACTCAGCCGCAACTTCGGCAAGGAGGCCGCCATGAGCGCCGGACTCAGGCTTTCGCGCGGCAGCGCCGTGATACTGATTGACGCTGATCTGCAAGACCCGCCCGAATTGATTCCCGACATGCTGGTGGCCTGGCAGCACGGCGCAGACGTGGTCAACATGAAGCGTAGCAGCAGGCAGGGTGAAACATGGTTTAAAAAGGCCTCGGCCAGCTGGTTTTACAAAGTGATTAACTGGGTGTCAGAGGTGCCGATTCCTGAAAACGTGGGTGACTTCCGTCTTTTAAGCCGTCGCGCGGTTGTTGCCCTGAACCAGCTGCCCGAGCGCAACCGATTCATGAAAGGCCTGTTCGCCTGGATTGGCTACAAGCAGGTCACGATTGAATACGACCGTCATGCACGGGCGGCGGGCGAGACCAAATGGCCCTACCTCAAGCTGCTTAATTTCGCGATCGAAGGTATTACCGGCTTTTCAGTCGTACCGCTCAGGTTTGCCAGTTACGCCGGGTTTTTGACGGCGTTCGGTGCCTTTGTTTATGCGCTGTATCTGCTGATCAAAATTTTGACAATAGGCGAGTCGGTCAAGGGCTTTCCGACTTTGATTCTTGCCATCCTCATCCTTGGC
>JBBRQQ010000023.1:0-38360 GCA_038226155.1 Burkholderiales bacterium
CATCCAACTCATCAAGGCCAATGCCCGTGGGTTTCGCAGCTTCACCAACTACCGGGCAAGAATTCTGTTTCATTGCGGTAAGTTGGATTTGAGTTGGGCGTAAAGAAAAATTCACAGTGGAATTAACGAAGAGCCATTATTTGTAAACTGGAAACCTGCTCGTAAGCGCGTGCACTTTGGCTTTGACAGCCTCAATGTTGGCGGCGTCACGCGGGTTGTCGAGCACGTCGGCTATCAGGTGGGCGGTGGCTTTGGCTTCTTCGTCTTTAAAGCCGCGTGTCGTCATGGCTGGGGTGCCGATGCGTACGCCGCTGGTCACCATCGGCTTTTCAGGGTCGTTGGGGATTGCGTTTTTGTTGATGGTCATGTGGGCGCTGCCCAGCACGGCCTCGGCTTCCTTGCCGGTGATGCCCTTGGAACGCAGGTCAACCAGCATGAGGTGGCTTTCGGTGCGGCCACTGACGATGCGCAGGCCGCGCTCGGTAAGCGTAGTGGCCATAATTTGTGCGTTTTTAATCACCTGCTTTTGGTAGGTTTTGAACTCCGGCGACATGGCTTCCTTGAATGCCACGGCCTTTGCTGCAATCACATGCATCAATGGGCCACCTTGAAGACCCGGGAAGATGGCGCTGTTTATGGCCTTTTCGTGCTCGGCTTTCATCAAAATAATGCCGCCACGCGGGCCGCGCAGGCTCTTATGCGTGGTCGAGGTGACGATATCGGCATGCGGTACGGGGTTGGGATACTCGCCAGCAACTACTAGCCCGGAGTAGTGCGCAATATCGACCATAAAAATCGCGCCTATGTCTTTGGCAACTTTGGCAAAACGCTCAAAGTCGATGCGCAAGCTGTAGGCTGATGCGCCTGCAATGAGGAGCTTGGGCTTAGCTTCGTGCGCTTTACGTTCCATCGCGTCGTAGTCAATTTCTTCTTTGTCGTTCAGGCCGTAGCTCACCGCGTTAAACCATTTGCCGCTGATGTTGAGCGGCATGCCATGGGTCAAGTGCCCGCCCTCGGCCAGGCTCATGCCCATGATGGTGTCGCCGGGCTTCAAAAACGCCAGAAAGACGGCTTCGTTGGCGGAAGCGCCGCAGTGTGGTTGTACGTTGGCGGCTTGTGCACCAAACAGCGTTTTTATGCGGTCAATTGCAAGCTGCTCGGCCACGTCGACAAATTCGCAGCCCCCGTAGTAGCGCTTGCCTGGGTAACCTTCGGCGTATTTGTTGGTGAGCTGTGAGCCTTGCGCTGCCATAACGGCGGGCGAAGCGTAGTTTTCGCTGGCGATCAGCTCTATGTGCTGCTCTTGCCGCGCGTTCTCGGCCTGGATGGCTGCAAAGATTTCGGGGTCGGCTTGTTCTACAAGAATGTTACGCGGGTACATGAGAGGCTTTCACGGCAGTCCTTTAAAGACGATTTAAAGAAAATTCCCTGTCACTTCACATATGAAGCAAGGGCTGCCCAGGCGAACGGCTGAACGCTGTTGGTGGTTTATTTCAAACCGCTGCTAGCGGTGCGCTTCCCAGTGGTGTCCCACGTCAGCATGCAGGCCCCGTTCGGGGCATCATGCCTATCGCCAGTTGCGCACGTTGCCAGTGTACCGCAGACTGTTTGAGTAGCTCTTGGCTTGGGGTTTTTCAGGAAGTGGCCAGAGCCGCCGCTTTGTCGCTACTTTTGGCAGTATCTGCTTCGTCGGGCTCTGCCTTGACTGGCACTGAGCGCACGGGTGCAGGGCTGGCGTGAAACGGCGACAAACCCTTACCGGCAACCACGCTGAGCAGTCTGGCGTGCTCTGCCATGACCTTGTGGGCATAACCGCTGTCATCTTCCTTGTTTCCAGCGCCCACATAAAACTTGAGGCCACCTTCAATCGAGCCTGCGCGGCTGATGCATTCCTGGAGCACCTTCACGCCCACGCGCAAATTCGTGACCGGGTCAAAAGCTGCGAATTTACCGCCGAAGTTGTCGTACTTTTCGTGATGTATCTTGGTCATGACCTGCATGAGGCCCTGCGCACCCACCGGGCTTTGCGCAAAAGGGTTAAAGCCTGACTCGATGGCCATAATGGCCAAAATAAGCGTTGGGTCCAGCTTCGCTTGCTCGCCGATTTCAAATGCGCTGGATACCAGCACGCTCAATGGCTCCGGCGCCACGCCGTATTTGCGGCTTAACCAGTAAGCAACAGCAGCCTGCTGTTTGGGCAGGTCTGTGGGGTTGGATGCGGTGGCGCGGTCGATTGCGCCAATCTCCGTAAATTCTGCGGGAGCTTCATCAATCGAAGCGGCACGCCGCTCTTGCAGCCAGGTCATCAGCCGGGTTTCGCCTGCGTCACGTAAATCGGGGCGGGCGGTCAGCGTGATAACGCCAAAAACCACGGCCAGGCCGAGAAGGGCAAAGCCGTTGTGGGTGATTTCAAAAAAGCCCTGAGCAATGTCGTCGGCGATGTTGGCCGCGCTTGCCCGGATGTTCTCAAGGTGTACCTTGACTCGGCTCAGTTGTGACCGGTTGGCCGCATGCTCTGTATTCGAACTGATATTTACTTGCGCTGTCATGGCACTCCTTCTCTGGCGCGTGCCGGGTTCCGTCTTTCAACAGGAGCCCTGCAGGCTTTGATTGGGTCGCCATCCATTCCCTTGTACTTCCGCGCTGTGATTGCGGTATTGGGCTTGGCGGCGTATTCGGGTTGTCCCCAGTATTTTCAGGACTGAGCGGATTTTATTGGCCTCTTTAATAACCTGTCAATAATAACAAGTACTTTTGTTATATTATTTTTAGTCTTAAGAGCCTAACTTTTCGGTGAAACCACCTTAAATCAATGGCTTAGGCCTTTATCTTGGGAAGTTGCTCTAACTTGAGTTTTTGATTTTTTTCAAGTGTTTCAACACGTCAGTCGCAATCACATCCATCGCTGTGATTGAAAAGTTTGCCTTGCAGGCCAGCCGTCCCCGGCTTAATCTGAAGTTGCTTGATTTATTTCGAGCATCTACCGGGGTATAACAACCCCGGCAAACTTGGAGGCAATCATTTGCTTTCACCGCATTGAAGACGAGTCATCTCTTCTTTGCGAAACCCGACGGCATGGGTTTAAACGCTCGCCGCCAACCCCGGACAGTCAAGCTGGCCGGGGTTTTTTGTTTGTGCTGGACGTTTGCGACCCATATTCAGGGGGCTAAATGGACACCCCGGGCAGACCTGAATTTATCAATACCGTGACAGCGTCTTAAATAGGCGAAAATACAAGGCTTGCCGGGTTATTTTTTACCCGCCTATCGTTTGCATTTTCCTTGCGCGCTTTTTTGCGTATTTTCCATTCTGATTTTTCCTCCATGTTCAATTCATCCAAACCCGCTGCTCCAGTCGTCGTAAAACCGGTTGTTAAGCCATCTGCCAAAGCAGCAGATGCTCACCCCCTTGATGGCTTGACGGGCGGCGCATTTTCTGCCCCCACGTCAGGCGAGCGGGCAGCGCGTATTCGCCAGTGGCTGACCACCGAGCCAAGCGCTGAGCAGATGGCCGATGTGTACAAAGACCTGGCCAACCGCGACAAGGGCGCCGCCAAACCGCTTAAAGAGAAGCTGGATGAAGCCAAACGCAGCAAGGGGCAAGAAGTTGTTGCTGCCGAGTGGGCCGCCAAAGCCTCAGTGCTGTTGGCAACCGGCAAACTCAACCTGGCCGACGCACTAGCCTGGCAACGCGATGCGGCCAAAGCTGGCGCACCTCTGTCGAAAGAACCATTGGCCGGCCTCAAGGTGCAACTGGCTGAGCGCGTTAAAACCATTGAAGACCTGCAGCACCGCACCCAGGTGCAACGCGAAGCCGCCGTGCTGATTGCGCAGCGCATCGAGGTGCTGTCCATCAAGCCGTGGCGCGACGCTCAAACCGCGTTAGATGCATTGCAGGCAGACGTAGCCCATTGGCAATCGCAGGCAGGTGACATCGCCGCTGACGCAAACTGGGCCAGCGTTGATGCCAAATTTCCACCACTGCTGGACGCATCACGCGGCCAGTTGCTCGCCGTTTGGGAAGCCTTTCAGGCTGCTATTGCAGTTGCTGTTAAAGCCTTTGATGACAGCGCCGCGCCTTTGCCTGCCGTACCCGTGTGGGCTGACGAGCTGCGCGCCTCGCGTGGCCAGGCACCCGTAGCTTCTGCTGAAGGCGTACGTCCGGCCAAAGCAAGAATTGATCCTGTAGTGCTCAAAGACATGCGCGAAAAATCAAGCGCCATCGTGCAGGCCGCGCTTGCCAAACTGGAGCACGAAGTGGGCGAAGGCCACGGCAAGGCCACGCCCAAAGTTGCAGCCGATTTGCGTCAGGCCCTGAAAGAAAACATCCGCAACATCGACAGCAAGCTGGAAGCCGCTGCCCACGCAGCACTCACGGCCGCAGGCGAGCTGGAAGGCTGGCAGCGCTGGCGTGCCGATCAGATCCGCGAAGAGCTGGTCGTCAAGGCCGAGGGCCTGGTTGCCAAGCCACTCGGTGGTCGCAAGCAGCAAGACACCCTGCGCGTGATGCGCGACCAATGGAAAACATCCGACCAGGGCGGCACGCCCAACCACGCGCTGTGGAAGCGTTTTGACGATGCCTGCAACGAAGCCCATAAGGTGGTTGAAGCGTGGTTAGAGACTGTTAAAGAGCAAACCGAAGCCGTCAAGGCCGAGCGCAAGCTACTGATTGACGAAGTGCAGGCCTGGGCTGATGCCAACAAGACCAGCACCGACTGGAAGGCGCATATCCGCAGCCTGAATGGCTTTGTGGACAAGTGGCGCGATGCCGGACACCTTGGCGAAAAAGCCTTTCTAGAAATTCAACTGCAGTGGAAGGCTGCGATGGACGCTGCCGACACGCCGCTCAAAACCGCACGTGCCGAGAGCCTGGCCCGCCGCAAAGCCATGATTGAAGAAGCGCAGACATTGGGCGCAGAACCCGTGCTGCACATTGATGCGATCAAGTCGCTACAGCAGCGCTGGCAACATGAGGCACAGGGCGTGCCCATCGAGCGCAAGCAAGAGCAAAAAATGTGGGACGCTTTCCGCAAGCCGATTGATGACGCCTTCCAGCGCAAGACCGCAGAGCGTGAAAAAGCCGTTGAGCAGGCTAATAAGGCACTGGGCGAGTTTGACCGCATGGTGGTTGATGCATCCAAAGCCGTTGCCGCTGCAACTGCCAGCGGTGATGTGGCGCAAATTCATGCTGCTGCCAAAGCGCTTGAAGCCATTGTGCGTGGACAGGTATCCGTGCCAGCACCAGCTGCTGCACCTGGGGCCGCTGTTGAAGAGAAAATTGAGCATAAAGAGCCTGTAGCCCAATCAGAATCGGCGCAGGCAGCTACTGAAACCATAGCAGATACCGCCGCTTCAACGGTAGAGTCAGCAACAGAAGTACCGGGTGAAGCAGAGCATGCCGCCGAAGCAGAGTTTGCTGAAGCAGGCGAGTCCGCCACCGCGCCCGCAGAGCCTATGGCAGACGAATCACAAGCTGCCGAGCCAGAGCCCGCACCGGCAGTTGAGGCGAAGAAGGCCCCACCAAAACCCATCGTCGCCATGCGCGGCGACGACCGGCCCGGTGCGCGTAAAGCTGACGCGCCCAGAGGCAGTCGGGACAGCCGTGGCAGCAAGTTTGGTGACCGCAAAGATTCACGACCCGGCAGCAAGCCGGGTGGCGCGCGTCAGAGCACTGACAACAAGTTTGAGCCGTACCGCGCTGATCGCGAAGAGCGCAATGATCGTGGTTCGCGTAGCGGTGAGCGCCCCGCGTTTGAAGACCGTGGCCCGCGCTTTGACGCACCACGCCTTGGCGATGCCGCCTTCCGCGCCCAGCGCGAAGCCTTTGAAGCGGCCAACATGGCCCTTAAAAAGCTCGCCATGCAAGCCCACGGCGAGGTGCTTACCAACCTGCTCACCGCGTGGGAAAGGCGCGACGCAGTGATACTCCCCAGCGTGCAAGACCTGGGCAAAGCCATCACGCCGGCCGTGCATGGCAGCTGGGCAAAAGCCGTCAGTACCCCGTCTAGCAAAGACGCATCCGAATCACTGCTGCGCCTTGAGATGGCTGCCGAATTGCCAACCCCCGCAGAGCACATCAGTGCGCGCCGCATGTTGCAATTGCAGCTGCTGACCAAACGCAATGCACCCGCACCAATTGAAACCTGGGGTGAAGACACTGCCAAAGTATTGGCCGGTGACTTTGAAGGTGGCAACGCCCGCCGTGTGCAAAACGCGCTGAAGGTTTTGCTGAAACGATGAGACTCAAACGATGAGTGCCAAGCCCGCGACTGACAGCATCCCATTGCAAAAAGTGTCAGAGCGGGATCAATCTCTTGGCGAGGAAATCGCCAACAGTATTAGTCACGGCATTACTTTTCTTGCGGTGTTGGTAGCTGCGCCATTTTTGGTTGTTGGCGCAGTGCGGCATGGCGATTGGCTCAATGTGGTGGGGGCCAGTGTCTTCGCGCTTAGCATGGCGCTGCTGTATGGCAGTTCTACTATTTACCACGCCATTACCAACAGGCGCGCTAAAAAAGCGCTTCAACTTCTTGACCATAGTGCCATCTACCTACTAATCGCCGGCACTTACACCCCGTTCACCCTGGGCGTGCTGCGCGGCCCGTGGGGCTGGACGCTTTTTGGCCTGGTCTGGGCCATGGCGCTGGGCGGAATAGCATCCAAAGCATTTGGTGGCATTCGCTACCCGCGCCTGTCAACCGTGTTGTATCTGGGTATGGGCTGGCTGGCCGTGATTGCCATCAAACCGATGTGGCAACTCATCCCGGCGTGGGGCTTGTTCTGGCTGGTGGCAGGCGGGCTGTCATACACCGCAGGGGTGGCGTTTTTTGCGACTGATTCACGGCTGCGCTACGGGCATTTTGTCTGGCACCTGTTTGTGGCACTTGGCACGGCCTGCCACTGCGTTGCGGTGTTTTACTTCGCTTGACATTTAAGCCTGACTTGACACGCTAATTTTCATGCAGCATGATGGCATGAAGATTTTTTGAAGGACTTGTCATGCTCAAAGAAGTAGGCACCAGCGGCCAGATATCGCTGGGTAAAAAGTACGCAGGCCAGTTGTTTGACCTTGTGTTTTATCCCGACGGCCGGGTTGAACTTGTGCCCATGAAAGCTGTGCCCCTGGTGCAAGCGGAGCTTTCAACAGGGGAACACCACCGCGTACGCGAAAATGGGGCCCTTTATCGGGTCGGCGATGGCTGGCTCCCGCCCGAGCGCGCAGCCAAAGCCCGGCAGCATCCCGAATCAACTGGTGAATGGGCTGAAAAACACGCGGTCGAGATCGACGAATACAACGCCTGGGCAAGCCAGCGTGAACCGTACTCTCAGCGGGTACGCCGCTGGCGCGAAAGCGTTGCTCCGCAGAGCGAAACGGATAAATCTTAAACGTGGCGCGTTTCGACATTTACCCAAACCCTGTGATGCCAGACAGGCCAGACTTTCCCTTTGTTCTTCAAATTCAGAGCGATTTTTTATACCGTTTTGTGGAGCGTGTTTGCGTGCCGTTGGTACGCCAGGGGCTTATTCCTGGACTGACCGAACGCTTTAATCCACCCATAGAGGTCAGCGGTGAAATGCTCCGCCTGCACCCACTAGGCATCAGCGTGTTTTATGCGAATGAATTGCGTACCCCTGTCGGGGCTGCAAAAAATGAAGCACTAGAAATCGAAGACGCGCTGGATATGCTCCTTCGAGGTTATTGACATGACCCCACAAGATTTCATCACCAAATGGCGCCCGGGCGGCCCGGCTTATGCGCTCAATGAAGAGCAGGGCGCGCAAAGCCATTTCATTGACCTGTGTGACTTACTGGGCGTGCCCAAGCCGGGCAGCGAAGCAGGCTACAAATTTGAAGAAAAAAGCGCACTCATTGGCGGGCGCACCGGCTATGCCGATGTCTTCAAGCAGGGCGCGTTTGCGTGGGAAAACAAAGCCCCTGGCAAAAATTTGGATGCCGCCCTTAAACAGTTGCTCACCTACAGCCTGGCCCTGAGCAACCCACCTATTCTGGTCGTGTGTGACCGCCTCACCATTCGCATCCATACCCAGTTCACTGGCCACCCGACTGAAACTCACAGCGTTGAACTTGAAGAGTTAGAGCAGCCTGAAAAGTTAGCGCTGCTACGCCGTATCTGGCTTGAGCCTGAAAGCTTCAGGCCGAAAAAGACCTCGCGTGACATCACCGAGGCCGCCGCAAAAAGCTTCGCCACACTGGCTGATGGTCTGCGCAAACGCTTCAAGGCGCCTGACGGCACGGGCGTCCCCAACAAAGACACGCACCCTGACGCTGCGCAAAGCCACGCTGATGATGTGGCGCACTTTTTAACGCAATGCCTGTTTTGCTTTTTTGCTGAAGACGTTGGCCTGCTGCCGGGCCGCATGTTTGAAGGGCTTGTGAACAACCGCCGCCTGACCAGCGAATTGCTCACCGAAGGTTTGAGTAAATTGTTCACCACCATGCGTGATGGCGGCATGTACGGCAACGACCATATTCCATGGTTTAACGGCGGCCTTTTTAAAACCATCAAGGTGCCACCGCTTACAGTGCTGGACACCACCGAGCTGCGCAACGCCGCAGCGCTGAACTGGAGCGCGATTGACGTCTCCATCTTTGGCACCCTGTTTGAGCGTGGGCTTGACCCCAGCAAACGCAGCCAGTTAGGCGCGCACTACACCGACCCGGCCACGATTCAAAGAATCATCGAGCCTGTTTTAACGCGGCCATTGCTACAAATTTGGGAGCTGCTCACGCCCGTATTGATTGGCCTTCTGGCTAAAAGCAGGAAGAAAAGCGATGCAAACTATAAGGCAGCGCACGCCAAATTCATCGAATGGCTTGACCAGCTGAAAAACTATCGCGTGCTTGACCCTGCCTGCGGTAGCGGCAACTTCTTGTTTCTCGGCCTTAAAGCGCTGAAAGACATTGAACACAAAAGCCATTTAGACGCAGCCGCCATGGGGCTTGATCGTGAAGCCGATTTGGTCACCGGCCCGCATAACATGCTGGGCATTGAGCTGAACGAATACGCCGCAGAACTGGCGCGGGTAACGGTGTGGATTGGCGAGTTGCAGTGGCGCTTGCAGCACGGCTACGAATTCAAAACCAACCCGGTGCTGGAGCCGCTAGATCACATTGAGTGCCGTGATGCGTTGATTTCGTTTGTTCCAGATAGCGGGGATTCAGAGGCGCGGGCGGGGCAAACACCGGCGGCTCATACGCTTCGCTTTTTGAAATCGCCGCCGGTGTCCGCCCCACCCGCACCTCTGAGCACGACGAACAGCGGTAGGAATTTGGAAGCGGGCAAATCTGAGAGCAGCGGTAGCAATTTGGGGTCGGATCCAAGCCCGCAGGGCGCAGGCTCAGACCCCAATTTGCGGGCTATAGAAGCGAGCTGGCCGTGGGCGAGCATCGTTATTGGCAACCCGCCATTTTTGGGCGATAAGAAAATGCGCTCAGAACTTGGTGACCACTACACGGAGGCGCTTCGCGGGGTGTATGCGGGACGTGTGCCTGGTGGTGCCGACTTGGTTACGTACTGGTTTGAGAAAGCGCGCACCGCAATTGAAAAAAACGGTTTGGGTGCAGCAGGATTGGTATCCACCAATTCAATTCGCGGAGGTAAAAACCGTGTCGTTCTTGACGCGATCGCAAAGACCACCCGGATATACGAGGCATGGAGCGATGAGGGTTGGGTCAACGAAGGTGCTGCCGTACGCGTATCACTCATTGCGTTCGGCCACGCCAATCAAGCGGTAAAGCTTGACGGGATCGGGATAGAACAAATTTACACAGACTTGACCGCGCCTACTGCGCTTGGCGGCTCAACCGACCTGAGTTTGGCAAAACCTTTATCGGAAAACTCGGGTACTTGTTTTATTGGCACTCAAAAAGGAGGCGCCTTCGAAATAGAGGGTTCAGTTGCCCGTGCGTGGCTAAAGCTTCCCAACGTCAACGGGCGAAGTAATGCCGACGTTGTTAGACCTTGGACGAATGGGCAGGATTTGACCCGGCGCAATAGCGGTCAATGGATCGTTGATTTTGGTGCCCACACAGCGGAAACAATCGCTAGCGAGTATGAGACCCCCTTCCAACACACAGTTGCTTATGTCAAACCGGCAAGGGCGAATTTAAGCAGGGATGGCCATAGAGTTTATTGGTGGCGACACGCTGAATCGCGACCCGGAATGCGCGCTGCATTAGCGACTTTACCCAGATATATCGCTTCACCTCGTGTTGCCAAGTTTCGTAGCTTTGTGTGGCAAGCCCTAACTACCTTAACTGACTCCGCAGCAGTGGCAATAGCCGTCGCCGATGACACCACCTTCGGCATTCTCCACAGCCGTCTCCACGAACTCTGGTCGCTACGCGTGGGTACGTCGCTTGAAGACAGACCACGCTACACGCCAACAACTTGCTTCGAAACCTTCCCCTTCCCCCAAGGCCTAACCCCCTTTGATACCGCCCATCAAAAAACCGAAGTCATCGCAAGCGGCGCACTCATCCCAGCAGATATTTCGATCAGTTCAACACGAACAGTCGCCGAAAAAATAGCAACAGCAGCCAAACGCCTAAACGACCTGCGCGAAGCCTGGCTAAACCCGCCCGAGTGGACGCAAGTCGTACCAGAAGTCACACCCCTCGGCATGACCGCCAGCCCCTACCCAGACCGCATCTTGCCAAAGCAAGGCCACGAGAAAGACCTGGCCGTGCGCACGCTAACCAAGCTCTACAACGCCCGCCCGGCATGGCTGGATGCTGCGCACAAAGCGCTGGACGAGGCTGTCGCCGCCGCCTACGGCTGGGCCGACTACACAGCCGACATGCCCGATGAAGAAATCTTGAAACGGCTGCTGGCGCTGAATTTGGAGCGAGCCGAAGCGCAAAACTCAAACGGCGTGACGCCTTGAAGACGGTATTGAACGGCGTAAAAGCTAATTTCTGTAGATTTAAATAACTTTTAAGACAAAAAAATGTCTTAAAAGTGATTTAATGTCGGAATGCTACATAAATACGCTTTCTCAAATTTTCAGTCGTTCCGCGAACGTACAGAGGTTTCCTGGTTGCTGGATGGCCGGGTACCGCCTGCTGTTTGGTCTGGCGCGGCGACTTCTGGTGAGCGGGTCAGTTCGGTTATGGCGGTGATTGGCCCGAACGCCAGTGGCAAGACGGCTTTGTTGAAGCCGATTTTGTTTGTACATTGGTTCATCACGCATTCCTTTGCAATAGTGCCAACGGCGCTTTTACCTGTTGCGCCTCATGCTGCTGCGCGCAACGAGCCTATTGAATTTGAAGTTGAGGCAGACTTTGAAGGTCGTCTCTGGCGTTACACGCTACGTTGCACACCGCAGCGGGTTTTGCATGAAGCGCTTTATGCCAAACATGAGCGCATGCGCTATGTGTTTGTTCGTGAGTGGAACGAAGCCGCACAAAGCTACGACGTAAAACAGCAAGACTTTGACTTCGCGCCGAGTGAAGCACGCAAGACGCGCCCCAACGCTTCACTGATTGCGACCGCTGCACAGTACGGCGTACCCTTAGCTAAACGCCTGGTGAACAACTTTGTTGTGACCAACATTGACCAGGCGGGTCGTATGACCAATGGTATGGAGCAACTGGTTCGATCTGCTGCTTACTTCGCTGGTGAAGAGTCGCAGCGCCAATTGTTAGTGCGATTGCTGGGTTCGTGGGATCTGGGACTAAGCGACTTGCAAATACGCGAAGTTACTGCGACGGCACCGGACGGAAAGTCAGAAAAATTCTGGCTTCCATATGGCGTACATCGGTCTGCTGGTAACGCGTCATTTGAGCTGCCGTTTGCGCTAGAGTCCAGCGGCACGCAAGGTGCATTTATCTTACTTAGTCGTTTGCTACCCGCACTCGCATTTGGCGGATTAGCAGTCATCGACGAATTTGAAAACGACTTGCACCCGCACATGCTGGAGCCGATTCTGGACTTGTTTGCGAACCCGGCTACCAACCCCCACCGAGCGCAATTGCTCTTTACCTGCCACGCGATTGAGGTGTTGAACATCTTGCATAAATCGCAGGTTGTGCTGGTTGAAAAAGATACCAACAACGAAAGCAGTGCATGGCGACTTGACAGCGTTGAAGGCATTCGCAGTGACGATAATTTTTACGCCAAATACATGGCTGGTGCGTTTGGTGCTGTGCCACAGCTATGAAGGCCAATAAGGAACTACGTTATGTGCGGCGAACGGTTTTGCTGGTGGGTGAGGGTGACGCAGACGTTGCCTTTATTCAGCACCTCAAGTTGCTGTACATCGCGCGCGGCAGCAGCATTGCTGTGACTGTTAAAAATGCACGTGGTAAAGGTGCTTTGGGTGTCGTCAATTTCACCATTCGCCAATCGCAAAATGCAGACTATGACGTGAAAGCGGCGCTGCTCGATACAGATACCGACTGGAATGATAAGACCCAAGCGATTGCACGAAAGGCCAAGGTACAGGTTGTGCCCAGCCAGCCTTGCCTTGAGGCTGTGCTGCTCGCGCTACATGGCGAAGCGGCGCAAAACAAATCTTCAGCGAAATACAAAGAGGCTTTTGCTGCACGGTTTGGCACACAGGCGCATGACAGTGGTGTGTATGCCAGGCATTTCCCGATTGAACTGTTAAACAAGGCCAAGGTGTACTCGCCCCAACTGGCGCAATTGCTGGCGTTACTCGCCCCTACACCTTAAGACAACAACGCAATCAGCGCACTCGGATGAATGCCCCAGCCCAGTAGCCCGGCCAGGCCCATCAGTACGCCAAACGCGGTTGGCACCAGTGCGGCAAAGTACAGCCACCACAAATGCGTCAGTGCCGTGACAGCGAGTAATGAAATGGCAATCGCCAGTAGCGCATCGGCCAGGTCAAACTGGTCATCCCTGAAGTTGGCCGCGTCGTAGTCGCGTTGGGCTTGTTCGGCCTGGGCTTTGACCTCGATTTTTTTCTGGCTCTGGTCGGCTACAAGCAGCTCGTACTGGGCAATCGCCTTTTGGTAGTTGGCCTGCTCGGACGCGGGCTGGGACGGTGCGGCAAGCTTGAGTTGCAGCAGTGTGCCCTTGGCTACTTCTTCACGGATGTTGCGGGCCTGATAAAAATTCCAATAGTCAATTTTATTGGCCTGGGCTTGCTGCATGGCTTGCACGATGTTGTCGTCTTTCACCTTGCAGATACCCATGAAGGTGGCCAGCAGCGCTATCGTTACCGCGACAAAGCTGTTGAGCTTGCGGAACTGCGCAAACGACGGCTCGCCGTCATCGCTTGGTTCTGTTGATTTAACGGTTTCAAGCGGGTCGATATCCATGGGGTCATCCTTTGATCATGTTGGCGCTACAAATTAAATAGCTGCTCGCGCCCGTATTAATTGGGCTTTGGCCATTTTAGGGGCTGTGTTGAAGGAGCCTGTCTGGTTTTGCATGGATCAAAGCTGAACACGGGCGTGTGGGTGATACTCGACACTGTCATCACGCTACCCACCACAAAGGAGGCCCCATGCACACCAGGCACCAGCATCTCGTTAAAACTGAACTGCGCCGCTTGCGCCCAACGCAGATCACCGTGGGCTACACCGAGGTGCAAGAAAAGCGCGGCCTGTGGTCGGGTATGGTCAAGACTGACCGCAAGCGGTTTTTAAGCAGCCATTGGTTTCCGGCGGTGCGTGGACCGGGAAATAACTTTTATATCGTTGACCATCACCACCTGGGCCTGGCTTTGCTGGAGGAAGGGGTGGAAAGCAGCTTTGTGGTGCTGCTCAAAGACTTTAGCCAGTTGAGCAAAGACGAGTTCTGGACGGTGATGGACCACCACCAGTGGGTTCACCCCTACGACGGCAAAGGCAAGCGGCTAACGACTACTGCGTTGCCTAAAACGCTGGACGGTTTGCTGGACGACCCATACCGAAGCCTGGCGGATGATGTGCGGCATGCGGGCGGCTTTCCGAAAGACCAAACGCCGTTTGCTGAATTTTTATGGGCAGACTTTTTTCGCCGCCGTATCAAGGCCACGCAAATTCAGCGCGACCCTGACGCTGCCCTGCAAGCGGCTATGGTGCTGTGCCACAGTGCTGAGGCCTCGCACTTGCCGGGTCGGGTGAGGCCGTCCCTTTGATAGGGTGAATGTGGTGTTTTCAAACTGGCGCGGCTGGTCTGCTGATTTGCTTGCGGGCATATCCGTTGCCGGGGTGCTATTACCAGAGGCGGTAGCCTACGCGGCCATTGCGGGCGTAGAGCCTATGCACGCGTTGCTGGCTACCTTGATCGGGCTCACGGTTTATCCGTGGCTTGGTACCAGTCGCTTTGCCATGGTTGCGCCTACGTCGTCTGCTGCGGCGGTGTTTGCATCTGCATTGGCCATAGGCGGGCCCGCGATGGGTTACGCGTTGGTGGGCGTAACGGGTCTTTTGTTTTTATTGGCTGGGGTGCTGCGTGCAGGTTTTTTAGGCGCTTTTATTTCGCGCCCCGTATTGCGCGGTTTTGCGTGGGCTTTGGCGCTGACCATCATGGTCAAACAGTTGCCGCACATCACGGGTGTCGATGCGCATGGCGCGCAAACGGGCCTGCTGCTGTGGCATTGGCTTCTGGATGCCGTACGCTGGAACCTTGCCAGCACGCTGTTGGGTGCGGGTGCTCTGGCGCTGTGGCTTACTCTTCGGCACCTGCTGTCGCGGTGGGTATTTGTGCCGACCTCGTTTATCGTGCTGGCGCTGGGCGTGGTGATCTCAAGCGCGATTGATGCAGGGCCGCGTGGCGTGCACCTGGTTGGGGATATTGCCTGGCAAGCTTTGAGCTGGAGTTTGCCAATTCTGAGCACCGAGCAGTGGCTGCGTACCTGGGAAATTGCACCTGCACTGTTGCTGATTTTGTTTGCCGAGTCGTGGGGTTCGGTACGCTCACTGGCGCTGCAACATGGCAATAAAGGGATTGACGTCGATGCCAACCGTGAACTGATGGCACTTGGCGCAGCCAATTTGGTCAGTGGTTTGGTGCAGGGTCTGCCTGTAGGTGCAGGTTACTCCGCTGCCTCAGCCGCGCAAGCTGCGAGCGGGCATAGCAAGTGGTCGGGTGTTGCGGCGGCTTTGGCGCTTGCTGCACTATTGTGGCTGGCGCGCCCCTGGCTTGCGCTGCTGCCTGTGCCGGTACTGGCCGCTGTGGTATTGGCGATTTTGTCGCACAACCTGTGGCCAACGGCAGTACTGTCAACCTTGCGCTTGGGCGGCGATGCGTGGCTTGCGGTGGTAGCCGCTGCGGGCGTGCTGCTGTTTGGTGTGCTGTTTGGCATGTTGCTGGCGGTGGCGCTATCGTTGCTGCTGGCAATTCGCCGCTTTGCGCTGCCGCTGGTCAGCGAACTGGGCCAGCTTGGCGCTACGCGCGACTACGTTGACCATGCGCGCCACCCCGAGGCAACGCTTTATCCCGGTGTACTTATCATGCGGCCGGCAGAGCCCTTGTTTTTTGCCAATGCAGAGCAGGTTTTTCAAGTCGTGCTGGTGCGCTCGAAAGCCATGCAGGCGAGGGTGGTCGTATTGAGCCTTGAGGTCAGCGACGACCTTGACAGCACGGCAGTCGAGGCGCTGGCTGAATTTGCCAAGGCGCTACGCGACGATGGTGTTGCACTGCTGCTGGCTAGAGTTAAAGACAAGCCCCGGCAAGCCTTGATGCGAGTGGGCCTGGCGACCAGTGAAAGCATTGGCAACGATGGTGTGCAGCTTTTCTGGAGTGTGGATGAGGCCGTGCGCGGCGCGCTAGCTATCACCCCAGACCGCGCAAAAAGCTTGGACTATTAAAGCTCCTATAAAATCAAGGAACTATAGAGCTTCGTGAACAGCTTACTGGAGACCCACTATGCAAACGCTACGTCATACAAATCCACATCGTCTTGAGTGGTACTGCGTGCTCGCTCTCGGCTTGTTGATTTCCCCAGTCGGTTATGCAATTACCTCGGCCAGCGTACCGGCTATCAGTGCTGCAACTGCGAAGTCAGCATCTCCCGTCGTAGCGCCTGCGCCGGCACCAGCGGCTACCAAGGCACCGGCGGTGACCAAGGCACCAGTGGTGGCCAAAGCACCAGTGGTGGCCAAGGTGATTACCGCCAAAGCCAAAGTATCTGTCGCCCCTGTTGTCGCACCCAAAATTGTTAAGGTGGCTGCTGCAAAACCACCTGTGGTCAAGGTAACGCCTGCCGCAAAGTCCGCAAACGCCGCTCCAGTGAAGTCTCCTACAAGTTTGTCCGCCACACCCGCAGACGTGGTGACACCTTCAAGATAGTCCAGCAGCCGCTGAGGATGCCTGCGTTCGGGTTGGCTGCATGCAAATGAGTCGGCCGTGAGTTATCAAAATCAGCTCCCCAGTAATTGGTCATATGAAGCAAATTCCGCCGCATCTGCAAGTCATGAAGTGTGTTAGTTTGGCTGTATTACTACTGATGGCTGGAAACACACGTGCGCAAGTAGCGTATCCGCCAGTGGTGCAATCGACTGGCTCTTCAATGCCCGCCTCTGGCGTTATCGCATCGCCCACCGATGTGCCCAAGTCCGTTGATTTCACTCAATATTTACAGCTTGTGAGATCCAACAACCTCGGAATAGCGGCGCAAAAAGCACAAATCGATATTGCCGATGCGCAGATTGCGCTGGCAGCCTTGTTTCCTGACCCTACGTTTATCACTGGTCTCGCTGCGTATGAGATGAGTAAGGACAAGCTGCCGACCATTGCTACTTTTGGCCTCAACTTCACAATTGAAGGCGGTAAAAAAAGACAGGTAAGAACCGAGGCTGCCCAAGCCGACAAGGTCCGCGCGCAGGCGGAATTTGAGCGACAAATAATGGCTGTTCAACTGGACGCTACAAACGCCTTCATTGACTATCTGCGTGCCAGGGAATTGCAAACTTACCGCCAATCGGGCGCGGTACTGCTGCAGCGCCTGCTGAACCGGGCGCAAACAGTACGCAAGAAAACGGATGCGGTAGCCGAAGTGCAACTCCAGACAGAAGTCTTACGCGGACAGGCCGAGCTGGATGCAGCCAATGCAGATGTTTATATATTCTCAAGGGCGATGCTTGGATTCGTTCAGCCAGGAGCGGAAAATGCCGACAGAACCCTGGAGAGCAAAGGCAGCTTGAGCTTGAGCCCACTGTCGATAAGCGACACCAAAGTTTCGCAGGTGGTGCGCGAAGATGTAGTGGTGGCCCAAAGGGCGCTGGATGTGGCCCGCAAGCGGGAGGAACTGTCGCGCGAAAACAGGGCTATGGATCTGACTTTCAATGTCGGTGTGAATCATGCCCGTCCCGGTGAGTATTTGGGTACTGCGTTGCCGCAGTCTAATAGTCTTATGGCGACTGTTGCTATTCCCATTCCTTTTTCACTGCGCCAGGACGGCGATTTGCGTGCAGCAAGCGCGGCAACAACCCAAGCGCTGAAGCAGTACCAGGATATAAACCTTCGTTCTGCACTGGAGGCCGAACAGGCTCGTGCACGCTATCGTGCAGCGGTCAGCCAAATGCAGAAGTACCAGGCGAGTGTCGACTTGACAAATAACGCGCTGAATTCACACCTGGATCTGTATTTAAACAATAAATCGGATCTGGGTGACGTGGTGCTGCTTTACAAGCTGGTCAACGAATCGCAAACTTCCAGCATTGAGGCACGCGCCAATCATGCCCGCAGCATGGCAACCATGCTCAACCAGGTTCGTGAATTGCACACCATGAGGTTTTGAATGACGTCTCCTTGCCGCTTGGTTGCAATTACTCAGCTTCTACGGTGTTTAGGATTCGACTCACTCTCTTGAGGCTCGGCCTCTTCAGCATAAAAATAAATCCCAAACCGCATCCTCTGATTAGCCTGCGGGTTTCCCTTGTCACGCGCTACCAGCGCTTCAGCTCTGGGCACCACCTTCTCAAACGCCTTCACCCAGACTTCCCGGGCAACGAGTCCAAGTTGCTTCGTGGCCTCTTCGGTGAGACCTTTGGCAAAAATACTTTGCTCTAGAAATTTTTCATCATCTTGCGATGTCAAATTATGTGCGCCCGCAGCCAGATGATCCGCCACGTTGTGACTGAACAGAGCGGCAGTCTCTTTAAATCCCTGCTTCGGAATGAACGCTTGAGCATTCAGGTGCACCAGGTCCCCGTTCATGGTGACAACCCCCAGCCGAACAAGTTCTTCGAGCGCTGTACGAGGATGCACATCCGTGGAAACAGAAATCGCCAGGGCATCAAAAGAATGTTTTGAGCCGTTGCGCGGCAAGTCTTTTGGTTTGTTGCGCTTGTCGCGATAGGCCGGGTCAGTCGCCCAGCGGGTAAATATTTGCGATGCCAGTGTGAGCGCCGGAGACATCTGCGGCGCAACGGTAGCGCCCACGGCGCGGACTTCCTTTCTATGGATGCCAGACAAAACGCTGACCGCGGAGTCGGTTTCACGCTGATTCCTTGCACGCAACTCATGGCGTGCGACCTCCAGAAAGACCAATTTCAGGCTTGTGGCAAATTGCGGATAGGTAACGCCTTGTCGAATGAGCGCCCGCGCCAGTGGAGCCAGCATAAGCTGCGACTCCTGGAGCAGTATTTCGGCAGTACTCTTCATGGCAATCAGGCGGGCAAATGGAACAGTCAGATCAAAACAAAGGGATAGTTTCCCACGTTTACCGTCTCATATCCAGGTACGGCCAGGCATAAAAAAAGGGGAGGGCTACCCCTCCCCTAACTCGCAATGAAAAGGTTAAAAATTCAGGTTATCACCCTGGCATGACTTTAATTAAGGTCACAAAACAGGGATTTACTTGCCGATCTGGCGGCTAACCGCGTTTTCCTGCTGGTTCAGGGTGCGCTGTTCCTGCTTGGTGATATGCCCTCCGTTCTGGGAGGCCATCAGGCGCTCTTCCTGGCGAATCTGGCGGTCTTCACGGTGCAGTTTTCTGGCTTGGGCTTTTGTCATCTCGCCTTCTGCAACTTCTTCCTTGATGCGCCTGTTTTGATTGGCAAGACGCTCGTTGACCTGCTCCCGGCGGGGATGGGTTTTGGCAAAGTTGCCATCGTGCTCCGCGGCTTGCGCTGGAACGGCTGCTGCACCCAGAGCGGCAACAAGAGTAATGATGAAAAGGGCTGCTGATTGACGAGTTGACATGATGATCTCCGGTGATTTGGAAGGCCGACAAAATGCCGGTGTACTTCAGTCTCAATAAATGGGTAAATTACCCATTGTTTCTAAAACGATCATATATCAATCCGGACGACAGGCGCAGCAATGGCTTTGTGACTTAGTTCACAAATGCCTTGTTTCCGTGGGTGTTTTTTTGATCGGAGGTCCGGATGGCGGGCTGGCATCTGCCGGGCAAAGCTGGTTTTGCCAGCGTGAGTCGCCATTGAAAATTGATTGGGCAGATGTGTACTGCCCCCCAAGGTACGGGCAGACGCTTACCTGGTAGTTCGGCGTTCTTCGCCAGCACGAGCCCGGCGGGCTTCCCGATTTTGTGCCGCACGCTCTTGCCGCTGCCGAATTCTTTCTTGACGTTGTTCGGCTAAAGCCCGCTGTGCAGCCTGCCTCTCATTTGATGCCGTTATAGCTTGGGACGGTTGTCCTCCAGCCGTATTGACTGGCTGATTCTGATCGGCACGTCGCTGGCGTAGCGGCTGTTGGCGTTGCCGGAATTCATTGAACCGCTCGTTGGGGCGAAGCTTGCCGCGTTCGCGCAAGCGCTCTTCCATGCGCTGGCGGATATTACGGGCATGGTTATCAACAGCACTGTCCTGTGCTGTACGCAGGCGGTTAAAGAAAGCCGGTACCACCGAATGAGGTACGGGAGTGGCTCCAGAACTTGGTGCATACGCGGCATCGCCTGATGCAATGTTCACAACGCCATTGGTATTTCGCAAGGTGGTAGCACCTTCATTGACCCGGTTATGAACGCCAGCCTCAAGGCCTGTAGTAGCTTCTTCAGGCGGAACCAGTACAACCTCATGATCAGTGCCGCGTACACCAATGGTCGCAGTGCTTGCGGTTATGCGGTAGCGCGGCGCATCGAGCTTGCCGATCCAGCCGGTGACGGATCGCAACGCGCCTCTGATGAGGTCAATAGTCGCCGAGTCAGTGACATCGCCTGTAACGATGTACTGGGCTATCTTGACAGTGGAATTAGGCCGTATGGCAAGATAACCACCATCGTCAAATGCGATGTGAGTCTCTGCACCGCTGATGGTCTCGATCTGGTCGCCCTGGAGCAGTTTTGTACCTTGCACCAGGTTTGCGACTGGCTGACCAGCCCGGCGCAATGTGACAGTTCCAACTACCAGATCGGCGCTGCCTATGCTTTGTGTGATGCCACTCCCTCCGGAGCCGACCTGTGCGGAGCCGCTGCGCCACCAGATTGTGGCAGTGAGCGATGCCAGACTTGCGAGCACACGGCGACGAACTAAAAGCAGAGACATGTCAATGAACCTTTTTTAATCGGAGTGGGCGTGACTGCATTGAAGGCATTCATTAACAACGGCTGCTGCTGCTCGTTCGCTGACACGGCATCAATAAGCAGAACGAGTTATTTTGCTACTAAAAATGTAGCTGGTAACGCCCGTATCCATTGGGTTACAGCCGTTTATGACCCTAAAAATGAGCCTTTTTTACATAAAAACCATCAAAAAGCAGCGCCAAACCCGGAAACTCGTGTTCAAACCGGTCGCGGTTGATGAAGTAGGCTTCTGACGCAACTGCAAAAAACTCTGCGGGTGACGTTGCGCCGTAGGCATCCAGCCAGGGCGGCTCGCCACCAAAGCGCTCAGCCATAGCAAGCTTTTCTTTAAACGCGGCATAGGCCTCTTGCATGGTGGCTTGCCAGTGCGCTTTGGCGGCGCGCGAGGGCAGGGGTGGGCAACCGTTGGCGATGCCGCCGGCCGCGCTGTGCATGTCCAGCTTGTGGACAAACTCATGGATGACGACGTTGTAGCCTCGGGCGGTTGAATTGGCTGACTCGCCCGATGCGGCCACGTCCTGCCAGCTAAAGGTCACAGGGCCACCTTCCATGGCTTCGCCTGCCAGCTGTTCGCTGTAGCGATGCACTACGCCTGCGGCATCGCGCGCTTCGCGGCGTGCCAGCATGGGGCCGGGGTGCAGCACGATGCCCTTGAATTCGTCGTAATAGCTGATGCCCAGGTGCAGCACCGGCAGGCAGGCTTGTGCTGCAACGGCCAGTGCCATGGTGTCTGTCACCACAAGGTTGTGTGCGCCACTAAATTCCTTACGGGCTAAAAACTGGCTGCTCAAGCGTTTTAGTTGCAGTTGGTCTGGCGCTGAAAGGCGGGCTAGGCAGGAGTAGCTTGCCAAAGTTTGCTGCCACAGCGCATCGGGTATGGGAGGGTCCGGTGCTGTGAAGCGACCAAGCAACCGGGCCAAGCCGTATAGCATGGCGTTTGCTAGAGCAGCGGTATGCGCTGCAAACCGCGAACGCTCAGACGCAACACCTCGGCGCGTGGTGGTGTTGCGCTGGCGTCCCAGTCACTGAGCACAATGCGTTGATGAGCGGCATCTAACTGATGGGTTGCGGGCTTGTGGGTGTGGCCGTGTATCAGCGTCGGCGCGTTTGCCGCCTGCAGCCATTGCAGTGCGGCGCTGGTATCTACATCTGCGTAGTCAGTGTTGACAAGTTTTTTAGCTTCGCTTTGCTGGCGCAGGCCGCGCGCAATGGCCTGGCGCTCGGCGAGTGGCCTGGCCAGAAAAGCCTGTTGCCATTCGGGTGAGCGCACCTGCTGGCGAAACTGCATGTAGTCGAGATCGTCAATACACAGCGCGTCGCCATGGGAGAGCAGATAACGCTGGTCTGACGATGACTGAAATACCAGCACCGTCGGATCAGTCAGCAAGGTCATATTGCACAAGTCCAACAGGCGCTGCCCGACTAAAAAATCGCGGTTGCCGTGCATGAAAAACAGAGGCAAACGGGAAGCTGCTTCGCCCAGTACCTGTGCGCACTGGTCTTCAAAGCATGCGGCAGTACTAGACAGGTCATCACTGAGTACATCGTCACCGACCCACACTTCAAACAAGTCGCCAAGTATGAAAACCGCATCTGCCGGGGTGCTTTGCATGTAGTGCTGCCAGGCGGCAAAGGTTGCTGGCTCGCTGGCGTGCAGATGCAGGTCAGAGATGAAATCGATGGTTTTTTTGGGGTCAGAGCCCAAATTCACCAAGCCTACGGCTTGCCCCGCGGGCGCAATGCTAGGCATTGCGGTGAAATTGGTGTCTGACCCCAATAAAACCAATCAATTCCGCCGTGGGCATTACAGCGCCACAGCCTTTTCAATCACCACATCGACCGCCGGCACATCGCCATGGCCGCCTCTGTTGCCGGTTTTGACGCCTTCAATCTTGTCGACCACGTCCATGCCAGACACAACCTTGCCAAACACCGCATAGCCCCAGCCCGAACCGTTAGGAGCGGTGTGGTTCAAAAAGCCGTTGTTGGATGCGTTGATGAAAAATTGTGAGCTGGCCGAATGTGGTTCGTTGGTGCGGGCCATGGCGACGGTGTACTTGTCGTTTTTGAGGCCGTTGGTGGCTTCGTTTTCGATATTTGCGTCGGTCGACTTTTGTTTCATACCGATTTCAAAGCCGCCGCCCTGCACCATGAAGCCTGGAATTACGCGGTGAAACACGGTGTTGCTGTAGTGGCCTTTGTTAACGTAGCTCAAAAAGTTGGCGACAGTTTTCGGGGCCTTGGCCGCATCAAGTTCGAGCGTGATCACGCCGTGGTCTTTGATGTGGAGTTCGACTTTTGGGTTGCTCATGGGAATCCTTTTATTAACAAATGGAAGAAGGGTTTGGAGGGTTTAAATCAGTTAATCAGTGTGGCCGATTTGATAACGATGGGTGTTTTGGGCACGTCGGTCGGGAAGGGGCCGCCAGCACCGGTAGGCAGGCCCTTGATCTTGTTAACGACATCCATGCCGCTAACAATTTTGCCGAACACGGTGTAGCCGTAAAGCTGCGGCGCGTTGATGAGCTGGGCGCGTGGCGTGTTTTCGTACACCCGACCACCGTATTCAAACTTCGCCACCGGGTCACCCGGCGGGATGATGGTGGGGTTTAAAAAGTCGTTGTCCTTGACATTGATGAAGAACTGCGCCGATGCGGAGTTGGGGTCATTGGTGCGCGCCATCGCGACGGTGCCAACGACGTTTTTAGCACCGCCTTTGGCCAGTGCCTCACGGCCTTCATGCGCTACTGGTGGACGGGTTTTTTTCTCGGCGTAGCTTGCGTCGTATCCACCACCCTGCACCATGAAGTTGCCAATCACGCGGTGAAAAATCAATCCGTCGTAGTGTTTGTCTTTAACGTATTGCAAAAAGTTTTCAACTGTTTTGGGGGCTTTGTCGGGGTAGACCTCCATGATGAAATCGCCCTCGGTGGTAACGAATTTGACCTGAGGTGACTTTTGCGCAAATGCTGCTACCGACAGCAAGCTCAATGCAATACCAACGCTAGCCGTTAGAGCGCGCCAAGAAAATGTTTTGAATATCATCCAATAATTCCTTCGTAAAAAATCTTCCACTGGCTGCCACTGCGGCTCCAATACTGGCGCTTGACACGGCCGACTTTTGCCCCTTGGGCCAACTCTGCAAAGGTTACCACCATAGTGTCAGAGCTGTCTGTCCAGCGCAGGTAAGACACATCCTTGATCTGCACCAGGCGGCCTGCGAGTTTGTCCATTTCGGCGCGCAGTGCGGGCGTCCACTCGGCCAGCGTTTTGCCGTTGCTGGTGAAGTCGCTGGCATACCAGCTTGCCACGCGGTTGATGTCGCCGCTGGACTTTGCGGTATGCCATGCGTTGAAGGCGTCTTCAAACGGTTTACTTTCCGGCTTGAGGCTTTGCGGTGCAACCCACTTCAAATTCGGGGCGATGACCACGGGCGTGGTGCGAATGGCTACTGTGCTGATGATGCGTTCAAGGTCAGGGTTGGCAAGCACCACGCAACCGTCGGTCGCCATGGGCGCACGAGCGTACTGATTGGGCGGTGTGCCATGCAGCCAAATACCATTTCCCGTTCTGCCGCGCTTGATGTCGAGCTGATTTGGGTAGTTGACCGGCAGGGCACCAGCGCCGTAGAAATCTTTCAGTGACTTCGGATTGAGATTGCTGGTGATGAAATAAATACCCAGCGGCGTACGAAAGTCGCCCTCGACTTTTTTCTCCAGGCCCGATTTGCCGACCGAAATGTAATAGTCGGCGAGCAGCTTCAGGCCGGTGGCGGAGTTTTCGAACAGGTAAAGCCGCGACTTGGACGCGTCTATGGCAATCGCGTGTTTGTTGACCAGTGAAAGCGACAAAAACTGCGATGGAATCATGCCTGCAGCAGGGCGCTCTGTCAGTGCCTTGAGGCGCAGAACCGACTCATCACGCAGATCTGTCAGCATGGAACCGGCCGCTTTGGCAGTGGTGTCGGGCACGTCACCCAGCTTGCGCACCGGGCGAAGCTGCGCCGCCAGGAGGTCACCATAAACCAGTTGGGCGAGCTGAAAGTTGGGGTGGTCGCGCACCAGGTTTTCTGCCTTTACAAGCGCCTCGCGGCCTTTGGCCTGGCCTATGAGCTTGTAAATATCAATCAGCTGGGCCTCAGCCTCACCAGCTGCGGACGCCAGTTTTACCGGGCCTTCGGCACGGGCGCGCTTTGATCTGCTTTTGCGTTTTTCAGGCTGAGCCGCATCAGCAGATTTTTGGGTAGATTTTTTGCGTTTCTTTTTTTCTGCGTGGACAAGCGGCGCCATCAAAGCCAGGGATGAAACCAGCGCTGTCAAGAAAACGGCCTTGAACACCCGCTTCATGATGTTCGGGGCAAACAAAATACGCAAAGCATCAGCTGCCAGTGGATTCCCTGACGATGACCCAGCGATCACCAGCTTTGGCAAGGTCCAGGGTCTTGCGGCTCGACACGTTGAGCGAATCAGCGCTGTAGCCCTGCTTGAATTTGGCCGTCGCCTTGTCGCCGTTGACGGCTATCGAAAGGCTGTCGATTTTGACACTGATGCGTGACTTGCCCTCAATGCGTTTACGGCGGTCATCTTCCCAGGCCCTGCGCGCCTCGCCCTTCGGTGGAGCGAAGTCTTTGCCATAGCTGCCGAGGTAGCCGCCCATGTCTTTGCCCGACCAGGCCGTAGCCCAGGCGCGCACGGCCGATTCAACATCTTTTTCGGCACCGCTTGAGGCGGCGCTGGTGGCAGGCGGAGCCTTGGGAGCAGCCTGCGTGGCTGGTGCCGTAGCGGCAGGTGGTGTGGCCACCACTGGCGCTTTGCTTGCTGCTGGTGCTGCGGCAACCTGGCTTGATGCCTGCGCGGCGGTGCTTGGCCTTTGGCCTCTGGCTTCTGGCGCAAACAAGGTTCGAATCAATGCCAGCTTGGGCTGCACGCCGGTGTTGCTGCTGTCAAGTTGCAGGGCTTTGCTATAGGCCTGGCTGGCCAGCTTGGCATACACGTCACCCAGATTCTCATGTGCCGTGGCGTAGCTGGGGTTGGTGCGAATGGCCATCTCAAGCGCAGCGCGTGCCTTGTCGAACTGGCTTTGGCCCGCGTAAAGCACAGCAAGGTTGTTGTACGGTTCGGGTAGCTCGGGGTAGTCTTGTGTGATCTGGGTAAAGGTTGCAATCGCATCGGCTGGCTTGGCGGCCTCTGTTTGAATCACGCCCTTGATAAAACGCATTTGTGGGTCGCGTGGTTTGCCGACCAGGTATTGATCGGCTTTGGCGAGCGCTTCTGCCAGCTTGCCGGATTTGATCAGGGCGTTCACATCACCGTATTCGTCAGCATGTGCAGCGCCAACTGACACGGTTGCTGCCAGCAAAATGAAGCGAAGGGCAAGGTTGAATCGTGTGCTGAAGGGTTGCTTCGAATGAAATGCTGGTGTGAACATAAGTCCTCTGCAATTTTTGCGGCTTTTAAAGGGGGGGAAGCGCTCTGGATATACTGATAGATTGTAGCTGAGGGGTATAGTTCATTTGCCCTGCTACCACCCGCTGGGTGAACCGCCTTTTTTGGGCAACCTGCTGCAACCCCACGTCACGACCCCAGACAATTCATGAGCCTTCGGATCTACAACACGCTTGAGCGTGACGTGCGGGATTTTTCGCCTTTGATTCCCGGCCATGTGAGCATGTATGTGTGCGGCATGACGGTATACGACCTGTGCCACTTGGGGCATGCCCGGGCCATGGTGGCGTTTGATGTGGTGCAGCGCTGGTTCAAGGCGAGTGGCTTTCAGGTCAACTATGTACGCAACGTCACGGACATTGACGACAAGATCATCAAACGCGCCGTTGAAAACGGTGAAACAATACGCGCCCTGACCGACCGCATGGTGCAGGCGCTGCACCAGGACGCCGACGCTCTTGGCATAGAGCGGCCCACCCACGAGCCGCGTGCCACCGACTATGTGCCGCAAATGGTGAGCCTGATTTCGACCCTTGAGAAAAAGGGCCTGGCCTATAGGGCGCAGTCCGGTACTGGCGCAGGCGACGTGAACTTTTCAGTACGCAAATTCGCCGGTTACGGCAAGCTGTCAGGTAAATCGCTGGACGAATTGCGTGCCGGCGAGCGCGTCGATGTGGCGGACGGCAAGGGTGACCCGCTTGATTTTGTACTCTGGAAGAGCGCCAAACCGGCCGAGCCAGACGATGCCAAATGGCCAAGCGCGTACGGCCCCGGCAGGCCTGGCTGGCACATCGAGTGCTCGGCCATGGCCTGCGCTTTGCTGGGCGAGTCGTTTGACATCCACGGCGGTGGTGCTGACTTGCAGTTTCCGCACCATGAAAACGAAATCGCGCAGTCTGAGGGCGCGTTTGGCAAACCGCTGGCCAGCGTCTGGATGCATAACGGCTTTGTGCGACTGGACAACGAAAAGATGTCCAAATCGCTGGGCAACTTTTTCACCATCCGTGAAATCCTGGCCAAGTACGATGCCGAGACGGTGCGCTTTTTCATCATCCGTGCGCATTACCGCAGCCCGCTGAATTACAGCGATGCGCATCTGGACGATGCCAGGGCAGCGCTCAAGCGGCTGTATACCGCGCTCAATGCCGTCAATCCGGCCGCTGTGAATATTGACTGGGCCGATCCCAGGCTCAACCCATACGCCTTGCGCTTCAAGGCCGCCATGGACGATGACTTCGGCACGCCCGAAGCCATGGCCGTGCTGTTTGAGCTGGCTGGCGAAGTCAATAAAACCGGTTCAGTGGAGTCGGCGGGCCTCCTTAAAAGCCTGGGCGCTTGTCTGGGCCTGCTTCAGGCCGACCCGGGTGCCTATCTGCAAGCGGGCGCGCTACTCAGCGATGCCAGTATTCAAGCCCTGATTGCCCAGCGAGCAGCCGCCAAAGCGGACAAAGACTTTGCTGGTGCCGACCGCATCCGTAATGAGCTGCTGGCGCAGGGTGTTGTGCTGAAAGATTCTCCAGCCGGCACCAGCTGGGAGGTAAAAACATGATTTTTATGGCATGTATCACGCTGCAATGCCCGGTGTACGGGCGTAACAAGCTATGAAAAAGATAGTAAAGCCAGTGTCGACTGCCGCTTCGGTTGAGGCCGCCCCAGCCGACAACACGCCTGAATACTGGCTGGATGCCTGCAAGCATCTGGCCAAAAAAGACCGCGTGATGAAGCGTCTGATTCCGCAGTTTGGCGATGCGTGTTTGCAGTCGCGCGGCGATGCGTTCAACACGCTGGCGCGCAGTATTGTGGGCCAGCAGATATCGGTCAAGGCCGCGCAGTCGGTGTGGCGCAAGTTTGAAGCGCTGCCAAAGAAGATGACACCGGCCAATGTGCTCAAGCTCAAGGTCGACGACATGCGCGCGGCTGGCCTGAGCGCTCGCAAGGTTGAATATCTGGTCGATTTGTCGATTCACTTTGATGCGGGCACCGTTCACGTCAAGGGCTGGGATGCGATGGACGACGAAGCCATCATTGCCGAGCTGATTGCCATTCGCGGTATTGGCCGATGGACAGCCGAAATGTTTTTGATCTTTTATTTGCGCCGCCCCAACGTGTTGCCGCTTGATGATGTGGGTCTTATCAACGGCATCAGTAAAAATTATTTTTCAGGCGAATCAGTCAGCCGCAGCGATGCGCGTGAGGTGGCCGCCGCCTGGGCACCGTACTGTAGTGTTGCAACTTGGTATATTTGGCGCTCGCTTGACCCGGTACCCGTACTGGCTGAGCCAAACTGATTTGATGCCCGGAGGAGCAAGACATGGCGAAAAAGACCTTCCTCGATTTTGAGCAGCCGATTGCAGAGCTGGAAGAAAAAATTGAAGAGCTGCGTTATGTGCAGACAGAATCTGCGGTTGACATTTCAGAAGAAATTGATCAGCTTGCCAAAAAAAGCCAGCAGCTGACCAAAGACATTTACAGTGATCTGACCCCCTGGCAAATCACCAAGATAGCGCGCCACCCAGAGCGGCCTTATACGCTTGACTACATTCGTGACATCTTCACTGACTTTGTAGAAATGCATGGCGACAGACATTTTGCAGACGACCTCTCGATTGTTGGCGGGCTGGCCCGATTTAACGGCACAGCCTGCATGGTGCTGGGGCATCAAAAAGGGCGTGACACCAAAGAGCGTGGCCTGCGCAACTTCGGCATGTGCAAACCCGAGGGCTACCGCAAGGCCTTGCGGCTGATGAAGACCGCTGAAAAGTTCAAGCTGCCCGTGTTTACCTTTGTCGATACGCCGGGTGCCTATCCTGGCATTGATGCCGAAGAGCGCGGCCAGTCAGAAGCCATTGGCCGCAATATTTTTGAAATGACGCAGCTCGAAGTACCCATCATCACCACCATCATTGGCGAGGGCGGCTCCGGCGGCGCGCTGGCCATTTCGGTAGCTGACCAGGTCGTGATGCTGCAGTACTCGATTTACTCGGTCATCAGCCCCGAAGGTTGCGCCTCCATTCTCTGGAAAACCTCCGACAAGGCCGAACTTGCCGCTGAAGCGCTCGGTATCACCGCGCACCGGCTCAAGGCACTTGGCGTGATAGACAAGATCGTCAACGAGCCAGTTGGTGGTGCGCACCGTGACCACAAACAGATGGCGGCTTTTTTAAAGCGTGCGCTGGGTGATGCGTTCAGGCAGGTCAGCGACCTGAAGGTCAGGGAACTGCTGGATCGTCGCTACGAGCGCCTGCAAAGCTATGGCCGATACACCGACACCAAAGCTGACGCCAGCAAATAGCCCGGCCAGCCCGCTGACCAATCCGGCATGGCTGGCAATACAGGCTTTCAAGTCAACTTTCGAGTTACCGTTAGCTGTCGCCTACAGCGGCGGCGCTGACTCCACCGCACTGTTGCTTGCCGCCGCCCAGCGTTGGCCTGGTCAGATACATGCCATCCACATTCACCACGGGCTTCAGGTGGCAGCGGACGACTTTGTGCGTGTTTGTGAAGTGGTATGTGGACGCATCAAGGTACCACTGGAAGTCCTGCGGGTTGATGCAGCCCATGCCAGCGGTGAAAGCCCCGAGGACGCAGCGCGGCGCGCGCGATATTCGGCATTGGGCCATGCGGCAACGCGCTTGCAACTCAAAGGCGTGTTGCTGGGTCAACATGCCGATGACCAGGTCGAAACGCTGTTGCTGGCATTGAGTCGTGGGGCCGGGCTGCCGGGTTTGTCAAGCATGGCTGCCCATTTTGTGCGCGGCGGTATGGCGTTTTACAGGCCATTGCTGCAAACACCGGCCGCAAGTTTGCGCGCATGGCTGGTGCGGGAAAAAATTGATTTCGTTGAAGACCCCAGTAATGCGGATGAGCGGTTCACCCGCAACCGCATTCGTGCGCGACTGCTGCCTGTGATTGAAGAGGCCTTTCCGCAGTTTCGTGAGACCTTTGCGCGCAGCGCGCAACATGCAGCTCAGGCACAAGTCCTTTTGATTGAATTGGCAGCGCAAGACCTTGGCACTATCGGAATGCCGCCAGCTATCAAAATGCTACAAGGTCTGTCAACCATGCGCCAGGCCAATGTGCTGCGCCACTGGCTGCGCGGGCAACACGAAGTAGCACCCAGCGCCGCACAGTTGGAGCAACTGCTGTCGCAAGTTGCCGCCTGCACCACCCGCGGTCATAAGATTCACATCAAGGTCGCTGGCGGCCACGTGACCCGTGCGGGTGAGTTTTTGCACTACTCGTAAAACCTTGGCTAGCTATAATCGAAAGCTTTGCCGACGCTTGTTGGCTACTTGTAAACACTTCAACTATGGCTTTGATCGTTCATAAATACGGCGGCACTTCAATGGGCTCGACCGAGCGCATTCGCAATGTTGCCAAGCGCGTTGCCAAATGGGCGCGGGCGGGTCACCAGATGGTGGTTGTGCCCAGCGCCATGAGTGGCGAGACCAATCGCCTGCTGGGCCTGGCCAAAGAGCTGTCGCCTTCAAAACAAGACAACGCGTACGGACGGGAACTTGACGCCCTGGCCGCTACGGGCGAGCAGGCCTCGAGCGCGCTGCTGGCCATTGCGTTGCAGGCTGAAGGTATGCCGTCCGTCAGCTACGCAGGCTGGCAAGTGGCAATCAAAACCAACAGCGCACACACCAAGGCACGCATCGAGTCGATTGACGACAAAAAAGTACGTGCTGACCTTGACGCAGGCCGCGTCGTCATCATCACCGGCTTTCAGGGCGTAGACGAAGGCGGTAACGTCACCACGCTGGGTCGTGGTGGTTCTGACACCTCGGCGGTGGCGATTGCGGCAGCCTTGAAGGCCCACGAATGTCTGATCTACACCGACGTGGATGGTGTCTACACCACCGACCCGCGCGTGGTACCCGAAGCGCGCCGCCTGCAAACCGTGAGCTTTGAAGAAATGCTGGAGATGGCATCGCTAGGCTCCAAGGTGCTGCAAATTCGCTCGGTCGAATTTGCCGGCAAATACAAGGTGCCGTTGCGCGTACTGTCGAGCTTTACCGACTGGGACATTGACATCAATATCGAGGCCAAATCAGGCACTTTGATCAGTTTTGAGGAAGACGAAAACATGGAACAAGCCATCGTATCGGGCATCGCATTCAACCGCGACGAAGCCAAAATTTCCGTGCTCGGCGTGCCCGACACGCCAGGCATCGCGTATCAAATTCTGGGTGTGATTGCCGACGCAAATATCGAAGTCGATGTCATCATCCAGAACATCAGCAAAGAAGGTAAAACTGATTTCAGCTTTACAGTACACCGTAACGACTACGCCAAGGCGATTGACCTGCTCAAGGCGCAAGTCATGCCTAAACTGGGCGCGCATGAAATCATGGGCGATGCCAAAATCTGCAAGGTCAGCATCGTCGGTATCGGCATGCGCAGCCATGTCGGCATCGCCAGCAAGATGTTCAAGGTGCTGGCTGAAGAGGGCATCAACATCCAGATGATCTCCACCAGCGAGATCAAGACCTCTGTGGTGATTGACGAGAAGTATATGGAACTCGCCGTGCGCGCCCTGCACAAGGCGTTTGACCTGGATCAGCCAGCAGCCTGAAATTAGGCAAAAAGCCGGCGTTCAAGTCGTGAGATAATTATATTATTGGAAACGTGACCGAGTGGCCGAAGGTGCTCCCCTGCTAAGGGAGTATAGGGTGTAGAGCCTTATCGAGAGTTCGAATCTCTCCGTTTCCGCCAAAAAATGGGCTTGTAACTCGCTATCAGCGAACAGAGACCTGCCAGAACCCCGCACCACGCGGGGTTCTGCGCTTCTGGCTCTTAGCTCTGGGTTTCGCCAAGGCTTGAATTCATGATTTGGAAATATGTTGAACCAATCAATGCCTTGCTAGTAAAAGTACCAAATCCGTCGGGTCTTTTAAGTTGCTAGCTTCGCTCGGCCAGCAATCTCGCCATGTTCTCCATCGCCGCCGTGGCTATTGTTTTCATTAGGCCACCCGTCGCCACGACGCTCGGGTGGTTGCTGTACTCGCCCAGCCGCCCCATCGCATTGAGCCGAGATTCGCATGTCCAGGCGGCCAGAGCCGGATAGCCGCTGCGTGCCCGCTCACCGACCATGCGCGCCATGTAGGAGCTGAGGTAGTCGGCGTTCTGCTCCCAGTAGCGGATGGGGCGGCAGAGCTTGTTTTTCTCCTCGTCGTTATCGATGGTGGCCTCGACCACGCCCAGCATGGCAAATTGCTGGCACGCAAAGCCCCACATGGTGGGCTGAACCGTGAGACGGCCGACTTCGAAAATCGGGCGCAGCGGCGGGCGCGCCAGTCCGACGGCGGCGCAGTGGATGTAGACGGCGTCCTCTGGCATTGCGAACACTACAAATGGAATATGACTGGGCTGTACATGGCGCAGTGGATGTAGACGGCGTCCTCTGGCATTGCGACTTCGCCTTGGTCCAGCACCATGCTGCGACGCCCAATCCGTCGCACCCGGACAAGCCGCACCACGTCTTTAATCTGCCGGAGCAACGCCAGTTCGACCTCGCTCAGGATGGCCCCGCGCATCATCGTTGGCATGACCGTCTGATCCACCCGAATGAAAAAGTCATCTGCTTCAAGGCGCATGAACAGGTCTTCCACGGATGTAGCCTGCGCCATCGCCTTGAATTGCAGGCCGATCCCTGCGTAGAACTCGGGCAGGCCTGTGTGCGGCTGGTGGAATCGCCGGTTCAGCCACCAGCTTTCGCGCGACTTGACCCAGCAAATCGAGGATGGCGCAACGCCATTCGTGAGCAGCCAGACGCAGGTGTCCAGTGCCGTCTTGCCGCCACCGATCACCACGAATGATCCCGCGCGCCCGGCCAGTCGGGTCACGTCGCCTGCTGGGATGCATTGCACGCCCTCATCTACATCGAAGGGCGGTTTGCTGGTGGCCGGTATGTCGCCTTCCAGATAGGTGGTGTCCACCAGCTTGCGCTTTACACGAACTTCCTGCCTGGCGCCGGTAAGGCGCGAAACGAAGTGGTGCCGACCACCTTCGCCACCTAAATAGTCGCTGCACGGGAAAAAGCGTACACGACCCGTCGGCAGGAAATGCTCTTGCATCACGTGCGCAAAGTAGGCCCTCAACTCGTCGGCGTTGGCTGTTTCGTAGAAGCCAGCATTCAAACCGGTGCGGTCAATGGCATCCTTGCCCAGCGGCACCGAATTCACACCATAAAAGGCGGACGGCTGGTGCAGGCGCACGAATGGATAAGCATCAAGCCAATGCCCGCCGGGTGCATGGCGGCGATCAATGAGCGTGACGCTCGCGTCGGAGTGGGAGAGTAGTGAATCGGTGAGCGCCATTCCTGCAGCGCCCGCGCCAACGACCAGGTAGTCTGTTTCAATCAAGTCCGACATGGCTTGCCTCCGGTTGCATTGGGCAGCCTAGCAAAAGGGGAGCCGCCTGCTCGACGCATCCTAACTCGGATCGAAACGGCCGTCGAGCGGGCGCAACGTCATCCGTCAAATACAAAATACTCTTTCGAGCGGTGAAGTCGTTGGGTTTGACCATGTATCGTTTACCTTTAGGTGGTTTTGAACGGCAATCGTGGCTGTTCGATGGCTACACTGTCCTTCAGCGGAACCCGACTCGTCCTTTAAATTTTTTAAGAATCTGCTAAATGTTCCTGATGATGCGAACGTCCAAGAAGCCTCATGCAAGACCACTGCCACTTCGATCGCTGTGAAATCAGGCCGGCAGAGAGACTGTTGCTGGTGCGTCACGTTCGTGACCCTTCTCCCCTGTTACGCCTGTTCCAATCAGTTGTTGAAATGTTGAACTTCCCATTCCCCCAGGAGACCCCATGTTCGCTGAAACCTCTGCCAAAACCCGTGACTACCTCGAACGCATGTACGCGTTTTACGACCAGCATATCTACCCGAACGAAGGCCGGTATCACGCGGAAATGGAAGGTTTTCGCCGTGCCGGTGACCCATGGCAGCCGCTCAAGGTGATAGACGAGTTGAAGGTCAAGGCGCGAGCCGCTGGCCTGTGGAACATGTTCATGGCGCACGAGTACGAAGGCCATGGCGGTATTTCCAACCTGGATTACGCGCCAATGTGCGAAGTCATGGGGCGCGTAATGTGGTCGTCTGAGGTTTTCAACTGCTCGGCACCGGATACCGGCAATATGGAAACCCTGCAGCGCTACGCGACTGATGCGCAAAAGAAGAAATGGCTAGTGCCTTTGCTCGCGGGTGAAATACGCTCTGCTTTCCTGATGACCGAGCCAGCTGTGGCGTCGTCGGACGCGACCAATATCCAGTGCAGTATCCGACGCGACGGTGACCATTACGTCATCAATGGCCGCAAGTGGTATAGCTCCGGCGCGGGCAATCCGCGCTGCAAGATTTTTATCGTGATGGGCAAGACCGACTTCGAGGCGGCCCGCCATGAACAGCAGTCCATGGTGCTGGTGCCGCGCGATGCACCGGGCGTGACGGTACTGCGCCCACTGACCGTCTTCGGTTACGACGACGCACCGCACGGCCACATGGAAGTGCTGCTGGAAGACGTGCGCGTGCCAGTAGATAACATCCTGGTCGGCGAAGGCAAGGGTTTTGAAATCGCCCAGGGCCGCCTTGGCCCCGGACGCATTCACCACTGCATGCGCTCCATAGGCGCTGCAGAGCGCGGCCTGGAAATGATGATCGACCGCCTGCAAGACCGTGTTGCATTTGGCAAGCCGCTGTCCGAGCAGTCCATCTGGCACGAGCGGATTGCCGAGTCACGCTGCATGATCGACCAGGCGCGCCTGCTAACCCTGAACGCCGCCAACATGATGGATGTGGCGGGTAACAAGGCGGCGCGCGCCGAGATCGCCATGATCAAGGTGGTCGCACCCAACGTCAGCTGCAAGGTTCTTGACTGGGCCATCCAGGCGCACGGTGCGGCTGGTGTCAGCGATGACTTTTCACTGGCTGAAGCCTACGCGCACCAACGGACGGTCAGGATTGTTGACGGCCCGGACGAGGTACACCGCAACGCGATTGCAAAAATCGAGTTGGCCAAACGCTCGGCGGCGCGCCAGAAAGTTCGCGCCGCGTAACGGGCAGGCCAGCCAGCAGTGAACCCATAATCACGGATGTTTTCCTGTTCCGTGATAACCAGGGTTTGCCATGCGCCTGCGCCACATTGAGGTTTTTAACGCCGTCATGCTGACCGGCAGTGTTAGCGGCGCAGCGCGCCTTATCAATGTCACCCAGCCTGCGGTCAGCCGTATCCTGCAACATGCCGAGTTGCAGCTTGGCTTTGCGCTTTTTCAAAGAGCCAAGGGGCGGCTCACGCCGACCACCGAAGCGCTCACCTTGTACCCGCATATCGAGCGGCTGTTCGGCCAGCTTGACGAAGTGCAGCGGCTTGCCGGCAATCTGAAAGCCGGTGGTGCAGCCAAAGAACTGCGCATTTTGACGGTGCTGGCGCTGAGCTACGAAATTCTGCCGCACGCCATCAAGCTGTTTCGCGTCAAACATGGTGACATACCCATCACCATCAAGGCCTTGCATACGCCGCAAATCGTCTCGGGTCTGGCGCTGCAAGAGGCCGATGTCGGGTTTTTGTTCAGCGCTTCATCGGGTGCGCCTCATTCGGCACTTTCGCACGAGCATCTGGCCGATGGCCGCATGGTCTGTATTGCACCCAAAGGCATGCTGACCGCGCGGCTGCAAAAGCGCGGCAGCGTCACACTGGCCGACTTGAGCAAGGTGCCGGTGATAGGCCTCGATGTGCTGGACCCGGTGGGTCGCAGTTTGTCCCAGGCTTGCCGAGATGCGGGTGTCGGGCTGGCGGTCTCGCTGACCGTGCAAACCTACCATTCGGCGCTGGCGCTGGCTCACCATGGGCTGGGTGTGGCGCTGGTCGATAGTTGCACCGCCGTGTCGGCAGACTTGTCGCGTGTAGATGTGCTGGCACTGGAGCCTGCGATTACGGTGCCGATTCAGGCCGTGTTGCCCGCTGGCAAACCGGGTTCCGTGATCGTGCGGGCGTTTATGCGTTGCTTCACGCAGGCGCTGGCATTGCAGGACCTCGCCAAAGCCGCCTGAGCCGCCTACGCCCTATAAGCCGCTTGGGTCCTATCGCTCCAGCAAGCTGCGCACCCGACCTGCAGATCCAAAGGCCAGCGTAAAACCCAGTGCGCCATGCCCGACGTTGAACAGCAAATTTGCCGGGCTATTGCCATGTCTGCCAATAATGGGGAGCGCAGTCGGAGTTGCCGGGCGCAGGCCTGCCCAGGGATTGAGTTCGGCAAACGACGAACAATCCGGAAACATCGCCATGGTTGATGCCTTGAGCGATTCAATTTGCGGCTGCTCAATGCGCCGCTGGTAGCCCGCCAGTTCGGCCATGCCCGCCACCCGCAGCCGCGAACCAATGCGTGCGTACACCACCTTGCGTGCGCTGTCGGTCACGCTGACAAGGGGTGCCGCACGCTCGTGGCCGGCAACGTCCAGCGTGATGCTGTAGCCCTTGAGTGGGTAAACCGGCAGGTACACGCCAAACTGGCGCGCCATCGCAACTGAGGCCGCACCCAGTGCCAGCACGTAGCGGTCTGCCTCCACAGCGCCTTTTGCGGTGTTGACGGCGACGACTGATTGCTGGCGCATGAGCAGCTTGTCAATTGCAGTGTCCAACAAAAAATTCACGCCGCGCTGGCGCAGCACCGCCAGCAAACCGTCGCAGGTCTTTTGGCAATCAGCCGCGCATTCGCCAGGGGTGTAGATGGCACCTTTGATATACGGGTATTGATGCGCCAGCGCGGGCTCAAGCTCTATGCACCGGTCGGCGCTGACAGCTTGCTGCGTGCTGCCAAGCGTGCGTTGCAGCAGCATTTGCTGCGTCGCTGATGCCAGCGATGCCGCATCTGAATAAAGCACCAGCTTGCCGGTGCTAGAGAAATCACAAGATAGCTGCTCGGCGGCCATCATGCGGTCAAACGCCTCATGGCTCTCTGCAGCCAGTAGCAACAGTTTGGCCGTGGTGCTGCGCGACGTGCTGGCGTTGCAGGCAGCCAAAAAGCGCAAGCCCCACAGCCACTGGTTAATGTCCAGTTGCGGCCTGATTTTTAACGGCGACGTTGGCGATAAAAGCAGCTTGGGTAGTTGCCGCCAGATACCAGGGTCCGCCAGCGGCTGCACGTAGGAATAGCTCAGTTGCGAGCCATTACCACCGCTGGCGCCGCTACCAGGCGTGGCGCGGTCAATCACTGTCACCTGGTGCCCAGCCTGATTAAGCGCGTACGCTGTTGCCAACCCTACGATCCCCGCGCCCATCACGCATACATGCATCATCACCACCCGAGTAAAAACCTTACTTTAGGGAGTGCCTGCCGCTTTGAATAATGCCGAATCAGCGCCGCCCATGCCTTGTGGTTATGCCCGCTACATGGGTACTTACCCAAGGCAAACCATTAGTTTTTGTCATGGGTTTCCTACGAAAATGAATGTGACAAACAACGGCGAGGTTTTTAAACTGCGCTGTCAGTTTGCAAAAAGCTCCGTCGTACAGACTTTCCGATCACCAACCCGCAACAAGGACTCCCATGAAACTTTCCGCTCTCATGACCGCCGCACTCGCCACCATCGGCCTGTGCGCTATCGCGCCCATCACAAGCGCCCAAACCCTCAAAAAAATAGCTGACAGCAACAAGATCACCGTGTCATACCGCGAGGCATCGGTGCCTTTCAGCTACCTGATTGGGTCCAGCAAGGCAGTGGGTTTTTCTGTCGAACTGACCGAAGCGATCATTGATGATGTGCGTAAAAAAACTAAAAAGCCAAATCTGGAAGTGGCTTACATGCCTGTGACTTCGCAAAATCGCATTCCCTTGCTGGTCAACGGCACGTATGACCTGGAGTGCGGCTCGACCACCAACAACTCCACCCGCGCCAAGGATGTAACTTTCAGCACCAATATGTTCTACACCGGCACGCGCTTGCTGGTCAAAAAGACATCAAACATCAAAAACTATGCTGACCTGGCCAAAAAGACCGTAGCCAGCACTACTGGCACCACCAACGCGCAAGTCATTCGCAAGTACAACACCGAGAAAAACCTCGACATGCAATTGATTTTGGGTAAAGACCATGACGATTCGCTGCTGCTGGTTGAAAACGACCGCGCCGTGGCCTTTGCGATGGACGATATTTTGCTGTTTGGCCTTCGCGCCAACTCCAAAAACCCGGCATCGCTCGAAGTTGTGGGTGATTCGCTGCAAGTCGAACCCTACGCCTGCATGGTGCGCAAGGATGACCCGGAAATGAAAAAGCTGGTTGACAGCACCATCAACCGCATGATGAAGTCGGGTGAATTTGCAAAGCTGTACTCCAAGTGGTTTGAGTCAGCTATCGTGCCAAAGGGCGTGAACCTAGGCCTGCCAATGTCTGCAGAACTCAAAGCCAACCTGAAAACACCGACCGACAAGCCTGCGCTGTAAGCG
>JBBRQQ010000024.1:0-37114 GCA_038226155.1 Burkholderiales bacterium
CCACTGATACCGCTTGATACAGCGGCTTCCATCAGGCTTTTGCCGGGCTTGCTCTGTATACTTTTTAATGCTTCGCCGTCAGAGGTGAAGTGAACAGTAATCATCAAATAAATAAAATTAAAAGAGTTTTAGGCTGGCATTAAATACGGCTGAAATACTCACGCTTCTGCCAGTCGTCCTTGTCTTCGGTTTCGTTAAAGCGGGTGACCTCGTGCTGCTTGATGCGCGAAAAATACGCGACGAAGTCAGCCCCGAAAGCCTTGCCAAAGGCGGTGTCTTCCCTCAGGGCTGTCAGCGCTTCAGTCAAGCTGGTTGGCAGTTTTTCTGCTGACGCGCTGTAGGGCGACTCGGTGGCGGGTGGGGCTGAAAGTTGTCTTTCAATGCCGTCCAGGCCGGCATGAATTTGCGATGCGATGTACAGGTAGGGGTTAGCCGCTGGCTCGCCAATGCGGTTTTCAATGCGCGTGGCCGTGTCGTTTGCCCCGCCCACCAGGCGCAGCATCGCGCCCCGGTTGTCCCGGCCCCATAGCACTGATTGCGGAGCCAGCGCGTTGGGCTGGAATCGGCCATACCCGTTGATGGTGGGGGTGCAGAAGGCGGCCATGCCGGCAGCGTGGGCTAGAAGTCCGGCAAGGTAATGCACGCCCGCGCTTGAGAGAGTGTGTCCTGCATCCAACGCGGTCGTGTTTGCCTGCGGGCTGGCGCGCATGAACGCGTTGGCACCAGTCTGGATGTCTACCAGCGACTGGTGCAAGTGCCAGCCGCTCGACATGATGTGCGGAAAGGGTGGCCGGCACATAAACGTGGCGTGGTAGCCCGAGCGGCGAAGGGCCTGCTTTACGGCACTGCGAAACAGCACCATGTTGTCGGCGGCGCTTAATGCATCGGTGGCTTCAAACACTGCTTCGACCTGGCTGGGGCCCAGCTCGATCTCGAGGGACAGCAGGCGCAGGCCCAGCGCTTGCGCCGTGTGCTGCACGATGCGCAGTGGCTCATCGGCCATATCCATCCACTGCTCCGACAGCAGGTGGTAGCCGGGGTGGATCATGCTGACCGATGGTGGTAGCCCTGGCCATGCGGCTTGCAGCGGATCAAGCTGGGGGTCAGGCTGTGCGCCGTGATCCGGGTGGGCAATTTTGTAGATATGAAATTCAATTTCCAGCCCGCAGACCATGCGGTAGCCTGCTTTTGCCAGGTGGGCCAAAGCGTTTTGAAGCACGCGCCGGGTGTCCATCTGTACCGGCCGGCCGTCCGGAAACCAGGCCTGGCATTGCAGCCAGCCTGTAGTGGCAAGCCAGGGTAGTTGCTGGTAGCTGGCCGGATCGGGAAGCAGCATCACGTTCCCTGCACATTTAAAACCTGGCAGATCGGCGGCACCGCCTGCTTCAAACACCTTATAAGCCGTGCGGTCAGAACTGTCCTTGAGCAGCAAGGTGCTGACCATGCCTACGCCGTCTTGCATCGCCCTGGCGGCTGCGCTGGCGACCAGCGTTTTGCCGCGTAGCATGCCGTGCAAGTCGCACCATGCAAAGCGAACCAGCCCGGTGCCAGTTGCTTCAATGCGCCGCTCTACCTGCGTTGCCAAACCCTGACGTGTCGTATCGTGAATGCCGCATTGCCCTGCAAAGCTGCTCATGGCGCGGTGTTCCAGGGCGTCGTGTTCCATGGCGCTGTAGCGCGCTTGGACTTTGCGGCGTTTTGCCACCAGTCAGACCATTGCGCACCGGGCGCAACGCCATCAACCGTATCAGGGCCGAGCATGTTTGAAGCCTGCGCAACATCAGCGATGCCGGGTGCAACACCGCCGCTTTGCACAGACTCGATGGCCTTGAGCAGCGCCCGGCGATTGGCCATGATGACCTTGTCACTGGTGCCCAGGTGCTCACGCATGCGATTTTGTATGGAACCCATGCTTTCCACGGCCCATTGGTCGTGTACGTTGATATCTTCCTCGCCCATGCCGAGGTAGGTGCTACTGATTTGCTCTTCGGCGTTAAAGCCCCAGTCGTTGTGGCGACCAGCCTTTGGAATGTAGTCGGGCAGCGTGATGAACTGCTGGCGCTGGGCGCGCATGGCCTCCTTGTCGAGCGGGCCGGCAAAGCTGGTGAAGAAGGTGTACCAGTAGGTGTGGGTGTCATCAACCGGCAGGTGCATCTGCGTGATAGTCATGGTCTCTGACAGCGGAATCACAAACGTCGCCGGAAAAATCGCCTGCGTCACGCGCACATGCGTGAGCGCCTCTGTCATACGCCGCAGCGCCGTGAGCTGCAGGCC
Organism: Burkholderiales bacterium; assembly: GCA_038226155.1. Taxonomy (GTDB): domain Bacteria; phylum Pseudomonadota; class Gammaproteobacteria; order Burkholderiales; family Burkholderiaceae_C; genus Polaromonas. Next base: position 2,275 of record JBBRQQ010000024.1, read on the forward strand.
CCAGGGCTTGGCTTCAAAACTGATGTCGGGCTGCGCAAACTCCCGCATGATGCGTGTCATGGGCCATCGTTCGCCATCAATTTCACCAGCACTGGCGCTGCGAAACTGTTTGCCTGCGGCGTTGCCCCCAATGTTGCTCAAGGTCTCGTCCTGCAAAAACCGATGCAGGTAAGAGGGGTGTGCCGGGTCAATGCCGACTTCAAAAGCCTGTAGCCAGTTTGCATTCCACAAGCCCTTGAAGGCAAAGCTGTGGCTGGCTGGCGCGATAAAGCAGTCAAATGCGGGAAAGGGCGGCGGCGTGCTGCGTTCGTCACCCAGCCATGCAAACAGCACGCCGCCTTTTTCCAGTACCGGGTAGCTGCGTTGCCTGATGCGGCTGCACAGCTTGCTGCCAACAGGTTCTGCCGGGGTTTCAAGGCAGCGGCCATCAGGAGCAAACTTCCAGCCGTGAAACGGGCAACGCAAGCCGCCGCCCTGATCTGTGCTGTCAAGTCGGCCGAAAGCCAGGTCGGCTCCGCGATGCGCGCAGTCCCGGTCAAGTAAACCCCAGGCACCCGATGCGTCCTTGAACAGCACCAGGTCCTGCCCGAGCAGCTTGACAGCCTTGACAGGGCGTGCACCCACGCGTGCATCCAGTGCCGGATTGAACTCGTCAACCAATGCGGCTGGCTGCCAATACTGGCGCAGGAGCTGGCCGCATGGCGTACCGCTTGTAATGCGGGTTAGAAGATCATTCTGGTCGGCGTTCATGGATGGATTTGAGGATTTTGAAGTCTGACTTGCACAAGGTTACCCGATAGCGACTGGTCGGTGCTTTATGTGTGCAGCCTTTCAATGGCTCCTCTACTAAACTTGACATCAGTATTTTCAACTCAGGAGCTTTTTATGGAATCCAGGCCGCCACTGCCACCTTTTACTTTTGAGACTGCCGCACAAAAGGCCCGCGCTGCGGAAGACGGCTGGAACACCCGTGACCCGCAGCGTGTTTCAATGGCCTACACAGAGCAGAGCCGGTGGCGCAACCGGGCCGAGTTTGTCACTGGCAGGGCCGAGATCGCTGGATTGCTTTCCCGCAAATGGGCGCGTGAGCTTGACTATCGTCTCATCAAGGAAGTCTGGGCCTTCGCGGGTAACCGGATTGCCGTGCGTTTTGCCTACGAGTGGCATGACGATGCAGGCAACTGGTTTCGCTCCTACGGCAACGAGAACTGGGAGTTCGATGCGAATGGCCTTATGGACGTGCGTCACGCCAGCATCAACGACCTGCCCATCAAAGCAGCAGACCGCAAGTTCCATTGGCCCTTGGGGCGCCGCCCTGACGACCATCCGGGCTTGAGCGAATTGGGGCTTTAGCCTTCCGTTCGTTTATCGGGTGAGCCATGCCGCCAGCGCCTCTGAGCCGCCAATTTTTTCGCCACCAATGAACACTTGCGGAGCGGTACCTGCACCTGCCACCGCCTGCAGGCTGCGTGACGTGATGCCTTTGCCGAGTGAAATTTCTTCGTAATGCAGCCCCGCCGCTTTCAGCATGTCTTTGGCATGTGCGCAAAACGGACAACCCGGTTTGGTGAAAATCGTCACGGGCAAAGGGGGTTTTGCTATGGGGGCCACATACTTCAGCATGGTGTCGGCATCAGACACTTCAAACGGGTCGCCGTCGCGCTCTGGCTCGATAAACATCTTTTGCACAATACCGTCCTTCACCAGCATTGAATAACGCCACGAGCGCTTGCCAAAGCCAAGGCTGCTTTTGTCAACCAGCATCCCCATACCTTCAGCAAATTTGCCGTTGCCATCGGGGATCAGCGTGATGTTTTCAGCTTCCTGTGCCTTTCCCCATTCGTTCATCACGAACGCATCGTTGACGGACATGCAGATCACATCGTCAATACCGTTGGCCTTAAGAGTGGTGGCCAGTTCGTTAAAGCGCGGTAAATGGGTTGACGAGCAGGTAGGCGTGTAGGCACCTGGCAGCGAGAACACGACAACGGTTTTGCCGTTGAAAAGATCCGCGCTGGTGACATCTGCCCATTCCTCGCCGCGACGGGTTTTAAAGGTGACATCAGGAACGTGTTGTCCTTCTTTGTTTGGCAGCATGAATAGTCCTTGTGCAATGAAGATTGCGTATTGTGTCAAATTATCCGGGCGTCAATGTCAAGCGTATGTAGGGCAGAGACTACATCGCGGTCAGCTGCAAACGCGTGAGAAAATACACGCTTGTCCGCATTGCCAATGGAGCTCCTGAATGATTTTTGCGCCCGATCTTTCGACCGTCACGCACGGCATTCAACTGGCCGTTGCGCCGGTGTTTTTACTGACTGCGGTGTCGGGCATGATTGCCGCTGTCGCTGGCCGTCTGGCCCGCATCATTGACAGGGCGCGGCTTCTGGAGAACCGGCTCGAGGCGGGCGAAGTAGTCGAGCACAGAGCCAATAAAATGTACGCTGAGCTGGGCGAGTTGCGCAAACGCGGCTGGCTCGTCAATGGCTGCCTGGCCCTGCTGACTTTTTGCGCCATGCTGATTGGCCTGACCATCATTTTGCTGTTTCTGGGCGAGACCAGCGAGTTGCCCATACTCAAGATTGCGACGGTCTGTTTTCTGTCTGGCGTGGTCTCTTTTTTACTGGCACTGGTGTGCTTTCTGGTCGAGACCTTGCTGGCGACGCGATTACTGCGGTTTGCGCAGTTGCCAGTGCAGCCGAAGTAAAACCGTGCCACGGCTCCGGCAGGCGTTCACTGCGCACAAAATGTCAGGCGGTCAACCTACACCTGATTTGGTGTGGCCCGGCCTATAGTCGGGTAACCCGCAACAAGGAGTTCCCCATGAAAACAGCATCCACTTCACGCAGCACTTTTGCCCCTATCACATCTTCGCGGGGCTTGGCCCTCGGCCTGGCTTTGGTGCTCGCATGCAGCGCCAGCTTCGCGGAAAAGCCCGAGTGGGCTGGGAAAGGCGGTAAAAACAAGGGTGAAAACCAGGGTCAGATGCAGGGCGAGCAAGGCGAAGCTCACAGGGGCAACGCTGGCAACAAAGGTGGTCGTGTTGATGACGTTCGCGTTGGCGGCTATTTTGGCGAACAGCAGCGAGCAGCTGCCAACACCTACTACGGCCAGCAGTTCAGCACCGGGCGTTGCCCTCCAGGTCTGGCAAAGAAAAACAATGGCTGCCTGCCCCCGGGTCAGGCGAAGAAATATTCAATCGGCCAGCCGTTGCCACAAGGCGTCGTTTATTACCCTGTGCCAGCGGCCGTGGTGATTCAGCTGGGTGCACCGCCTGCTGGCCACAAATATGTGCGGGTGGCTTCCGACATTCTGCTGATTGCGCTGGGCACCAGCATGGTGGTTGACGCGATCCAGGATCTGGGCCGGATATAAACGCTGTACGGCAGCAGCCTTTACGTCATCAGCGAGCCCGGCGCGAAGGCAAGGTCGCCTCAACTGTAGGCAAATCCACCATCACGGGCTGGCCCGGTGTGGTGCAGCCGGTGTCGCAGCATTTACCTGGCTGGCGGTTTTTGGTGATGGCGCGGTCGGGATCGTGTGCGACGCCTCGTTCAAGAATTCTTTCAACCAATTCCACCTTGCTACCCACCGGGTAGTTACGGTAAATTTCCTGCTTCATTGCCGCCGGTGAGCCACCGCCGTGCAAGCTGATGACGCTGTACCAGCCACCCTGGTAGCCGGCTGTCAGGTCTTCGATGAAGCGTGCGGTTTCAATCCGCTGCTCATAGGGTACTTCGGGATTGGCGCGCAGCACTTCTGACAGTTTGGCACCGGTTTCAGGGTTGTGGTCTTCATCAGGGCCGGGCAGGGTAACGATGAGCCCTCCGCTGACGTAATGCGCGATGCGGTGCATGTCGTAAATCTTGGTGGCCAGCAGCAGCTTGCCGATATTTGAAAACACCGCATCGGGCATGAAAGTCTTGCTGTGCTCGTCAGCCTTGCCGTACACGCTGGCCGCCACGCCGCAAGCGTAAAAGCCTTCGGTGATGGTGATCAGCTCAACCATCTGCTCGCGCAGGTGGCTCTCTTTGGCAGGGTCAAACCCGTTGGCCTCGCACATCAGCGCGCCTGCACCAATCAGCAAATCGCCAAAGCCTGCACGTGCGGCTATGCAGGTGTGGCGGTGGTGCGTGGCGTAGCTGTAGGTCAGGTGGCCACTGTGCTCCCAGGTGCCTTCGCTGCCGTCATAAAACACACTTTCATAAGGCACAAAAACGTTGTCGAACATGCAAACCGCTGTGCTCTGGCCGTATTTGCGGCTGAACAAGGCATCGCCATGTTCGAGCTTTTCGCCGGGTCGACCTGCGGGACGAGCTACGAGGGTTAGACCGGGGGCATCCAGCGGTACCGCGCAGCAGACTGCAAAGTCAGCGTCTTCCTTACCCATGTTGCGACACGGCATGACCAGCAGCTCGTGCGAGTAAGGCGCACCAGTCACGATGGCCTTGGTGCCGCTGATGATGATGCCACGCATGCCGTTATGCACGGCATTGCGCTTGATCACATGCACATAGCTGTCCACGTTGGCTTGCTGATGCGGGCGGCGCGAGCGGTCGCCTTTGGCGTCAGTCATGGCAATCGCCAGCGTCAAGTCCTGGTCCTGCACGCGGTGCAGGTAGTTTAAAAATTTGGTGTTGTAGTCGGTGGTGCCCAAGGCATCGTCAATGCGGGCCGAGACCTGACCAACCGCGTTCAACGCGTCGTGCACCAGGTAGCGCTGGGCGCAGCCGGTTTCCTGGCAGACCAGGCGCACGGCTTCGAGCTTGTTCAGCAGGTCGCCGCTGCTGGTGTTGATATGCGTCAGGCGATTGACCAGCTTGCCGCTGGTGTGCTGCACCGCCGTCATGATGGGCGCGTACCGGGGTTTGAGTGCGTAGTCGTAGGTCAGCGCAATCGCATTGATGCCGGGGCCAAAGCCGCGTTCGTCCACCACGCTTTCAACCTGCCTGCCATCGAGAAAAACGCGGGGCTTGTAGCGTCGCAAAGATTCACGAAAGTCGTCGCCAGACATCAGGGTGGCGGCTGGGGCAGGTGCATTCATGGTCGGGCCTTTAGATTTGGGATTCGCGTAATTTGAACACTGTTCAATTTAAGATGTAGCGAACGGCACATTTATACCGCTAACCCTCGATAAACTTTCAGGATTTCCTATGTTGCTAGACGCCGATGACTCCCAACTCGTACTGGTGGATTACCAGGTTCGCCTGATGCCCGCCATTTTTGAAAACAGCCTCGTCATTGCGAACGCCGTGCGGTTGGCGCGTATGGCAAAGCTGCTTGAAGTGCCTGTGTGGGGCACAGCGGAAAATCTCGAAAAGCTAGGGCCAAACGTCGCTGAAGTTCATGCGGCGATTGAAGCCGCTGGCGGCAAGACGCTTTCAAAAATGCATTTCAGCGCGGTGGCCGATGGCCTTGGGGACTGGCTGCGCCCGCCGGTGCAGAAGCAGGTAGCAAGGCCACCGCAGGGAAACGCCCGCAGCCTGCCCAAGCACCTGCAGCGGCAGCAGCAGCAGGACGGAGAGCCTGAAGGCCGCAGCACCATCGTTATCGCGGGCTGCGAGGCGCACGTCTGCCTGATGCAAACCGCGCTTGATTTGCTTGAAGAAGAGTTCGAGGTATGGGTCGTGACCGATGCCTGTAGCTCACGCAGCGAACGCAACCGCGACGCAGCGTTCGACCGCCTGGCCGGTAACGGCGCAGAGCTGGTGACAACCGAGATGGTGGCGTTTGAGTGGCTGCGCACGGCGGAGCATGAGCTGTTCAGAGATGTCCTTGCGCTGATGAAGTGAGTTGCCACCGTTGACCCGCTACGGTTTTAATAGCTGGTCACGCCCGTTTCTATTGGGTTAGAGGTCCTTTTTGTGCTTTGAAAAGCAATTTTTTTGGACGTTTTCTAGTGCCTGAACGCAAAATCACAATTTTTAAAACAGCCTAGCAGGCTCGTCGTCAGCATCCTGCAAGCGCAATATCCATAATTATGAATTCAGTTTCGTGTTTCATAACGACCAGCCGGAGACCGCCTTCATGACCAGCTACGCAGATTTTTACCGCCAGTCGATTGACCAGCCCGATGCCTTTTGGACCGAACAGGCCAAACTCATTGACTGGTTTAAGCCGTTTGATCGCGTCTGCAACTACGACAAGCCGCCGTTTGCCAACTGGTTTGAAGGCGGCAAAGCCAACCTGTGCCACAACGCGATAGACCGGCATGTGGCCACATGTGGTGAGCAGGCCGCGCTGATTTATGTGTCGAGTGAAACCGGTGTTGAAAAGACCTACAGCTTCAAGGAACTGCAGGCTGAAACGCAGCGCATGGCTGCCAGCCTGAAGGCGCTCGGCGTAGGGAAGGGCGACCGCGTGCTGATCTACATGCCGATGATGGCCGAGGCTGCCTTTGCCATGCTGGCCTGCGCACGCATTGGGGCGATTCACTGCGTTGTGTTTGGCGGTTTTGCCAGTGGCTCTTTGGCTTCGCGTATTGACGATGCATCGCCCAAGGTCATTGTGAGTGCCGATGCGGGCTCGCGTGGCGGCAAGGTGGTGGCGTACAAGCCGCTGCTCGACGAAGCCATTCGCCTGGCGGCCCACAAACCCGAGTCTGTGCTGCTGGTTGACCGCAAGCTGGCACCCATGAGCATCAGCGCTGGCCGTGACCATTCGTGGAGCGACTTGCGTGCACAAAATATGGATGCAGAAGTGCCGTGCGAATGGATGGATTCAACCGATATCAGCTACACCATTTACACCAGCGGTACCACCGGCAAGCCCAAGGGCGTGCAGCGCGACACCGGTGGTTATGCGGTGGCATTGGCCGCCAGCATGAAGCACATTTTTGATGGTCGCGCGGGTGAAACCTATTTCTCGACCAGCGACATTGGCTGGGTGGTGGGCCACAGCTACATCGTTTATGGCCCGCTGATTGCGGGCATGGCCACCATCATGTATGAAGGCCTGCCCACGCAGGGCATGGACGGTCAACCCAATGGCGGTATCTGGTGGAGCCTGGTTGAAAAGTACAGGGTCACGGCGATGTTTAGTGCACCAACGGCGGTGCGGGTATTGAAGAAGCAAGACCCCGCGCTGCTTAAAAAATACGATTTGTCGAGCTTGCGGGCTTTGTATTTGGCCGGTGAGCCGCTCGATGAACCCACGGCGCGATGGATTAGCGAGGGTCTAAATGTGCCCATCATCGACAACTACTGGCAAACCGAAACCGGCTGGCCGCTCATCACGATTGCCAACGGTGTCGAGAAAAAACCCAGCAAATTTGGCAGCCCAGGCATACCCATGTATGGCTACAAGGTCAAAATCCTTCACGAGTCCACTGGCGAAGAGTTGACACAGCCCAACGAAAAAGGCGTGGTGGTCATCGAAGGCCCGACACCACCCGGCTTTATGCAAACCATCTGGAAAGACGACGCGCGCTTCGTCAACACCTACTGGAAATCAATACCCGGCAAGCTGGTCTACAGCACCTTTGACTGGGGTATTCGTGATGCCGACGGCTACTACTTTATTTTGGGCCGCACCGACGACGTGATCAACGTGGCGGGCCACAGGCTGGGCACGCGCGAAATCGAAGAAAGCATCTCTGGCCATGCGGGTGTGGCTGAGGTGGCCGTGGTCGGCGTCGCGCACAATCTGAAAGGGCAGGTCGCGATGGCGTTTGTGGTGCCCAAGGATTCATCAGTGATGGGCGACGTTAACGCCTCTCTCAAGCTGGAAGGTGAAATATTGAGACGTGTCGATGGTGACCTGGGCGCAGTGGCCCGGCCATCCCGCGTGCGCTTCGTCACGCTGCTGCCCAAAACCCGAAGCGGCAAGTTGCTGCGCCGCGCCATTCAGGCGGTATGCGAGGGCAGGGACGCAGGAGATTTGACGACCATGGATGACCCGGCTGCGTTGCAGCAGATCAGGGATCGCATTGCTCAATAGCTTCGTAATTTTTAAACCGGCTTGATGATGGAATTCGGAATCAGGTCGTTGTCAAAAATCACCAGCCGCTCGGTAAATTTAAGCTCGCCCCCCTGGCGCGTGAGCTTGTCGATGTAGCGGCCTGCACACAGTATGTACGGCATTGCATCACGCGGTGTGCGTATCACCACCACGCTGCTCTCGCATTCAATCTGCTCGCCGTCAACGCGTGTGATGAGCGGCGCACCGCATACGTGGCGCTGGCTGTAGGGGTCGTGGTAGATGGTGTTGACCACACCATACACGCGGTCAATCATCATGCCTTTGCTCTCGAAACTCAAAATACAAAGCGGTAACTGGCGGTCAAAATTTTCACGAGACTGCAGCTTGTAAATACAGTCATCGGTAAAAAAATCGGGCCATGCGCTGATGTCGTTGCTGTCCAGCGCTTGTGCATAGCGAAGCTGCAGGTTCAACACCTCTTGAAAGAGTGCGAAATCCACAGTCAAACTTCCATCTGGTCGCGCCAGTATTCATGCATGCCGCGAATCAGCGTTTCGGTCACGTTATGCTGGGTGGGCGCTACCGTGGTGCCACCCATTTCAGCGACGGCACGCGCATGTTTATTGGACTCATAGCCTTGCTGCACAAATTCAATCACTTCGCCGTCGTCTGCACTCACATAGCCAGCCGGGCCAAACAGATTGGCCTGGCGCAAGCGGCGGCGGGTCATTTCTTCGGTGTCGTCTTCGAAGCCAAAATGCGTCCAGACGAAATCAAAGACACCGGGTGCCACCGGCATGATTTGCCGGGTTGACAGGCTGTTAACCTGCTGCTGAATCACCAGCGAGGGGAACAGCGTCATCATTGTCACGGTGGGGCCGTTCCACCATGCCTCGGGCACCACGTCCAATACCCGGTCGTCCTGCAAAACCATATTGGCCTTGAAGCTGGTCACGCCCTCGGTAATCGCGCCTGCAGTACCGGCATTTCGCGTGCCCACCATCACGGCGTGACGGTGTCTTGCGTCCATTACAAGGTTACTTTTTTGGTCAGCACGCCACAGGCCAAAAGTCACAAACCAGGTGTGAAGTAGTCCGGGGTGGTAAGAATCCTTGATATTTTCCTGCATCAGCTTCCAGTTGGCGGGAATGCGCTGGCGGTTCATGCCCAGCAATTTAAGCGGCTTGTGAAAGATGCGGTCGTAGTAGGGCATGACCTCGGGCCCCAGGTAGTCTTCAAAACTTTCCACGTCGTTGTCAAAGCTGGCAAATACCGCACCGCCACGCCGCGCCACCTTCAAACTTGTCAGGCCGTGGTCACACAGCTTGAAGTCTTCATTCATGCCGCCCTGCATGGTCTTGCTGCCGTCGTCCTCTATGCGTTCAACGCCATTTTTGAAGGTCAGGCCCACCAAATCGCCGTTGAGCTTGTAGGTCCACTGGTGGTAGGGGCAGACAAAGCTGCGCACATTGCCAACCCGCTCGCGCACAAAAGCAACGCCGCGGTGCGCACACAAGTTTTCATGCACATGGATTTGGTCTGGCTGGCCAAGGCGGCCACGCTCGCGCACCATCACCACGCTGCGCTCTCCAATTTTGGTGCGCTTGAAGTCACCGGCTTTGGGTACCTCGCATTCCAGGCCTACATAGCACCAGTGGCCTTTGTAAAACAGTTGTTCCATTTCACGCTCGTAAAGCGCTTTGTCGGTGTAGATCCAGCCAGGTGGCTGGCTGGTGGGTGCGTCACCCCAACTGGGCAATGGCGCCGAGGACATTTGGGTCATGGCTCGTCTTTTGAAAAATTTGGCAAGGCTATTGAATTCAGATGGGTATTAAATATTATGCATTTGTCGCGCCAGAGCTTTGGATACTTTTATGACCGGAAAAATTCGCCTCGCCGCCATAGAAAGACCCGGACTCGGTCAGGTTGAAATGAAGTCGCCCTGGGTGGACTAAGGCGCAGACGGCACTTCGTCAAGTTGTTCCAGGTTGTTTCCTGCGCGACAGTTCTAGGGTTTCTACGTGGGTCTGGGTCCATCTACAGTCGTAGCATGACACGTTGATAAAAAATAACCATTTGTATAAGGACTCCCACCATGACAACAAAAATCAACGTGAATGGCCGCGCCGTAACCGTCAATGCCGAACCCGACACCCCGCTTTTGTGGGTCATACGTGACGAGCTGGGCATGACAGGTACCAAGTTTGGTTGCGGTGCGGCGCTGTGCGGCGCGTGTACGGTGCACCTCAACGGCCAGCCGGTGCGGTCGTGCCAGACACCATTGTCCGCAGCAGCTGGCCAAAAGGTGTCGACTATCGAAAGCCTGTCGCGCAACAATACGCATCCGCTTCAGGTGGCGTGGATCAAGCACGATGTGCCGCAGTGCGGCTATTGCCAGTCGGGCCAGTTGATGAGTGCTGCGGCGCTGCTGAGTAAAAACAAAAACCCCAGTGATGCCGACATTGACTCAGCCATGAGCGGCAACATTTGCCGCTGCGGCACCTACCCGCGCATCAAAGCTGCGATCAAGGATGCAGCTTCAACCATGCGCAAAGCATAAAAGGGGAATCACCATGACAACAACAACCAAAATTACTTCAATCAATCGTCGCGGCTTCCTCAAATCATCTGCTGTCACAGGCGGGCTGATGATGGGTGTCACACTGGGTTTGCCGCTCACAGCCCAGGCTGCGGGCACGATGTACACGCCCAATGCGTGGGTACATATCGCCGATGACAACACGGTTACGCTGCTGTCAGCGCGGTCTGAAATGGGGCAGGGCGTCTACACCTCCATGCCGATGCTGATTGCCGAAGAACTGCATGTTGACCTTCGCAAAATCAAGGTCGCGATTGCCCCACCGGGCAAGGTTTACGTCAATGCCTTGCTGGGGGCTCAGATTACTGGCGGCTCGACCTCGGTGCGTGATGGCTGGGAAAAACTGCGTATCGCAGGCGCCCAAGTGCGCATGATGCTGATTTCTGCGGCAGCAACCAAATGGAATGTGGACGCATCGACGCTGAGGGCTGAAAACGGCATGGTGATCGGTGCCAACGGCAAAAAAACTACTTATGGCGCTTTGGCAGAGGCGGCCTCGAAGCTGCCCGTGCCTGAAAAAGTCGTGCTTAAGGACCCGAAAGACTTCACCATCGTGGGAAAAGCCACCAAGCGGCTTGATACGCCGGCCAAGGTCAACGGCACAGCCGAGTTTGGCATTGACGTGAAGCTGCCCGGCATGGTCTACGCCAGCCTGGAGCAGTGCCCGGTGATTGGCGGCAAGGTCAAAAGCTTTGATGCCAGTAAAGCCAAAACCATGCCCGGCGTGGTTGACGTGGTGCAAATACCTGACGGTGTGGCGGTTGTGGCCGATAGTTACTGGCATGCCTTCAAGGCACGCCAAGCCTTGAGCGTGCAGTGGGACGAAGGCGCTGGCGCGGCCATCAGCCACACCAGCATGCTGGACGGCATTCGCAAGGCGGCTGATACCGGCAAGGCGATTCCCATCGTTGCGCCCAAGGGCGACACCGCATCTGCCATGCAGGGTGCTTCAAAGATGGTTAAAGCTGAATATGTGTCTCCCTTGTTGGCCCACGCGACGCTGGAGCCACAAAATTTCACGGCTGATTACAAAAACGGCAAATGCCTGTTAATTGGCCCGACGCAATTCCAGCAGGGTGCAGAAGGCGGCGTGGCTGCGGCGCTGGGAATCAAGCCGGAGGACATCACGCTAAAGACCACCTTTCTTGGCGGTGGTTTTGGTCGTCGACTGGAGGTGGACTTCATCATCCAGGCGGCGCAAATCTCCAAAGCTGTTGGCAAGCCCGTCAAGCTGCTATGGAGCCGTGAAGACGACACTACGCACGACTTCTACCGTCCCATGGCACTGAACCAGTTGTCTGCGGCATTGGGCGCGGACGGCAAACCAGTGGCGTTTAACTTCAAGCTCACATCGCAGTCGATCACCCAGCGCGCGTTTGGCCTGCCGAAAGAAACGCTAGACCCCTTCATGGCCGAGGCGGGCGTGATGCCTTACGACATCCCCAACACCAAATACGACATGGTCATTCTCGACAGCGGTTTGCGCGTCGGCTACTGGCGATCGGTCAGCCATGCGCTGAACGCCTTTGCCAATGAAAGCTTTGTCGATGAGATGGCCCTGGCTGCGGGTAAAGACCCGTATACCTACCGCATGTCGCTGTTAGACAAGCAGCCGCGCTTTGCCAATGTGCTCAAAATGGCTGCTGAAAAAGCAGGCTGGGCAACGCCAGCGCCCGCAGGCCGTTTCAGAGGCATTGCGCTGATGGAAGGCTACGACACCTACATGGCGCAAGTCGCTGAAATTTCTGTCAAAGACAAGCAGATCACGGTACACAAGGTCACGGTGGTAGCCGACCTGGGCCGCATGGTCAACCCCGACACGGTGCAGGCGCAAATCCAGTCCAGCGTGGTGTTTGGTTTGTCGGCGGCGTTGAACAACCAGATTACTTTAGACAAAGGCCGCGTGCAGCAAGGCAACTTCGGTGACTACCCGATTTTGCGTATGAACGAGTCACCGGTGATCGACATCACACTGGTGCCAAGCACTGAAAAACCAGGCGGTATTGGCGAGCCAGCTACCGCGCTGATTGCCCCTGCTGTGGCCAATGCGCTGTTTGCTGCAACGGGCAAACGCGTGCGCAACTTGCCGCTGCATGAGAACCTGGCGAAAGCCTGAGTTTTTGGTTACTCTAGGGCGATGGACAACATAGATCTTGAAGTACTGAAAACCTGTTCGCAGTGGCTGGCAAGTGGCCTGCGCTGCGAACTGGTCACAGTGCTAAAAACCTGGGGTTCCAGCCCGCGGCCCGAAGGCTCGATGCTGGCTATTTGTGAAGATGGCCGCGTGGTCGGCTCCGTTTCAGGCGGCTGCATCGAAGACGACATGATTGACCGGGCGCGGCGCGAGGGCCTGAACCGCACGCAGCCCGGCATCGTCACCTATGGCATCACGGCTGATGAAGCGCATCGCTTTGGCTTGCCGTGCGGCGGCACGATTGAACTGGCGATTGAACCTTTGAGCGTAGCCAGCCAGATAAGCGAATTACTAGCCCGTTTGCAGGCGGGTGATTTGGTGGCACGGCGGCTTGATTTGCAGACTGGCGCAGTCACGCTCAGCCCGGCGCAACCGAGCCAGGCCATGCAGGTATCGAAGGCCGCACTGGTGACATTGCATGGTCCGCGCTGGCGTTTGCTCATCATTGGTGCCGGCCAGTTGTCGCGCTTTGTGGCGCAAATTGCTCAGGGCATGGACTACGCCGTGACGGTGTGCGACCCACGTGAGGAATACCGCCAGTCATGGGTAGTTGCTGGTGTGGAACTGGCCACCGGTATGCCCGACGACGTGGTGCAGGCCATGAAGCTTGACGCACGTTGCGCGGTGATTGCGCTGACACATGACCCCAAGCTTGATGACCTCGCCTTGATGGAAGCGTTGCAGTCTGAAGCGTTTTACGTGGGCGCCATTGGTTCGCGCCTCAACAACCAGAAGCGTCGTGAGCGTCTGGCCGAGCACTTCGACATGACAGCCCAGCAGCTCGACAAACTCCACGGACCGATTGGTCTGTATATCGGCAGCAAGACACCGTCCGAGATTGCCATCTCTATTCTTGCGGAACTCACCGCTGTGAAAAATGGGGTGGCTTTATCAAAAGCTATGAAAATCGCTGATGCAAAGGAAATGGCTGGATTAGAGCCTACAGGCCTTGTTTGCGACCTTCCACAGCAGTAAAAAGTGCCTGCAGCCCAATTAATACGGGCGTAACCAGCTTCTTATTTGATAGCAGCTTCCAAGCTGATGTAGTGCGGTACATCAAATGCGACTGGGTGCAAACCAGCCCGCGCCCGCTCGGCCATTACCGTCCAGGCGGCCTCCCACTCCCGAACACGCGAGGGCAGGTCAAATAGCGGTGCGGCAGATTTGGCCGACTCCAGTCGCTGCCTCAACGCAGACAAAGCTTGCGCGTTGCGCCCGAGATGCAGGGCCTGCGCGACATAGCCTTGCAAACTTTCTGAAATACAGTCCGCCATGCCCGCTGCCCGCAGAACGCTGCCGCCCATGCGCGAGGCCATGCTGTTACCTGCATGACTGATGGCGGGAACGCCCACACGCAGCGCATCAACCATGCCCTCAATGGCATTGAAGCGCAGCGGGGTTAAAAACAAATCAGCGTGCTGCATACAAGCCAGGGTTTCTGCACGCGGCATCGGCATCGCGAACAAAAGCCTGCCAGCTGCAACGCCGGCTGCTTGCGCTTCACGCACCAGATTGGCAGAGGTTGCCAAACCGTAGGCGGGTAGCCACAGCACGGCATCTGGCAAAGAGCGCAGAATTTTCATCCACAGGCCAAAGGTTTGCGGGTCTATGGCAACGGCATGAACCATGGCGCAAAGCACCAGCGCGCCCTCGGGCAGACCCGCACTGGCCCGTGTCGGGCGGTTGGCTGATGCTTCGCTGTCATCGCTTGCCAGCCAGCAGGTATATGGCAAGCGCACCACCGAACCGTAGGGGGTCAGGTCAAGCCCGGCGGGATGTACAAAGGTGTCCGATAGGTTGTAGTCGCAAGGCTGGGGCGGGTTATGCCGGTGCCAGGTGAGCTGGCGAATTTGTACCGGTGCCACTCGCAGGGCAAGGATTTCGGGTCGGCACCAGGCCGAGTCAAACGCCATGTCCACAAACACGTCGAGCTGGTCAAGCCGGATGCGGCCCGCAGCTTCTGCGTGCGTCATGTGGGCTGTTTCGACGACGCTTGCAGAGCAGGTGCGCAGCGGGTCGGCCTGATACGCCATGGGCTGACGGGTTGGCGAATAAACGTGAATCGCAAAGCGCGCTGCGTCATGCAGTTCAAGCTGCCGCTTAAGTGCTTCAACATAGTGCGGATCACGCAGGCTTTTAACCGCAAGCCCGACGTGGATGCGGCCATCATTGCGGTTTGCCGTCAACTGCTTTCGGACAAAAGCGGGCAGGAATATTCGTGTTTTGGTAACTAAATTGGCAGCGATGGTTGCGGTCGAAATATCTCGCATCTGAGCGAGTTCGATCTCATCCAGGCCCAGCATCAAACCGTAAAACTGCGCGTCGCGCCAGTCCCGACTCTGGCCGCTGCGTATGGCCTGGGCAACGCTGCTGCGTAGTGTGGCTGCTAGCTGGTCATAAGCGCTCCAGTCGCAAACGGCCATGGCATTAAACGCCTGGGCGGTATAGAGCTGCAAGGCATCTGGCTGGGTAGTGGGTGAGGGCCGAAGTTTGTTGTCTGCATCGTCTGCCTGCATGAGGCGTTCAAGAAATTCATGGAGGCCAGCTTTACCGGCTGCGTCCAGTGTGTCTGCCGTGGCTGCCGACTTTTCCAGATCACCTCTGAAAGCCAATACCGCGATGAAGCGTGCGCTTATGCCTAAGTTGTCAGGAAATCGCTTGCGGGCTGCCGCGATGACTTCAAGCGCTTCTTCGTAACGGCGACTGCCCGTCAGAAAATCCGCCAGATTGGTATGGTGTTTAGCTTCGTTGACATCCAGCGCCAGGCATTGCCGGGCACATTCAATCGCCAGCTCCCATTGCGATTGCGCGGCTGCGAGCATACCGACATTGTTGAGCGACCGCAGGTGCAGTGGGTTAAGCGCCAGCGCGCACTGGTAGGCGCTGCGCGCCCTGGTCAGGTCGCCGCATGCTTCAGCGGCAATCGCCAGGTTGGCCGCGCCATCGGCATCGCCAAGCAGCAGTGCCTCAACCGACAGCAGTATGTTGTAGGCCGCCACAGGTCTGGCAAGGGCTGTGAGCAGTGTGGCGCAGGCCGATACGGTATTAAGATCGTTGGGTGCCAGTGCCAATGCGTTTTCGAAGGCGACGAGTGCGCGTTCTGGCTGGCCTTCGGCGTGTAGTGTTGTGCCGCGATGCATCCAGGTACTGTGGAGGTTTTCCATGGCCACAATTATGTGGCAGCAGGGGGCCTGCGCCGCTTGTCTATGATGCGTGGCATGACAGTTTCCATGCCGATTTCTGTGCCAGCCGCAGCTCCATCTACGCTTCATTTGATGGGGCATTTCACCGAGGTGTTCACGGGAGCAGAGCGTGAGCTACTGGACATTCGGCGTTTGATTTCAGATAGACGACCCGTGAAAATCTGGTCTGATGCGCCGCCGCACCCAGCTTACGCAGGGCAGGGTATTGCAACCATACAACCGTTCTCGCACCAGTATCCCAATGGCGGTGTGTTGCTGGTAGCTGGGGTCCACATACGCCCCGGCATCTGGCTCAAGTACGCACGGTTTGAACGCGTCATTCTTTTCTATAACCTTGCCAGTCATGCCCAGTTATTTGCAGTGGTTGAAAACCTGCGTGAGGCAACCGGGCTGGAGCCTGAGTTGGTTTTTGTATCCCGCATGCTGCAACTAAGCGTCGGTCTGCCGGGCACAGTTATCCGTAGCCTGATGGACTTGCGCCCTTTTCTGGCTGTTGCCGACAAGCGTTTTGAAGCAACGCCGGTTGAGCGACCATTTACGGTTGGCCGGGTTAGCCGCGATACCCTGGACAAGCATCACCCCGAAGACCTGGCGCTGTACCGGATGCTGGCCAGTCGCGGCATCAGGGTACGCATCATGGGCGGCACCTGCTTGGGCCCGGCCTTGAGCGGCACTGATGGTATTGAGTTGTTGCCAGCGGGTGCAGAGTCGGTAGCCGATTTTTACGCCAGCCTGGACACTTTTTTTTACCGTACAGGTACATCGGCAGAGGCATACGGCCGAGTGGTGCTTGAAGCAATGGCCTGCGGCTTGCCGGTGGTGGCGCATGTGCGTGGTGGCTATGCCGAGGTGATGGAGGTGGGCGGCTCAGGCGTCTTGTTTGAGTCACAGGAGCAGGCCTACGATGCGCTGATGAAGTTGAGCAATTCGACGGACTTGCGCATCGAGATGGGTCGCGCTGCAAGGCATCAGGCCGCTCTGCTTCATGGGGCTGACGCGACCGAGCGGGACCTTGGCTATTATCTGCGCTGAGCCCGATGGCTTTGGCTACTTCTGGAAGACTGCTGCGCCAGTGAAAGTTCCGCCGCCGACGACATTCCCGTTGTAAACAAGACCGGCACGAGCTGCAGCCGGGCCGACGAAGAAGCCTTTGACCGCACCACTTGTACTTGCAAAGTTCGAGTTTGAGAAGTACACAAAGTTCTCAGTGATATTGCCGAATGAAGTAGCGATATTGACTCTAAGCAGTGGTCCACCAAGCTGCGCCGGGTCGAAGTTGACCTGGAATGTCGCAGTGTTGAGGGTGCCACTAATGCCCAGATACGAAGTCGGGACGCTTGAGCCTGCCAATGCGTAGCTTGCGAGGCCCACCGTGGTCGGTAGCACCGAAGTTGGCTGGCCAACAACATAGTGCAGATGGTTAATGGTCGATATGCTTCCTGAGATATCCCTTGAGCTTGTGACCCAGTTACCCCAACCGATGAAATCGTTGGTAGCAACGGTTCCCAGTGAACCGCCCGTCAGGCTTACAACCGGGGTAAAGGCTGAACCACCGGTGGTGAAGTTCGTCAACTTGCCTGTATCCAGAGTGACCGAACCGTTGGATGGCACGATATAGGTGCCGTTAGGGTCCAACGTGCTCAAGAGGGTCTGAAAGTGACCGACTCCAAAGATGCTGGTGAAGGTTCCCGTGTTGATGGTCTTGCCGTCAACCGGCACCGCCGGCGTGTTTGTCGAATTGCTGGAGCTACTGGAACTGCTGGAGCTGCCTGACTTTGCAGCATCCGCCGCAGCGGTTTTAAAGCCTGCCGTGGTGGTAACGATTTCTGCTTTACCGTCCGATGAGGTCTTGTTACCGGAATTTTCAGTATCCTGCTGTGGCGGGGGTGTTGGCACGGGGGCTTTGGCAACCGTACGAACGGGTGCATCGGTGCTGTTGTTGACCCGCACAGACTCGCCGGCTATCAAACGGACACAGCCACCTGAGGTGCAGACCTCAATGGCATCAAGCTCCGTGGTCACGCCCAATGAGCCGTCCGGGTTGTAACCCGCGTTGAAACCCGACCCGCGTATTCCGATGGTCGCCGTAGTAGTGGTGACCCTGTAGTTTTCACGGTTGCGCTTGCCTATCAGCCCTGTGATGGCCCGCATGCTGCCGCGCAGCAGATCGACCAGAAAGCGGTCTTGTTTGGGGTCGGCTTGATCCACGTAGTTGGCAATTTTGAATTCAGTGTTGGGCTGTAGAGAGATCAGTCCGCCGTCGGTAAACCTGACCTGTGCCCGGCCTGTAGTGCCCGTCACGATGGCTTCGCCACTTTCAATATCCTTGCCCTTGACCAGTGGATCAGTCTTGCCATCAGGGCGACGCACGTTGACATCGCCGGCAATAAATTGCGCAATACCAGCTGAAGCGGCCGCCAGGGCCTGCATAGGGTAGGCCGCAGCCAGAGCTATGACGAGTACTGTATGTTTGAGCCCGAGGGAGTTTGTTGCGTTGGACATATTGCTTTTACCGATTTGACTAAATATTCAGGCTAAATGTTGAAGCTAGAAATCGCGGCGCACCGTTACAGAGAGCACATCTCGTTTGAAGTCAGAAATGGCCACATTGGACTTGACAGAGGTCAGGGACAACTGAGGCGTGATGCGCCAGGACTTTGCAGGCACCCAGTTGAGCCCGAGGTTAAGCGTGAATTGGTCGTCATTGCGAGTGACCAGAAACAAAGGGTCCGCGCCGTTGAATTTGCGATTTTCAAAGCTCAGGTTTGCAAACGCGGCGACGAAGGGTGTGATTTCTTGCTGGGCTCCGAATCTAGCGCCGTAAAGCTTGTGGCCGACTTGGGGGAAAGCGCTGTTTTTTTCTTTTTCACTGCCCACATAGGCGCCTGCGTAGCCCAAAAATCCGTTGCTGAAAGAGTGCGCGTACGAGGTACCAATCACACCCCGGTTGACATCGCGCACCGCCTGCCCCGGATAGCTCAAGGTACCCCATTGCAGATAGCTGCTGATTTGCCGTGCACCGTCAATTTTGTAAGTCCATTCGCCAACCACGCCCGCCTGATTACGGACACGCGAGCCGTTCAGGTCAAAGCTGCCTGCCTGCACCACGCCTGAAAATTCATGCTTGTCGTAACGGTAACTGGCACCAAAGTTACCGTCGAACTGCAGGTTATTGAAAACCCTGTTCGCGCCCGTCTGGTTGCCGCGTCCGTTGCCTGAAAAACTGCCAATCAGCGACCAACGCGGGTCGACCACATAACGCGCGTACAGACCAGCGCCGAGAGTCGCAAAACTGTCTTTTGTGGCTACCGCTGAATTGTTCAATGTCAGAATCAAACCGCCAAACGCCGGTACCGCGATATTTGCATTGCCAGGCCCGGCATTGATGTTGGTGTCATAGCCAACGCTGGCCTCGATATAGGTGCGTATCGAAGACCGGGCGGCTACTTCGGCGCGGTCAATGGCTCGCAAAAACTGGTCTATCGTGCTGGCTGCTTCGGTGGGGATGTTGCCTTTTTTGGTATCAAGCAATACTTGACGTGCCGAGGGCAGGTCGCCCACAGCGAAAAGGGCTCGGCCTAGTTCTGCACGGGCACGAGAATTCTCGGGCTGCACTGACAATACCCTTTCGAGCGCGAAAACCGCACGCGTGTACTGTGCGGTTTCGTTTGCGGCAATGCCCATGACGGTGTCAAAGTCCGGGTCGCCCGCGCGCGCCGCTTCAAGCGGCTCAAGCAAGTCGAACGCCTGCTTGGCCTGGTTTTTATCCAGCAACTCCCGAGCGCTCTTAACGACTGAGTCAACCTCCGCTAACGCTGGCGCCATGCCAATGAGTAACGTGACCGAAAGCAGCGTGCGCGTAAGCATCGATTTCGTTTTTTTTGCCGTCATAGCAGTCGTGGTGTACCTGGATTGAGATCGGGCGAACTACATCTTGTGTGGTTATATCACGCAGTGTTACGCGGTGGGGATTTTTTGATGTTGCCAAGGCTAGCCCCATGAAGACTGCGCACTGATGCGGTCGCTTAGGGGTAAGCCCTGTGTACACAAGCTGCTCAAGCTCTTAATATAAGTACTTGCTTATATTAATCACTCAGAGACATCATGATTCGCGATAAAGCCCCAATACAAAGCGGCCCTTCCCCAGAAGATGGGCGGGTCTTCGAGGCCGCCGCCGAACTGTTTTCAGTGCTGGCAACCCCCATGCGCCTGCGGATTTTGAGTGCTCTGTGTCTGCGTGAAAAATCGGTCAACGAACTGTTGGTTGAGATTGACACTACGCAGCCCAATTTGTCGCAGCATTTAGCTGTTTTGTTTCGCACCGGCGTGCTTGCCAAGCGCAAAGTGGGCACTCAAGTGATTTACCGGGTGCAGAGCGAAAAAGCCGTCGCCCTGTGCCGTAGCGTGTGCACTCAAATAGCCATTGAACTCGATGAGCCTGACGCAGTGGCAGCGTCAGACAAATTGGTGCCGCAAATGGTTGCCGCTTAACCGCGTACGGAATAGAACGCTAATGCTAAGTAGATTTATCCAACGCGCGCCGGAAAGCTTTTTATCGCCTGCGCAGATAAAAGACGTGGCCGCCGGTCGCCGTGGATTTTTGGCGTCAGCTTTTGTGGCAGCCGGGCTCGCGTCAAACTCAGTCGCCGCTCAAACTGCAAAGGCGGGTGAGGGCGACCCCAACATCCTCAATTTACCCGCCCACACCAAAGGCTTGGGCCAGCCTGTGGTTGCCCGCCCTTACGGTTTGCCCAGCGAGTTTGAAAAAAACCTGCAACGCCGGGAAAGTCCGGGCCTGACCCGCGTTGGCCAGGCCAGCGTGAGTTTTTGTCCTTTGCAGGGGCTGTTCGGCATCATCACGCCGAGTGGTCTGCACTTTGAGCGGCATCACCAGGGCTGGTGGGACATTGACCCGTCTAAACACCGGCTGATGATCAATGGCTCAGACGACAGCCTGCTGAAACGCCCAATGGTGTTCACGGTGGACGAACTGATGCGCTTGCCCAGCGTCAGCCGCATGCACTTTATTGAGTGCGGTGCCAACACTGGCATGGAGTGGAGTAATGCAGCCGTGCCCACCGTGCAGTACACGCACGGCATGCTCAGTTGCAGCGAATTTACCGGCGTGCCGCTGCGAACGCTGTTGGAATTGTGCGGCGCAGACCTTAGGCCAGGCGCTCGCGGCAAATTTGTACTGGCAGAAGGAGCCGATGGTTCGAGCATGACGCGCACCATTCCACTCAGCGCCATCATGAGTGGTGAGGTGCTGGTGGCTTATGGCCAAAATGGCGAAATGCTGCGGCCCGAAAACGGCTACCCGTTGCGCCTCATCGTTCCCGGTGTGCAAGGCGTGAGCTGGGTTAAATACCTGCGTCGCATTGAGCTGGGCGACATGCCCTACGGCACCAAAGACGAAACCATTCATTACGTCGATTTGATGCCCAGCGGCCTGCACCGCCAGTACACCAGCATTCAGGAAGTTAAAAGCGTCATCACCTCGCCCAGTGGGGGCCAGGTGCTGCTTGACAAGGGTTTTCACAGCATCACCGGCTTGGCTTGGAGCGGGCGCGGCAAGATTAAACGGGTCGATGTGTCGACAGACGGTGGCCGTAACTGGAAGGGCGCGCGCTTGCAAGGCCCGGTGCTCGACAAGTGCTTGAGTCGCTTCAATGCTGACTTTGTCTGGGACGGCAAACCAGCGATTTTCCAGAGCCGTGCGGTGGATGAAACAGGCCAGGTCCAGCCAAGCTATCAGGCGCTGCGCGAAGTGCGGGCCTCGCGCAGCATTTATCACAACAATGCCATCCAGTCGTGGTTGCTTGGTGAGAACGGCGAGGTCAGCAATGTTCAGGTTTAAGGTCTTGCCGATTCTGGCTAGTGGGCTGATAAGTGCTGCATCGTTGCTGCTTGCGAGCGCACAAGCTCAACCCGCCAACCTTAAAGCGTTTGAAAGCATCGGCCGTACGGCAACGCCCGCTGAAATAAAAGCCTGGGATATTGATGTGAGGCCAGACTTTAAAGGCCTGCCCAATGGCCAGGGATCGGTCAAGCAAGGTGAAGTTTTATGGGAGGCGCAATGCGCGTCGTGTCACGGCAGCTTTGGGGAGTCGTCAGCGGTCTTCACTCCGATTGCCGGCGGCACCACGGCGCAAGACCAAAAAACCGGGCGCGTCGCAGGGTTAATACCGGGCGCCAACCAGCCGCAGCGCACCACGCTCATGAAGCTGTCAACGCTGTCAACGCTGTGGGATTACATCAACCGCGCGATGCCGTGGAACGCCCCTAAATCATTGACCGCCAACGACGTTTACGCACTGACGGCTTACATCCTTAACCTGAACAATGTGCTGCCATCTGACTTCACCCTGTCCGAGCGCAACATCCGTGATGTGCAGACCACGCTGCCCAACCGCAATGGTGTAACCACCGCACACGCCCTGTGGCCAGGCAAGGAAATGGGCGGCAGCAGTCAGCCTGATGTGCAGGGGTCAAGCTGCATGACGAACTGTCAGCCTGATGCCGCCATCGTGAAAAGCTCCTTGCCGGACTACGCCCGCAACGCCCATGGCAACCTGGCAGAGCAATCTCGCACTACAGGCCCGTTTCGGGGTGTTGACACCACGCAGGCAGCTCCAAGTTCCTTTCAAGCCTCAAATGCCCGGCAAAAAAGCCCTGTAAGCCAATCAATACAGGCGCGACCAGCTACTGAAATCATAGCGGACTCAGCGGCTTTAGCGGTTGCAGCCAATACCGCAACCGTGACACCTCTGCTGCAAAAAAATGCATGTCTGGCCTGCCATGGCCTGGAGAACAAGCTGGTCGGACCGTCATTCAGGGAGATCGCCAATCGCTACAAAGACCGTACGGATGCATCGGCCTACCTGTCGGGCAAAATCCGGGCTGGTGGTCAGGGTGTCTGGGGCGCAACGCCCATGCCTTCGCAGGCATTGAGTGCTGGCGAATCAGCGCTACTGGCGCGCTGGCTGGCGCAGGGTATGGTTCCGTAAAAGAGTGTTTAATCGGTTCAAGGTAAATAAGGAGTTCAACCATGGAACGTCGTGATTTTTTAGCCAGTGGTTCAGGCGCTACCGCTCTTGTTCTGGCTGCTGGGTCGGGGCTTACGCCAGCTCAAGCGCAGCCAGTTGTGAATGCGCCAGGCTGGAATAAAGCAGCTTTCGATACCAAGTCCCTGGCTGACGCAGCCAAAGCCATGGGCGCGACCAGCCCGCCGGTCGAGAGCAAAGAGTTGCTGATACAGGCGCCCGAGATCGCCGAAAACGGCAGCGTTGTGCGTGTTGGTGCGCAAAGTAATATTCCCAACACCACGCAAATCTCTTTTGTAGTTGAAAAAAATCCGAGCGCGCTGGCTGCAAGCTTTGATATTCCAACTGGTACTGATGCGAATGTGTCAACCAACATCAAGATGGGCCAGTCTTCCAATGTTTACGCGCTGGCCAAAGCCGGTGACAAGTACTTCTACGCGGTCAAGGAAGTCAAAGTGACCTTGGGTGGTTGCGGCGGTTAAGTCTTCTTGCGCAACCCTAGAGGCAATATTTCAAACACTTGAAGTCAGGAAAAAAACATGTCCGATCCCATGCGAATTCGCGCTCAGGCGCAAGGCGAAAAAACCACAGTGCGTGTGCTGGTCAGCCACGAAATGGAAAGCGGCCAGCGCAAGGACGCAGCAGGCAAAATCGTGCCCGCGTGGTTTATCCAGACCATCAACGCCACCTGGAACGGCAAAACCGTGATGAGTGCGCAGTGGGGCACAGCGGTGTCGAAAAATCCCTTCGTCCAGTTCAGCTTCAAAGGCGGCAAAGCGGGCGAAAAAGTCATCGTCAACTGGGTTGACAATCACGGTGACAAGCGCAGCGATGAAGCGGTGATTGCCTGATTTTTCATTGAGTTAAACCCTATGAAAATCACTCTAAAAGTCAGCGCGCTTTCACTTGCGGTACTGGCCATTCTTCCGCTGGCTGCAACTGCCCAAAAAACCACCGCAGAGGGCATTGCCGAATACCGCGCCATGCTGGCCGATGGCAACCCCGCAGACTTGTACGAGGCCAAAGGCGAGGGTCTGTGGAAGCAGGCACGCGGCCCGAAAAACGCATCGCTTGAAAAGTGCGACCTTGGCAAAGGCCCTGGTGTAGTCAAAGGCGCATTCGTTGAGCTGCCACGCTTTTTTGCTGATACCCAGCGGGTGCAGGATTTGGAGTCGCGCTTGCTGACCTGCATGGAACAACAGCAAGGCTTTAGCGCCGCAGAGATTGCCAAAACGCCGTTTGGTGTGGGTGAGCAAAAAACCATCGAATCACTGGTGGCCTATATCTCTGCCGAATCGCGTGAGCTGAAGTTCAACTTGCCGCAAACCCATGCGCAGGAAAAGCTGATGTATGAGGTCGGCAAAAAAGTGTTCTACCTGCGCGGTGGGCCGATGGACTTTTCATGCGCCTCTTGCCATGGCGAAGACGGCAAACGCATACGCCTGCAAGACCTGCCCAACCTGACAAGACAGCCCGGTGCCAGCACCGGGTTTGGTTCATGGCCGGCGTATCGCGTATCGAGTGGTGACTTGTGGAGCATGCAGCGCCGCCTGAACGACTGCTACCGTCAGCAGCGCTTTCCATTCCCCGGCTATGCCTCTGATGTCACGATCGCTCTGGGCGTTTTCATGGGTGTTAACAGTAAGGGCGGGGCATCGGTTGCACCTGGTTTAAAGCGCTAAATGGGCAGAACATTCGTATGAAAAAAATCCATAAAAAAACGCTTTGGCTGGCAACTGGACTGACTGGTCTCACCTCGCTGGCCTTGCTGGCTAGTTGTGCCGTGCAACCTACCACGCAGCAGGTGGAAGAGGCCACGCAGCAAATCATCAAAAGCTCTTTCAGGGAACAGGGTGATGCCAGGTTGGACCGCTTGACTCAAGACGCATCGAACCGCGCCTGCTCTGAATCGCTAGGCGCAGCGCTAGATGAAAAACTCGCAAAAGCCATTGAGGCTGCGAGCTTGCAAACTGTTAAATTCCCCGCGGATGGCAAGCTCATTGGCAACTGGGTTGAGGGCGAGAAAATTGCACAAAACGGTCGCGGCCTGACGTGGACTGACAAGGCCAGTGAGGCCAATGGCGGCAGCTGCTACAACTGCCACCAGATCAGCAAAGCCGAGGTCTCTTATGGTTCGATTGGCCCCAGCCTGTACAACTACGGCAAGCTGCGCGGCGTGAAGGACCCCCTGGCAGCCGAGAGCAAACCGATTGTTGACTACACCTGGGGCAAGCTCTGGAACGCCAAGGCCTACAACGCCTGCTCGGGCATGCCCCGCTTCGGTCACGCTGGCATTTTGAGCGAGCAGCAACTGCGCGATGTGATGGCACTGCTGCTAGACCCCAAATCGCCGGTGAATCAGTAATTGGGTTGTGTTTTGGCGTTTTGAGCCGTCTGGGGCACTTTTTGAGGTCAATTTGACCCTATTTTATGGCTTTAGCCCAATGAATACGGGCGTAAGCAGCTATTAAAGTTATAGCACCTACCAAACCACAAACCCGTGAAGAAAGCGCCATGAACCTGTCTCGCCGAGAGTTTTCAAGTGTCATGGCGGCCGCGCTGGCCGGTGGCTTTCCGCTACAGCGTGAAGCCAGCGCGGCTGAGGCAACTTCCCTTTACGACGTGCCCAAAACCGGCAACGTGCATCTGCTGCACATGACCGATTGCCATGCACAACTGCTGCCCAGCTACTTCCGCGAGCCATCGGTCAACTTGGGGCTAGGAAGTATGCAAGGCCAGTCGCCACACCTGGTGGGGGAGCAACTTTTAAAGGCTGCTGGCTTAAAGGCCGGAACGCCTCAAGCCCATGCGTTTACCTACCTGAACTTTGAGCGCGCCGCGCGGCAGTACGGCAAGGTGGGCGGCTTTGCGCACATCGCCACACTGGTCAAGCGGCTCAAGTCAAACAGGCCCGGCGCATTGCTGCTCGATGGCGGCGACACCTGGCAGGGCAGTGCTACCGCGCTGTGGACGCAAGGTCAGGACATGGTCGATGCCGCCAAGCTGCTGGGCGTTGACATCATGACGGGCCACTGGGACTTTACCTACGGCGAAGCCCGTATCAAGAAAATCGTCGAGGGCGACTTTGCGGGCAAGATTGATTTTCTGGCGCAAAACGTCAAGACCAGCGACTTTGGTGATGCCGTCTTCAAGCCCTATGTCATCAAGGAAATGAACGGGGTAGCGATCGCCATTATTGGTCAGGCCTTCCCGTACACGCCGATTGCCAACCCTGGCTGGCTGACACCCAACTGGAGCTTTGGCATACGCGAAAGCGATATGCAGGAAACGGTGAATGAAGCCAGATCAAAGGGCGCTCAGGCTGTGGTGCTGCTAAGTCATAACGGCATGGATGTTGATTTGAAGATGGCATCGCGCGTGACTGGCATAGACGTGATCCTGGGTGGGCACACCCATGACGGCGTGCCCGTGCCGGTGATTGTCAAAAACCCGGGCGGCCAAACGGTGGTGACCAACGCAGGCAGCAATGGCAAGTTTTTGGCGGTGCTGGACCTGGAGGTGAAGGACAAAAAAGTCGTCAGTTTTAATTACCGATTACTGCCGGTTTTTTCAAAGCTGTTGCCTGCCGATGCCGCGATGAGCGAACTGATCGCCAAAGGGCGTGCGCCTTACGAGGCCAAGCTGTCGGAAAAACTGGCTACTACTGAAGGCACCTTGTACCGCCGCGGTAATTTCAATGGCACTTTTGACCAGCTCATTCTGGACGGTCTGATGAATGTGCGCGCTGCCGAGATCGCTTTTTCGCCAGGCTTTCGCTGGGGCACATCTTTGCTGCCGGGCCAAAGCATCACGCGCGAGCACCTGATGGATCAGACCGCCATCACCTACCCGTGGACCACGCTAACAGACATGCGTGGCGAGACCATCAAAACCATTCTTGAAGACGTGGGCGACAACTTGTTCAACCCCGACCCGTACTACCAGCAGGGCGGCGACATGGTCCGCACCGGCGGGCTGACCTACACCTGCGAGCCGGGTGCAAAAATGGGCTCACGTATCCAGGACATGCGCCTTAAAGGCAAGCTGATCGAGGCCGATAAAACCTACAAAGTCGCAGGCTGGGCGCCAGTTCAAGAGGCCAGCAAAAACGCCGGGCCGCCGATTTGGGAGGTGATGGAAGCCTACCTCAAAGCAAAAAAAATTATCAAGCCTGTCACGCCCAATACACCCCGACTCATTGGCGTGAAGGGCAATCCGGGGCTTGCTTAAGCCGTTTTGCAACGACCAATTTTTGGTCTTGTCACACTTCAGTGGCACAATCCGTATTGTTTCTGAAGGCCCTTCCTGCCACAGTCGCATCCGCCAATCGGTTCAGCCGTGCTAGCGGAAGGTTAATAAACCCAGCTTTAACCAGCTAATGTTTCCTCAAGGGAAACGGAGGTCAGCGGATATGAGTAATAGCCCAAATATTGGCTCGCAGTCACCCACGTCTGCATCGTCAATCTACGCCGCCTACAACGGCAACACCTATCTCTTCGGTGGCAATGCGCCCTATGTCGAGGAGATGTACGAAAACTACCTTGCCAATCCCGGTAGCGTCCCAGACAGTTGGCGCGACTACTTTGACGCGCTCCAGAACGTTCCGGCAGTCGACGGCAGCAATGCCAAAGACGTACCGCATCTGCCGGTTATCAACGCCTTTGCCGAGCGCGCCAAGCAGGGCCAAACCCGAGTGGTTGTTGCCAGCGGTGCTGACTCCGAAATGGGGCGCAAACGCACCGCAGTCCAGCAGTTGATTGCCACCTACCGCAACGTCGGCGCGCGCTGGGCCGACCTTGACCCGCTCAAACGCGCCGAGCGCGACAAAATTCCCGAGCTGGAGCCAGCGTTTTACGGCTTCAGCGATGCCGATCAGGAAACCGTGTTCAACACCAGCAACACCTTCTTCGGCAAAGACACCATGAGCCTGCGTGAGCTGATGAACGCGCTGCGCGAAACCTATTGCGGCACGATTGGTGCCGAATACATGTACATGACCGACCAGAGCCAGAAGCGCTGGTGGCAGCAAAAGCTGGAGGCGATTCGCAGCAAACCCAATTTGAGCAAGGAAAAGAAGCTCCATCTTCTTGATCGGCTTTCGGCGGCTGAAGGACTTGAGCGCTTTTTGCATACCAAGTACGTCGGCCAGAAGCGCTTTTCACTTGAAGGCGGTGAAAGTTTTATTGCCAGCATGGACGAGCTCATCCAGCGTGGTGGTGAGCTTGGCGTGCAGGAAATCGTTATCGGCATGGCGCATCGTGGTCGCCTGAATGTGCTGGTCAATTCGCTGGGCAAGGTGCCAGCTGATTTGTTTGCCGAGTTTGACCATACCGCCCCCGAAGATCTGCCCAGCGGCGACGTGAAGTACCACCAGGGCTTCAGCTCTGATGTGACGACACCCGGTGGCCCAGTGCATTTGACGTTGGCGTTTAACCCGTCGCACCTTGAGATCGTCAACCCGGTGGTTGAAGGCTCGGTACGTGCCCGCATGGACCGTCGCGCCGACCCCAAAGGCCTGCAGGTGCTGCCCGTGCTGGTACACGGCGACGCGGCCTTTGCCGGGCAGGGTGTGGTCATGGAAACGCTGGCACTGGCTGAAACCCGTGGTTATCACACCGGCGGTACGGTACACATCGTCATCAACAATCAGATTGGCTTTACCACCAGTGACCCGCGCGACAGCCGTTCAACGCTGTATTGCTCTGATGTCGTCAAAATGATTGAAGCACCTGTGCTCCACGTCAACGGCGATGACCCTGAAGCGGTGGTGCTGGCTACCCAGCTGGCACTGGACTTCCGCATGGCTTTCCAGAAAGACGTAGTGGTTGACATCATCTGCTTCCGCAAACTCGGCCACAACGAGCAGGACACACCCGCGCTGACGCAGCCGCTGATGTACAAAAAGATTGCAGCGCATCCTGGCACCCGCAAGCTTTATGCCGATAAACTCTCGGCGCAGGGCATGGGCGAGACGCTGGGCGACGACATGGTCAAGGCTGTGCGCGCTGCGCTCGACGCAGGCAAAAGCACTTTTGACCCGGTATTGACCAATTTCAAGAGCAAGTACGCTGTAGATTGGCTACCCTACCTCGGTAAAAAATGGACGGATGCAGGCGATACGGCTATTCCGATGGCCGAGTGGAAGCGTCTGGCCACAAGCATCACGACCATTCCTGCAACGGTAACGCCGCACAACCTGGTTAAAAAGGTTTATGACGACCGTGCTGCAATGGGCCGTGGCGACATTCCTGTTGATTGGGGAATGGGCGAGCACATGGCGTTTGCCTCGCTGGTTGCCAGTGGCTATCCGATTCGCTTATCAGGTGAAGACAGCGGGCGCGGCACGTTTACGCACCGCCACGCCGTGATTCATGACCAGAACCGTGAGAAGTTTGATACCGGCACCTATGTGCCGCTGCAAAACGTGGCCGACAAGCAGGCTCCGTTTGTAGTTATCGACTCCATCCTGTCTGAAGAAGCCGTTCTGGCGTTTGAATACGGCTATGCGTCGAACGACCCCAACACGCTGGTGATCTGGGAAGCGCAGTTTGGCGACTTTGCCAATGGTGCACAGGTGGTGATTGATCAGTTCATTGCCTCTGGCGAGGTCAAGTGGGGCCGCGTTAACGGCATCACACTCATGCTGCCGCACGGCTATGAAGGCCAGGGGCCGGAGCATTCATCAGCGCGCCTTGAGCGCTTCATGCAGCTGTCTGCTGATACCAACATGCAGGTGGTGCAGCCGACAACGGCCAGCCAGATCTTCCACATCCTGCGTCGCCAGATGGTGCGCAACCTGCGCAAGCCGCTCATCATCATGACGCCGAAGTCGCTGTTACGCGCCAAAGATGCGGCATCGCCCCTGAGCGAGTTCACCAAAGGCGGCTTCCAGACGGTGATCCCCGAGAACAAGGAAGAAGTCATCAAGAAGGCGGACAAGGTCAAGCGTGTGGTGGCCTGCTCTGGCAAGGTCTATTACGACCTGATGAGAAAACGCGAAGAAAAAGGACATGACGATACTGTCATCCTGCGCGTTGAGCAGCTTTACCCCTTCCCCCATAAGGCGTTTTCGACTGAACTTAAAAAGTATCCCAACGTGACGGAAGTCGTGTGGTGTCAGGACGAGCCGCAAAATCAGGGTGCCTGGTTCTTTGTGCAGCACTACATCCACGAGAACATGACCGAAGGCCAGAAGCTCGGTTACTCGGGCCGCGCCGCTTCAGCGTCGCCAGCAGTGGGTTATTCACATCTGCATCAGGAGCAGCAAAAGGCGTTGGTAGACGGCGCATTTGGCAAGCTCAAAGGATTTTTGCTGACCAAGTAAATAAGTAAGTAAATAACGCTTAATCAGTTGAGGACAGAGCTGAAGGTCTGTCCCGCAAAGTACAAAATATACTGAAAGAAAAATATGGCTATCGTAGAAGTCAAAGTCCCCCAGCTGTCTGAATCCGTGGCGGAAGCCACCATGCTGAACTGGAAGAAGAAAGTGGGCGATGCAGTCGCGATTGATGAAATTCTGATTGAAATTGAAACCGACAAAGTGGTACTGGAAGTGCCGGCACCGTCGGCAGGCGTGATCACTGAATTGCTGGTGGCTGACGGCGGCACCGTGATTGCCGAGCAACTGATTGCAAAAATTGATACCGAAGGCAAAGCGGGTGTTACAGCCTCTGCGCCTGCTGCTACAGCGCCGGTCGTTGCTACTGCATCTGTAGCCGCACCAGCGCCCGTCCAAGCAACAGGTGGTGCCATGGCTGGCGTTGCCATGCCGGCGGCTGCCAAGCTGATGGCCGACAACAACATGGTCGCTGGCTCTGTGGCTGGTACGGGCAAAGACGGGCGCGTAACCAAGGGGGACGTTCTTGGCGCTGCTACTTCTGCTGTGCCTGCTACTAAAACAGTAGCTGCTGCCTTTATACCTACGGGTGCGCCAGCCGTCTTGCTGCCTCAGGTTTCGAGTCCAACCAAAGCGCTTGACCTGGGTGACCGCCCAGAGCAGCGCGTGCCCATGAGCCGCCTGCGTGCCCGCATTGCCGAGCGCCTGCTGCAATCGCAATCGACCAACGCCATCCTCACGACCTTCAATGAAGTCAACATGGCTCCGGTCATGGACATGCGTAAACGCTTCCAGGAAAAGTTTGAAAAAGAACATGCCGTCAAACTTGGCTTTATGAGCTTTTTTGTCAAGGCGGCGGTGCATGCCCTGAAGAAATTCCCCGTGCTCAATGCATCGGTGGACGGAAATGATGTGGTTTACCACGGCTACTTTGACATTGGTATCGCAGTCGGTTCACCTCGCGGCCTGGTAGTACCTATTTTGCGCAACGCTGACCAGATGAGCTTTGCCGACATAGAGAAAAAGATTGCCGAGTTTGGCAAGAAAGCCGCAGAAGGCAAGCTGGGCATTGAAGACATGACAGGCGGCACCTTCTCGACCAGCAATGGCGGCACGTTTGGCTCGATGATGTCTACCCCTATCATCAACCCGCCACAAAGCGCTATCCTTGGCGTACACGCAACCAAAGACCGCGCGGTGGTTGAAAACGGCGTTGTCGTTGTGCGCCCCATGAACTACTTCGCGATGAGCTACGACCACCGCATCATCGACGGTCGTGAAGCCGTGCTGGGCCTGGTGGCCATGAAGGAAGCGCTGGAAGACCCGGCACGTTTGTTGTTTGACATCTAAGGAAGCTACGCATGTCCAAACAATTTGATGTTGTCGTCATCGGTGGCGGTCCTGGCGGCTACATCGCTGCCATTCGCGCAGCGCAGCTGGGCTTTAACGTGGCCTGTATTGACGAGTGGAAGAACGAGAAGGGCGGCCCGGCGTTGGGCGGTACTTGTACTAACGTAGGTTGCATACCGTCCAAGGCTTTGTTGCAGTCTTCGGAGCACTATGAGCAAGCCGGGCACCACTTTGCCGATCATGGCATTGAGGTCAAGGGCTTGAGCCTGGACATGGCAAAGATGATTGGCCGTAAAGACACCGTTGTGAAGCAAAACA
This sequence comes from Burkholderiales bacterium, assembly GCA_038226155.1. Lineage (GTDB taxonomy): Bacteria > Pseudomonadota > Gammaproteobacteria > Burkholderiales > Burkholderiaceae_C > Polaromonas. Next base: position 34,238 of record JBBRQQ010000024.1, read on the forward strand.
ATGAGGGCGTGCAGTACCTGTTTAAAAAGAACAAGGTGACTTTTTTCCATGGTCGCGGCTCTTTTGCTGCGGCCAAAGAATCCGCTTATGACATCAAGGTGGTGGGCGCAGCTGAAGAAGTGATTACTGGCAAGCACATCATTGTGGCTACTGGCTCGAACGCGCGCACTTTGCCGGGTACACCATTTGACGAGGAAACCATTCTGTCGAATGATGGCGCGCTCCGTATGACCGCTGTCCCGAAAAAGCTGGCGTTGATTGGCTCTGGCGTGATCGGCCTGGAAATGGGCTCCGTCTGGCGGCGGCTGGGTGCTGAAGTAACTGTGCTGGAAGGTCTGCCGACTTTTCTTGGTGCGGTTGACCAGCAGATCGCCAAAGAGGCGCATAAGGCTTTCGTCAAACAGGGTTTGAAGATTGAGCTGGGCGTTAAGGTGGGTGAAATCAAGTCAAGCAAAGCGGGTGTGTTGGTAGCCTATGTTGACGCGAAAGGCGCGGCACAGACTTTGTCGGTCGACAAACTCATCATCTCGATTGGCCGCGTGGCGAACACCATCGGCCTTGCACCAGAGACGGTTGGACTGAAACTCGACGAGCGTGGCGCGATTGTGGTTGATGGTGACTGCAAAACCAACCTGCCCAATGTGTGGGCCGTCGGCGATGTGGTGCGCGGCCCCATGCTGGCGCACAAGGCCGAAGAAGAGGGCGTTGCGGTTGCCGAGCGCATTGCTGGTCAGCACGGGCATGTCAATTTCAACACTATCCCGTGGGTGATCTACACCAACCCCGAAATAGCGTGGGTTGGGCAGACCGAAGAACAGCTCAAAGCTGCTGGTAAGGCGTACAAGGCGGGTACATTTCCATTTCTAGCCAATGGCCGTGCACGCGCACTGGGCGACACGACTGGCATGGTGAAAATGCTGGCTGATGCCGCAACGGACGAAATTCTTGGCGTGCACATTGTTGGTCCTATGGCCAGCGAGTTGATTGCCGAATGCGTGGTGGCGATGGAGTTCCGCGCCAGCAGTGAAGACATCGCACGTATTTGCCACGCCCATCCGTCCCTTAGCGAAGCCACCAAAGAAGCTGCGCTGGCGGTGGACAAGCGCACGCTGAACTTCTAATCGCAGAAGTCTTTGATGGGACTGGTGCGCGCCGCCTACGAGGCTGAACTCGTCACGCGGGGTTACGTGAGTGACCCCGCGCAGTTGCGTGCCGTGGATGCGCTGGAGCGGTGTGCGACAGAGTGGGCTGCCTACAAGGTGCAGCGCTCCAACGCTTTCAAGAAACTCGTCAACCACCCGGATGTACCGCGTGGCGTTTACATGTACGGCGGGGTGGGGCGGGGCAAGAGCTTTTTGATGGACTGCTTTTACGGTGCAGTACCCATCAAACGTAAAACCCGGCTGCATTTTCATGAGTTTATGCGTGAGGTGCACCGGGAGTTGCGTGACCTGCAAGGCACCGTGAATCCGCTGGATGAGCTGGGAAAACGGATTGCCAAACGCTACCGTCTGATTTGTTTTGATGAATTTCATGTTGCAGACATTACAGACGCGTTGATTCTTCACCGCTTGCTGGATGCGCTTTTCTCTAACGGCGTGGGATTTGTGACGACGTCAAATTTCAAACCCGATGACCTGTATCCGGGCGGGATGCACAGAGATCGCGTTTTGCCTGCCATTGCACTGCTCAATGAGCGACTGAACGTACTCAGTGTCGACAATGGCGTCGACTACAGACAAAGAACGCTTGAACTGTTACAGCTGTATCACAGCCCGCTTGGGCCTGAATCGGACTCGGCAATGACTGACTCTTTTAACAAGCTTGCTGAATCACAAGACGAAAACCCTGTATTGCAAATCGAGTCACGGCAAATACAGGCGCGGCGCAAGGCGGGCGGGGTAGTCTGGTTTGATTTTAAAACCCTGTGTGGCGGGCCACGTTCGCAAAATGACTATCTTGAGATAGCCGCGCAGTTTCACACGGTGCTGCTCAGTGACGTACCCGCCATGCCAGTACGAATGGCCTCGGAAGCCAGGCGCTTTACCTGGCTGATAGACGTGCTTTACGATCGGCGTGTCAAACTCATCATGTCGGCAGAAGTTTTACCCGACGCGTTGTACACGGAAGGACCTTTGGCCCACGAGTTTCCCCGGACGATCTCCAGGCTTGATGAAATGCAGTCAGCAGAATACTTGGCGCTGGAGCGCAGGGATGTGGACACGACACTCACATGAAAAAAACCACGTTATTGTGCTTATTGCTCACCTCTTCCCTGCTGTCACCAGCACAGACTGTGGTGGGTGTCGCCACCGATTCAGGTGCTACAGCGCAGGCCGTGCGCGATGCCGAACGAGACCGTATCAATATTGAACGTTCGCGCCTTGATGCTGGTTTTACGGCACAAGACATTGCCTGTTATAAAAAATTCCTGACCAACAAATGCCTTGGCGAGGTGAAAATCCGGCGTGATGCCGTCATGGCTGATTTTCGCAGGCAGGAGATATCTCTGGATCAGCAGGAACGCAAAGAAAAGGGCGCAGAGCAGATCCGTAAAACTGAAGAAAAGTCTTCTGCGGAAAAGCAGCAGGAGGCTGCAGACAAGCGGGCCACCGCACTGAAAGACAATGAAGCCAGACTGGATCGGGAAAAGCAAAAAGTTGCCGATCGTGCCACGATGCAGTCAAACGAAAAATCCAATGTAGATGCTGCAACCAATCGACTCAAGGACAGCCAGCAGAAGGCCGACAGCCGCAAGAGCAAACAGACGTCGTCTGCGGAGGAAGTACAAAAATTCAATGAGCGGCTGGAAAAAGCCAAAGAGCGACAGTCCCGGTATGAACGGGATCTGGCGAACCAGACCAAACCACCCGCCAA
>JBBRQQ010000025.1:0-37081 GCA_038226155.1 Burkholderiales bacterium
CACACACACAATTTTGATGAGCGCCCAGAGCACAGGCCACACCGTAGCAGGCCAGATGCCGCCCATCAGACCCTGACCGAAAGCGTAAATCGCCTCAATCATGCTGCAACCTTTTCGGTAGTCGCGGCTATGGCCAGTGCATTACGTGCATCGGCAGTCAGTTGCAGCGATGTCGCGCGCCGCACCAGTCCATCAAGCTGATAGATACTGGCGACTACAGGGCTCAAACTCGACGCAGAGCTGGTGATGGCCGCGTGGCATTCATTGCCCAGCCTGTCTGCGGGGACATGCGAGGCATCGCTACCCGCTATCTGTTTGAGTACATCTTGCGAAGAATCAAAGTCAAAGCCAGGCAGGCCAAGAAGGTTGGCCAGAACGCGAACGACTTTCCATGCAGGACGTGTATCGCCCAGAGGTTTCACGACAGCGTGAAAACTCTGCATACGACCTTCCGCATTGACGAAGGTACCGGGTGTTTCAGTAAATGGCGCAATCGGGAGCAGAACATCGCTAAAGCTCATGTTGGCCTTAAAGGGACTTAGCGTAACGACCATCTGCGCTGTATTCAAAGACTCCACAGCATCAATACCCGCTGCTGAATCAAACTCGGGCTCATTGTTAAACAGGATGACAGCTTTGAGTTTGCCATCAAGCATCTGACCGGCATTGAGACCCTTTTCACCCGGCAATGCGCCAGCGAGCTGCGCGCCAACAGTGTTGGCGGCTTCCGTCAGGTAACCCACGCTGGCACCTGTTTGTTCGCCGATCCAGTTGGCCAGTGCCAGCAAGCTCGATGCGTTGGCGTGATGCGCAGCAGCGTTACCCAGAAGAATGGCTTTGCGCTCCCCGCCCCTCAACGACTTGGCCATGGCTTTGGCTGCATCAGTAGCCTCACCGGCAGTGGGAGCCGCAACGCCTTTGTCTGCCGCAATAACCGCAGCAACATCGGCCAATGCTTGTACCCAGAGTGCAGGGTCGCTCAATATCACATTGGCTACAGGCATGGCCCATGCGTCTGCCGTGGGCAACTCCACAGTCGAATTAATCGTGCTTAGAGCGCATCCCTTGCGAACAGACTGGCGGATACGCTGCGCAAACAGCGGATGGTCCTTGCGCAGATTTGAACCGACCACCAGCACACGCTGGAGTTGCGACAAAGACGCAATCGACGTACCCAGCCAGCGTACTGAAGGAGAATTTGCAAACTCAGCATTGCGCAGGCGGTAATCGATGTTGTTACTCCCCAGTCCACGCATCAGTGAGGCAGCGAGGTGCAACTCTTCCAGAGTACTATGCGGGCTCGCAAGCGTGCCGATACTGGCAGCGCCGTGGTCAGCCTTGATTTGCTTCAAGCCATTAGCCACATATTCAAGTGCAGTCTGCCAGTCAACGGTTTTCCACTCGCCGCCCTGCTTGAGCATGGGGCTCGTCAAACGCTCGTCGCTGTTCAGTGCTTCGTAAGAAAATCGGTCGCGGTCAGCAATCCAGCATTCGTTAATATCTTCATTTTCCAGCGGCACCACGCGCATGACCTTGTTGGCCTTGACCTGGACAATCAGGTTGGTACCTGTTGAGTCATGCGGGCTGATTGACTTGCGACGCGACAACTCCCATGTGCGGGCGCTGTAGCGGAAGGGCTTGCTGGTGAGCGCACCAACCGGGCAGATGTCAATCATGTTGCCCGATAGCTCGGAGTCAACCGACATGCCTACGAAGGTTTCAATTTCAGCAAGTTCACCACGGTGCGACATGCCGAGCTCCATCACGCCGGCGACTTCCTGGCCAAAACGGACGCAACGCGTGCAATGAATGCAACGGCTCATCTCCTGCATCGACACCAGCGGGCCCACATCCTTGTGGAACACGACGCGCTTTTCTTCTTCATAGCGTGACTCGCTACCGCCATAGCCCACCGCCAGGTCCTGCAACTGGCATTCACCGCCCTGGTCGCAAATCGGGCAATCGAGCGGGTGATTGATCAACAAAAACTCCATCACGCCCTTCTGGGCCTTGATGGCTTTGTCGTTTTTGGTATGCACGATCATGCCCTGAGTAACAGGCGTGGCACAAGCCGGCATGGGCTTGGGCGCTTTTTCAATATCGACCAGGCACATGCGGCAGTTTGCAGCAATGCTCAGCTTCTTGTGATAGCAAAAAAACGGGATGTACGTACCGGCCTTTTCAGCCGCATGCATCACCGTGCTGCCTTCGACCACTTCGACTTTTTGGCCGTCGAGTTGAATTTCAATCATATTTTTTTTGTTCCGCTATCAGGCTTGCAGTACAGCTTGGGCTGCCGGCATTGCAGCTACGGGCTGGATCATCGCTTCAAACTCAGGACGGAAGTGCTTGATCATGGCGCGTACCGGCATCGCAGCTGCATCACCCAGTGCGCAAATCGTGCGGCCCTGAATGTTGTCAGCGACAGAATTGAGTAAATCCAGATCACTTTGTTTGCCGTGCCCTTGATGGATACGGTCCACCACACGCCACATCCAGCCTGTGCCTTCGCGGCAAGGCGTGCACTGGCCGCAGGACTCGTGCATATAAAAGTACGACAGGCGCTTAAGCGACTCGACCATGCAGCGGGTGTCGTCCATCACGATGACTGCGCCAGACCCCAGCATGGAGCCGGCCTTGGCAATCGAGTCGTAGTCCATGGTGCATTCCATCATGATGGCTGCGGGCAACACGGGCGCTGATGAACCACCGGGAATCACAGCTTTCAAAGTACGCCCGTCTTTGGCGTTTTTGATGCCACCCGCCAGCTCAAGCAGCTTGGCAAACGGTGTACCCATGGGCACTTCGTAGTTGCCGGGGAGCTCGACATCGCCCGAGACCGAATAAATCTTGGTGCCACCGTTGTTGGGCTTGCCCACTTCAAGATAAGCCTGACCACCATTGCGAATAATCCAAGGCACAGCGGCGAAGGTTTCAGTGTTGTTGATGGTGGTTGGTTTGCCATACAAGCCAAAGCTTGCAGGAAATGGTGGTTTGAAGCGCGGCTGGCCTTTTTTGCCTTCCAGCGATTCCAGCAAAGCGGTTTCTTCGCCGCAAATGTATGCCCCAAAACCATGTGACGCATGGAGCTGAAAACTAAACGCACTGCCGAAAATTTTGTCACCCAACAACCCCGCTGCACGAGCTTCTTCAAGCGCTTCTTCAAAGCGCTGGTAGGTAGCGAAAATTTCGCCGTGAATGTAGTTGTAGCCGACGCTGATACCCATGGCATAAGCTGCAATCGCCATGCCTTCAATCACGCTGTGTGGGTTGAACTGCATCAGGTCTCGGTCTTTAAAAGTGCCTGGCTCGCCCTCGTCAGAGTTGCAAACCAGATACTTTTGACCCGGAAACTGGCGCGGCATGAAGCTCCACTTGAGCCCCGTCGGAAAGCCCGCACCGCCACGTCCGCGCAGACTGCTGGTCTTGACTTCTGCAATCACCTGATCCGGCGTGATTCCCGCACCACCATCTTGACCCAGTATTTTGCGCAAGGCCTGATAGCCACCACGCGATTCGTAGGCCTTTAAACCCCAATTCGTACCGTCAAGCCCTGCCATGATTTGCGGGCTGATATGGCGACCATGAAATGAGGTTTGTACGCCGGTTGCCGCAAACTGCGACAACAGATTTTGCGCTGTCGTACTGGACGAGCTGGATGCGGAAGTCATGGTTACTTTGCCTCTGCGGATTTGAGACCATCAATGAGCTGGTCAAGCTTGTCGTTACTCATAAAGCTGCACATCGTCAGGTCGTTGACCAACAAAACCGGCGAGTCGCCACAGGCACCAAGGCATTCGGACTGCTGCAAGGTGAAGAGGCCGTCAGACGTGCTCTCGCCCATTGCGATACCCAGCTTGTGCTCCAGGTGCTTGAGTGCCTTGGCACCGTCACGCAACTGGCAAGGCAGATTAGTGCAGACGTTTAGCTTGTACTTGCCCACCGGCTTCTGGTTGTACATGTTGTAAAAAGTCGTGACTTCATGCACGGCTATTGGGGCCATGCCAAGATAGTCAGCGACGACTTTTTCACTCTCGGCGCTGACAAAACCGCGTTCTTCCTGCACGATGGTCAGGCAAGCCATGACGGCGGACTGCTTGCAGTCCGCCGGGTATTTGGCGACCTCGCGTGCAAAGCGGGTAAATGCCTGCTCCGAGATGGCGCGCTGAGTTGTTTGTTCTGGAGTCATGGTGAAAGTCATGCTTTTAACGGTCGATTTCGCCAAACACGATATCCATGGTCCCGATGACGGCGACGGCATCAGCAATCATGTGGCCACGCGACATTTCGTCCATGGCCGCAAGATGCGGAAAGCCAGGTGGACGAATTTTTAAGCGATAGGGCTTGTTGGCACCATCACTAACGATATAAATACCAAACTCGCCTTTTGGATGTTCGACAGCCGCATAAGCTTCGCCCTCTGGGACATGGAAGCCTTCGGTGAACAGCTTGAAGTGGTGAATCAGCTCTTCCATGTTGGACTTCATGGATTCACGATCCGGCGCTGCCACCTTGTGATTGCTGGTGATGACCGGGCCAGGGTTCACGCGCAGCCAATCAATGCACTGTTTGATGATGCGGTTGGACTGGCGCATTTCTTCAACGCGCACCAGGTAACGGTCATAGCAGTCACCGGTCTTGCCCACCGGAATGTCAAAGTCCATCTGGCTGTACACGTCATACGGTTGCTGTTTGCGCAAGTCCCACGCAAAGCCGGAACCGCGCAGCATCGGCCCGGTAAAGCCGAGATTGAGCGCACGCTCTGGCGAGACCACCCCAACACCGACCGTACGCTGCTTCCAGATGCGGTTGTCGGTCAGCAGGGTTTCATATTCATCAACGTAATGGGGAAACTTGTTGGTGAAATCTTCAATGAAGTCGAGCAGCGACCCCTGACGGTTTTCATTCAAAGCTTCAATGGCCTTGGCGTTTTTGACTTTGCTGACGCGGTACTGCGGCATTTTTTCAGGCAGGTCGCGGTACACGCCACCCGGTCGGAAGTAAGCCGCATGCATACGTGCACCCGACACGGCCTCGTACATGTCAAACAGCGACTCACGCTCGCGAAAGCAGTAAATCAGAATGTTCATCGCGCCACAGTCAAACCCGTGCGCGCCCAGCCACAGCAAGTGGTTGAGCAGGCGGGTAATCTCGGCATACATCACACGGATGTACTGGGCGCGGACGGGTACATCAACACCCAGCAGTTTTTCAATGGCCAGACAGTAGGCCTGCTCGTTGGACATCATCGACACATAGTCGAGTCTGTCCATGTACGGAAGCGACTGGATATAGGTTTTGCTCTCCGCCAGTTTTTCAGTGGCACGGTGCAGCAGGCCGATGTGCGGATCCGCGCGCTGGATCACTTCGCCATCAAGCTCCAGCACCAGCCGCAACACACCATGTGCAGCGGGGTGCTGTGGTCCGAAATTGAGCGTGTAGTTTTTGATTTCTGCCATGTGCTACCTAGATTTTTTCCACATCGCCGCCGCGCCGGGCCGCCCCAAGCAAGGCACGCCCCATCGGGGGGGCAGCGTAGTACACGCAGTGACAAGCGTGGGGGCTCATTTTCCCGTGCCGCCGTAGTTATCTTCACGAATCACGCGCGGCGTAATCTCGCGCATCTCAATCGTGACGGGCTGGTAAATGACCCGCTTTTGCTCGGGGTCATAGCGCATTTCGACATGCCCGGTGGTCGGAAAATCCTTGCGGAAAGGATGGCCGATAAAACCATAATCTGTCAGGATGCGGCGTAGGTCGTTATGCCCTTCGAAGACGATGCCAAAAAGGTCAAACGCCTCACGCTCAAACCAGTTGGCTGAATTCCACACGCCATTAACCGAGTCCACCACAGGGAAATCATCGTCAGCGCAAAACACCTTGAGACGAACCCGCTGGTTCAGGCTGACAGACAGCAAATGCGTCGATACGCAGTAGCGCAAGCCATCGTATTGGCCGTCCTTGTATTCAGAATAATCAAGGCCGCACAGGTCAATCAACTGCTCGAATTTGCAGCCTGGAGCATCACGCAGCAACGTTGCGACAGCAAGATAGTCTGTGGCGGCGGTAGTGACTGTGACTTCGCCCAAGGCTATCTTGAGACTTTGAACTTTTTCACCCAGCGCTGCACTGACGGCAGCCGCAATTTGATCTGCATTTGCGGGGGGTGCGAGGGTGGTTTGCATCACGCCCTCGCAATCGTGTTGGTTCGGCGAATTTTTTGCTGCAACTGGATAATGCCGTATATCAACGCCTCAGCAGTGGGCGGGCAACCCGGTACATACACGTCCACCGGCACAATGCGGTCGCAACCGCGGACCACCGAATAACTGTAATGGTAGTAACCACCGCCGTTGGCGCACGAGCCCATCGACAGCACCCAGCGTGGCTCGGACATCTGGTCGTAGACCTTGCGCAGAGCGGGGCCCATCTTGTTGCACAGCGTACCGGCAACAATCATCAAATCGGACTGGCGTGGGCTAGGACGAAACAGCATGCCAAAGCGATCCAGGTCATAGCGCGCAGCACCAGCGTGCATCATTTCAACCGCACAGCATGCCAGGCCAAACGTCATTGGCCAGAGCGAGCCCGTCTTGGCCCAGTTGACCACTGAGTCATAACTCGTGGTCATAAAACCTTCGTTGAAAACACCTTCAAGTGACATACCCTTACCCTAATTGGTGAGCTTGTGGCGAAACATGTCGCAGTGAATTTCCGAAATTTTTTTGTTCAAAAACTCGAACAATCCTTCATTATTCCCAATCCAGAGCACCTTTTTTCCACTCGTAGATAAACCCCACGACCAGAATGCCCAGAAAGATCATGACCGACCAGAAACCGACCGCGCCGATGTCCTTGAGCGCAACCGCCCACGGGAAAAGAAATGCGATCTCAAGGTCAAAAAGAATGAACAGGATGGCGACGAGGTAGTAGCGCACATCAAACTTCATGCGCGCATCTTCGAAGGCCTCAAAGCCGCATTCGTAGGGGGAGTTTTTTTCGCTGTCAGGGCGCACAGGGCCAAGAAGCCGGCCCAGCACCTGCGGCACGATGCCGACACCCACGCCGACCAGAATGAACAGAAGTACAGGAAGGTATTGGTCAAGGTTCATCGTGGAGTCAGATTCTGCTCAGATTCTGGGGGTTTTGGGGTCAGAGACACAATTCGGCGAGCCTTTGGCTCGCCCGTAAGCTGCGGTGCTTGCACTGCAGCGAAATTGGTGTCTGACCCAGATAACCCCAATAACCCATTTTCAATTTGGTGCGGACGGCGAGACTCGAACTCGCACACCTTTCGGCACTACCCCCTCAAGATAGCGTGTCTACCAATTTCACCACGTCCGCTCTTAACAATTCGCTTGATAACGGCCTGGATAACATGAGGAAACCTTGCGGTTTTGTGCCATCCAGACAACTTCAGAGTTTACCCTGAAAAGCCGCTGCCTCCTCTAGCGTGCAGCAGCTAACTGCGGCTATTTCGTCGGGATTTGCGCTGCACCGGACGCAGCAGGTGCTGAGGGTTGCGGTACCGCTCCAGCGGCAGGAATAGTCGTGCCGGGAATTTGGGCAGCACCGGATGCGGCAGGTGCAGGGATAGGCGCGGTCACTGCTGCGCCTTCAAGAACGCTGGTGCCCGTGCGCGGCTGCGCATTGCCAAAGTAAGCCAGAGCCAAAGTGCAGACAAAAAATACAGCCGCCAAAATACCCGTCGTGCGCGACAAAAAGTTGGCACTGCCGCTGGCACCAAACAGGCTGCCCGAGCCGCCGCTGCCAAACGCCGCGCCCATGTCGGCACCTTTGCCATGCTGCACCAGGATCAGGCCAATCATGCCCAGTGCCGTGAGCATTTGCACAGCGAGAACAATGGTCAAAATAACATTCATATCTACTCCTAATTTAATAGCTGCTTATGCCGATATTTACTGGGCTGCAGCAATAATTGTTAAAAAATCTACGGCTTTCAGCGAGGCACCGCCGATCAGGCCGCCATCAATGTCGGGCTGGGCCAAAAGCGTTGCTGCATTGGCAGCATTCATGCTGCCGCCGTATAAAATTTTCACGCGATCTGCTTTGTTAGTTGCCGCTTTCAATTGCGCGCGCAGCACTGCATGCACCGCTTGCGCCTCTTCGGGCGAGGCAGTTTTGCCTGTGCCAATGGCCCAGACGGGCTCGTAAGCCACCACGATCTCGCTGATGCAGTGACCGTTGGTATGAATCACGGCGGCCAGTTGGCGCTTGACAACTTCTTCAGTCTGCCCGGCTTCACGCTCAGCCAACGTTTCACCCACACACACGATGGGTGTGATGCCAGCAGCCAAAGCGGCTTTGGCTTTATCAGCGACCAATTGATCAGTTTCAAAATGGTATTGGCGGCGCTCTGAGTGGCCGACGATGGCGTAACGGCAAGCAAAGTCCTTGAGCATGGCCGCACTGACTTCACCGGTGTAGGCACCAGAAGCCTGTGCAGAGACATCCTGCGCACCCAGATCAATCGTTGCCGCCTTCAATGCCCGAACCTGAGCCAGATAAGCTGCAGGTACACAGACGGCAATATCGCAGCCGGGATTGTTCAACCCCTGGGCCAACGCGCCAAGCAGGGCTTCGTTGGCAGCCAAGCTGCCATTCATCTTCCAGTTTCCAGCAATCAGTTTTTTCATGTGATGTGTTGACTTACCAGATCAAAACAATCTTGCCAATGTGCTGGTTGGATTCCATCAACTCGTGTGCTTTGGCAGCGTCGCTTGCGGCAAACGTGCTGTGAATCACCGGCTTGACAGCGCCGCTGGCCAGCAATGGCCACACGGTGGCCCGCAGCGCTGCTGCAATCGCCGACTTGAACTCAAGCGAGCGTGGGCGCAGGGTCGAGCCAGAAATCGTCAAGCGTTTACGCAGCACCAGCCCCGCATTGAACTCGGCCTTGGTTCCGCCCTGGACGGCAATGATGACCATCCGGCCATCATCTGCAAGGCACCCTACTTCGCGCGCAACATAGCTGCCAGCAACCATATCCAGAATGACATTGACACCTTTGCCATCGGTGATTTTCTTGATCTCTTCGGCAAAGTCTGCCGTCTTGTAGTTGATGGCGTGGTCTGCGCCGAGTGCTAGGCAAGCCTGACACTTTTCATCACTGCCCGCCGTGACAATCACCGTTGACCCGAGCGCTTTGGCCATCTGAATGGCGGTTACGCCAATGCCGCTGGAGCCGCCTTGAATCAACAGGCTTTCGCCCTTTTTAAGTGCTGCTCGCTCAAACACATTGCTCCACACCGTGAAGAAGGTTTCGGGCAACGAAGCCGCTTCAATGTCGCTTAAATTGGCAGGCGACGGCAAGCACTGGCCCACAGGCGCTACGCACAGCTCTGCATAGCCACCACCTGCAACCAGCGCGCAAACACGGTCACCGACTTTGAATCCGCTTGCTGCCATAGCGACTTCATCGCCTGACGCAATCACGCCAGCGACTTCCAGACCCGGAAGGTCTGACGCGCCGGGCGGTACCGGGTAGTTGCCGGTGCGCTGCAAAACGTCAGGCCGGTTGATGCCGCTTGCCGATACGCGAATCAGCACCTCGCCCGCGCCCGCCACAGGCGATGGGCGCTCACACAACTGCAGCACGCTGGGCGCGCCGAAAGACGTGATTTCAATGGCTTTCATGCTTTTCATTCAATTTTGGCCAATTTAGAGCAGTTTTTGACCTTGTTTTAGGGCTGTAGCCCAATAAATACGGGCGTGAGCAGCTCCTAAATCAGTAGCAAATCAGTTATGTTCCTGATTCTGCGCCGGGCGATCCAGCAAGGCCTTCATCGACAGCTTGACACGGCCTTTTTCGTCGGTCTCCATCACCTTGACTTTGACGATCTGGCCTTCTTTCAGGTAGTCAGAAACCCGCTCGACACGCTCATGCGCGATCTGGCTGATGTGCAACAGGCCGTCTTTGCCAGGCAGCAGGTTGATGAGTGCGCCGAAGTCGAGAATCTTGGTGACCGGGCCTTCATAGACCTTGCCGATTTCAACTTCAGCCGTGATCTCGGCGATGCGGCGCTTGGCCTCATCTGCCTTGGCGCTGTCATTTGAGGCGATGGTGATGGTGCCGTCTTCTTCGATGTTGATTTGGGTACCGGTTTCTTCGGTCAGCGCGCGAATCACGGCGCCGCCTTTGCCAATCACATCACGGATCTTGTCAGGGTTGATTTTCATCACGTAGAGGCGTGGCGCGAAGTCAGACACTTCGGTTTTCGCAGCGCCCATGGCTTCCTGCATTTTGCCGAGAATGTGCATACGGGCTTCCTTGGCCTGGGCCAATGCAACCTGCATGATTTCCCTGGTGATGCCCTGGATTTTGATGTCCATTTGCAGCGCGGTGATGCCGTTGGTGGTACCGGCTACCTTGAAGTCCATATCGCCCAGATGATCCTCGTCACCCAGGATGTCGGTCAACACGGCAAAGCGGTTGTCGTCTTTGATCAAACCCATGGCGATACCGGCCACGTGCGCTTTCATCGGTACGCCAGCGTCCATCAGGCTCAGGCAGCCGCCGCAGACCGATGCCATGGACGACGAACCGTTGGACTCGGTGATTTCGCTGACCACGCGCATGGTGTACGGGAATTCTTCCTTGCTTGGCAGCACGGCAATCAGCGCGCGCTTGGCCAGACGGCCATGACCAATCTCGCGGCGCTTTGGCGAACCCACACGACCGGTTTCGCCAGTGGCGAACGGAGGCATGTTGTAGTGCAGCATGAAGCGGTCTTCGTAGTCACCGCTCAGTGCGTCAATGCGCTGGGCATCACGCTCGGTGCCCAGCGTGGTGACCACCAGCGCCTGTGTTTCACCGCGGGTGAACAGGGCCGACCCGTGGGTGCGCGGCAGCACGCCATTGCGAATTTCGATCGGGCGCACCGTACGGGTGTCGCGGCCGTCAATGCGTGGGTCGCCTGCCAGAATCTGGCTGCGCACGATTTTGGCTTCGATGTCGAACAGCATGCCGTCAACCGCCACGCTGTCAAATTCAACACCCTCGGCTTTCAGGCCCATCTTGGTCCAGGTGGTCACTTCACGGGTGGCGTGGGTACGAGCCTGCTTGTTGCGAATCTGATAAGCCGCAACGAGTTTTTCTTCTGCCAGCGCCACGACTTTGGCGATCAGCACGTCGTCTTTGGCAGGCGCCTTCCAGTCCCAGACCGGTTTGCCGGCATCACGAACCAGTTCGTGAATCGCATTGATGGCGATGTTGCCCTGCTCGTGACCAAACACGATGGCGGCGAGCATGATTTCTTCAGACAGCTGCTTGGCTTCGGACTCGACCATCAGCACAGCAGCCTCGGTGCCCGCAACCACCAGATCCATGGTGGAATTGATAAGCTGGGTTTTACCGGGGTTCAGCACGTACTGACCGTCGATGTAGGCCACACGGGCGGCACCGATGGGGCCATTGAATGGAATGCCCGAGATGGCCAGAGCCGCGCTTGATGCAATCAGCGCAGGGATGTCACCTTCGACTTCAGGGTTGAGCGACAGCACGTGGATAACGACCTGCACTTCATTGAAGAAGCCTTCAGGAAACAGCGGGCGAATCGGGCGGTCGATCAGGCGCGAGGTAAGGGTTTCAAACTCGCTGGGGCGACCTTCACGCTTGAAAAAGCTGCCGGGAATGCGTCCTGCAGCATAGGTCTTTTCAAGGTAGTCAACCGTCAAGGGAAAGAAGTCCTGGCCAGGTTTGGCATCCTTCTTGGCGACCACGGTGGCCAGCACCACGGTGCCGTCCATATCGAGCAGCACAGCGCCGCCGGACTGACGTGCGATTTCGCCGGTTTCCATCGTGACCTTGTGCTGGCCCCACTGGAATGATTTGGTAACTTTATTGAAAATGGTCATGTTCTATCTCCAGAAATACCACGCACTTGAGGCAGTGCGAAAGGCCCGGAATGTTGGCTAGTGAGAACGATGCCATTCCAGAAACACTTAATTGGGGTCAGACTCCAATTAAAAACTTCTGGAATGACACAGCGCGAACCCGTTTTGCCGTCTTCCCGAATGTTTTAAAGTAAAAAACGCCTGAGCTAGGTGACTAACTCAGGCGTTTTCAATAGATTTACAACTTACTTGCGCAGACCAAGCTTGGCGATCAACGCGGTGTAGCGG
Source organism: Burkholderiales bacterium (assembly GCA_038226155.1). Classification (GTDB taxonomy): domain Bacteria; phylum Pseudomonadota; class Gammaproteobacteria; order Burkholderiales; family Burkholderiaceae_C; genus Polaromonas. The sequence continues at coordinate 12,145 of JBBRQQ010000025.1, forward strand.
CTGGCGTCTTTGGACTTCAGATAGTCCAGCAACTTGCGGCGGCGGCTAACCATGCGCAGCAGGCCACGGCGACCATGGTGGTCTTTGGCGTTGGCCTTGAAGTGGGGGGTCAGTTCGTTGATGCGGCCCGTGAGCAGTGCCACTTGAACTTCCGGGCTGCCGGTGTCACCAGCAGCGCGGGCATTGTCTTTGACAATGTCAGCTTTGATTGATTTCGCGATCATGATTTTTCCTTTGACTTGCGAGCGATGCAGCTTTCCCACTGTGGGAGTTGGCCGCTGTCGTCGTGTGCGCCGCCTGTTGGCGACGCCTCTGTGCTAACGAAGACTTGCCGTCTCTTTTTTGCACAGCCTTGGATTATAGCCCACCAATAACTCAAGGTCTCACCATCTTGCAGCTCGTCGGTTGTGCAGCGCTCTCTAGCGTGATGGCTTTAATCACCCGAAAGCCATAACCCGAGCCTTCCACATCAAACTTCACCCCCGCCGCTCCCTGCTTGTCCATCAGGGCTACCAGCAAGGGCTGCTGAAACTGGTGGTCGGCAGCCCGCATGGCCCCTTTGTGGCCCGCAAAAGTCACCGTTGCGAGCTCAAGCTGTGCAGCAACAGCAGCAGCCTCCAGAACGCCCGCCTTGTCAATGCTTTGTGCCAGCGCTTCCATCATCAACTGCATTCGCATATGGACGTAGTCGTCCTGCGGTCTGGGAAAGCGCTGCCTGAATGACTGGTAAAAATTTTCGGATGGCAATCCTGCCTCGTTCGGGAACCAGTCGGCCACAGCAATCACCTTGCCCACACCCGCATCACCCAATGCAGCAGGCACGCCCAGTGCATTGCCATAAAAAGTGTAAAACCTGCCCTCAAAACCGACTTCCTTTGCGGCCTTGACGAGCAAGGTCAGGTCATTGCCAAAGTTGCCTGTCAGCACCGCTTGCGCTCCGCTGGACTTGATCTTGGCCGCATAAGGTGCAAAATCCTTGACCCGGCCCAGCGGGTGCAGCTCGTCACCCACAATTTGTACGTCAGGACGTTGCAGTGTCAATTGCCTGCGCGCTTCCCGTGCAACCGCCTGGCCAAAGCTGTAGTCCTGGCCAATCAGGTAAATGCTTTTGAGTGCCTTGCCGTCCCTGAGCACATCCATCAGCGCAGCCATGCGCATGTCGGCATGTGCGTCAAAACGAAAGTGCCAGTAGCTGCATTTTTCATTCGTCAGGCTCGGGTCAACTGCGGAGTAATTCAAAAACAGCACCCGCCTGGTCGGCTCGCGCTCGTTGTGCTTGTTGATGGCATCAATCAGCACGGCGGCAATGGCTGAGGAGTTGCCCTGCGCAATCAGCGTGACACCATCGTCAATTGCCGAGCGCAGTGCCGCCAGCGCTTCTTCGTTCTGGCCCTTGCTGTCATAGCGCTCGATTTGCAGGTTGCGCGAGCCGCTGCGCAGCTTGACGCCGCCGCGTGCGTTCACCCGTTCAGTAGCCCACACGAGGTTTCGGAATACCGCTTCACCTGTGTTGGCAAATGGACCCGATAGGCTTTCAATCAAGGCTATTCTTACCGGCGGCTGTACTGTGGTTTGCGCTGTAGCCACTAAGGACGCGCCAACAAACAAAGCGGCGGCTACGAATTTTAAAAATGATGACATGGCACCTGCTCCCTGATTTTTTATAAACACACACACCAATTCCAGTGCAGCAAAAGGCACGCAGTGTACTGTGTTGAGTGCCTTAGAGGCTTGAGAGATTCCAGCGAGGCTTCACATCAAACGTGTAGCCCGCTGGATTTGCACTCAGCGTTTCAAGCCCCGCCTGCAAACGCATGCCTGCAGCCAGCGCAATCATCGCGCCGTTGTCGGTGCACAAATGAAGCTCGGGGTAATGCACCCTGATACCGCGCCTGTAGCATTCAGCATTGAGCTGGCTGCGCAACAAGGCATTCGCGCCCACACCGCCCGCCACCACCAGGCGCTTCAAACCAGTCTGTGCCATCGCGCTCATTGATTTTTTTACCAGCACATCAACAATCGCCGCCTGCGTCGATGCTGCCAAATCGGCTTTACGGGTCTCCAGCTCATCACCCAGTTTTTTGGCTTGCGTCAGCACTGCTGTTTTCAAACCTGCAAACGAAAAATCAAGATTGCCGCTGTGCAGCAACGGCCTTGGCAGCTTGAACGCCGTAGCATCACCCTGCTCTGCCAGCTTTGACAAGTGCGGCCCGCCCGGATAGGGCAAGCCCATCAGCTTGGCAGACTTGTCAAACGCCTCACCCGCGGCATCGTCAATCGTCTCGCCGAGGATGTCGTAACTGCCGACGCGGTCCACCTGCATCAATTGCGTGTGGCCACCAGAAACCAGTAGCGCAACGAACGGAAACTCCGGCGGGTCAGCGCTTAAAAACGGAGACAGCAAATGGCCTTCGAGGTGGTGTACACCCATCACCGGTTTGCCCAGACTTGCCGCCAGTGAACAAGCCACGCCCGCCCCCACCAGCAGCGCGCCAGCCAGCCCTGGCCCGCGTGTGTACGCAATGACGTCAACGTCAGCCAAAGGGCGGCCGGCCTCACTGAGCACCTGGCTGGTCAGCGGCAGCACGCGCCGAATGTGGTCACGGCTCGCCAGCTCGGGCACCACGCCACCGTAGGCTTGGTGCATGTCAATCTGGCTGTACAAAGCATGCGCAAGCAAGCGCGGCACGCCATGGCCCGCAGCATCAACCAGCGCAACACCGGTTTCGTCACAACTTGATTCAATTCCCAAAACAATCATGGCAGGAGTGTACGGTTTGACCAGTGGCGTGAATCTTGCACGACCTGGGGCATGGCTCCCCTTAATCCGCTTCGTCTGGTCGTTATTGCACCAGACTTGTCCACTGCCGACGCAGCGGATGAAGCGGCCCTGTCGCAAATCGAGCGTTCGCGCCAATTGCGTATTGGTCTGCTTGAAAACGGCTACAACATCGTGGCCGTACTGCCCGCCGATACATTTCTTGACGAGCGCCTCGCCCAATTGCAACCCGACATGATTATCGTGGACGCCGAAAGCGAAGCACGTGACTCGCTGGAGCACGTCGTGATGGCCACGCGTGATGCACGGCGGCCGATTGTGCTGTTCACCAATAACAACGACACCACGCACGTCAAAGATGCGGTTGCTGCAGGTGTGTCGGCTTACATCGTGGCGGGGTTGTCGCCCGACCGCATACGCCCGATTCTGGACGTTGCCATGGCGCGCTTTGAGCACGAGCAAGGTCTCAGGCGCGAGCTGGCAAGCGCACAAAACGAGCTGCAAGACCGCAAAACCATAGACCGTGCCAAAGCCATGCTGATGCAGCGTCAAAACCTGAGCGAGCAAGTCGCATATGACAGGCTGCGCAAAGCGGCGATGGATAAAGGCCTGCGCTTGGGCGAAGTAGCGCAGCGCATGCTTGACGTCGCTGATCTGCTGGGTTGAGCCGACCGCGCAAGCGAACGATTTTGAGCAGGGGTTAACGCTAATGGTGCACCGCACAAACTCAGTGCGTTATATCAGTTGCGATGGTGTACGCTACTAAAAACGTAGCTGCAAATACCCGTATCTAATGGGTTAGGAGCATATTGTAGGGTCTAAATCAGTTCGCTTTGGCATGGAAAATCACCTGGCACAGCTTTTGCTTATAGCTCTCCACAAAAGCGCGGCATCAACGGCGATGCAGCGTTTTTAAAGAACAAAGGCGTTCGCACCCCGCAGTCATCTCGAACGAGATGGCGGCTCGGGTCGGGCGCCTTTTTTGTTTTCGCCTTTCGTTTTTTACCTTTCATTCATTCACGGAGCTATCAACCATGACGGATATCTTGAAATCATCTTGTAGCAGGCGCACCGTTTTACAAGCCGCTGCCGTCGGTGCAGTCGGCATCACGCCAGCACTGCGTGCCGTCGTGTATGCCCAGGGCTCAGACGCGCCAGAAAAGAAGGAAGTGAAGATCGGCTTCATTCCACTGACCGACTGTGCCAGCGTTGTTATGGCTTCGGTGCTCGGCTTCGACAAGAAGTACGGCGTCAAGATCATCCCGTCCAAAGAAGCCAGCTGGGCCGGCGTGCGCGACAAGCTCGTCAACGGTGAACTGGACATGTCGCACGTTCTGTACGGCCTGATCTATGGCGTGCACGTGGGAGCTGGTGGCCCCAAAAAGGAGATGGCCGCACTGATGGGACTCAACCGAAACGGTCAGTCCATCACACTCTCAAAGGCACTTGCCGACAAGGGCGCTGTGGACGCACCTTCCTTAGCCAAAGTCATGGCAAAGGAAAAGCGCGAATACACCTTCGCGGGCACTTTCCCGACCAGCACTCACACGATGTGGCTCAACTACTGGCTTGCAAGCGCTGACATCAGCCCGATCAAGGATGCCAAAGTGATTGTTGTGCCTCCGCCGCAGATGGTCGCAAACATGCGTGTGGGCAACATGGACGGCTTCTGCGTTGGTGAGCCCTGGGGAGAACGCGCGATTCTTGACAAGGTAGGCGTCACGGCCATCACCACACAGGACATCTGGAAGGACCACCCAGAGAAAGTACTCGGAACCCGCGCCGAATTCGTCAAGGCAAATCCCAACACCTGTCGCGCCGTCATGATGGCCGTGATGGAAGCCAGCCAGTGGATAGATGCCAGCCTGTCGAACAAGATGAAGATGGCAGATATTGTGGCCGAGAAGTCATACATCAACACCAGCGTGGACGCAATCAACCAGCGCATCCTGGGCCGCTACCAAAACGGAATGGGCAAGACCTGGGACGACAAAAACCACATGAAGTTCTACGACGACGGCCAGGTGAATTTCCCCTACCTTTCCGATGGCATGTGGTTTCTTACGCAGTTCAAACGCTGGGGCATCCTCAAGGAGCACCCGGACTATCTGGCAGTAGCCAAACAAATCAACCAGATCGGGCTTTACAGGGAAGTAGCTGGAGCGATGAAGGTCAGCGTCCCCAAGGATGTCATGCGCACCAGCAAACTGATGGACGGAGTCGTGTGGGACGGCAAGGATCCGAAAAAGTACGCCGACAGCTTCAAAGTACACGCTTGATTTTTCGAGCCTCCCAGACGCTTCACAACCCAAAGGTGACACCATGGTCAGTGCCGTATTTCACAACCCCGCCGCAACGAACAACAGCGCGCCTGTAGCTACTGTCGTTGCTATACATTCAGGAGCTTCTAATGCCCATGAAACGGTCGCTACAGCCGCAAATGACGGTAAAAAACTGCTTGTAGTGACCAAAAAAAAGTGGGATTTTTCATATTTTTGGCTACACGTCGTGCCGCCGGTTTTTGGGCTGGTGTTACTGGGGCTGTTGTGGGAAGCGGTGTCGCTGGGCACCAAGGCCAGCATACCGTCGCCCAAAGACACGCTTGTGCAGGCTATTTCGATTTTCAGCGACCCGTTTTATGTGAAAGGCCCCAACGACCAGGGCGTTGGCTGGAACGTACTGAGCTCGCTCAAGCGGGTAGCGCTCGGGTTCGGCCTGGCGGCAGTAGTGGGTATTCCGGTGGGCTTCATGATTGGCCGTTTCGCATTTTTAAGCCGCATGTTCAACCCGCTGATCAGCTTGCTCCGCCCAGTGTCGCCGCTGGCCTGGCTGCCGATTGGCTTGCTGGTTTTCAAGGGGGCCAACCCGGCCGCCATCTGGACGATTTTTATCTGCTCGATCTGGCCCATGATTATCAACACCGCCGTCGGCGTGCAGCGTGTGCCGCAGGACTACATGAACGTGGCGCGGGTGCTCAACCTCAGCGAATGGAAGATCGTCACCAAAATTTTGTTCCCTGCCGTGCTTCCCTACATGCTGACCGGCGTACGGCTGGCCGTTGGCACAGCCTGGCTGGTAATCGTCGCCGCCGAAATGCTGACAGGTGGCGTGGGCATCGGCTTCTGGGTCTGGGATGAATGGAACAACCTGAACGTCAAAAACATCATCATCGCGATTTTTGTGATTGGCATAGTGGGTTTGCTGCTCGAATACGCGCTCATAAAGCTGGCCACTGCGTTTACTTTTGAAGAAGTCAAAAACTAAAGCCCCAGGATTAAAACCGAAAAGGACTCACCATGACCTCGCAAACAACACCATCGTTTAGCACCAAGTACATCGAAATCCAGGGCGTGGAGCAAACTTTCAAAACCAAAAAGGGGCCGTTCTGCGCGTTGCAAAACGTCAACCTCACGGTTGCCAAAGGCGAGTTTGTGGCACTCATCGGTCACTCGGGTTGCGGCAAGTCCACGCTGCTCAATCTGATTGCGGGGCTGACGGTACCTACCGAGGGCAGCCTGCTCTGCGCCAACCGTGAAATCTCCGGCCCGGGCCCGGAGCGTGCGGTGGTGTTTCAAAACCACTCGCTGCTGCCTTGGCTGACATGTTTTGAAAATGTTTACCTGGCAGTAGAGCGTGTCTTTAGCAGCACTGAAAATAAAGCGCAACTAAAAGCCCGCACCGACGCAGTGCTGGCCATGGTCGGGCTTACACCAGCTGCACAAAAACGCCCCGGTGAAATCTCTGGCGGCATGAAGCAGCGTGTGGGCATTGCCCGTGCGCTGTCGATGGAGCCAAAGGTCTTGCTGCTGGATGAGCCGTTTGGTGCGCTGGATGCCCTGACCAGAGCCAAGCTACAAGACGAGCTCTTGCTGATCGTGGCCAAAACCGAAAGTACTGTGGTGATGGTGACGCACGACGTTGATGAGGCTGTTCTGCTGAGCGACCGCATCGTGATGATGACAAACGGGCCATCAGCAACGATTGGCGAAATTCTGTCCATTGCCCTGCCCCGCCCGCGCAACCGGGTAGCGCTGGCTGAGAGCACGCAGTACCTGGGTTACCGCAAAGCTGTGATCGACTTTTTGTATACCCGTCAGGCGCATGTGGAAAAAATCTCGGCATAACCGCATAAGAGCGTGATGACCTGACCGTCGTCATGCAAACCGCAAAGCGAACAAGGAACTCCATGGCTGCCGTATTAGCATCTTCGCCTTCCAGCAGCCAGCCACAAAAACCTGCCGAGGGAGAATCTGTAACCGTACAGTCGCCCCTTGCCAAAGGCGGTTTTAGTTTCGGCAAATACCGCGAAATTATTTTTGCAGTTGCCTTGTTTTTGATTTTTGACCTGGCGGTGCTGGTACTCAATTTCTACACCTCGTTTCAGATATCTGAAGACGCGGTAGGTATCAATTTGGCCGGTCGGCAACGCATGTTGTCGCAGCGCACAGCCAAGACCATTTTGGGTGCTGATTCAGCGCGCAGCAAAACGCTAAACCCTATAAAAGAGCTTGAAGAGTTGCAGGTGGCCGTCAATCTTTTTGATGTGACTTTGAGAGGTTTTCAAACCGGGGCCACCATACCGGGTGGTGATTTGAAATCTGTCTATTTAAAGGCGGCTGAGGGCGACATAGCCACGCAAATTCTCAAGGAAGCAGGGGTACTGTGGGACACCTATAAGCAAAGGTTGGCCCCGGTACTGGCAGGCAACTACAGCGATGACGAGTTCAACGCCCTGGTTGACTACGCCAGGGTCAACAACTTGAAGCTGTTGGGCTTGATGAACCAGCTCACCACAGCTCTCGAGGCCAATGCCAGCGCGCGCGCGGCCACGCTACGGATGGTGCAAACCGTCGGCATTGTGCTGGCGTTGCTTAACTTTGCTTTTATCCTGTTCAAATTTCTGCGCAGGCTCAACACTTCTGACGTAGCCATTGAAGCGGCCACCGAAGAAACCCGCGAGATTTTGACAAGCGTACGGGAAGGCCTGTTTTTACTGACACCGCAAAAGCAGTTGGGCTCCCAGATATCGCTTTCTTCCCACGAGCTGTTCGGCAGGAAACTGCAACCAGGGCAAGACTTTTTTGAAGTACTTGGCGCGTTGGTATCCACCAAAGTATTGTCAGACGGGCAAGACTATGTGGAGCTGCTTTTTTCACCACATGTCAAAGAGCAATTAGTCCAGGGTATCAACCCCCTGTCAGAAGTGCAGGTCACGGTTAAAAACCGCCTGGGGCAGGCCGTAACGCGCTATCTGGCATTTCACTTCAACCGGGTGCTTGAAGGCAAGGCCGTGAAGCACCTGCTGGTGACGGTGCAAGACATATCGCCCCTCGTAGAGTTACAGGGCCGCCTTCAGGGCGAACGCCAGCGCTCACAAAAAGAATTTTCAATGCTGCTCAAAGCGTTTGAAGCAGACCCATCGACCATGCGCAGCTTTGTAGAACGCTCCGAGGCGGCGTTACTTGAAATCAATGACTTGCTGCGTAGCACTTCGTCAGCCTCGTCAGAGATGCAAGTGCTCAAAGCGGTTGATGGCGCATTCCGGCGTATTCATGCCTTCAAGGGCGATGCTGCTTCTCTGGGGCTGGACGTGCTGGCCACGCTGGCGCACCAGTTTGAAAATGAATTGCAAAAACTCAAAAACCAGGGCGGAGTATCGGGCGACGCACTGTTGGCGCTACCCCTGCCGCTCGAAGACCTGCTCGACAAGGTAGCGACGTTCAAGCTCATTGGTGCGCGCAAAGGGGGCAGCGCCTCAAGCACGCCGCCATCGGCGCAAGCGCTTCAATCTGCATTGACCAAACTCGCTAACGAAGTGGGTGCTGACGTTGGCAAACGTGTCGTGACGAGCATACATATGCAGGGTATCGAAGACATCTCGGCAAACCAGGTGGACAAGATTCGCGACCTCGCGATTCAACTGGTGCGTAACGCGGTGGTACACGGAATCGAAACACCGCAAACCCGCGCAGCATCTGGTAAAGCGGCCGAGGGCCAATTGCAGGTCAACCTGGTGCGGGAAGGCACCCATGAATGGCAGTTAAGTGTGCGCGATGACGGAGCTGGCCTGAACGCCGAGCGCATTCGCCGCAAACTGGTTGAGCTGAGCTGGTACAGCCCCGAGCAACTGGAAAGCTTTAGCGAAAAACAGGTGGTGGCGCATATTTTTAAACCTGGCTTTTCAACCGTGTCGACAGTTGACAAGCATGCCGGGCGCGGCGTTGGCCTGGACTTGGTACAGACCACCGTACAAAGCATGGGGGCACGACTTTTGCTCGCTAGTGTCGCTGGGCAATATACCGAATTCAAAATTATTTTTTCTTCCTGATTACTCTTTTTCTTTCACATAAATCGTAATGCGCCTGCTCATCGTTGACGACTCGAACATGATCCGCACCCGTATCTCGCGGGTGGTGCAGAACGGCGGGCTAAAGGGCGTGGTGATTGCCGGGCTTGCGCGCAACGGGCTTGAGGCCTTGCGCATTGCCAAAGCCGCGCGGCCTGATGTGGTGACCATGGACCTGACGATGCCCGAGATGGACGGCATCGAGTGCATACGCGAGATGATCAAGTTTGATCCCAACATCAATATCCTGGTGGTCAGCGCCTTAAGTGACAAATCCACCGCCATTGCGGCACTCAAATTGGGCGCACGCGGTTTTGTGTCTAAACCGTTCACCGATGAAGAGCTGCAAATGGCACTGCTCGACGTATCGGACAGCCGTTAAAAGCAGCTACGCGCATGGCCAAGCTAAGCGAAGACGATTTACGGCTGTTTGTTGAGTCTATCAAGCGGTATCTACGGGTCACCACCCGACAAGAACCACACATCACGTCAGCGTTTTTGGGTACTGGCGATGTGGAAGGCTTTGAGTTCAACGGTATCGTCACCTTCTCGGGCAGCTACAACGGCCAGGTGGCGGTTTCCATGCCTGCCAAAATGGTACGCGAACTTTTGTTGCTTCAGCACGAGACCGATTTAAGCGACAGCAACTTGTTAGACGCAGTGGGAGAAATCGCCAACACACTGGCGGGCAACGCACGCAAAACCCTGGGAGCGGAACTGCAAATCTCGGTGCCCGTCAAAATTCAGGGTGTGCATGGCATAAAAACACGGGTCAGAAAACACGCTTACGTCATCACCCTGCGCTGGGGCCATCACAGCGCAATGGTGTATGTCGACATGGAGCGAAAAAACTAAAGCCGTGCACACCCCGGGGTGCAAACCGCCCCGAAATATCCCAAGCAGCTGCGTCAAGAAATGGCTAGACGATTGCACCTTCAAATTTAGGCATTCATCCATCATGCCATCGCAAAAATATCTGGCTGCTCACAGAAAGCGAACTGGTTTTGAGTAAACGAATTTTGGTCAGTTGCGAAAAAGTAACTCGCGATCTTTCTCCCAGTTTGAATATAAAACGTCCGAGACTAGTTTTGCGCGTAACACCGCAGGCATTTCGTTAGCGTCAGCATTGTCCTGACAAATACGAAATTCAGAATTTGAAGATCTGTCAACGACCACAAACGTTGCCCTATCGAATTCAGTAATTTGGCCAAAAATCGCTCCAAACGACAAAAAGCAGCGGTTTTCAAGCATTAAATTGGCCTCTAGACCTTTAAATACGGGCGTTAGCAGCTATCAAACATGTAGCAAACCGCACCAACTGCAATGGCAGCCTGGCAGCCTGAGCCGTCCAATAACGTCAAAACACCGTAACGGCTGATGAGCAGGCTTGTCGAAGCGCAGGGAACGCGCGCAAGCGGGCGCGCTACTGGTCTAGCTTGACGCCTGCTGCGCGGACAACCTCGCCAAGTTCTTTGTAATCTTGCTGCATTTGCGCGTCAAACTGCGCTGGCGAAAGATCAAAAGTTTCGGCTCCGAGCGTTGCATACCTTGCTTTGACTTCTGGTGATTTAATGATGGCCGCGATTTCCTTATTAAGCTTCTGAATCACCGCCGGCGCAGTTTTGGAGGGCGCGAGCAGACCAATCCAGAAATTGAATATACCGCCAGCTTCACCGGCTTCGGCGATGGTGGATACCTCTGGCAGTACAGAAGACCGCTGGTTATGGGAGACCGCCAAGGCGCGGAGTTTTCCCTCGCGAATTTGGGGAATAGCTGCGATAAGTGGCATGAAGCCAAAGTCAACCCGCGCTGCAGAAATTTCAATCCCCATCTCGGGCGCCCCTTTGAGAGGTATGTGTAGCGCCTTGATACCAGCGTTGTAAATAAATTTCTCGGCGTTGATGTGTGACGCACTTCCTATACCGCCCGAGGCAAAGTTGAGCGTACCGGGCGCTTTTTTAGCCTGGTTCACCAAGTCCTTGACGCTTCGGTAGTTTGAACTGCCCGGCACCACCAACACCGCCGGCAGACTGGCAAACGGGATAACGCCGCTCAGGTCTTGCAAAGTGTCGTAAGGAAGATTTTTATAAATTGAAGGATTCACTACATGCCCGGCAGAGACGACGAGCAAGGTGTAGCCATCGGCCGGCGATTTGGCGACGAAAGCGCTGGCAATGGTGCCGCCCGCGCCAGGGCGGTTTTCTACGATCACCGGCTGGCCGAGTGACTGTGTGAGTCGCTCACCAATGATTCTGGCCAGGATGTCGCTAGCGCTCCCTGCGCTGAAAGGGACGATGAATTTGATTGGCTTGTTCGGAAAGTTTGCCGCTGTGACTGATTGAGCCCACGCCACACTTCCGGCAAGCTGGCAACCCAGGAACAACGTCACTGCACATAGTGCAAATAATGAAGGCTTTTTCATGTCACTTCCTCTGGTTTGCGCAGCGAAGCGAGATGCGGGTACTTCTCTGTGAGTAATGAGCCGGGGTAATAAGTCTTGCTGAAAGACGAATGATTTTTGATATTTTTAAGCCATTGATCGACCGCCGGCACGGTGGCCCAGGCATTACCGAGATTGATGTCGTCCATCCGGACGATGACGGGCATGATGGCAATGTCAGCAAGGGATATGTCTTTACCCATCAGCCAGGGGCCGCCACTGGCCAACAGCCAATCATTCATTCGGGAAACGGCACGGGTGAGTTTGTCCAGTGCCTGATCCATTTCCTTTTGCGGAAAGCCGGTACGGCCCATGGTCAGTAAAAATTCCTTGCGCAGTGGCTTGGAGTTGGCAAGCGCCAGGAATTCTTCTTCCGTCATTTTTTGAAAATGCGGGAGAAATGCAAGGTTGTAGGACGGTACGCGGATTGCCGGTGCAGGTATCTCATCTATGTAACGCATCATCGAGCGCATCTGTGCCCTGCGAGTGGGCTCGCCGGGCGTGGTCAGCGCGACATCAGGTCGAACTTCATCCAGATACTCCAGAATCACCGCTGAATCCAATATCGCCTGACCGTGGTGCAACAGCGCCGGCACCACACCATTGGGATTGATCTTCAGGTACCCGGGTTTGAGTTGATCACCAGCAAACAAATCGAGTTTGTGTTCTTCAAAAGTGATGCCTTTTGAATTCAGGACAAATCGCACCCGCTGACTGCAGGTCGATTGAGGTGCGTTATAAAGAACAAATTCAGTCATGATGTTGCGTGGCCCGTCGAGGTTTTGATTGCTCATATCTTGCGCAATAACTGCGGGGCCGACAATAGGTATTGGTACTGGGGCTTAAGCTGCCAGCCTGGCGCGCCTTAGTAAAGCCCACGCAAACACCACCCCCAGCACCGCAATCACCAAACCACCCAGCGCAATCACTGCGCTGCTGCCAATGCGGCTAATCAGGCTGGCAGCCAGCACCACACCGACCGACTGGCCGAGAAATAAAAACGATGCAAAGAGCGACACAGACATGCCGCGCGTCTCGGGGGCCATTTCTGTAGCGTTGGCCTGCATGTTGTTGTGGAACATAAAAAAGCCAAAGCCGGCCAGCAAGCTTGCCGGTACCGCCACCATCCAGTGCGGCGCATAGGCCAGCACACATGCGCCCACGCCCACCAGCGCAGCGCCCGCCAGCACCAGGCGTGGCTGGTCAAACCTGCGGATCAAAGATCGGCCAACCGCCATAAACAGCACGCCACCCAGGCCAAACAGCGCCACCACTGTACCGGCCAGCGTCAATGACAAGCCCAGCTTGTCGTGCAGGTGCGTTGCCCAAATGGCCAGCACGCCAAAACCTGCCGCCCCTTCAATCGTGGCAAGCAACAATATGACGCGCGACCACGGGCGGTTGACGATGTTGAGCGCTTGCCTGATGAAATGCGGGGCTTCTGCGGCATTAACGCCCATGTCGTTTTGCCCTTCCGTATTTGAAATATGCGCAGCTAAAACGGGTTCTGACAACAGCTCTTTGCCTTGGGCGTGCAGGTCTTTATAGAGCAGCAAGCCGACGGTAGCAAACAGCACCGCTACGAAAGCAAAGGCCCAACGCCAACCGAGCGCATCAGTCAGCACACCGCCCACCAGTTGGCCACCCACAATGCCCAGCGTGCTGCCCAGGCCGGTGCGGGTGAGCATTTCCTGCAAGCGATCCGTGGGCACTGTATCGCCCACCCAGGCCATGGCCAGCGGAATCAAGGCCGCTGCGCCCAGCGCCATCAAAAAGCGCGCAAACACCAGTATGTCAAGGCTGGTAGCAAACACTGCTACGACGCTGCCCACGCTACAGCCGAGCGTGGCAAAGGTCACGATACGGAACTTGCCCAGCCTGTCGCCAAGCGGGCCGTAGACCAGTTGCGCAACGCCGTAGGTGATGGCAAACACAGACACCACATGCGCCGCTTGCCCCAGGCTGGTTGCGAAAACGCGCGCCAGCTCGGGCAGCATGGCGTCACAAATACGCTGCGCGGCCATGCTTGAAAACGTGGCAAACGACAGCAGCAAAATGGACCGCTGCGTGGTGGCGGAGACGGAGTGGGCGGCGGGAGAGGTCACAGCTTAGAAGGCCTAAAGCGAAAGATCAGATGGCCTTGCTCAGGCGCGCAACGCCCTCTTCAATCTTGTCAACACCCGCCGTGGCAAAGCTCAGGCGGAAGGTGGATACATCAGGGTTGGCGGCAAAGAAAGGCGCGCCGGGTACAAAGGCTACGCCCTGCTCTATCGCGCGTTTGGCGAACTCGTTGGCATCGCTCATTTTGCCCTTGGCCCCCGTGAGGCGGGCCCAAAAGAACAGGCCGCCTTCTGGCTGGGTAAATTCAATGGCGCCCCCCAGCTCACGCTTGAGCGCTTGGCCCATGGCTGCTGCGCGTTCGGCGTAAACCTTGCGCACATTGGCGAGAGTGGCGGGCATGCGGCCAGCTTTTAAATATTGCGATGCGGTGGCTTGCGCGAAGGTGCTGGTGTGTGCGTCACTGAACTGCTTGCACATGACGGCGTTGGCCAGCAGCTCGGCTGGCGCAATCATCCAGCCCACGCGCATGCCCGGCGACAGCACTTTGCTGAGCGAGCCGCAGTAGGCGATCAACTCACGGCTGCCGGGCACGCTGGCGCTTAACGCCAGCAGCGATGGTGGCGGCACCGCGTTGAAATACAGGTCACCGTAAGGGTCGTCTTCAACCATCAGCGTCTGGTATTTGACGGCCATTTCAAGCACCTTTTTGCGGCGCTCCAGGCTGAGCAGTGCGCCGCTGGGGTTGCCAAAGGTGGGGATCAAATAAACAAACTTGGGCTTGTGCTCGGCGATGAGCTTTTCAAGCGCGTCGGTGTCAACGCCATTGGCATCAATCGGTGCGCTGATGAGCTCTGCGCCATACAGCCGAAAGCACTGGATGGTGGCCAGAAAGGTTGGCCCCTCAACAATCACTTTGTCACCTGGCGAGATCATGGTCTTACCCAGCAAGTCCAGCCCCTGCTGGCTGCCGGTGGTGACTATCAGCCCTTCAGGCGCAACCGCCACGCCCTTGCTGGCCATAAACTTCGCCAGCTCTTCACGCAGCGGTCCATAGCCTTCAGTTGCGCCATATTGCAGCGCAGCGCCGGGTTCCTCAAGCAGCGCTTTGGCAGAGGCTTCACGAATGCCTTCAACATCAAACATGGCGGGGTCCGGAAAGCCGCCCGCAAAGCTGATGATGCCGGGCTTGCCCAGCAGTTTGAACAGTTCGCGAATGGCAGAGGTTTCGACGTTTTGAAGGCGGTCGGCAAATTGCAGTGGCATGGGAAATCTTTCAGGCTTTGCACTATTGTCGCCAAAACCCCAACAAGCTGCGCCTGCGTTTCGAATATTTGAGTTGCATCGCTGGTCAGGATTTGAGCAACGGCATTGGCGAAACCCAACCCACAAATTGCGGGTAATGGCGCGCTACCACGGGGCCGTTAAAGTCCCAGGCGATGCATTTGCCTAAATGGTGCGGTGGTTTGTCGCTGTTGGTGCGCGCCTGCCCGGCTTGCTCACGCAGCTTGTCGCGGTAGGCCGGAATCGTTTGGTAGGCGGCAGTCGCCATGTTGTAGAGCAGCTCGCGCAGGTGTGTGCAGCCGCGCGTGCCGCCCAAGGCTTTTTCAATCGCTTGCCGCCAGCCCGGCCCCATGGTCACGCCCACCATTTGCTGCATCGGGTCAGGGCCTTGCTGGCATTCGGGGAAAGGCGCAAAGTCTGCGGCGCAGGCTATCTCAATAATCTTCATGCCGCCATCGACCGTGACTCGAATCAGCATGCCATGCACGGGCGTGCCGGGCGGCATCACACCGCGTTCCTTAAACTCTTGCGTGTAGGTTTTGGTGTCTACGAGCTCGGCCTCAATGTCCCACAGTCCGTCTTCGCGGTGAAAGCCGGTGTACACGACGCGGCGGGTATGCAAATGGGTGCGGGGCTGGGGTGCGGGTAAGGGCATGCGGGCTTTGTAGGTGGATTGTCAAATGCAAAGGAAGTATTTTGTCAGCTTGAGCGAACAGGGGCCGGGCAAGTCCGGGAACGGCAATGCACCCTTACCAATCTATTGATGCAACAGCCGGGTGACTTCTTTCGCAGCGCGTTTGAGCATAGGCAATATAGTCGCAATGCGGGCCTCGTTCATACGGGTTTGTGTAGCTGCCACCGTGATCGCGGCGACAGGGCTTTTGGCAAGGTTGTAAATGGGCAGCCCTACCGCCCGCACCCCGGGGACTGCGTGGTTGCCGGTCAGCGCATAGCCAACAAACTTGGCCGTCATGCACAGCTCAAACAGCTTGTCTGCGTCGAGATCGCCATAGGCAGACAGCCTTGGCTCTACAGCGCGAATCACCGCTTCGATTTCGGCCTCCGGCAAAGCGCTTAGCAGCGCCAGCCCACCAGCGCTAACACCCAGCGGCTGACGACTGCCCACCGGAACAGACGGTGTCTGAATTGGATAGGTGCCCTGAGCTCTGGAAATACACACGGCGTCGTAACCACTGCGCAAAAAAAGAAATGACGTGTCGCCAGTCTGCTCAGCCAGCGCCATACAAACCGGCTGGCAAATGTCTCGCAGATTGAATTGATGCGCAGCTGAAATACCCAACTCAAACAGCAAAGGCCCGAGCGTGTAGCGCCGTGACGCCGGGCTTTGGACCAGCATGCCTTCGAGCGTTAGCGCTTTCAGCAAACGATGCGCTGTAGGCCGCTCAAGCCCCATTTGGGTAGACAGGTCAACCAGTCGCATGCCGTGCGGCGCCTGAGACGCAACCAGTTGAAGGACTCGTATGGCCCTGCTGATTGTTTGAGTGCCGACAACTTCTTTCACACCAGGCAAGTCAGTCGCCACCTGCCATGAATGGCATCTTTAGCAAAGGCGCTTTTTTAATCACGGCTCATGTTCAAAGCTTAGTCCAGGGCGACGCTGGACGCCTGCACTGCCTTGGCCATTGAAGCGGCCTCAGTCTTCATCAGCGCCGCAAATTCTGCCGGTGAGCTCGCGAGGCCATCTGCACCGGCATTGTCCAGCGTGAGCTTCATTTCAGGGCTGGCCAAGGCCTTTTTGATCTCTGCACCCAAGCGCTCGACGATAGGCGCTGGCAAACCTTTTGGACCCATGACGCCGCTGTACAACAGGATTTCCAGTGGCACGCCAGCTTCCCTGAGCGTGGGCACATTCGGCGCAGCAGCCACGCGTTTGCCAGAAGTCACCGCCAGTCCGTTGAGTGTGCCGCCCTTCATTTGACTCACAGCAGGTGGCATGGTGGAAAAGGTAAAGACGACTTCGCCAGTGGTTACCGCCATGGTGGCCGGGGAACTGCCGCGATAGGGGGCGTGCACGGCCGTGATACCCGTCAAGGCTTTAAATGACTCACCCATCAAGTGCGTGATGGCGCCGTTACCGGACGATGCATAAGCCAGTTGATCAGGCTTTGACTTGGCCAGCGCAACCAGGCTTTTCACATCTTTTGTGCCGGACGCGGTGCTGGACACCAACATGAGGGGCGTCGACGCCACCAGACTAATCATTGAAAAGTCATTCCATGAGTCGTACTTGAGCTTTTTATAGGCTGCGGCGTTGATCGCGTGAGTCGTCATATCCTGAAAAAACAGTGTGTACCCGTCCGCTGGTGCATTGGCGACAAATGCAGAAGCAATGGTTGTCCCTGCGCCTGTCCGGTTGTCAATAATCACGTTTTGACCCATTTGGGCCGACAGGCGCACTGCCAGTGAGCGAGCCAGCACATCGGATATGCCGCCTGGCGTAAAGCCAACTACCAGCGTGATCGGCTTGGTCGGGTAAGCCGCTGTTTGGGCAGCCGCAGGTAACGCGAAAGCAAAGGTGCAAAGCGCAAGGCTCAAAAACTGACGCCTGAATGTTTTCATGATCGAGTCCGGTTAGTGGTCTGTAAAAAACTATCTCGAAATCATCGTATGGCGGCACAACTTTTACTGTCAAGACATCTTTTTGATGTTTCATTATTTGGACTATTTTTTGTTGCAGACCGTCTGACGGCGCACCAAGCTTGTGATTGGCCACCCTTGTTGGGGCATTTTTAAAGCAAAAATCAGGCCTCGCCACAAGATGATGCAGGCCAGAAATGAGTGAATTCAGGCCAGTATGCAACAAATTGGGTCGTCAAGTGGTTCCAATAGTTGGACTAAATAAAAGCTTTCTTGACTTTCATTTTGGCAACCTATTACGATGAATTGCTAAATATTGACAAGTACGCTCAAGAGCTTGGCCTTTCTTATCGAAAAGGACACATCGTGACCCGCCCTCTGCTACCCCGACACAACCGCTATGACTTTGTTCCGCTCAATGAACGCAAAAACTACGACTGGCCGGGCGGCAAACGTCTTGCTTTTGTCTTCACTACCAATGTTGAATGCTTTGCATTTGGTGCCGGTCTGGGCCACGACCCCGCCAAGGTAGGTGAACCACAAACCCACCGGAATTATTCATGGCGCGACTACGGTAACCGCATTGGCATTTGGCGCCTTTTTGAGCTGCTTGATGAACTGAAGATGCCGGCGGCACACAACACCAACAGCCTGATTTACGACTACGCCCCACAGGTGATGGACGAAATCAGACGGCGCGGCGACGAGATTGTGGGCCATGGCCGCACCAATGCCGAGAACCACAGGGGCATGTGGGAGGCCGACGAAGAACGCATCATCAAAGAAGTGCAAGCCACATTTGTCGCGCACGAGGGCAAAGCACCAACTGGCTGGATGGGTTCAGGCGCCTACGAGACACCGTACACGCCAGACCTGCTGAAAGAAGCGGGCTTTAAATACCTGATGGACTGGCCGATGGATGACCAGCCGATATGGCTGCGCACGCGCAGTGGCCCCATTCTTTCGGTGCCTTACCCGGTAGAGCTGAACGATGCGCAAATCATCACGCACCGCAAGCAGGACGCCAGTGAATTTTGCGACATGATCGTGCAGCAGTTTGACGAGATGATTGAACAGTCCGAGCGTCATCCGCTGGTTATGAATATTTCGGTCCACCCCAACATATTCGGTCAGCCGTTCCGCTTGCGCATGTTACGCGCCGCGCTCAAACACTGCCTGCAAAGCGAGCACAGCGGCAAGGTATGGCTGGCACGCCCGGGCGAGATTGCAGACTACTGCTACAGCTTGCCGGCAGGGATCATCCCGGGCAGTTGACCACCTGTTCACCCAAACCTCAAATACCCAAATTTTTTGCTGACATTTTTAGACTTTTTATTGGAACGTACTCATGAGTAATCCCCTCGGTAGCAGTGTCAGGGCGCGTGCGCCGTACCAGTCGATCGTCAATCGCCCGCCGCTCAAGCTCCCCGGCAACGCGCGCATGGTGGTTTGCAATATCGTCAACGTGGAAGTGTGGGAGCCCACCGGGCCCATGCCGCGTGCGGTGCTGTCGCCACCCATGGGCAACCCGCTGCAGCCCGATATTCCAAACTGGTCGTGGCACGAGTACGGCATGCGGGTTGGGTTTTGGCGCATTCTTGAGGCGTTAAGCAGCCGCAAAATGAAAGCAACCTTTGCGCTCAACGGCGCTACCTGCCGCATGTATGAAGAGGTCTGCACCGCAGCGTTGCAAGCGGGCTGGGAGTTTATGGGCCACGGCATGGTGCAGCGCCCAATGCACAAGGTAGAAGACCAGCTCGCGGCCATCCGCGAAACGATGGACGAAATTCGCAAATTTACTGGCAAAGCGCCGCGTGGCTGGGAAAGTCCGGGGCTGACAGAAACCGACGACACGCTCGATAACCTGGCCGAATGCGGCATCGAATACGTAGCCGACTGGGTGCTGGACGACCAGCCGGTCAGCCTCAAATCTTCAAAGGGCACCATCACTTCGGTGCCCTACACGGTAGAGCTGAACGATGTGGTGATCTCGGCGGTGCAGCAGCACGCGTCTGATGAAATGCTCAAGCGTGGCAAGGCGCAGTTTGACAGGCTCTACCTGGACGGCCTTAAAACGCCGAGGGTGATGACCATATCGGTTCATCCTTACCTGAGCGGCGTACCGCACCGCATTGGCTACCTTGAACAACTCTATGACTACGTACTAAGCCATGAAGACGTGCTGGTATGGACAGGCGAAGAAATTCTGGACTGGTTTTTGGAACAGCAAAAAGCCGCCGCCTAAACTCGGCAAATGAAAACCGCAGACATAACCCCGTTTTTCGCCACCCTCAAAGCTGCCAATCCCCTGCCGGTGACCGAGCTTGAATACACCAGCGTGTTCGAGCTGCTAACCGCCGTGCTGCTATCGGCACAAGCAACCGACGTGAGCGTGAACAAGGCCACCCGCAAGCTGTTTATGACGGCGAATTCGCCGCAGGCGATGTTGGACCTGGGGCTGTCGGGCGTTGAGCGGCATATCAAAACGATTGGGCTTTTTCACAGCAAGGCCAGGCACTTGATGCAGACCTGCCAGATGCTGGTTGAGCTGCATGGCGGGCAGGTGCCGCGCACCCGTGAGGCGCTTGAAGCGCTGCCAGGTGTGGGCCGCAAAACGGCAAATGTGGTTTTGAACTCGGCCTTTGGCGAGGCAACGATGGCGGTGGACACGCACATCTTTCGCATGGGCAACCGCACGGGCCTGGCACCGGGCAAAACGCCGCTGGCAGTTGAGCTGAAACTGCTTAAACGCATACCCGCCGAATACCTGATTGATGCGCACCACTGGCTGATACTGCATGGGCGCTATGTATGTCTGGCCCGGACGCCGAGGTGCTGGGAATGCGCAGTAGCGCAGTGGTGCGACTTCAAACCGAAGACACTACAACCCTGAGATGTCAACAGATTGCTATATTTTTAATAGCTGCTCACGCCCTTAAACAGGGCATTCTGGCTATTTTTGGCAGTCAAAAGGGGCCTTTTTGAGCTTGAAAATGCCTATTCAGGCCGAATCAGCGGCAGCAGCTTGCCCTCAGCTGCTGCTGGTGCTGCAACACCCAGCAGGCCTGCCAGCGTAGGGGCTACGTCGATGATTTCAACGCGGGTGTCGATGCGCCCCGGTTTAAACCAGTTCGGCCCATAAACCAGCAGCGGCACATGCGTGTCGTAACGGTGCGGCGAGCCGTGGGTTGCCGGGGTTGTGCCAAACATCCAGTTGGGTCTGACTGCAAACTGCACCTCGCCCGATACATCGGGGTGCCACGACTTGCGCATCGCTTCAAACAGCGGTGCGGTCGTTGCCGCGGGCCTGTCGCTAGCGGCGGCTTGCAATTCGCGTTGCGTGTACGCGGCAGCGATGATGGGTTCAGCCAGCAGCAGGGTGCGCGCCTGATCGGCCACTACGTTCGCATCGGCACCTTTTTGTGCCATCAGTTTTTTGTCAAGTAACAACGACGAGGCTGAAAAACCCATCGCCCACTTGCCGTCGCCAAAACGCTGCGCCAAGCCCGCATTGATACGGCCCAGCACCTCACCAGAGACCGCACGGCCCGACGGCAAACCCTGCGCTGCGCTGACCTCGGGCGCGGGCATAAAACCGTGGTCAGCAGTCAACATGGCCACGTAGTTGCCTTTACCAATCGTTGCGTCCAGGTCTTTGAAAAACGCTTGCAGCAAGCGGTCCAGTTGCAGCAGGTGGTCATGCGACAGGCGCGACTCGGCGCTGAAGGCGTGGTTAATGTAGTCGTGGCTGGACAGGCTGACGGCCAGCACATCGGGCACGCCGCGTTGCCCCAGTTGCTCACCCTTGATGGCTGCGCGGGCAAAGTCAAGCGTGAGCGCATCGCCAAAAGGGCTGCGCATCAGCGCTGTGTAAAACGCCGGGTTGGGCGCAGTGTCTTTCGGTGCGCCCATCAGCATTGGCAATGCGCCGCCCCGCGGGCCGTACCATGGCTGGTTGTCTGGCAGCGACTGGGTATAAGCGGCTTCTGGCAACAACGCCTTCCATTCGGCTTTGAAGTAACGGTCCGCGGGCTTGGTAGCGTTGTAGGCACCGGCCCAAGCGGGGTGCTCGTTCATGTAATAGGTGCTCGACGCGAACTCACCGGTTGCGCTCATGTACATATACGCTGTACCGCTTTTGCCAGCAGGCAAAATTGCGCCCCGGTCTTTGCCTGAAATAGAAATCACTTTTGACTGTGGCTGTGCGCGGCGCAGCACATCACCCACAGTTTCTACCTTCAGGTTTTTAGGACTGGTGCCATCCAGTGCGTCGGTTTTGTGGCCGATGTACGTAGCGCTGGTGTCGCCGGTGTTGTAGACGCGCGCTCCAGTAGCTGCATCGCGCCATTCGTTGCCAATAATGCCGGTGCGGTGTGGGTACGCCCCCGTGAGCATGGTGGCGTGGCCCGCTGCGGTTACGGTAAACGAATGGCCATAATGCGCTTCGCTGAACCAGTTGCCGCGCTCCAGAAAACGTGCAAAACCGTCAGGTGCCAACTGATCACGGTAGCTGGTGATTTGCCTTTGCGGCAGGCCATCAACCACTAAAAATACAACGAGCTTCGGTTTGGCAATTTGCGCTGGTGCGTTAGCGCAACTGGCCAGAACGGCCGCAAGCGCACACGACAAAACCAGGCGGGCAATAAACGTTGGTGGTAAAAACTTCATACCCTTGATGCTACCGAAGTTTTATGCGACCACCGCACCGCTCAATCTGCAAATACTCCGGCGCGTTTGATGACGGGTCCCCATTTTGCGATTTCAGCTTCAAGATGGGTCTTCAATCCGGCAGGGGTGATTTTGTCTAGCGGCGGAATGTCCGAGCTCAAGTCAGCCAGCCGCTGTTTGACAGACGGGTCTTGCATGGCGGCGCGCAGGGCGGCATTGAGCTTTTCAAGCACCGGTGCAGGCGTGCCCTTGGGGGCGTACAAACCGTGCCAGACCTTGACTTCAAAACCCTTCAGGCCCTGTTCGTTCAGCGTCGGCACATTGGGTAATGCTGACAGGCGATTGAGTGACGTCACGCCATAAACCTTGACCCGCCCGTCCTTGATGAGCGGCACGGTTTGCGTGGTCTGGTCGCACAGCAGATCAACCTGACCGCCAAGCAGGGCGTTCATGGCCGGGCCTGTACCCGAGTATGGAATGGTGTTGAGCTCCACACCCATTTGGCTCATGAACAGCAGCCCGCACAAATGCGAAACCGCACCCAGTCCGGCATTGGCCAGCGACACCTTGTTGCCGTTGGCTTTGAGGTAGGTTTGCAGCTCAGAAAAAGTGGTGGGCGGAAAGTCCTTGCGTGCCAGCAAGGTCATGGGCACATCCACCACCTGGCCTATGTATTCAAAATCTTTTAGTGGATCAAACGACAATTTTTTGTACAGCGCAGGCGCGGTAGACATGCCCATGTGGTGCAAAAAGATGGTGTAGCCGTTGGGTGAAGCGCGCGCTGTTTTGGCCGCGGCAATGGTGCCGCCCGCGCCCACCGCGTTTTCAACCAGTACCGTCTGACCCAGCGCCTTGCCCATGGGAATGGCAATCATGCGGGCCACCACATCGGTCGGGCCACCGGCAGCAAAAGGCACCAGCAAGGAAATGGATTTATCCGGAAACGCGGCCTGGCTAAACGCCAGCGGGCAAACGCCCAGCGTACTGGCTGCAGCAGCGGCTAGCAGCAAAGTTTTGAGTTTGAAAATCATGTTGTCTCGTCCTTGTCATTGTTTTTAAAGAAAAGCGCCATCTCGACTGGCATTTACTGTGCCATCAAACCGGTAACCGCGCCAGCCAGCGGGTCGAGGGTTTTCACTTGGCCTCGAGCGCAGCTTTATGCCGCAGCGCCCAGCAAGCGTCCAACGCGTGGGCACTGCGCCATTGCCCAGATCCCATCCATGGCGTGCGCCACCTCGGCTGGGGTGGCGGCGTGGCTAAACGCAGCCAACCGCTGAACCTTGGCCGTGATTTCTTCCCGGCTCAGGGTATTGCCGGGGTCGCCCTTGGGCTCGTCCACCCGGCCATGCAGCACGCGCCCGTCTGTGGTGTAGACGCTGACCTTGCCAATCCAGCGCTGCGGATAGGCCGCGTCGACCTCGGCATCGAGCGCCATCTCGACGCGGGCGCACAGCGCGGTCGTCGCAGGGTCTTGAAAGTGCTGTTCAAACTCGACCAGTCCGGCCTGACCAAAGCGCGCCAGCAGCGCCAGCACCGTACCCATGGAAAACTTGCTTTGATGCACGGTCGCCGGGTTGAGCACCGGCCCCAGCACGTCGATAGCACCCTGATGCACATGCGTAACAACGCGCGCCAGGTCACTGGCTTGCAACTGGTTTTGCTGCATGACCAGCAGCAGCGCATCGGCAGCCGGATGCGCGTGGCGGCAAGAGGCGTGGTACTTAAACGATGTCTCAAGCGTCGCCCAGCGGCTGCCCAGCCGGTCGGTTAGCCGGGCCGGATCAGCATCGCTGGACATGCCAGCGGCCATGCCCTGCGGGCCTTCGAGAATTTGCGCTGCGCCGGTAAAACCGTCCCTGGCCAGGTAGGCCGACATCAAGCCCGCTGTTGCCGCATGCGCGGTGTGCAGTTGCTTGGAGTCGGCAGCGGTGCGCAAAAACTCCCACAGCCCGGCCGACTGCGTGCCGGCTGAGCCGAAGGCATGCTGCATTTGCGCTGCGTTCAAGCCCAGCAGGCTGCCCGCCGCGGCTGCAGCCGCCAGAGTGCCAGCGGTACCGGTGGTATGGAAAACCTTGTAGTGCGAGCGGCCCAAAAACTCGCCAACCCGTATGCCAACTTCATAGCCCGCCACCGCCGCCGTCAGCAACTGCGGGCCGCTGCTACCCATTGTCTGCGCCATGGCCAGCGCCACCGGAAACACCACAGTGGCTGGGTGAAACACCGATCCGTTGTGCACATCGTCCTGCTCCGCAACATGCGAGGCCGCCGCGTTGGCCATGGCGGCAAAGTAGGCGCTGCTTTGGCTGCGGTTAATCAGCACTTCAGCCGCGCCAACTGCTCCCGCTACGCCAGAGCCTGGCCCCATGCTGGCGGCAAAACGCGTGATGCTCTCGACCGGTCGCGCGCCCTTGCCAGCCAGTGCCGAGCCAAACCAGTCCGCCAGCAGGTCTTCGGTTTTGCGCAGTACATCTGCAGGAATGGCATCAAAATGCAGGCCGCTGGCAAAAGCGGCGAGTTCGGCTGATGGGGTCGTGCGGGTGTTGTGGTTCATGGTGCGGCTTGTAATTTTTCGACGGTTAACTATAACAACGGGCTCTAGACCAATCAATACGGGCGTGGCCAGCTATTGATTAAATAGCGCCCGACTGCTCCAGACGCGCAATCGCGGCAGCATCACGGCCCATTTCACGCAGGATGGCATGGCTGTGCTGGCCTACTGCGGGGATGGCATCCATGCGGTAATCAAAGCTGCTGTTGCGTCCCG
>JBBRQQ010000026.1:0-35182 GCA_038226155.1 Burkholderiales bacterium
CGCGGCCAACAGCAGCGCCACCAGCCCCGGCTTGCCCGCATCGCTGCGACTGACCGACATGGTGGCTGGCCAGTACCAGCCACGCACCCGCATGGACGAAGGCGCGCTGTATGAGCTGGCTGAGTCCATCAAGGCGCAAGGTATCATGCAGCCGATTCTGGTGCGGCGCTTGACGAGTGGCGCCAACGACGGCAAGTATGAAATCATCGCTGGCGAGCGGCGCTTCAGGGCAGCCAAACTGGCCGGTCTTGACAGCGTGCCGGTGCTGGTGCGCGAGGTACCTGATGAGGCAGCCGCCGCCATGTCGCTGATTGAAAATATTCAGCGGGAAGACCTCAATCCGCTTGAAGAAGCCAATGGCCTGCAAAGGCTAGTTAAAGAGTTTGGACTCACTCACGAGATGGCCGCGCAGGCTGTGGGGCGCTCGCGCAGTGCAGCGTCCAACCTGCTGCGCCTGCTCAATTTGGCCGACCCGGTGCAAACCATGCTGATGGCCGGTGACATCGACATGGGCCATGCACGCGCTCTGCTGGCGCTAGACCGCGCCACGCAAATCACCGCCGCCAATCAAATAGCCGCTAAAAAACTGTCGGTGCGCGAGGCCGAAAGCCTGGTCAAAAAGCTCAGCGCCGAGTTTTCGCTTCAGCCGCAAAAAGCCAACAAGGAAAAATCCCGCGACACCCGCCGGGTTGAAGAAGAGCTGGCCGATTTGCTGATGGCGGAGGTTGAGGTGCGCATTAAAAAACGGGTCAAGCGGGCAGGTCGCGTCGAAGAGATGGGCGAGGTGGCCATCCAGTTTGGATCGCTGGATGAGCTCAATGGCTTGATCGACAGGCTGCGTGGACACAACGGTCACTGATGCGATACCCACCAGCCAGCAATTGCGATTAGCCGGCCCGGTTGGGTAACGCCATGTCCAAGGCTCGTCTGACGGTTTTCACCTGTCTGGCCTTGCTGGCCTTTGCAGGCAATTCGCTGCTGTGCCGTGCAGCGCTTCGGCACACTCCCATTGACGCCGCCAGCTTCACGACGCTGCGCCTGGTCTCTGGCGCGGTGGTGTTGTGGCTGCTGGCACAGCTGCGTCCGGGCGCGGCCGCCGGCAACGGTTCCTGGGCGTCGGCGCTGGCACTGTTTGCCTATGCAGCAGCATTTTCCTTTGCGTACCTGAGTCTGGCGACCGGAACTGGCGCTTTGTTGTTGTTCGGCTCGGTGCAGGCAACCATGATCGGTTGGGGTCTCTGCAAGGGTGAGCGCTTTAGCCGGCCTCAACTGGTGGGTTTGTTGCTGGCTCTGGGCGGACTGGTAGTGCTGCTCTTGCCGGGGCTCTCCGCACCGCCCATAGAAGGCGCACTGTTGATGATCACCGCCGGCGCCGCTTGGGGCATCTACACGCTGCGTGGCCGAGGCGCGGGCGATCCGCTGCTGGTGACGGGCGGCAACTTCCTGCGAGCCGTACCGATGGCGCTACTCGTCAGCCTGCTGATGTGGAACCGCGCATCGCTCGACGGTGTCGGAGTCGTCTACGCTGTGGCCTCCGGGGCTGTGACTTCGGGCCTGGGCTATGCCGTCTGGTACGCCGTACTGCCACAACTTCGGGCGACCCAAGCGGCAACGCTACAGCTTAGCGTGCCGGTACTGGCCGCGCTGGGCGGCATCGCGTGGCTAGCTGAACCGTTGACCCCGCGGCTGGTGTGGGCCTCGGCAGCCGTACTTGGCGGCATAGCGTTGGTCATTCGCAAGAAGAAAGTCGATCCTGCCTAGGCCCCACCAGTCAACGTGACACGTCGTCACAGCGTAAAAATCTTGCCCGGGTTCATGATGTTCTTCGGGTCCAGCGCGCGCTTGATGGTGCGCATCATCTCGACTGCGCCGTTGCCGGTTTCGGTCAGCAAGAAGTCCATCTTGTGCAGGCCGATGCCGTGCTCGCCGGTGCAGGTTCCTTCCAGGCTCAAAGCTCTGGCCACCAGCTTGTGATTCAAGTCTTCAGCAATGTCGCGCTCTTCGGGAATATTGGGGTCAATCAAATAGCCGAAGTGAAAATTACCATCGCCCACATGGCCGACCAGGAAGTAGGGAATGCCGCTCGCATCTGCCTCTGCCACTGACTCCAGCAGGCAGTCGGCAAGTCTGGAGATCGGCACGCAGGTGTCGGTTGAAATCGCGCGGCAGCCGGGCCTGCTTTGAATCGCCGCAAAATAGGCGTTGTGCCGCGCTGTCCACAAGCGTGTGCGCTCCTCGGGTGTGTTGGCCCATTCGAACGCGTTGCCCTGGTGGTTGCCAGCTAACTCTTGCGCCAACTCTGCCTGCTCTTTCACGCTGCTTGGCGAGCCGTGAAATTCCATCAGCAGCATCGGCTCTTCACGCAGCGTTAATTTGCTGTGTGCGTTGACCATGCGACAAGTGTTCGCGTCAATCAGCTCGACTCTGGCAATCGGTATGCCCATCTGGATAATTTCAATCGTCGTGCGCACAGCCGCTTCAATGCTGGGAAAGGAACACACCGCCGCGCTGATGGCTTCTGGAAGCGGGTAGAGCTTGACGGTGACTTCAGTGATGACCCCCAGCGTGCCTTCACTGCCCACCATCAAACGTGTGAGGTCGTAGCCTGCCGATGATTTTTTCGCGCGCGTGCCGGTACGGATCACATCGCCGTTTGCCGTGACGACTTCCAGAGCCAGCACGTTCTCGCGCATGGTTCCGTAGCGCACGGCGTTGGTACCGCTCGCACGGGTGGCGCTCATGCCGCCCAGGGTGGCGTCTGCACCAGGGTCAATCGGGAAAAACAGGCCCGTGCTTTTAACTTCTTCGTTGAGTTGCTTGCGCGTAACGCCGGGTTGTACCGTCACCGTCAGGTCTTCGGCATTGATGTGCAGCACCTTGTTCATGCGGCTCACGTCAATGCTGATGCCGCCCTGCACCGCCAGCAAATGCCCTTCAAGCGAAGTCCCCACACCAAACGCAATGACGGGCACGCTGTATTGGCTTGCCAGCTTTACGGCATCGGCGACATCAGCGGTGCTCTCTGCAAACACCACAGCAGACGGTGGCGGCGCAGCGAATGACGACTCGTCTTTGCCGTGCTGTTCACGCACGATCAGCGCGGTTGAGCAGCGCTCCGCAAACCGGGTTTTAAGCGCATCAATCAACGCAGCAGGTGTTTCACGCTGCGCGATGTCGGGCAGCAGGTGAGCAGGTAGTGGGGCGTTCATGGTCGTCTCCAGAAAATAGCCGCTGCTCGGCCAGCCGGGAATATCCGGACCAGCAAAGTCGCTTCCTATTATCTATTCTGATGGCCATTTTGACGACCGTAGTGTCTAGCTGCTATCACTTCAGTAGCTGCTTACGCCCGTCTTTATTGGTCTACAGCCCTAAAATACCGTCGAAATTGGTCAAAAAAGGCGTGTAGAACGCCGATTCTGGCAAATCACACTTCAGCCAAACCGCGTGCAGCGGCTACCAACTGGCCGTCTGGATTACCCAGCTCTGACAAAACCGTGAAGTGGTTCAGGTCAGCCAGCGGCAGCAGCACACTTGCCTTGCCTGCGGATTGGCGCTTATTGAAAAATTCAATTGACTGACGTTGCAGCTCTGGCAGCTCTTCTTCACCAAACGCCACGACCAGGGGCTTGGCACTCATTGCTAGCTGCATCGGGCTCAGTTCAGCAACGTCTTTTGTTGTCAGGCCCAGCTTGTCATTGATGTAGCTGAGACGCATGGGCTCCAGGTCATAAATGCCGCTGATCGCCAGGCCGCCCACCACGCCCGGCTCGTCCAGGCACATCGCCGTCAAATGCCCGCCGGCTGACCAGCCAGACACCACCATGCGAGTCGGGTCGCCGCCGTACTCTGCGGCGTGGGCTTTGAGGTAGGCAATCGCGTTTTTAACCTCCTGCACAATGCCGCCTAGCGTGGCATCAGGTGCCAGCGTGTAGCCGACCATCGCCACATGCAGCCCATGCGGCACCATGGCTTTGGCGATGAAGCTAAAGCTCTCCTTGGCGCGCATTTGCCAGTAACCACCGTGGATAAAAATCACCAGTGGCCCCGGGCGATCCGCCGCAAAGTAGTCGATCAAATTGCGCGCAGCAGGTCCATAACGCAAGCCCAACACCGCACCAGGCATGGCGCGGGCGCGGACGCTTCGCAAGCCAAAGTCGGCCATTAATTCAGAGCTGTTTTTGACCGCCAGACTGTTGTTGTAAGCCGCGTCAAGCGCGGCTTTGTCCATGCCGCGATAAAGCGTCGTCATGCGGAACCTTTTGCTTGTAAGTGGCTGGACAACAGTTGCGTGATGTCTCGCCGGACCTGATTAAATTCAATACCCACGATATCACGGGGCCGCGGCAAATCGATCGTCACGTCGCGCTCTACGCGCCCCGGCCCGGCCGTCATGACCACCACGCGGTCAGACATCAGCACCGCCTCTTCAACCGCGTGGGTGACAAAAATAACCGTCAAGCGCGTGCGTGCCCATATCTCCAGCAGGTCTTGCTGCAGCTTCTCGCGCGTCAGGGCATCCAGCGCGCCAAAGGGCTCGTCCATCAGCAGCACCTCGCAGTCATTGGCCAGCACACGCGCAATCGCCACACGCTGCTTCATGCCGCCCGACAGCTGCCCGGGAAAGTAGTCCGCAAACTTGGCCAGGCCCACCATGTCGATGTAGTGGTCGGCCAGCTCCTTCAGTTTTGCTTGGGGCAAGCCGCGCTGATGCGGCCCAAAAGCAATGTTCTGCCGCACAGTTAGCCACGGGAACAAGGCGTAGTCTTGAAACACCATGCCGCGCTCGGGGCTGGGGCCAGTGATCGGCATGCCGTACATCTGCGCGGTTCCGCTGCTCGCCTGCTCAAAGCCCGCGAGTATGCGAAGCAGGGTGGACTTGCCGCAGCCCGATGCGCCAATCAGGCAAACGAATTCCCCTTTGCGAACGCTCAAATTCACGTCATGCAGCGCCGCAATGGTTTGGTCGCCGACCGAAAAAAGTTTGCTGAGGTGGCTGACCTCCAGCACGGGCAGGCCAGTGGACGTGGACGCGGGTGTAGACGGAGAGGATAAATCAGACATGGTGCTGTGGGCTCCATTTGAGCAAGCGGTTGTTCAGCACCACCAGTATGCGGTCGGTTAAAAAGCCGGTCAGTCCAATCACCACCATGCCGGCAATCACCAGCTCGGAGCGCGACAGCATGCGTGCGTCCATGATGACCGCGCCCAGCCCTTGCTGCACGCCGGTCATTTCGCCCACCACAATCAGGATCCAGGCAAAGCCGTGGCCCAGTCGCAAGCCGTTCAGAATCGACGGCAGCGCCGCCGGCAGCACCACTTGCCGAAACAGCGACGAGCCCTTGCAGCCCAGCATGGCCGCCGCTTCATACAGGCGAATATCAACCGAGCGCACACCAAACGTGGTGTTGAAAACGATGGGATAAAACGCGCCCAAAAACACCAGAAATATCGCGGCGTTGGGGCCAATGCCAAAAAAGATCATCGACAACGGCAACCACGCGGTAACGGGCACGGGCCGCAGCAATTGCAGGGTCGGGTCAACCACCGAGCGCACCAGTGCGATGCGGCCAATCAGCAAGCCCAGCGGTATGGCGATGATGGCTGCACCAAAAAAACCACCATAAACCCGCGTCACGGATTTCCACAAATGGATGTGCAGCGTCTTGCTGTACGCGTCATCAAACACGCCACCAAAAGCAAAGTCATACAGCATCAGCGCCACGTCTTGCGGCAGCGGAATCAAGCGCGTACCGCTCACCCGCACGCCGATGTGCCAGGCCAGCAGCAAAGCCAGTGGTAAAGCAACGGCTACGCCGAAGCGCCGCAACCCGGCGGCGCTGAAAAACTGCTTGGCCAATTACGCGCTCTTGATAAAGCTGCTGTTGATGAAGGTGCTGTAGTCTGGCAATTGCCGAATCTGCTTTTTGTCCAGCATCTGCGAGCCGTAGTATTTAGCCCGCGTGACCCAGTCGTCATCAATGCGCCAGGTCAACTCGATGTTGGGCGCGGCCAGCTCAACGGTCTTAGCCGGTATGCCCAGTTTCTGGCTGCACATTTCAACGAACGCAGCGCGGTTTGCCAGCACGTATTCAGTGGATTTGCGGTGCATGGTCACAAACTGTTTAACCAGTGCCGGGTTGTTTTTGATGGTGTCGGCGTGCGTACCCTGAATCATGTTGAGCGAACCCGTGGGCGTGCTGTACGGGAACTCAAGCACCTTGCCGATACCTCGCTCGACCGAGATGGAAGGGCCGGGCTCTGCGCCCACATACGCATCAATATCACCACGCTCCAGCGCCGAGTGCATCTCGCTGAACGCCAAACGCACCGACTGAATGTCCTTGACCGTCATGCCCTCTTGCTTGAGCCGGTCCAAAATCACCACCTCCTGGGTTGAGCCGGGCAAGATGCCGACTTTTTTATCTTTCAACCCTTTGATGGACGTGATGGTCGAGTTTTTACCAACCACCACCGCCATGCCTTTGTTGCATTGCGCACCAATCACCACCACCGGCTCGCCCGCCGCGCCGCCCAGGGTGGCAGCGGCCAAACCAAACGCGCCAAAATCGACAGATTTGGTGACCACCGCGTTTTTACCGTCGGTCGGCGTTTCAAACGGGAAAACCTCTATCTTGTAGCCTGCAGGCGCAAACTTTTCATAGAAATGCGGCGTGATGGCGTGCATCAACTTCAAGGTGCCGACCTTGATAACCTGGTCAGCCGCGAACGTACGGACGCTGGTGGAAGCGAGCGCCGCTGCGGAGGCCGAGACGATGAGATTTCTGCGAGACAGCATGATGCACCTTGAAGTTAAAAATATGCACCAAAAGCAAGCAATAATCAGGCCAGCGATGTCCCAAGTGACCCGCCCGATACCCGGCGCCCATAAAATTCAAGGCGCCACAGCACCTTCAACCGTAACGCACTCCGATTTTGCCAACCCGGCGACAACTTCAAGACAACTCCAGGACAAGCGCATGGCCAACAGACTTTCACAAATCGCCACCCGTACCGGCGACAACGGCACCACCGGCCTGGGCGACAACACCCGTGTCAGCAAAGACAGCCTGCGCGTTCACGCCATGGGCGATGTGGATGAGCTCAACTCCAACATCGGCGTGCTGCTGTGCGAAGACATGCCAGGGCCGGTTCGTGAGTTGCTGGTCGAGATACAGCACCAGCTTTTCAATCTGGGCGGCGAACTCAGCATTCCCGGCTTTGAACTGCTCAAGCCCGAGGCCGTGGCGCAGCTCGACACGGCGCTTGAAGAACACAACGCCACACTGCCGCGCCTGGCCGAGTTCATCCTGCCCGCAGGGACCCGCGCAGCATCGCTGGCGCATGTGTGCCGAACCGTAGCGCGCCGAGCCGAACGCGCCGTGGTAGCGCTGGGCGCAGCCGAGGAGTTAAAAGACGCACCGCGCCAGTACCTGAACCGCCTGAGCGACTTGCTGTTCGTGCTGTCGCGCGTACTCAACCGCATGAACGGCGGCGATGACGTGTACTGGAAGAGCGAGCGCATGGCCCAAGCGGCGACCGAGTAAGTGGCGATTGCTATTAATTCAGTAGCTGCTTGCGCCCGTATCTATTGGGTTGTGGCTATTTTATGGCCCTGAAATAGGCCTTTCTCCGGCGTTTTTGACTGGTCTCAAGCTATTTAGCCTGCAACACAGCCATCGTGATGCGCGACACGCAGGTCAGCTCGCCTTTGTCGTTGGTCAGCTCAATCGCCCACACCTGCGTGCTGCGGCCAATGTGTACCGGGCGCGTGATGCCTGTGACCCAGCCGCTGCTTACTCCTTTGAGGTGGTTGGCGTTAATGTCCAGCCCGACTAGGCGGTGGCCAATTGGTGCCGAATAGGCAGCGCCGCACGAGCCCAGCGTCTCCGCCAGCACGACCGACACGCCGCCGTGCAGCAGGCCATAAGGTTGCACGGTGCGGCTGTCTACCGGCACACGGGCGCGGATGAAGTCGCTACCTACTTCCAAAAATTCGATCCCAAGGTGTTGCACTGCGGTGTTCACCTGGGCGGCGGTAAGGACTTCGACAGAGATGGTTTGCTTCCAGATGGACATGATTGTTTTTTGGCAGTTGGCGGGGGCCCAGAAAAGGCAATGCCCGATTGATATTGGTCGCAGTCTTCCAACTATACGGCGATAGCCTACACACAGTGGGCAGCTTGCCCGGCCCCGGCTTGCAGGTGGCATGACCTAAGCTAATGAAATGTCTTCCGAAAAACCTTCCCCTTTCCTGCTCTGCTCGCTGTGAGCCGCAAACTGAGCCGCAAAGGCCAATGGCTGTTGGGCCTGGGGGCAATTGCGCTGGTGTTATCCGGTGTTGCGATAGCCATTTCGATCTATATCCCGTCTGACGAAGCGCTGGCCCAGACTACGGCGGAAAAGCTGGGGGCTGCACTGGGGGCTAAAGTGAGCATCCGGACTTTGCGCTGGCATCTGTTCCCCTCGCCCGTTGTGGTGCTTGAAGATGCCGTCATCGCGCAAGCCCAGCCCATCACCATCAAGCAACTGACGCTGCACCCGAATGTCAGCGCGATCTGGCAGCGCCATTTAAAAATTGACGTGGCTGAGCTTGATGGCGCGGTGGTGCCGCAGCTGTCTCTGCGCGGACTGGATAAACAAGGGGGCGGGGCGGCAAGTCTTGGCAATATCAGCCTCGACGAGATGCCGCTAGAGCGTTTTGTATTTCGTGATGTGACCTGGATAACGCGGCGCGGTATACCCGTCATTTTCGAGGGCGAGGCCGTGTTTGAGGAAGCTTGGCGACCTAGAATCGCCAGGCTGCGCAGGCCCGACACCAAACCCCTCACCGACTTGCTGGTTACGCGGCAAGGCCAGCAAGACCGCTGGGATATCGTCAGTAACCTCGGTGGTGGTAGCGTCAATGGCAGCGCGCAATTGCAAACGCTGGCCAGCGGCCGCCTGCAATTGAGCGGCAAGCTGCAACCCAAAGAGGTAGAAGTCTCTACCGCACTGACAGCATTTAACCGCCGCCCCGCCATCGCCGGTAAGGCGACGGGCAACAACACTTTCTCGGCCAGCGGCGCTTCGGCCTTCGAGCTGGTGCGAACCCTTCAAACCCAGACTACATTTGCCATTGGCGCCAGCAAGCTGCTCCGGTTTGATCTGGACAAGGCGATACGCACCTTGGGCAAAGACCATGCGGGGCAAACGCCGCTGGATTCCATCACCGGAAAGATGGATACGCAAAACACCCCTGAAGGCATGGTGGTGATGTTCAACGACGTTCACGCCAAGTCGGGCGCACTCAGCGCCTCGGGCAAGGCGCGGCTCTTTAACCGGCATGTTGATGCCGAGCTTGCGGTTGACCTGGTCGATGGCGTGGTCGGCATACCGCTCAAAATCACCGGCCCGGTAAATGCCGTCAAGGTCAGCTTACCCGCCGGAGCGGTGGCCGGCGCAGTGGTTGGCACCGCCGTGCTGCCTGTGGTCGGCACGGCTATAGGTGCGCGCATCGGTGCCGCATTAGGTAAAATCTTCAGTTCGGGGCCAGACCCCAAAACCGGTACTTCCCCAGTCCCCGTTCCCGTTACCCCTGCCCCAAGTGCAAAGGCCCCACGCACAACCCGTTAAGCCTGCGGCCGAGGCCTCATTAAGGAAACCATCATGTCCAAGCCGTTACCCCCGTCTGATGCCACACCCGCTACTCCGCTTGAGCGCGCGCTTGACCAGAATGTTACCGTCAAGGACACCGTACAGCGGTCATCCGACGAGCTGGCCGTCATCAACGCGGTGCTCAACGTGGAACTGCCTGGCGATGTAAAAAAAGGCGACGTAGCCCAAGCGTTGCAGAAAACCGATGAGCTGGAAAATAAAATTCAGAATACCGCGCATGACCTGGCCGAGGTCAACGAAGTGTTGGCGCAGGAAATAGATGCGCGGCTGGATCTTGAGACCGAGGTAGCCACAATCAAGGCTGCATTGGCCCGCGAGAAGGCCAAGCGCCTAAAGGCAGAAATACGAAAACCCTAAACCGCGCGCTGGCAAAACAGCCGGGTAGCGTGCAGCCCGGCGGGTGTCCAGTGAAGGGTTGGCGACATGGTTTTGACCAGCAAGAGGCGCTGGCCTTTTTCGTCCAGCGTTGCAAGCTGCAGCTTTAGAGATTGCAGGTCGTGGTCGAATAACTCGCCGTCCTGCGTGTCGCTAGAAGGTGCCTCTTCAGGCGGGGTGACAAGCCTGGAGGCGGCCCTGAAACCTGGTCGCCGCGCGGTAAAGTGTGTCGTCACAGGCGCTGTAAAAGGCTGGCCATCTACGCTGGCACCGCCCCTGATCCAGTCGTGTATGACCTGTAATTCATAGCCGCTGAAAACGCCAAACATTTCAGCATGCGAGCCTTGTAGCAGGCCCCAGAAACGGCTTTGCCCGACGGGCGCGTTGCGCCTGATCCAGCCGGCACGCTGGAGCGCAGCCAGAAACGCCGGAATATCTTCAGGCCGGGCCAGCCAGTCGTTGACATGGCGTCCTTCTACGCGGCAATAGTCTGAATGCACCCCGTGACCGGCGATACTTTTTTGCGCCAGAATGCGAACCACTTCACGCTCGATATCGAAGCCCTCAATCACCTCGCAGCTTCCCATGCTCGCATCGCCAAGCTGGTAACCACGTCGAACGCGCTGCCAAAAATCATTCGCAAGGTCATCCCCGTCCCCGACGCGTGGCAGGTTACCCAGTACGGCCTGAACGGCTCGCTTTGCATGGCCGGTATCAAAGTTGTCTACCGTCACATGCAGGGTGAAATAGTACGGGTCAAGGTCCAGTTCATTCAACTCATACGCCGTTATCAGCAGATGCAGCGGGAGTTGCTCATAGCCCAGGTTGAAGCCTATCACTTCAGGCAAAAAATCTTCGGCATTACAGCCGAGGGCCAGCTGAACCAGGCCCTGCGTGTACAAGTTGTCGTCGAGGTCGTCGCTTGTGTCAAGGTCATACCGGGCCAGCAACTGACGATAAATCAGGACGTGGTTTTTCTCAAGCGCGCCCTCGCCGAGTTCTTCAACATAGGTACGAACCAGATCAGCAAAGCGCGGGTTGCGCCAGTGCGGCAGCAGCCCATAAAGCCATGCACCATCTACCAGCTTGGTCGGTGCTACGCTGCGCAAAAAATACAGCGCGTGCGCGCGGTTGGTAAAAAACCGGCGTGGTGCCCCAGCCTTGCGTTGCGCCAGGTAGCGGCTGTATTGGGCCGTGGCTTGTTGCGCAGTGTCGAGCATCCATGCCAGAAGGTCTTGCGCCGAGTCGGGCAGGTCGCACGGCGTTGCTTGTGCAATCGCCAGCTGGGTCTGTAAAAACGCTGCGGCTTGCGCGCGGCCTGCGC
The DNA here is from genome assembly GCA_038226155.1 of Burkholderiales bacterium. Taxonomy (GTDB): domain Bacteria; phylum Pseudomonadota; class Gammaproteobacteria; order Burkholderiales; family Burkholderiaceae_C; genus Polaromonas. The sequence goes on from JBBRQQ010000026.1 coordinate 11,354, forward strand.
TGTCGGCAAGGTTTTCAGAAAGGCGACGGTATAGGCCTTTGTTTCCGCCAGCCCGCAAAAAGGGAGAGACGTTGGTAGCCGCGCCATCATTGGCGCTGGGGCGAGACCATTCCACGGATGCAGTAAACATGGGTTGATTGAAGTAGAGAAACCACAAGTTTGCGCCGTACAAGCAGGCTGTGGCCTAGGTTGTCCCCCCCTGCTGCCGTCGGAAGTTTCCTACTGTAATTCCCAGGGTACTAACCGTGCGGCCGCTGCACCACCAGCGCTACGGCAGCGATACGCTCGGCGTGGGCATAAGCGGGCGTATCAAGCTCCTCGCCAAACACATCCGGGTCAAGCTCGCGATAACGAAACGGCCAACCACTGGGTCCGAGCAGCGCCTGCACCGCTTTCAAAAACGGGTCCTGCCCCTCCACCATCGCGGCACCGGTGTACAGCATCAGCCGCCCACCGGGTGCCATGCGCGGCAAGCCTTCAGCGACGATACGCTCCGACAGCCCGCTTCCCAGTGGCCCGCCGCCGTGGCGATAGGTACGCGCAGCCGCATCAACCAGGTAAGGCGGATTGGCCACGATCAGGTCAAAGCTGCCCGACACGGCGTGAAAAAGGTCACCCTGCGCAAAGCTCACGTGCTGCAAGTCAGCCAGTTGCGCATTGGCGCGCGCGTAGTCCAGCGCACGCGGGTTGATGTCGGCCAGCACCAGCTCGGGTGCCGCAGCCTGTGCTGCCAGGGCCGCAGCAATACCGCCGGGGCCCCCGCCGCAACCCATGTCGAGAATACGCGGGTGGTTTTCAATATTTTCAAGCGCTTGTAAAGCCAGCTCGTTGTCTATCAGTGCCACAAAGCGGTATGTGTCCGGGCCAAAAAATACCGCATCGGCATCAACCGTTGGAAAAGCTGAATGCGCATAGAGTTGGTCACCCTGTGACGAGAAACGCACCCGGCTGCGCAGCGTGGTGCCTGAGTGTTCCAGCAGATCGGCGCGCTGTAGCCAGTCAAGCGCTTCGGCGGGAAGCAGCGGCGGCGAGAAAGGCAGGCTCCAGCCAAACACATCGCGCAGGTTTTTAGCCACCGCGATGCCGGGGCGCGAAGTGATGCGTGAATGTGTGGCAGGCGTGGGCGTGACAAAACCATAGTTCTTGCTCCGTAACCAGCAGCCCAGTAAAACCAGCGACTCCACCAATTCCACGAATTCCCTTTTTTAGTTCAATACCGATGCAATCACTTTTCGGGCGATCGTACCTTTGCGCCTTCTCGACGAGTTCAACTTATTGTGTGATGCAACCAGTCTGGGCTTTGTAGGCGCAAATCGTTTTATCAAATGCAGGCAGACGACGCGCTGCTGGTAATACCATGTAGGCAATTCTCTGTCTCGAGGTGTTGCTGTGGATCACAAATGGCTTGAAGACTTTATAACGCTGGCGCAAGAGCGCAGCTTTTCGCGGGCGGCAGAGCTCAGGCATGTCACGCAACCGCAGTTTTCGCGGCGTATTCGCGCGCTTGAGTTATGGGCTGGTGCAGACCTCATCAACCGCGCCGTCTTGCCCCTGGCCCTTACGGCTGAAGGCGAAGAGTTGCTGCCCGTGGCGCGTCGTGCTGTCGCCAGCCTGACGGATACACGCGAGCGCATTCGCCATGCACGCGGCGCACTCGACTGGGTCACGCTGGCCACTGGTCGCACCCTGTCACGCACAGCTGTGCCCGACTGGCTGGCGCGCGTCAAACGCGGCGTTGGCGAGGTGCGCTTGCGGATCATGACTGGCTCGATTGCCGAGGGTGCAACGGCGCTCGAACAAGGAGCGGCTGATTTTTTGTTGTCATTCACACACCCGCGCCTGCCGCTGCTGCTGGACGAGCAGCGCTTTGAAGGCCTGACGCTGGGCACAGACGAGCTGGTAGCTGTAAGCTCACCCCTGCCAGACGGCCAGCCGCTACACGCGCTGCCCGGCACCGCACGCAAGCCTGCTTGCGTACTCGGCTATGCGCCCACGCTGGCACTGAGCCAGATTCTTCAGGACGCCCTGAGCCGCAACACCGCCACCGCAGGTGAATTGTATTTGCACACCGTGACCGAATCAGACTTTGCCGAGTCGCTGCATGAGCAAGCCCTGCGCGGTGTCGGCCTGGCGTGGTTGCCGCGCGGGCTGGTTGGTGACGACCTGCGCCGGGGTTTGCTGGTGTTGGCCGATGGCGATGCAGCTGCTATTCGTTTTGAAATTCGCCTGTACCGCTCTCGCAGCCCGCGTAATGAGCAGGTGGCCCGCATCTGGGCGGCCAGCGCTTGAAACCATACGCATGGCCACATGCGTGATGCGCATACGGCGCGCGCCGGCCACTTCTAGACTGCCTCCAACAACAGGAGAATGTCATGAAGAAAGCGTTTTATCCCGGCCGCCGCAGTGCCGGTCTTGTACTGGCCTTATCAGCCTTGCTGACAGTAACGAATGCCTCAGCACAATCGTGGCCCGCTGCAAAACCCATATCACTTGTCGTTGGCTATCCTGCAGGCGGCAGTGTGGACCTGGTGGCGCGGATCATTGCAGAGCCGCTGGCCAAACGGCTCGGTACGCCAGTCGTGGTTGAAAACGTGGCAGGCGCTGGCGGCACTATAGGCGCGCAAAAAGTCGTCAACGCCGCACCCGATGGCTACACACTGCTGCTGGGTTCAGGCAGCGAGGTGTCGATTGCCAGATTGTTCAACAGTGCCGTCAAATACAACGGCGAGACCGATTTGTCAGCGATTGGCCTGATCGGCATCACGCCCATGGTGTTCGTCACCAACCCCGCCAGCGGCGTTAAAACCATTGAAGAGGCACTGGTCAAATCAAAGCGCGAACCCAAACAACTCAGCTTTGCATCATCGGGCGTTGGCACGCCGCTGCATGTGTCGGGAGAGCTTATCAACATGCTGGCGGGCACTACCTTTCAACATGTACCTTATCGGGGCGCGGCGCAACAACTGCAAGACTTGCTGGGCAACAACATTGGTTTCAGCGTCTCCGTATTGTCATCAGCGCTGCCGCACATTGAGTCGGGCAAGATGATCCCGCTGGGCGTTACGACTGCCGCCCGTTCCCGCGCTGCGCCGCAGATTCCTGCGCTCGGTGAAAACGCTCGCTTGAAGGGCTACGACATGAATGTCTGGTTCGGCCTGTTTGGCCCCGCCAAAATGCCGCCCGCCATGACGGCACGCCTGAACAAGGAACTCAATGAGATATTACGCGAAGAAGGCGTCTGGCAAAAGTTACAAAAGGCCGGTATCTCCAATGACGGTGGGACCCCGCAGGCGCTCACAACTTTTGTCAAGGCCGAGACTGCGCGGGTGCGCAATGTGATCACAAAAGCCGTCACCACCGGCAAGGTGTCGTGAACCGACAACCACCCAAAGCGCACGAGGTTGAGCTCACACCACCAGCGATTGCGTGCTGGGCCAGGTCAGAAACCGGGGTTGCCTATGTGCATGAGCGCGCATCCGGCAAACCCGGCCCGGAGGTACTCATCACCGCGCTGGTTCATGGCAACGAATATTCCGGCGCCCAGGCTCTCGATGCCTGGCTTGCCAGCGGTTTGTTACCTCGGTGCGGTCGCGTGACCGCCGTGTTTTGCAACACCGACGCATTTGCACGTTTTGACAAGGAGCATCCGGATACATCTCGCTTTATCGACGAAGATTTCAATCGCGTTTGGTCGCCGGCCAGGCTGGATGGGGCTGGGGAAAGTTGCGAGCTCCAGCGCGCACGGCAAATACGCCCCTTCGTCGAGCGCGCGACCCATTTGCTGGATTTGCACACCATGCATGAGCATGGCGAGCCGCTGTTGGTTACCGGGCTGTTACAGCGCAATATTGCGTTTGCGCAAAGCCTGGGCACCTTATGCCAAATCATCATCGACGAAGGCCACGCAGACGGTATACGGATGCGCGACTACGGCCCTTTCAGTGACCAGGCGGGTTCGCGCATTGCCGTGTTGCTGGAGGCTGGCCAGCACTGGCAACGCAATTCGCTAAGCGTAGCCCGCAATGTGCTGATGCGGTTTTTGGCTGCTTGCGGGGTTATCACGCGCGCCGACGTACCCGCTGGCTGGCTGTTGACAGATTCACCGCCGCCGCAGCCCATCACGGTAACGCATCGGGTGATCGCGCGCACCATGAGTTTTGCGTTTGTGCAGGACTTCACCGGTGGCGAAATCATCCAGCGCGCAGGCACCACGATTGCAGTGGATGACGCCGAACCAGTGATGACGCCTTACGACGACTGCGTGCTGGTCATGCCGTCTGTGCGGCAATTGCGACCAGGTGTCACGACCGCGCGCCTTGGGAAGACGGAAACTTAAAGCGGATGCTCGGTGTAGAACTTGCCGCCGTGATACAGCAGCGGTGACGCCCCTGCGCGGTAGTGGCAGCGCTCGACTTCACCGACAAAAATCACGTGGTCGCCCTCTTCGTAGCGGCTGCGGTTAAAGCATTCAAAGGTTGCCGCCGCACCATCGAGCAGCGGCAAGCTGCCCGCGCTGTCGGTGAATGCCACGCCACGCCAGCGCTCTTCATGCTTGCCGGCAAAGCGTTCTGCCAGGTGCTTTTGGTCTGCGGCCAGAATATTGATGACGTAGTGCGAACCTTCTGAAAAAGCCGCCATGGTGCTGGCGGCCTGCGACAGACTCCACAGCACCAGCGGGGGGGCGAGCGAGACTGAATTGAAAGAGTTGGCCGTCAGCCCGATCAACTCGCCGGTGGAGGTACGCGCTGTCACGATGGTCACCCCAGTGGCAAACATGGCCAGTGAGGCACGAAACTCGCGCTGCGAGAAAGTAGGCTCTCTGGCTTTTTGCGCAGCGTTTTTTGTGGGGGACAACATCTTGGGTTTGGTTGAAATACGTGGCGGTCATCACGTCGGTATAGACGCTGCGGAGCGATCGTTGATTGTGCCCGACAGTCAGTAGCCAGTAACAGCCGCCGGGTAAACTGCAAGCCATGCGCTTTCGCTCATCGCTGCCACTGCTATTTGCTACATTTTTAATAGCTGGTCGCGCCTATTGCGCCGCACCTTGCGACGAGTTTGTTGCAAAACTGCCGAATGTCAAACGGGCCTTGTGTGAGTCCGCCGCACTACAGCCCACCGCAGCACGCTCCGTCAAGGGCCGCACGCTTTGGGTACGCGACATCAAACCGGACGATGCGGCCCCCGGATCCGCGCCGCAGCCGATATTGCGGGTACTGGTAATAGGCGCGATTCATGGCGACGAGCTGTCATCGGCATCGCTTGCGCTGCAATGGATACGACTGGCCTCGCAAGCCCCGGCCGACATGCCGCGGCCAGTACATTGGCGCTTTATTCCGGCGCTCAACCCGGACGGCCTGTTCAACCAGCCGCCGCGCCGCGTTAACGCCAGCGGGGTCGATTTAAACCGTAACTTTCCCACACCCAACTGGGAGCGCGACGCCAAAACCTACTGGGAAAAGCGCACCCGCAAAGACCCGCGTCGTTACCCAGGCCCCAAGCCACTATCCGAGCCGGAATCAAAGTTTTTGCACGACGAAATGCAGCGCTTCAAGCCCAATTTGATCGTCAGTATCCATGCGCCTTATGGCGTGCTGGACTTTGACGGCCCGGCCAAGGAAGGCTTTGTGCCGCCATCCCGGCTGGGCCGCCTGTATCTGGACCAGGTCGGCATTTTCCCCGGCTCGCTTGGCAACTATGGCGGCGTACACAAGGGTATTCCGGTGGTGACGATAGAGCTGCCTAACTCCACCCGCACACCGCTCGATGCCGAGATGCGGCAGATGTGGCTCGACCTGCTGCGCTGGATGTCCGAGCGCATGGGACCGGGTACGAGCCACGCCCCCGGGCCACCGACCCGGTAGTGGCTACTTTTTGTGCTGCATAAAAAACGCAAGCATCGCCTCGGATGCGGACGGGCCGTCGGGGTCGGTGTACGAGCCTTTGGCGTCACCGCCCGACCAGGCGTGCGGGCCTTCGTTGATTTGCCAATGTTCGACATAAGACAGGCCGTCGTCGCCGCGGTAAGTGACTCGCTCTGCGTTTTGCGCCTTGTTGTCGCCCACAGCGCTGCTTTGTTTGAGCAAAGGCAGGCCGGATGCCTTGAACGCTGCCACGGCGGCATCGCTGATGTTTTCACCGTTGTCGGGGTGTACGGTTTTGTCGGCGTAGCCGTGAAAGACGATGGTTGGCAAAGCCGATACCCCTTCCCCTTTGGCCCCCAGGCGCATGGCAGCGAATGCCGAGAGCAGGTTTTGCGCGGCACCCGCTGGCAGGCCTGAATGAACACCCAGTGCCGCAAACACGTCCGGGTACAGGCCGGCCACTACAGCGGCCATCGCGCCGCCAGCCGACAGGCCAGCGATATAAACCTGGCTGGGGTCAGCAATGGCAAGCGTCCTGTCACTGTCACCATTGCCGGCTTGATGGCTGCCAAGAATGTGCTGTGTCAGTGCGGCGATCATGCCCGGCTCGCCGCGCCCCAGTTGCTGGTGGCCAGGCTCAAACCAGTTCCAGCACATCTGGCTGTTGGCCTTTGAAATCTGCTCGGGGTAGAGCACCATAAAACCGTGTTGCTCTGCAAGTGCGTTCATGGCCGTGCCGTGGGCAAAGTCTTGCGCATCCTGCTTGCAGCCATGCAGCAAGACAATTAGCGGCATGGCGGCTTGAGCTGAAGATGCTACAGCCACATCCGGTGTGATGGGCATGGCTGGAACGTAGAGCCGATACGGGTATTGCTCGCCATCAAACAGAAAGGTCTTTTTTGTGAAGGCCGCTTTTCTGGCGCGCGGTGCAGGGGACTCGGCAGGAACGCGTGCTTCAGGACCTGGCTCCTTGGCCTCTACATCAATGACGGTGTCGTTGGCGGCCGTTCGCGGCATACGATAGCCCGGTACCGCAGCACCTGCGTGCTCTTTGGCAACAGCTGACACCGACTTTAGAAGCGCTTTTTGAATTAGCCGGGTCGCATCCATCAGCCGCCCCATGCCGGTCATGCGGGTGGCTTTGAACAGGGTCTTGCTGAATGATGGTTGGCTGGACGATTTGGGCATCCTGAGTCCTTTGTTTAATGCAATATTCAAATGCTGCACTGCAACAAAGAATACGCCTTTTTGCCGGCTTTGTCTGGACTGAGGCTGTCGGATAAGGTGCCTAAATGCGGACAGTCGATATCAGTTGGCGCTGAATGCAGGGTTAGCGCGAATTGAGCCAGGTTGGGACAGCGGAACAACCCCGAAACTATGCGGTAACTTTTTAAACGGGTGGCTCAAAAAATGGTTGCAAGCTCTATATTAGAACTGCCGCTCTTTTTTGTAGCCCGGCAAGGTCTAAAATCAGAAGATGCCCATCCCCAGCACACTTAAACCCAAGGTTTCTTTCAAGGCGCAAATGTTGGTCGCCAGAGAAGATGCAATCGTTCAGGCTGTCAACCGCCTGCTGGCTGAAAAGGGCTTTGACCTGATGACAGTGGACGAGGTCGCCCTTGACGTCGGCATTGCCAAAGCCAGCCTGTACAAACACTTCGCCAGTAAAGAAGAACTCGCTGCCGCCGCCATGGTGCGCATCCTGTCGCTGGCGCGCAGCTACTTTGACACGCTGCCCCAGAACGCCGCCCCGCTGGAGACGCTCAAGGCGGTTGCCCGCTGGATGATGCAGCTGAAAATGGCGGGCGAGATGCCATCGTTGCCCAGCCAAAACTCAAGCCTGCGGGCTGCGCTCATGGGCAACAAAGCCTACATCGACGGCTTGCTGGACGTGAGCGATCGCCTCGGTAACTGGATAGAACAAGCCCAGGCAAGCGGCGCCATCAACCCGGCTCTGCCGCCCATGCTGGTGCTGTACACCCTGTACGCACGGGCGTGCGACCCGGTTCTCGAATTCATGCGCATCGGCGAGCAACACACCGACGAGCAAATCATCGACTGGGTGATGGTGACGTGTTTTGAAGGCCTGCGGCCAGCCAGCACTTAGTTCTAGCCGTCATCCCGGGCTTGACCTAGCAACCCTAAACCTTAATCAATAGATCAGGCCGAAAAGCCGCTTGCTCCCCTTTGTAGGCATAGCCTAGGGGGTTGGTCACCACCCGACAACCGCTGGCCACGTAGTCCAGCGCACAGTGCAGATGACCGTGCATCCAGACCTTTGCCAGCGGCAGCAAGTCGTCCAATGAGTTACAAAATCCGGCAGTCCCGGGTGTGATGCCGTAGCGCGGGTCGGCGCTACGCAGGCTGGGCGCAAAGTGGCTAATAACGACTGTGGGGCCGCCAAACGGCACGCTCAAAGCGTCCCGCAGCCAGGCTTGGCTGGCCAAACCTTGCTCGCGCACAGCATCGGCCAGCATGGGCTGCCCGGCTTGCAACGAGTGGTTCTTTTTCAGGTAAAAGTTAGCTGCCCGAAAAGCCTTGTCACGTGTCTTGAGCTGTTCGCCTATCGTCATCTCGCCACTGGTAGTGCTGGCCATTGGGCCCGTGCTGAGCGCATCAAAATCTGTCCACAACGTGCAGCCGACAAAGCGCACGCCGTTGTGCACCAGCACCTCGCGCTCCAGCCACACCATGCCGAGGCGCTCACAGGTCTCGTGCAGACGCGTATGGGCCTCGTCAAAGTCCAGTCCATCGTACTCGTGATTGCCTGGAATGAAAAAAACCGGCGTTGGCCAGCCAGCCCCGCCTTGGGCAACCGCCAGCGGCGAAAACCGCGCTAACCCGAAATCTGCAATCTCCAGGCTGGTGAGCTGTGAGTTCTTTTGGTATGAGCCGATATCCCCCGCCAGTACCAGCAGGTCTGCGCCAGGTACGGGCTGCGTGGTGAAGTGCGGGTTCGTCTCCAGATGCAGATCAGATAAAAGCTGAATGTTCACCCGTTGATTGTGCGGCATGCGTATCAAAACCTCTGAAAGCGCAATTCATGCACCGCAACGCGCAAGCTCATGCGGCTTCTGCATGGGTTCGACCGTGTTTTTAGGCCTTACGCCTCTTGTTTAATAAGGGAAAACCCTTAATATTAGATTACCGTAACTTTTCCACCGCTCCACATAAACGACGGTGGTTTTATATGAACCGCTTTTTCGCTCAACTATCACGCCTCAATCCTTTGGTCCCCACCACTGGCGCAGCCCAAGCTCCCGAAGGTGTGGCCCAAAACCTGATGGAGCGCGCCGAGGCCAGAGCCGGCCGCGACCAACAGCAAGCCCAAGAACTACGCATCGCAGCGTGCGCTTACTTAAGCGTCGTGCGCTGATATAGCTGCAATCGACACCGACAGAACAAGCCAGTTTACAGCTTGACGCCTGCCGCCTTCACCGTAGGTGCCAGTAAAGCCACCTGATTTTTGACGAACGCAGTGAATGCCGTTGAACTCATTGGCATCGTAGTTATGCCCAGATCAAGCATCTTCTTTTTGAAATCGGCGGATGCCAGAATCTCGTTGCAGGTTGCATTGAGTTTTGCCACGATGTCCGCAGGCATTTTGGGTGGGCCGCTCAACCCGAAAAAGTTGTCAAGTACCAGCTTGTTATAGCCAAACTCCACCACGCTCGGCACGTCCGGCACCAGCAGTGAACGGGTGGCCGAGGTGACGGCTATGGGTATCAGCTGGCCACTCTTGAAATACGGCACATAGGCCGTCAGCACATCAATACCGAGAGGCACCACGCCGGCAATCAGGTCGGTCGTCATGGGCGCGCCGCCGCGATAGGGGATGTGCGTGAGGTTTACGCCCATGTTTTTCTTCATCAGCTCACCGTAGATGTGGCCTATGGATGCCGGCCCGCCCGAGCCAAAATCGAGCCGCCCGGTCTTGCGGGCCACAGCTTCCACGTCGGCCATGGTCCTGATGGGTGCCTGCGGATTAGCCATGACAACGCAAGGCGCGTTGCCTATCAGTGCGATGTGGGTGAAACCCTCCACCGGGTCGTAGGGCTGCTTTTCCAGCGCAAAAGGGCCAATCGAGATCGGTGTCGAGTTACTCAGCATCAGGGTGTAGCCGTCGGCTGGTGCCTGTGTCACCACCAACCCGCCGACACTGCCGCCTGCACCGGGACGGTTATCGACCACCACAGCCTGGCCGAGCCTTTTGCCAAGCTGCTCTGCCATAACGCGCGCGACGATGTCGCTCGCGCCACCAGCCGGAAAGGTCACGATGATTTTGATCGGCTTGTCGGGCCAGGCGGCCAATGCTGGCAAGGCAATGGCAGCAGCACTGGTGGCAAGCACTTTCAACGCCGTGCGGCGCGGAAGCGTTGTGACGGCTTGGCTGAATTTAAAAGGGTGTGACATGGCGCGGGCCTCGTAGTTGTGTGCAAAAGTGTGTGCATTAACCATGCCGTAGTGCAGGGGGTTTATACCGAAAATGCCGCCACTGCCGCCCGACTGACTGCCTGCCTGAGCCACCGGTGTGCGCCCTGCTGTTCTGACCGCTGGTGCCACACGGCATCCACATGAACCGGGGCCACTTCGAACGGCAAAAGGCGTAGCACCAACTGATCTGCAATACCGGTCACGCTGACGAAGTGGCGCGGCAGGACCGTCAGCAAGTTTGAGTTGGCCACCACGCGACCAGCGGTGAAAAACTGGTTCACTGTCAGCACCACTTGCCGCTTGCGGCCACGCGAAGCCAGCGCCTCGTCAATAAAACCAAATGGCCTGCCTGAAAAGCTCACCAGCATGTGCCGCGCCGTACAAAACCGATCCAGCGTGAGGATGCCCTTCGCCAACGGGTGGCCCTTACGCATCACGCAAACGTACTCACCGTCATACAGCCGCACATGCGAAAAGGCCACCGCCTCGCCTGCTTGCGCCCTGGCCGTCAGGTCAGCCAGCACGGGCGGGAAATACCCCAAAGCAAGGTCGGCGACTTGCTCGTCCAGCAGGCGCCGCGGGTCGCGCGTGGTGAGCGGCACCACGCGCATGGCCACGCCGCGTGCCTCGCGCTCCAAAATATCAATCAGACCCGGCATCAGCTCGGCTGCGGTCGCGTCAGCCATAGCCAGCACAAAGGTTGATGTTGCCGTGGCCGGCTCAAAAGTGCTGGGCGTAAGCGACTCTTGCAACTGGCGCAAGGCGTCGCGCACCGCAGGCCAAATGCTCAGCGCTCGCGGCGTGGGAGCCATGCCTTGGCCACTGCGCTGCACCAGCTCATCGCCCAGCGTCTCGCGCAGGCGGCGCAAGGCGTTACTGACAGCGGGCTGGGTGAGCGACAGATTGCGCGCGGCGCGGGTCAAGCTGCGCTCGGCCATGACCTCGTCAAAAACGCGAAGCAGGTTCAAGTCCAGCGTGCGAAAGTTTGGGGCCATCAAAAACTCCTCATTCAGGACATCAAGTCATCACCAATGTGAATAAACATCATCATAAAGATAAAGTTGAATAGCATTAGTGATAACCCCAATATACTGCTACCCGCTGATATTGTTTGGTCGGGTAATGCAAAAAGGGGAACCACCATGACAAGCTTCGTCCATCTTGAATACTCCAAAAAGCACCCAGGCGTTGAGCGGGTTGAGTCGGCGATTTCCGCGGCCCAACGGCTACGCCGCGGCTTTACCGGCGCGCGCGGACTGGCAACGTTATTGCTCTCAGCCATCGCAGCCGCCGTAATGGTGGTCGCTTACCAGGTGATGGACAGCGTTGCTGAAGGCCATTTGCTGGTACTCTGGATCGGTGTTTGGGCCGTCGCCTTTGTGGTGCTGGCAGGTTTCGCGGCTACTGCGCGTCACATGACGCGGCAATTGAAGCGCTCGCTTGACGAGTGGTCTCGCGGCATCGCCGTTGCCAAGGCAGACCAGCGTTTGTGGGCGGCCGCTAAAAACGATCCGCGCGTGATGGCTGATTTGCAGTGCGCGATCACCCGCAATGAAATTTACCTGGGTGACAACAAAGCCAACGCAGCCATCGCCGCCAATATTATTAAAGGCAAAGCAAAGTCAGCCACGCTGCGCACCTACCAACGCAGCTATATTTGAGGCCGACAAGGGCCAGTAACGCCCATGAAAAAGCCACCTCCAGGGGTGGCTTTTTCACGGCTGCAGCTTCTGCTGCATTACTGCTTAAGCCATCGCAGCCAAACGCTTTTCAAGCGCCTGCTTGTTGTCGATCAGGGCTTTGGGCAAATGGTGCTCAAGCTGTTTGAACAGCTCGGTGTGCAGGATCATTTCTTGCTGCCATGCCGCCTTGTCAATGCTGGTTACGGTGTTGAACTGCTGGGCGCTGAAGTCAAGGCCAGTCCAGGTCATTTCGCCAAACGCAGGACCCACTCCAAACACATTTTCAACACCGGTTGCACTGCCCTCAATACGATCAATCATCCACTTCAGCACGCGCATGTTCTCGCCGTAGCCGGGCCAGACAAACTTGCCGTCTTCACCTTTGCGAAACCAGTTTGCCGTGTAGATTTTGGGTAGTTTTTTGCCAGACGATTCGCCTGCGGCCTTGAGTTTTTCGCCCATGTCCAGCCAGTGCTGAAAGTAGTCGCTCATGTTGTAGCCGGTAAACGGCAGCATGGCGAACGGGTCGCGTCGCACCACACCGGCCTGGCCAGTAGCCGCGGCAGTGGTCTCGCTGCCCATGGTTGCAGCCATGTAAACGCCCTCCACCCAATCGCGCGCCTCGGTCACAAGCGGCACCGTGGTCGAGCGGCGACCGCCAAAAATAAACGCATCAATCACTACGCCTTTTGGGTCGTCCCATGCACTGTCAAGGACCGGGTTGTAGACGGCTGCTACGGTGAAGCGGGCGTTCGGGTGCGCGGCTTTTGCACCGGTTTCCCTGGCGATTTGCGGGGTCCAGTCTTTGCCTTGCCAGTCAATCAAATGGGCAGGTGTGCCGTCGCCATCTTTTTCCATGCCTTCCCACCAGACATCGCCATCGTCAGTCAGGCCCACGTTGGTGAAAATCACGTCTTTGCCCAGGCTGGCCATGCAGTTCGGGTTGGTGTGGAAATTGGTGCCCGGTGCCACGCCGAAATAACCCGCCTCGGGGTTGATGGCGCGCAACGTGCCGTCTGGCTGAGGTTTGATCCACGCAATGTCATCGCCCACGGTGGTGACTTTCCAGCCTTCAAAACCCGCGGGCGGCACCAGCATCGAGAAATTGGTCTTGCCGCAAGCCGACGGAAAGGCCGCCGCGACGTGGTATTTTTTGCCCTTGGGATTGGTCACACCGAGTATCAGCATGTGCTCGGCGAGCCAGCCCGGGCTACCGGCGGGCCCCTCTGAGGCCGCGCGGCCCATGTTGCTTGCAATGCGCAGCGCAAAACATTTTTTGCCCAGCAGCGCATTGCCGCCGTAACCCGAACCAAACGACCAGATCTCGCGGGTCTCGGGGTAATGCACGATGTATTTGGTTTTGTTGCAAGGCCATTTCACATCTTTTTCGCCAGCGGCCAGTGGCGCGCCAACGGTGTGCACGCAAGGCACAAATTCACCGTCAACGCCGAGCACGTCAAACACCGGTTTGCCCATGCGCGTCATGATTTTCATATTGACGGCAACGTAGGGGCTGTCGGACAGCTCGATGCCAATGTGGGCAATCGGCGAGCCCAGCGGACCCATGCTGAATGGCACCACATACATGGTGCGGCCAGCCATGCAGCCGTCAAACAGCGCCTTCTCACCGGAGGTGCCGATTTGCAATTTTTCACGCATCTCGGCAGGTGCCATCCAGTTGTTGGTCGGGCCGGCGTCTTCTTTTTTGACCGAGCAAATATAGGTGCGGTCTTCAACCCGGGCCACGTCACTTGGGTCGCTGCAGGCTAGATAGCTGTTTGGGCGCTTGGCCTGGCTCAGTTTTTTAAACGTGCCGGCATCCACCAGTTGCTGGCACAGGCGCTCGTACTCCGCATCGCTGCCATCGCACCAATAAATCTGCTCTGGTTTGCACAGGGCCACCATATCGGCAACCCAGGCAATCAGTTTGGCATTCTTCACGTAGCTGGGCGTATTGAGGTTGAGCCCTTGCATTGCAGGATGATTCATTGAGAAAACTCCAAAGTTAAAAAGCGCCATTTCTGCAATCGTTTTGAAGCACTGACCACCAGTGGTTTTGCGGTCAAAACAGTTGTAGAAATAACGCGCGCCACAACGAGGATGAGGGGCTGGATTTCAAGTTTCAAAAGGCAAGCTGACAATCTATTTTAAGAACCCTTTGAAAAGTTACAGGCGTATTACAGCCTAAAGTTATGCAAAACTTGCATGGGGTTATGCGCACAGATGCGCGGCTGGCACGCCGTGTGAGTAGCGCGGATTTCCCGGTGCCTGATGAGCTTATTGCTTGGCGAAGACGGAAACCGCGCCCGCCACGTTGGCTTTGCCGGTATTCAGTTGGGTATTGGTTACCGTGACGGCAGAGATGAAACCCTGCGCGGAAGCGCCGACAAAAAGCCCGTTTGCCGTGCCGGTGGTGGTTCCTACGCAGCCGCTGGTGCAGGTTGCGCCCGTCCACACCTGGGGACCGGGATTCATGGAAAACGAAGCGGAGGACGGCAGCAAGTACACCGTGGGCGTGTACTGCTGGGCATTGGTGCCAAAGCTCAGCGTGACATTCGTGAGGGGTTTGATCTGCCGGGCGCTGAAATCCATCAACAGGCCGTTGCCGCCGGAAAAACTGCCGACCCGGCCAAAGTTGTCCGTGGGTGCCGTGCCGCCCACGTAGTTGTACTGGGCCGTCCCGGAGCCGGGCAAAGCCACCGTCGGAGAGTCACCGAAAGCGACGTGGCTACCCAGAAGGGATGACGAGCCTGAAGAAGGCGAGCTGTAGCCCCAGTAGGCTGCCGCCGCAGCGCTGCTACCGACGAGAGTGAACCGATCGGTAGTGGAACGGGTGGCGGCCCTGAGCTCGGCCGCCAGGCTTGCCGCGTCGGTAAACAGCTTGGGGATGTTGACATCGTTGATCTCCGCCTTCAATTCCTGCAAGGTGTAGGTGCGGGCGGCGGTGCGTATGCAGGAGGTAGTGCAAGTGCTTGAGAAGTCCGAATTGACCTCTACGACCGAGATTCTGCCGCTCGCCGGGCTGCTCACCAGAGCAGGCTGTTCTGCCGTCGCGAACCGGGTCAGCGGCACGGTCAGCTGGGTGGAGGGCGCGGCCTGCACCACCAGTTGCGGCGAGGTCGAAGTGTTGGCGCCTGAGCCGCTGTTTGACTCGGCGCTGGCCGCGCTGCCCCCGCCAGATTCTGTATTTGCCGCGGCCGTGCTGCGGGCGCGAGTGGCCGGGGCGCTACGATCACTCAAAATCGCGGGGGGCACCAACAGTTGCACCGGCGGCGTACTGATAGAAGGAACATGAAAATAGTCTTGCTGGCCAAACTCTTTTGCGCCAGACGTATTCGACACTGTGATCCGCCCGTCAGTGACCGCGCCGAACGTGCCATTGGCCTCGCGGCTTCCATCAGGCCGGGTGCAGTCGTTATTGCACGACACCACCGAGAAATGCGTGCCGCGTATCCCAATCGTGGCCGTAGCCGTTTGTACCAAGTAATTTTTTTGGTTCGCCTTGCCAATCAGGCCAGTGATGGTGCGCATACCGCCCTTGAGCAGGCCAAGCAGAGAGCGGTCGGTATCGGCGTTTTTATTGAACTGGTAGTTCTCGATCTTGAACTGGCTATTGGCACGCAAGGCCACCACCGACTCATCTGTGAAACGCACTTGCAGCGTACTTGCGTCACCCACGGCCAACACATCGCCGCTCTCAACCATGGCGCCGGGCTTCAGCGGTAACTGCTGGCCAGCCCGCTCAATGGTGGCGCTACCCGCCAGCGCCAGCACCCTGCCAGCCGACTCGGCCAGGACCTGCGAGCTGGCACACAGGGCCATGACGGCCGCAGCTATGGTGGTGATTTTCATTTGAAACTCCGCGTGTGGCTGTCAGGCTCTGTCAACAAATACGACTATTTAAAAGTGTAGCCAGACTATTTAAACTCATACCGCAGTTTGACAGCAAGCGAGTCGCGCGCATAGTCAAAAAACCCGATAGTCGACTTTTGTTCTACGTGCTGATATTCGGTGCGCACAGCCCAGTTTCGGTCAATCGGATATGTGGCCGACAAATCAAACGCAAAAAAATCATCACGCCTTGGCGCAATTCCCAAAGCAAAGTCTCTGGCGTAACGGCTGTTTTGATAGCTCAAGCCGCCGCCAAAGGTCCATTTGGAAACCGGCTGCACGGTGATCGAAGCACGCGCGCCCCAAATGCCGCGCGATAAATCGGGTCTGTCTTTGCGGTTTTTGTCATCCCCCACATTCAGGGCCCCGGAAAAGACCGGGTTCCAGGGGTGAACAAAGGTGCGCGTCCACGATGCTGTCAGGTTAGCCAGGCGGCTGTCACGCACATCAGCGCCGGACGACACCTTGATGGTTTTGTCTTTGTCGAGGTAGGTGTCGATGTTTTTATAGGCCTGGTCAGCGTACTGCAGCGACAGGCTGTAGCGATTGAACTGGTCGTTCTGGTATTGCCATTCGCCCACCAGTGCGGTGAGGTTCAAATACGCTTGATTGCCAACCGCAAGATGCGTGTAGTCGACACCGAGGCGGTAAAGATTGCGCCCATCGCGCTTTGAAACACCGCCCTGCAAACCCAGCAAGGACTGGTCAAACACGTTGCTGGTACCCAGTTTGTGATAGCGCCCGGAAAGTATCGCCCCGCCATACACCGCCAGACCCGGTGCCAACGGGTAGCTGCCTTGAATGCCCGCTGCCACCGTGCTGAAAAAGTCGCCCTGCCGTTCTGACGACTGTCCCGGCAAGACAAGAAACCCTGCAGGCAGCCCTGCCACCTGCCCGGTTTTGATGCCGCTGTTGATGTTGTTGTCAAAACCGCCACCGGCTTCTAGAAACGCTGTCGATGTCGGCTTGTAGCTGGACTCCCGGGCGCGAATGGCATCGAGAAACTGCGTGATATTGTCCCGCTCTGCACCCGTTGCGCCAGGCGCCAGGTTGCTGAACTCTTCGCGCGCGCGCTGGTCTTCGCCCAAAATAAAAAACCCTCTGGCCAGCTGGTACTGGGCCGAGCGGTTTTCAGGAAACTGCAGCAAATAGCGCTCTAGCGCCAGAACGCCCTCGCCGGGAACCCCCGCATCGAGAGCTGCAATGCCAAAGTAAAAGTCAAACAGCGGGTCGCCAAGCGCATCTGGCGTGGCCTTGCCAGCCGCATAGGCCTCTCTAGCCTTGCCGCTTTCAAGCAGCGCCTTCACATCGTCCGCCGGGGCAGCAGCAGCAAGCGGTGCCAGCAAGGCAGCCAGCACGCCAATACACGCGCTCAATGGCTGCGAAAATCTCATCCCCGCGAGCAAACCTGTCTGCATGTCCCTGCCACCCCTCTTGTAACCACTAGGAGTGAAAGGCTATCACGATGAGCTTTAAAGCTGCCCTGAAAGTAGCGTTTTAGACCCCGGAACGGCTCTGGACGTTGCATCCGTGCTGAATTAGTGCTCACGACATGTGAGCAGGTCAGAACAAATCGTCAAGCCATGTAGATGGCGATAAAAGCCAGCAAAAACATCAGCACGCCACCCACCAGAGGCAGCACGATGGGAATCATCGGCACGATGGCCTCGATCGCATCCGGCTCATGGGCAGGCACGTCGCTGCTTTGGGCTGCATGGCTGGTGTGATCGGATGGGCTGGACATGGGGGTTCCTGGGGCAAAAGAAAATAATCGTCAATTTTACATTCACGCGCAAGAGAGGCACAAATTGGGAGCGAGCGCCTACCCTGTACGCAGGCTTTTTGCGCTAACCTCACGCATGCTTTCAAAACGGAGACCGCCCATGACACGCTTTTCCCACATTCCCAAGCTCATCCACATTCCTCGCTTTGTTCACCTCACCTGCCTTTGCGCCGCCAGCCTGGTTTTCATGAGCGGCTGCGCCTCCACCGGACCCAACAGCCCATCAGCCAGGCCCGTGTTGTACCCCAATGCCACGCTCAATCGGGTCGGCGCCGCGCATGGCCAGATAGAGGCCGACGGTTGCGCATCCAAAGCTGTCGCTGCAGGCCTGACGCCCGATGAAAAGTCTGATGTAGTAGCCCGCCGTGCCGGCGAAGGCGCTGCAGTGGGCGGGGTTGCCTCGGCCGTGGGTGCGCTCATCACGGGCCGCGGTGCATCAGGCGTATTGCGCGCAGGCGCAGGTGGTGCGGCAGTGGGCGGTTCGGCAGGTGCAGTGTCGGGGGCTTTTCACAACGACAAACCCAACAGTACCTACCGCCATTTTGTTCAGCGCTGCCTGAGCGAAAAGGGCTTTGAAGTCATCGGCTGGAACTAGGGCCACTACCAGCCAGCTCACCACCAATGCCTTTACTGCAATTGCTATCCGTTCAAGTCGGCAGCGCCAGGCGCGTCAATCTATGCGGCCGCACCATGCTCACCGCCTACAGCAAACAAAGCGTCGACGGCAAAACGCCCGTCATACCATTGGGCCTGTTTGGCGACGAGCAAGCCGACTTGTCGATACATGGCGGCCTGGAGAAAGCCGTATACGCCTACCCCAGCGAGCACTACGCTTACTGGCAAACCGCGCGGCGCGAAGCAGGGCTGAACGACATTGACGACACCATGCCACCGGGCAGCCTGGGCGAAAACCTCACATTGCAAGGCCTGCTGGAGGCCGACGTATGGGCGGGCGACGTGCTGCGCTTTGCCAACTGCGAACTCAAAGTCACGCTGCCGCGCGAGCCTTGCTACAAGTTCAACGCCGCCATGGGTTTTAGCGGCGCTGGCAAGCTGATGGCACAAACCGGGTTTTGCGGTTTTTATCTCTCGGTGCTGCAGCCCGGCTCGCTCAAAGCGGGCGAGACGTTTGAACTCATACCCGGCAGGCGCAGCGTCGGTATTCCCGAAATGTTTAGCGCCAAAAGAATCAAACACCTGCGCTAGTTTTGTAATAAATGCCGTTGCAAGGCCGCCGCAACGCCTGGACAGCCCAGGCAAAACAAGGCCATTAAAGCCACACTGTCTTCCACGTTGCCCAAAGCTGCGTTATGGTGAAGTGCCAAGCACGACTTGGTTCGCATCTTTTCAATCTGGAGGTTTGTCCATGAGCAAGCGTTCCGCGAGTGATTTGCAACAGCTGCTGCTGTCCCCTGGCCTGAAGGCAGCGCCGGTGCTTGACTTGATGTGTTCGCACTTTGTGCTCTGCCTGGCTGCGCGCCAGGGCGCCAAGTTCAATGTGCGGCGCGACCTCAACAGCCTGCTGTCGCTGTCGGGCCGACACCTGGTCTGGCCACTCCCCGCATTGCTGCGCCTGCGCGAGTTTTTGGGCCGCCGCTGCAAAGACAACGAATTCTGGCGCGGCCATGAGGCCCTGAGCGATGCCGACTTCATGCAGCGCCACGGAACCTGGCGCGGCCCCTATGAAGAAGGCACGCTGTTCTTCTACCTTGACGAGCACGCCAAAGACCAGCCGAAAGATTTGCTGTCAGTGTTATCTGCCACTGGCGACTACCTGGCCCACGCGCTCAAAAAGCAGTCCACGCTGGTCGAAAAAAACATCGATGCACTCGCCAACCTGCTGCAACTTAACCGCGCCGAGCGCGCACTGCTGCTGTACGGCACGCTGGCACGCTACCAGCGTGACCTGCGCTCGCTGCTCGTCGAGTTCAAAGTCAACAACGCGCCCGAGGCCTATGCGGCGCTCGCCGAAGTGGCTGGCGTCAAAGCACCCGAAGTGGCCGAGGCCCTGCGCGCCGGTTCGCGCCTTGAGCGAATCGGCATGGTTGAAAATTTAATCTCCGAGCACAACATCACCGACCTGGCCGACCTCATGAAGGTCAGTGAAAAACTACCCCCTGTGCTGATGCGCGAGTACGCCGACAGCAACGAGCTGATGGCCGTTTTCACCCGTCCCGCCGCGCGCAGCGAATTGGGTTTGGCTGATTTTGCGTTTGTTCAGGAAGATGCCGACGTGCTGGTGCAACTGCTGCGCAATGCCGTCGCCGCCAAAGAGCCCGGCGTGAACGTGCTGCTCTACGGCCCACCAGGCACCGGCAAAACCGAGCTGGCCAAGGTGGTGGCGCAAGCAGCAGGTCTTGACTTGTTTGAGGTCGAATACGCAGACCGTGACGGCAACTCATTAAGCGGGCGCGACCGCTATCGCTCGCTGCAAATCGCCCAGGTGTTTTTAAAAAGCAGCACCCATTCCGCCCTACTGTTTGATGAGGTAGAAGATGTCTTTCCGCCAATTTCAAACGAGGCCGCGCAACTGATGGCCCGGTCAGAGCAACTGCCTTCGCCCGTGAATGGCTCGGTCAACGGCAAGGCCTGGGTCAATCAAATACTGGAGTCAAACACTGTGCCCACGCTGTGGGTCACCAACCGCATCGAGCAGATAGACCCCGCCTTTCGCCGCCGCTTTGCCTACCACCTGGAGCTGCGCTCACCACCGCCGGGCGCGCGCGAAGGCGTGGTGCGCAAAACGCTTGAAGGCGTGCAGGTCAGCGAAGCGTTTGTCGCCAAGCTCACCGCACGCAAGGGCCTGACGCCGGCGCAAATACGCACAGCAGTGCGCTTTGCCGGCCTGGCCTGCGCTCCGGCGGACAAGATCGACGCACAAGTCAATGCCACCGACATGCAAACCATTCTTCAGGGCGGCCGCCCCGCGCTGATGGAATCCCTGATCGAGCGGCAACTGAAAAACGCCGACGTTGCACTCGGCACCAAAGCGCCCGTAGCTGGCCGCCGCAGCGTCACCACTTATGACTTAGGCATGCTCAACGTCGAGTCGCGCTTTGAAATCCCACGCATCGTCGACGCCCTCAAGGCCAGAGGCCACGGCAACCTGTGCTTTTACGGCGCACCCGGCACTGGCAAAACCGCACTCGCCGAGCACATCGCCAAGGCGCTGGATCAGCCCCTCATCATCAAGCAGGCGAGTGACTTGATGAGCAAATACGTCGGCGAGACCGAGCAAAACATGGCCGCCATGTTCAAGGAAGCCGAGCTTGAGAAAGCCGTGCTGCTGCTGGACGAAGCCGACAGTTTTTTACAAGACAGGCGCGGCGCACAGCGCACCTATGAGGTCACTGAAGTTAACGAAATGCTGCAAGGCATGGAGCGCTACAACGGCATTTTTGTCTGCACCACCAACTTGTTGGAAAGCCTTGACCAGGCTGCGCTACGGCGCTTTACCTTCAAAATCAAATTCATGCCTTTGACCAGCGCGCAACGCGAGGCCATGTTCATCACCGAAGCGCTGGCCGACAACGCCGCCCTGCTGACGAGCGAGCTGCGCAAGCGTTTGGCACTGCTCACTCAAGTCTGCCCCGGCGACTTTGCAGCCGTCAAACGCCAGACCGATATTTTGGCGACCGAGTTTTCTGCCGAAGAATTTTTAAGCCAGCTGGAAGCCGAGCACCGCATCAAGCCCGAAGTGCGCGAGGCACGCGGCATGGGGTTTATGCACTAGGGCGCTCGCCCACCTCCGCCTCTGGCCACAGACTTGGAAAGTAAAACCGCAGCGCGTGCTGCGGCACACCAAAGCGCAGCTTGCCGTGCGGTGAATCTGTCACCAGCAGCCCACGCTTGAGCAGCGCCGTAACCTGCGCCGTAGCCAGGCGCTCACCCAGCCCCAGCAGCGCCTTGAACTCGCTACGCTCCAGCTCCGCTTGCGTCAGCAGCACATAGTGCAGCGCCCGCAGCGACTCACTTCGCACGCCAGCCTTCACCACGTTTTCTTCAAAGGCCAGGCACGCCGCTATACGTCCCTTCATACCCGACATATCCAGCAAGCCAGCCATAAACCGCACCTGGTCAATGCACAACCCCAGCACGTAGCTGATCCACGCTACCAGTGCCCGCTCTGACAAATTGCCGCGCCCATCAAGGTCACCCGCCCTCGGCTCATCAGCAGCCGCCAGGTGCGCATAGTAGGCATCATGGCTGCGCGCAAAGCCCCGCAACGGCGACCACAAACCGTTGGTCAAACCCAGCGAGCCAAAGGCAAGGTGTGTGTGCAGCCGCGCAACGCGGCCATTGCCATCACGAAACGGGTGAATCCACGCCAGCCGGTGGTGCGATGCGGCGGCGGCCAAAACCTGCAACTCACCACGCCGTACCCCCCCATAAAAACTGCCCCAGCGCGCCAGCATCACGCCCAGCGCCGCGTGGGCTGGCGCCGCATGTCTGCCCACGCTCACATCGCGGTCACGCAGCGCACCCGGCACCAGTACATCGCCCTCCGCCAGCAACCGGTCTGCCACCGGCAGCAGCAGGTCAGTGTCCGGCAGGCGCGCAAACAGGTCTTGGTGAATGTCCTGCACCATCTGCCCAGACCACACCTTGGCCTGAGGCCAGCCCTGCCAGCGGGTTTCAATCGCCAGCTCGGTTTGCATATGCGCCAGCGCCAGCCGCTGCCGCCGCGCTTTGTCTGCGTCATTTGAATAGTCATTGCGCAGCGCGCTTTCAATCTCAAACGGCAGCGTGTGCTGGCCTTCAATCTTGTTGCTGTAATACGAGTTCATGGCCCGCAGCAACTGCCGCAGTTCAGGCGGCGCCCTGGCCCCCGCCAGCGTACGCGCCTCACGCTGCAAATCATGGGCGCGCTCAAGCAACGGCTCAAGCAAGTGCTCGCCCGGCAGCAATGGCTCCATCTGGGCTGGGTGATCGTAGAGCTTAGAGTTTTGCGACTTTGCAGGCATGCTTAAGTCTATGCTTTATAACGATTTTTAGCAATTTATGCTGGAGTTTTTGCGACCTTGTTTGCGACTTGCCTACTGTCATCCTGAGCTCGATAAGCCTGCCCCGGACTTGATCCGGGGGGATCCATCCCCGCTCCCAACCCCAGACAAAGGGTAATAGATTGCGGATCAAGTCCGCAATCACGGCTAAAGGCCGACGGGTTTACGCACTAGGGTGTTCGGCAGACTGGAATTTTCTACGTCCCTCAAGTAAGCACTTGCAACCCGTGCTTATCCACCACCGATAGCAACTTGAGCGCCATGCCGCTAGGGTGTTTGGTGCCTGTCTCCCACTTTTGAATAGTTGACTCGCTGGTGTTCAGGTAACGCGCAAACACTGGCTGGCTAACCCGCGCCGCTTCTCGAATACGCTTGATCTGCTGCGGGGCAATCGCACCAACGGTGGCAATGCAGGACGCATCAAACTCGCGCATCGTTGCCTTGTTGATAGCGCCCACCTTGTGCAGCGCGCTGGCCGACGTGTGAATGGCTTTGAGAACATCACTTTTAAACTTTTGCTTAGTTGTCATGGCACATCTCCAAAGGGTCTTTGTCGGTTAACAGGCGGCTCAACTGGACTGGGGTCAGCGCGGCATACCCCTGTAGACTAGCACCCAGTGCCACCTTTCGCCCTACCGACACCGCGCCAAGTGCGGCGTCATCGACTATGCGGCCGCACTCTAGGGACCAGTAAGCCAGAACCTTCGGCAGGCAAGCCCTAACGCTTGTGGCCGACCGGGCCGCGGCGCGACTGCGACTGATTGCTGCCACCCAAGTGCGCCTCCCGGTCAGTGCGGCTGTCAGGCGTGCGCTGCCCCTGATTCAACTGCGTGGGCTGCGTCGCACCCAGCTTGTTGGTGTCGTTTTCAACCTTGCCCGTTTTAGGGGTCTGTTTGTCGCGAGGGTCTTCTTTGTAGGTCATGATCAATTCCTTGAGTTGATTTAGCGAAACCGCTAGCCCATTCTTCGCTTGGCGCAGCAAGCATGGCGTGGGACAGCGCCGCGCTTGCAGGTGCCACCCACGCCGAGACCCTCAAGCACTGCCTCCGCTATGTTTTTAGTAGCTGGTCACGCCCGTGTTTATTGGGTTGTGGCTATTTTCAGGGGTCAAAAATGGCCAAATTTGATCCAAAACAGCTCCCGTCGGCCCAAACAGGAGCTGATTTGCCTTC